>DATAYZ010000028.1:0-56090 GCA_036272295.1 Steroidobacteraceae bacterium
CGCGGCGGAAGCGACGAAGGCCCGCCTGCTCACGCCGGTCGCATTGCCACCCTTGGAGCTCCGGCTCGATCCCGCGGATCGGTCACTTCGACTGCGCATGCGTGTCTCCCCATCGAGGTTGCGGAGCGGCCCGGGATGAGCGCTCCAGCTTTTTGCGAATGGTATCGTGCCTCGAGCGCGTGATGGGAAAGTGATACACGATCAAGGACGCGGCATAGACGAGCACCGCGGGCACGAACCCCATCACCATCTTCAGGCTGAACGCGGCGCTCGCCGACTGCACGTTCACGGCCGGATTGAAGCCGAACGCCGCGGTGATCGCGAATCCGATGCCGGTGCCGAGGCCCTGGGTGCACTTCATGATGAACACATAGGCCGCGAAATAAGTGGCGGTGCTGTCCTTGCCGGTCTTGAACGAGCTGTAGTCGCAGACGTCCGACAGGATGGCGGGCGGCAGCGCATACCAGCAGCCCTGGATCCATTGCACCAGCCCGAACACGATGAAATACCCCGGCAAGGCCCACGGTCCCGGCGACAGGAATCCGAGCGCCACGAACAGGGTGGCGTTGACCGCGCCGCCCAGCGCGAAGGCCCGGTGCTTGCCGAGGTGCTTCGCAGCCCGCAGCCAGAGAAACGTGCTCAGCACGTTGAACGGCAGGCAGACCACGTAGATGATCGCGGCCCAGTTCGCGAGCTGCAGGTAGCTGGAGAGGTGCAGGTAGGCAATGCCCATCTGCATGCCGGTGGCGAAGCCGAACAGCGCCATGACCAGCGCAAAGATCCGGAAGGGCTTGTTCTCGCCGAACGCCGCGAGCAGCCGGCGCAGACTGTGCGCGTTGCGTACGGTCGGCGAGCCGTCGACTCGCGGCGGCACGAAGAACGAGGCCAGCGTGACCGCGATCGGCAGCGTCACCGCGACGATCCAGAAAGCCGCGTGCAAGGTCTCCCGTGAGTACTCGAGCGAGATCCGGTCGAAGGGCAACCCGGCGAAGAAGTGCTTGTAGAGCGACGCCAGCAGCGGTATCGCGAGGAACACGAACAGGCCCGAAAACGTCGCGCCGAACCGGAACGAGAACACGCGCGAGCGCTCATCGTAGGTCCGCGTGATCTCGGTGCCCCACGCCAGATGCGGGATCTCCACCAGCGTCCAGCCGAGGAAGGAGGCCACGAACGACAGGAAGAAATACAGCGGCGTCACGCCCTGGGGCGGGAAGTAGAGCCACGAGATCCCGACGAGCGACATGATCGCGCCGGCGACGATCCAGAGCTTTCGTCCCCAGCGTGCGCCCTTGGTCGCATCCGAGGCATAGCCGATCAGCGGATCGGTGAACGCGTCCAGCAGCCGCGCGATCAGGATGAGATTGGCGATGTCGGCGAGCCTCAATCCGAGGTCGCGCGTGTAGATTCCCTGGATGATGCTGCCGGCCGGGCCGAGCATGATCGACAGGCTGAACGCCGGGAAAGCGTAGATCGCCAGCGTACGGATGGGCAGCGCACCGCGTCCGGGCGCGCGCCCGCGCGGCATCGCGGCGACGGCGGCGTCTCCGGCCGCCGGACCGCCGGATCGCCGTCCGTCGCTCAAGTAACGCGCGCTCATCCGGTCCGCTTGTGGCTCTTCCACTTCGAGCGCATGTACTCGACGTCCCCCCCGCCGTAGTGCTGCGCCAGTGCGATGCGGCGCGTGTCGCCGACGTTCGGGAGCGAGCCGTGCAGCGTCCGCTTGTGGTGGAAGCTCACGCCGCCGAGAGGCATGACGATGGCGAAGGTCTGGCTCGCGGGAATGTCGAGCTGCGCGACCTTGAATTCACTGTTGCCGGCGGCCGCCTCGTGGCGATGAATCGTTTGCCGGTGGCTGCCCGGAACCACCCGCAGCGTGCCGTTGCGCTCGCTCACGGGCTCGAGCGGTATCCAGGCGGTCACCGCGGGGTCGTCGGTCTCGAAATAGAAATCATCCTGGTGCCAGGGGGTCGGATTCTCCTCCCCCGGCCGCTTGATCAGGGCCTGCTGCTGGAAGATGCCGGCGTGATCCGAGCGCATCAGCTGGGCGGCGGCGGATTCGAGACGCGGATGCTCGCTGTAGGCCCGCAGCACGGGATCCAGGATCGGGTACTGGGTGGCCATCACCTGCTGCGTGAGGCGTCCGTTGTCCTCCTTGCCGCCGGAAGACGCGTTGCCGACCTTGAACGCGGCGCGATCGACCGGATAGGTGCCGTCGAGGATGCCGTCGATTCGCCGCGCCATCTCCTCGAGCTCGCGTGACTCGAGCAGACCGTGGAGTATCACGAACCCGTGCTCGTCGAAGTGCGCCAGCGCCTCCGCGGAGACTCGGTACGGCGGATCGTCGGCATTGGGTCCCAGAAAATCGGCGGCCATGATTGCGGTCTCTCCTGCGCGGGTGTTCGCTCAGCCGCCGACGGTCCCGATGACGTTGACGACGCGGCTGTTGGAGCCGGCCGTCGCATGCACGCGGAGCACATAGGCCTGGTTGGCGTCGAGGCTGGTTGCGACGAAGTGGAACGTGCGAGCCCGATGCGCCGCCTTGCCGCGGCCCTCGAGCACCGAGGAGCCCGACGGCGACGACAGGCCTGCGTAGCGGAGCTCGAGGCGCACCGGCGCGTCGATGTCGCCGAGATCCGCGACGGTCACGGTGACGGGATATTCGCGATGCGGCTCGAGCCGCGGCGGCAGTCCCGCGACGGAGATCCCGAAATAGTCCCGGTAATCGACCGACCATGCGAGGCTGCCCCCGCCGACGGTCGCCACCGGAGCCACGTAATCCGGATAGCCGCGGCGGATCAGCCGCACCCGCGCGGATTGGCCGAGCCTGGCCGAATCGATCGTCACGCTGCCGTCCGGCGCAGTCCGGAAACTCTGGTCCCGCAACGCCGGGTTGGAGGGATACTCCACACGCACCGTGAGGCCGGCCAAGGGGGCGCCCGCGGAGCGCGCCGCCACCAGGAGGCGGAACGGCGCCTCCACCGAGACGGCGCCGAGCACGTAGGAGTGGCTGTGCAAAATCCAGGACTCCTGGCCGCTGGTCGCGCCGTCGCCGAATCCATCGGGCCGGATCGTCTTGTCATCGTCGTACGTCCGGTAGAAAGTCGGGCTGAAGCTGTTGGTCGCATGATAGCCGTTGGCGACGCTGCCGACGGGCGCCGAAGCCTCCATGTAAGGACCCACCAGGGTGCGGGCGCCGACGCCCTTGATGAAGCTCGAGGGCTGGTGTCGCGCGCCGATGCCGGCGTTCACCCCCGCATAGAACTGCACGTCGTTCACCGCGATCGGGTAGAACGATGCGTCGTTCAGATAGTTTCCCACCTCGAGCAGGGAGTGCGCCGCCTGGCCCGGGATCTCGTTGCCGCCGTGCAGATGATTGCCGAACCAGTAGACCGCCGCGGCGCCGTGGTCTCCCGCCGTCGATGCATACACGGTCGCGGGCGCGATGCCCAGCGGATTGCGCCCCGCCGCCGCGCGCTCGTAGCCCGTCGACCAGAGCGCGACCGCGCGGTGCCAGCGCGCCGCATCGGCATCGTCGGGCGCGAGCGTCAGCAGGTCGATGAAGCCGCTGAGCGAGGTGAAATCATAATGTCCGAGGAGGCTCATCCCGGCCTGCGCCGACTCGAGCAGGAAGGCGTTGCGCGCCGGACCGCTGTCGCTCGAGAACTCGTGGAACATGCCGACCACGCCGTCGATCGGCGTATCGACCGCGCCGTATTGCCGCTGCATGAGCTCAGCGGCCACGCGCTTGGCGGCATCGAGGTATTTGCCCTTGTCCGCGGCCGTCTCGTCGCTCACGCGGTACAGCGCCGTCGAAGCGTCGAGAAACGCGATCAGCTCGCGGCTGCGAAGGCCCTCGAAGCCCGACGTCCTCACCTCGAGCGCGCCCATGTCCCAGGCGGCATCGGTGACCCCGTACATGGCCCGCGCCAGGCGGCGCCACGAGGTCCACGGCCAGAGGTCGCCCACGTAGTCGTAGCCGGGGATCGACCCGGTATCCAGATCCTCCTGCAGGTAGTATGGTCGGGAGCTCGCGTTCCTCCACGCCGCCTTGCCCGCGCGCAGCGCCGCCGCGGAGGACCGCTCGAGCGACTGCTTGAGCGCCGGGTCGGGCGTCCGGGCCGCGATCCGCGCCAGCGCGCCGGCGCCGCGCGCCAGGATCAGCGCGCCGAACGCGGTGTCGTGCCACACGTGGACGTTGCCCGCCCACCACGCGCCGTCGAAGACGTTGACCAGGATGGAGTGACGGAAGCGTCCGTCGCGCAGCGGATCGCCGGGGTGCGACTCCTGGAGCGACACGAAATAATCGACGCCGCGCTGCAGGTTGCGCACCAGGTCGGCGGTCTGCGCCGCGTCGAAGCGCGTCGTCGGGCTCGCGATCTTGGCGTACAGGTCGATCAACGCGAGGATCGTCACTCCGCCTGATTCGACCTCCGTATAGTTGCTCGAGCAATCGCGCCAGATGCGCGGCACGTCGTCGCCCTCCCGGGGCTCCCGGTAAGGATAGGTCTTGCCGTCGGGCGAATTGGAATACACCACGTCGTCCCTGCCGTTGCGATTCGCGGGCAGGTAGGCGCCGAAGTACGGCGCGGTCGCGGCCGAGGGCGACGGATACCGCTCGTCGAGCTGATGCACCGCCACCTGGTAGATGTCCGCATCGAGCAGCGGTGTATCGCCGATCTCGAACACGCTCGAGGCCAGCGCCTGCGACCCGAGCGAGACGATGAGCTGGTAGCGCCCGGCGGCGGTGATCTGCGAGAAATCGACCGGCCAGAAGTCGCGGCCCCATTTGGTTTGCTTGGATCCGGGGACGCCCGCGGCCACCAGGCTTCCGTCGGCCCTCCGGATCACGAATTTGCCGCCCTCGGGCAGCTCGTGGGCCGATGCCACGGCCTCGATGTAGCCCCGCTTGGGTCCGAAGGTCTCGTAGCCGATCTCTGAGGTGTGCAGGGTGGGACGGTCCTCCGGCTCGCTCGCGCGTGACGCGGCCCCAAGGGCTGCGAGCAGCAGCCACACCGGAGCGGCGATCCGGGCGCGCACGCTCATTCGCCCCGCGCTCCGCCGGCCTGATCCCACTTGCCGCCCGGCTTGATGATCCCCTTGCGCAGGATGATGTTGCCGTAGATGCGCAGCTCGCCGGTCGCCACGACTGCAAAGGCCTGTCGCGCCCGCTCGTAGAAGGCGAACCGCTCGATCCCGTCGATGCGCGGCGGCTCCTGGGTCGCGCGCCACGAGAGTATCTCCCTGAACTCATCGGCGATGGGCGCGAACGTCCCCGGGTGCCCGACCAGCTCCATGACGAAGGCTGCGGCCGGCACGAAGGTGTCGAGCGGCAGGACCGACGTCACCGCCTCGAGCATGCGCGTCGCGCTGATCCCATCCGCCCTGACGACGCGCCGGCCGACCGCGGCCGACGGAAAATTCGCGTCGGCGATCACCATCTCATCGCCATGGCCCATGGCACGCAGAACCGACAGGAGATCCGGACCGAGCAGCGGATCGATGCCGATCAGCATCGCTCAGTGCCTCGCGGCCGCAGCCGCGGCCGCCTCGACGGTCACGCGCAGCGTCGCCGACCGGTGCGCATCGAGCACGGCGGCTTCCGGCAGCTCGATGTCCACGCGGCCTGCGGCACAGCGGCCCTCGAGTCGATGGCTCGCGCCGGCGGCATCGACCCGCGCCGTCACCGGACCATCGGGCCAGTGCGGATGCAGGTGCAGGCGGCGCAGGCTCGCGCGGCCGTACTCCAGGGTCAGGGTCGCCTCGAATCGCGCCGGGCCGAAGCTTTGTGCATAGCTGCCCCACCCCTCGGCGAGCAGCACCGCGCAGCGGAAATCCTCGGGCCGCAGCTGCGGATCCAGGCCGAGGGACTGGGAGGGTCCGTGATAATCGAAGCCGCACATCGTCAGGAACGCGCCGAAGCTCGCCATCGAGCGCGAGTAATGATCGCCGCACTCGACCTCGTTCCACGGATTGCGCTTCGCCGGGGCGTAGCGCTGGTCGATGACGCGGACCACCGCCAGGCCTTGTTCGACCATGCCCTCGGCGATCATGTGCGCCGCCACCTGGTACTCGAAGCCGTTCATGCACTCGTTGAGGTACGCCTCGGCGGACACGTCGAGGCCCATGTCGATGTGCTTGATGGCGGCCCGCTCCGGGTCCTCGAGCGGCCAGGTGCACATGATGATGCCCGGCTCGCCCGGCATGGCGTACCAGCGGCCGCCGCGGATGCGCTTGAAACCCTCGCGGTACGCGCCGGCATCGGGCGCCAGGCTGTACTTCCAGATCGACTGCAGCGCCGAGCGCGCCTCGCGCGCGGGGATCACGCGCTCGAAGCCGACCTGGTGGGCGAAGCTCTGACCGAGGACCTGGTCGATGTAGCAGCCGTCGTCCAGGCTCAACGTGTCCGGCTTGTCGGGATCGGGCTCGTGCTGGAAATATTCGCCGTTGAACAGCTTGGCGACGAAGCTGGCGCTTCCGGCCTCGAGGCGCCGCCCGCAAGCGGCGGCGAAATCGGCATCGCCCATCTCGAGCGCCATCGTACGGCCGGCCGCCATGACCCCGAGGAAGAGCGAGCTGACGGACGGAATGCGCCCGAACCAGGTGGCATCGAGCGTGTTGTATTGCGGCCCTTCCAGGAGCCCGTCGCCGTCGCGGTCCATGGTCATCATGAACTCGATGCTCTTCTTCACCCTGGGCCACAGCCGTGTGAGAAATTCCGCGTTCGGCGAGCCCTTGTGCTCGCGGTAGACGCGGATGATCGTGCCCGCCATGCCGTCGGCGGCGAGCACCGCCTCTCCGGGATTCTCGAGCGGCGCGATCGCCTGCTCGCCGTGCGTCGAGCCCTCCGCGCGATAATCCATGGTGCCATCACCATGATAGGCGATGCCGTAGTCGACGCGCTCGCGCGTGATGCGCTCGAGCTCGGGGAAGACGTGCGCCACCGCCTGTGCGTACATCCACACGTGCTGACAGGTGCCGGGGCACGAATCGACCCCTTCCCATGCATAGAAGCGCCCGTCATCGAAGCGATGACAGGTCCCGGTCGCGAGGATCGAGATGTTGAGGAAGGTGCGGTCGAGGAACCAGTGAGGCAGCATCGAGTCGTACCAAGTCCGCGTCCAGAGGCGCGTGGTCTCCGCCAGGCGCTTCGAATGCTTCGCCGCGTACTCCACCACGGCCGTGCTGTCCTCGAACCGGCGGCTGTAGTAGCGGCGCTTGCGGGTGAGACCGGGAATGTTCTCCATGGTCGAGAAGAACACCTTGCCGCCGGTATAGGCCGGAAAGTGCCACGAAACGGCAAAGGCGATGGTGGCCGACTCTCCGGCGGCGAGCCGGAACCGACACCCGACCGCCCCGAGCAACGGGCTACCGAAGGCCGCGCTGCCGGACCCTGCCGCCGCGGCGCCCGGAGCGGCGATTTCGGCAACCCCGGCAACCCCGGCAACCGCGCCGACTGCGCCGACTGCGCCGACTGCGGCAGCAATGCCATCCGCGGCAGCGGTGCCATCCGCGGCAGCCGCGGCAGCCGTGCCAATCGCAGCGAGCGCAGCTTCCGCGACGGATTGACCCCGCGCCGGCTCGATGCGCGGCACCACCCGGGGGGCGTCGCTCCGGCGATTGCCGTGTGGCTCGCCTTGCCCTTCGCGCGTCGGCTCGAGCAGAGCCAGCGTCATCGACCCGTTTCCGACCGGCGTCTCGCCCGGCTCGAGCGCCGCCGAGAACTGCAACCCTGAGAATCCCGCGCCCGTCACCGCCTTCGAGGTGCGCAGGCCTTTCGGAGCGGGCGGAAACGGGCACACGGGATTGTCCAGCCATCCGCCGATGTCGACCTCGACCGGCGATGCGGAGACGTTCTTGACGCTGTAGAACAGCAGCGTGAGAGGAAGCCCCGAATCATCCGCATCCAGCGGTATGAACGGTGAGAACGCCTCGAGCCCGACCGCGACCGGGCAGCCCGGGTCGGCGTAGCGCACGGTACCGATGGGGTACGACCCCTGGAACTCCACGGAGGAGAATCCGCCCTGATCCAGCGGGCGCACGCGATCGCCCGCACAGCGAACCGCGAAGCCCTGCGCAAACGGCTGGTCGGGTACCAGCGGGTGCGCGTAATGCGGGCCGCGCGGATCCCCGGAGTCGGTCCTGCCGCCGTAGGACTTGAACACGTCCCAGTAGCAAAGCCGCCCGTCCCCGCTGAGATAGACCTGGCCGGTGCAGATCCCGCCGACCGGCATGCCGATGTAGCGCAGGTCGGCACCGCGGTACACCCGCGGCGCGCCGCGCTCGCCGAGCTCCGCCCACCAGGCCTTCGCGAAGGGCTTTTCGGGCGCGATCAAACGCGCATGCTCCGGATCCGGGCGCACCGGACGGCGGGCGGGACCGCTCTTCATCACTCTCGACCCTCCTCGCGCCTTCAGAACCGGCGCGTCACGTAGGCGATCCAGTTGATGGGCTCGTTCCACTGCTGGAGCGCGCCGATCAGGCCGGGCACCACGCTGATGGAAGCCACCGGGCGGCGCTCGTTGAGCAGATTGTGCCCGGTGATGTCGACCCGCCATAGCTTGTCGGCGGTGGTGAAGCCGAGACCGGCCGACAGATTGGTCATGCCCCTGCTGATGTAGTAGGGATCCGTGACCGGATTCTCGGCGACGAGGCCGATGCCGGAGGACTCCGCGGCGTTCGCCGAGTTGATGCCCATGGCGGCGCGGAAAGAGGCGTTCACGAACATGTCGACGCTGCCCACGTCGCCCGCGGGCACCACGTAGTTCGCGCCCGCGTTGCCCTGGATCCTCGGGGTCAGGGTGTACGGACGCAGGAACGTGCCCGCGATGTTGGTCTCCACGCCGTTGACGTTGGTCATGACCTCCGTCACGTTGAAATCCGTGTAGGCGAGATTTCCCGTGAGCGTGAATCCCCGCAAGATCTGGTACTGCGTCTCGATCTCGATGCCCTTGCTGTTGGCGGCGCCGGCGTTCTGCGGCACCCCCGCGAAGCCGGTGGCGGAGACCTCGATCGGCACGGGCGTGTTGACCGACACGATCAGGCCGTTGAACTTGTTGTAGTACACGGCGAGGTTGACGGTCAGGGCGCCGCCGAGATAGGCGCCCTTCGATCCGACCTCGAAGGCATCGACGGTCTGCGACTTGGTGGACAGCGCCGAGCCCGGCACGAGCTCATAGCCGGGGAAGAACGTGCCCGCCTGGAAGCCGCGCCGGTACGAGCCGTAGAACAGCTGATCCGTCCATGGCTTGTAGTCGAGCGTGAATTCGGGGGTGGTCGCGGAGAACACGCCCTCCCCTCCCGGCTGCGCACCGTAGGTGGTGGTCAAGATGTGCGCACCGGCCGGAATGCAGAAGCAGGGATTGGTGTAGAGCTGATTGAGCGCGCCGCCATACCACACGGTGCCCGCCCGATTTCCCTGCGCTGCCTTGTCGTCGTGCGTATAGCGAATGCCCGCCGAAGCATCCCAGTGATCCGTGAAGTTGTAGGTGGCGTTGGCGAAGGCCGCTTTCGAAGTCACCTGCTGCGACTGCACGACGGTCAGGGACTGGAGGTCGACCGTGGTCGGCCGCCCCTGCCCATCGTTGATCACGTCGGCGAGGTGGTTGGGATCGAGGAACGAGAGGAACCCGTTCGGACCCTCGTTCACGCCCGATTGATCCTCCTTGTATTGGAACAGCCCGCCGACGACGGTCAGGCGGTTGCTCGACCAGTTGGCCTGCAGCTCGTTGGTCTTGCCGGCGAACCAGAACTGCTCGTTCACGAGCAGAAACGGCGAGGCGCTGCTGGTGATGTCCGTCACCCGGATGTTGTCGATCTGGCGGTCGGAGCCCAGGTACTTGAGCGAGAACTCCGGCGATACCTGCCAGCGCGCCGACCATGTGGTGCCATGAGCGAACACCTTCTCGTTGGCGGCGTCGCTCGTGTCGATGACGTCCGGGTTGGTGGAGGACTGCTGCAGGTTGGGCACGATACCGGGGTACCCGGCCAGGCTGCCGTTGAAGTTGCTGGGGCCGATGTCGGTCGCCTTCGGCTGTTTGTCGGGAGCATCGCTGCGCGTGTCGTCGTAGGTCAAGGTGAAGCGCAGGCTCTCCACCGGGTCGAACTGGATCTTGCCCTTGACGATCTTCTGATTCTCGCCCCAGCCGGCGATTCCGCCGTTGTAGGGGTCGGTCTGGTAGCCGTCGCGGGTGAACGACGCGGCGCCGCCTCCTATCCAGAGCTTGCCGGGGACGAGCGGCGCGGCGAACTCGGCCTTCAGGTCACGGCCGTTGTTGTTGCCGATGCCGGCGCTCACATACCCTTCGGCGGTATCGGTGAACGGCTTGGTGTAGAACTTGATGGCTCCGCCATAGCTGTTGCGCCCATACAGGGTTCCCTGCGGCCCGCGCAACACCTCGACCCGGTCGAAGGCGAAGGTATTGATGTTGGAGGCGACGCCCGAGGGCGTATAGATGTCGTCGATGTAGATCGGAACCGAAGGCTCGACGCCGAGCGTCGGCGTCGCGGTGCCGATGCCGCGCATGAAAAAGCGCACCGTGCTGTCGTTGACGCCCTCGGCGACGACCAGGCCGGGCGTATACTGTCCTACGTCGAGGATGTTCTTGATGCCCGCATCGTCCATCTGCGTGGCGCTCAGCACGGTGATGGCCACCGGCACGTCGATCAGCTTCTCGTCGCGCCTCCGCGCCTGCACCACGATTTCCTCGAGATTGCCGCTGCTCTCGGCGGCGGTTGCGTCCGAGCCCGAGGAATCGGCCGCGCCGGCGGGAGCATTCCAAGCCGCCAGCACCAGGCCACCTGCGATCATTCCTAGACACCTGATCTTCATGCGTTCCCCCTGCTCTATCGTTGTAATGGTCAGCGTCAAGGCCTCGCATGTGTATCACTAATAAATACCGCTTGCAACTGTAAAATGCCATGACGATCCTCTGTGAATCCCTGTCGGTTCGACGAAGACTCGTCAATCACGGCGAATGGTCGTGAGATCGGCCGCGGATACTCGGGCCGCCCATACGCTCACTTCCCATCAATCAACTCATACGATATTTCGTATGTGAATTGACATTTCATCTTGGGCTCTGCTCTACTGCCGCCAATCCGCACCTGAGCTGGCCCATGATAAAAACCGCGCAAGCCAACCCCGATCCCGTCGCGAAACGACGCTTGGGCGATACCGGCATCGAGTTGTCGGAGCTCGGGCTCGGGACCGCGGCCCTCGGCAATCTCTACCATGCGTTCAGCGACGTCCAGGCCCAACAGGTTCTGAGCGCCGCACTCGGGGCCGGCATCTCCTACGTCGACACCGCGCCGCTCTACGGATATGGATTGAGCGAGCGCCGCGTCGGCGATGCGGTGCGCGGGGTATCCGAAGTCGTGGTATCGACCAAGGTCGGAAGGATGCTGGTCCCGGTACCCGAGATCCGCGACGACGCGGAGCGGCGCGGATTCTTCTCCGCATTGCCATTCGAGCCGAAGTTCGATTTCAGCTATGACGCGGTGATGCGCTCCTACGAGGACAGTCTGCAGCGGCTCGGCGTCGCGCGCGTCGGTATCCTGTACGTCCACGACATCGGCCCTTTCACCCACGGCGAACGGCACGAGGTCTTCTATCGGCAGTTGCTGAAGCAGGGCGGGCTCCGGGCGCTCGAGGAGCTGCGCGCCGCGCGGCAGATCGCCGCGATCGGCATCGGCGTCAACGAGATCCCGATCTGCCTGCAGCTCATGGGCGAGGTGAAGCTCGACGTCATCCTGCTGGCCGGGCGGTACACCCTTCTCGAGCAGGAGCCCCTCGACGCGCTGTTCCCCGCCTGCCGGCGGCAGGGTGTCCGCATCGTCGCCGGGGGCCCCTACAACTCCGGCATCCTCGCCACCGGCACGCGGACCGGCGCCACGCTGCATCACGATTACCTGGCCGCACCCGCCGCCGTGATCGACCGGGTGCGTTCGATCGAAGCGATCTGCGATCGCCACCGGGTTGAGCTTCCGGCCGCGGCGCTCCAGTTCATCCTCGCGAATCCGGAAGTCGTCTCCGTCATTCCGGGCCTCGACACTCCGGAGCGGGTGGCCGAGACGCTGCGCTATTACCGCGCGTCGATTCCCGCCGCCTTCTGGGCCGACCTGCGCTCGGGCGGCCACATCCGCGCCGACGCGCCGATACCGGGCGCGGCCGTCACGTGACCACCATCGACGCCCATCACCATTTCTGGGATCCGCAACGCGGCGATTACGGGTGGTTGACGCCCGACCTCGCGCATCTCTACCGGTCGTTCGGGCCGGCCGATCTCGCGCCGGAGCTCGATGCATGCGGGGTGCTCGGCACGGTGGTCGTGCAAGCGGCGGCCACCGAGGCCGAATGCGACTACCTGCTCGGTATCGCCGCGCGCACGCGCTGGGTTTTCGGCGTGGTCGGATGGCTGGATCTCCGCTCCCGGTCCGCGCCCGAGCGCATTGCCTCGCGTGCGGGCTTGCCAAAGTTCGTCGGCGTGCGGCCGATGCTGCAGGACGAGGCCGACATCGCCTGGATCACGAGCCCCGGCACCGCTCCCGCGTTTCGCGCGCTCGCGGAGCACGGCCTGGCCTTCGATGCCCTGATTCGAGTGCCACAAGCGGCGCACGTCGCCGCTTTGGCCGCGCGGAATCCGGACTTGAAGATCGTGATCGACCATGGCGCCAAGCCCGATATCGCGGGCGCCGAACGCACGCGATGGGCGGCCGCCATGCGCGAGCTCGCCCGTCACCCCAACGTGCACTGCAAGTATTCCGGCCTGCTGACCGAGGCGGGGACCGGCGCCGGGGCCGGCGATCTGCGGTTCTATGCGCAGATGTTGCTCGACCTCTACGGCCCTTCCCGCCTGATATGGGGCAGCGACTGGCCCGTCGTGCTCGGCGCGTCGAGTTACCGCGCCTGGATCGGGATGGCGCGCGACCTGATGTCGGAGGCGCCGCCGGAATCGCGCGAGGCGATCATGGGCGGGAATGCCGTCAGCTTCTATGGGCTCCGCCCGGATGAGTGACGCCTTGATCCTCCTGAATGCCAGGGACAATGTCGCCGTGTGCCGGCGCCCCGTGACCATGGGAGAGCGCCTCGAGCTCGAGGGCCGCAGCTTCGCCGCCGCGGCGGACGTCGATCTCGGCCACAAGATTGCCTGCGCGCCCATTGCGCCGGGGGCGGATATCATCAAGTATGGCATGGCGATCGGCTCGGCCACGGCTTCGATTGCACCCGGCGAATGGGTTCACGTGCACAACATGCGCAGCAATTACATCGAGACGCATGCTTGGCCGGACATTGGAAAGGAATCATGATCGCCAACGGCTACCTGAGGAGTGACGGAAGAAAGGGAATTCGCGACGTGGTCGTCGTCGTGTACCTGGTCGAGTGCGCTCATCACGTCGCACGCCGCATCGTGGACCGCGCCGACGACGAGAACGTCCATCTGGTCGGATTCCCGGGCTGCTATCCGAACGACTACTCGTATCGCATGATGCGCGCGCTCACCACGCACCCCAACGTCGGCGGCGCCGTGCTGGTCTCGCTGGGATGCGAGGGATTCGACCGCCATGCGCTCGCACGGGAGATCCGGGCCAGCGGGCGCCCTATCGAGACCATCGTGATCCAGGGCGTCGGCGGAACCCGCGCGGCGATCGACGGCGGCCTTGACGCGGCGCGGCGCCTGCGCGCCGAGATGGCGCACACCGCCAAGCGGGTGCCGATGGAGCTCTCCGATCTCGTCATCGGTACGGTATGCGGAGGCTCGGACGGCACCAGCGGGATCGCCGCCAATCCGGCGGTCGGACGCGCGTTCGATCGCCTGATCGACGCCGGTGCGACCTGCATTTTCGAGGAGACCGGCGAGATGATCGGCTGCGAGGCCGCCATGAGCGTGCGGGCCGAGACCCCCGAGATCGCGGCCGCGATCACGCAGTCCATAGGCAATGCCGCGGTCTACTATCGCGCGATGGGCCACGGCAGCTTCGCGCCCGGCAACGCCGACGGCGGCCTGTCGTCGCAGGAAGAGAAATCCGCGGGCGCCTACGTCAAGTCGGGCAGCCGCCCCATCAACGGCATCATCCGGCCCGCCGAGCGGCCGTCGCGGCCCGGCCTATATCTGCTCGACGTCGTGCCGGAGGAGCCACCGATCTTCGGCTTCCCCAACATCTCCGACAACGCCGAGATCGCCGAGCTCATGGCCTGCGGTGCTCACCTCACCTTGTTCACCACCGGACGCGGCAGCGTGGTCGGCTCGGCGATCGCGCCGGTGATCAAGATTACGGGCAATCCGCACACCTACCGGCGCATGAGCGAGGACATGGACGTGAACGCGGGCAAGGTGCTCGAGGGAACGGCATCGATCGACGCCGTGGCCGACGAGATCGTGGACGCCGTGCGCAACGTCGTGTCCGGCGGCCATTCCAAATCTGAATCACTGGGGCACCGCGAATTCATCTTGACGTACAAGAGCATTGCGCCGCAAGGCCCGTCCTGTCATCCCGGGTGACGGCAACCAGCAGGAGAGAGGCATGGGTCGACTGAACGGCAAGACGGCCCTGATCACGGCGGCGGGTCAAGGTATCGGGCGCGCGACCGCCGAGTTGTTCGCGGCCGAGGGCGCCCTGGTCTGGGCGACGGACGTGGTCTCGAAGTCGCTCGAGGGGATTCGCGGCTGCCGCACCCTCTTGCTCGACGTGTGCAGCGGCGACTCCGTCTCGAGCGCGCTGCGCACCATCGGACCCGTCTCCGTCCTGTTCAACTGCGCCGGCTACGTCGCCAGCGGCACCATCCTCGACTGCGCGGAGCGGGATTGGGCGCGCAGCTTCGATCTCAACGTCACCTCGATGTATCGCACCATCCGCGCGTGGCTGCCGTCCATGCTCGAGCAGCGCGGCGGCTCGATCATCAACATGTCGTCGGTCGTCGGCGCGGCGCGCGGCGCTCCCAACCGCTTCGTCTATGGCGCCACCAAGGCGGCTGTCGTCGGCCTGACCAAGACCCTGGCCGCGGACTTCGTCACGCGCGGCGTGCGCTGCAATGCCATCTGCCCGGGTACCGTCGACACGCCATCACTGCACGAGCGCCTCGAGGCGACCGGCGATCACGACGCGGCCTTGGCCGCATTCAAGGCGCGCCAGCCGATGGGACGCCTGGGCACGGTGGAGGAGATCGCGATGCTCGCGCTGTATCTCGCATCCGACGAGTCGTCGTTCACGACCGGACAGTGCCTGATGGTGGATGGAGGCTGGTCGAACTAGCGCCCCGCGGCGACGCGTCCCGGCGCCGCCCACGCCGCGCCGCCCCCGCGCCCGTTGATGTCGCGGCATCCCTGCGCCCGTTGACGCCCTGCCGTCCAGGCGCCATCGACGCCGGGATTTCTCAGATCTTCGAATCGCTCAGCAGCAAGCCGCCCGAGATCTCGCGCGCGGCGGTGATCAGGAGCGCGAGGCAATCTTCGAGCGTCCGCTTGGTCTTGACGAACTGGACGAACGGAATCGTCAGGGCGGCCGCGGCCTCGTGGCCGCGCAGCACCGGCGCGGAAATGTCCGTGACGCCGGCGACGAACGTGCTGCGTGCCTTGGCCCATGCGACGTCGCGCGCGCGGGCCGCGCGCTGCCGGAACCCCGCCAACTCGTCGGCCGGCATCTGCGAATCGAACAGCTCCTCCCAGCGCTCGCGGGTGCGCTCCGACTGGAAGGCATAGAGCAGCGTGCCCGAGACCGTCTCCGGAAGCGAGCGCCGATGTCCGACGCGCACCGAGAATCCCATCTCCGCGCTCGACTCGACTCGCGCGATGACGACGATCTGGCCCTGCGAGTGCATGACCAGATGGCACGACTGGCCGGTTTCGGCCGCGAGCAAGCGCATCCTCGGCAGCGAGATCTCGATGAGGCCCTTCACCGACGGCTGATTCATCGCGAGCGCGAGCAAGCGTCCGGTCAGTTGAAAGCCGCCGCCGTCGGCGGATTGCTCGATGAATCCCCGGAACTGCAGCACCTGAATCATCCGGAACAGCTCGCCCGTCGAGCGCCCGAGCGCCTTGACGATCGCCTGCAGTGAAATCGGAGCCGGCTGCGTGGCAATCAACTCGAGGATGTCGATTCCCTTCTCGAGAGCCGGCGCTCGATAGCGCTGCCCCTTGTCCGACATCGAGGACTTGGCCGTCGCGGCCTTCGAATGGGAGGAGGCTCCTTTTCCAACTGTCCTTAGCACGAGTTCATCACTGCCTGCGGGAATGGATTTGACGGTATCGGCCGCCGTCTGCCGGGCACACAGGTTACACATAATTTCGGGCAAATAGTTGGAAATTCCCGAGCCGAGAGCCGGCTCCACGGCCGCGACGACCCGGGGACGTCGTGGACGGGGGACCCGTCGATCCGCTCGCGGCCGGCCTACGGAATCGGTGACTTCATGCCGGACATCGACGCCCTGCTCTTCGCCGTCAGCACCAGCGCGCGAACCGTCCACAGCGGAACGATGCAGCAGACGATGTAGAGCTCGAAGCCGGCCAGCGGCCTCACAACCGATGCGTGCAGCGCGTGCGGGGACTGCGCGTGGCTCATCTCGATCAGGTACAGGCATAGACGGACGAGCGCCAGTCCATATAGGAATACATACACCCAGCGCGATACCCAGCGCGCGTAGTGATGCAGCTGCGCCGCGGGGAGGCCCGCCATGTGCCGCGCTCCTGCGATCAGCACGGTGGAGATGGCCGCCGATGCGGCGACGGCGAACAGCACGTGCATCCCGGCGATGAACGCCGGCGCGAGCCCATAATGCTCGCCAAGCAGCGCCGCCACTCCGGTGAAGAATGTGGGCGTCGCCAGGCAGATCAACGTGCGTTCGTCCACCGCTTGAAGGCTCCCCGCTCGAGACTCGGTGCGATCAATACTTTGCATGGCAAAGTACGCGGAGCGGCATGAAATAACAAGGCGGCCCCTCGAATCTCGCCGCGGGCCCGAGGATCGCCCGGGCGCCCCTTGGACCGCTTTGCTGCAGCCGGGGCCGCGATGCGCTATTTTGGCGGCGGTTTTTCTTGCTCAGCCAGGATCATCGATGCGCTCGCTCTCGCCCTCGCGTTCCTGGGTATGGGCGGTCGGCCCCGCTTTTGCGGTGCTCGCCCTGCTCGTGCCCAATGCCATCCCGATTCTGGGCTCGCTCACGGCTCCCGCGGCACCGCCGCTGGGACAGGACGCGGCGATGGGCGGCGGCCTCTGGGAGCTGCATCGGGCCTTGCTCGTGATGGGATTGTCCCTGGGCTTCATCAGCGCCGCTCTTTGCATCTACCGCTGGGCGACCGCCCGGCGGGCGCTGCACCTCGCACTGTTCTTCATCTTGCTGGAGCTCTTTTACCGGCTCGCTTACGGCGGCCCTGTCTCGCCCGGTCTTTTGCGATCCGTCCCGGAGACGAGCCAGCGGGAGACCCTCGAGCTGCTGGCGGGCCACCCGGCCCTCACGTCCGGGCTCACCCTGGTGATGCTGCTCGCGATCTACGCGCTGATCGCCTCGTGGAACGGCGATTTTCGACTGCCGTGGAAAGCCTGCCGACGGCTCGGGCTCATCGCGGCGGCGATGCTCCTCGCCTCGCTAGCGCTCGGCGCAGTACGCCTGCGCGATGCCGATGCGTTGCGAAGCACGGTGCTCGCGGAGGCGCAAACGGCGTTTCCGGTCGACATCGCCGCCGCATTCGTCTCGCTCACGGTCGATTGGCGAACGGCGCGCGCTCAAGCGGCGGCGCGCGCGGCCTTCCGCTTTGCAAATCCGCACCAGCTCGATCCGGGCGCCCGCGAGGCTTCCGAAATCTACGTGGTCGTCATCGGCGAGACTTCGCGACGGCGGAACTGGTCGTTGTTCGGCTATCCGCGTGCCACGACGCCGCGCCTGGATGCCATGCGCAACGACCTCGTGCTCTTTCCGCGGATGACCTCCAACGCCACGAACACCATATTGAGCCTGCCGTTGGCCCTGACGCGTGCCGCTCCGCAGACCCGCAGCGTCGCCGGCGCCGAGAAATCCATCGTCACCCTGCTCGGCGAGGCAGGCTTCCAGACGTTTTGGATCTCGAACCAGGAGCGCTCGGGTCTCGAGTCGAACCCCATCACGCGGATCGCCTCCGAGGCCGGCCACGTTTCCTTCGCCGAGGACGAGCGCGGCGCCGCCGCGACACCGCGCTACGATTCCAACCTGCTGCCCCGGCTGGACCGTGCCATCGAAGGTCTCCCGCCCGGAACGAAGGCAGCCGTGTTTCTGCACATGGAAGGCAGCCACTTCGGCTACAAGGAGCGTTACCCCCCGGCCTTCGACCGCTTCCCGGATGACAGCACCCCGCCACGGCGGCTCACCGGTCCGCAGAGGCGCCTGGTGAACGAGTATGACAACAGCATCTATTTCACGGATGCCAACCTGAGCGCGATCATCGATCGTCTCGCACGGTGCGGCTGCAGAGCCGGCTTGATCTATTTCTCGGACCACGGCGAGCGCCTGTTCGACGACGGCGATGCCGACTTTGGCCACGGGTTCCCCACCGTTTCCCGGCCGGAGATCGACGTGCCTTTCCTGGTCTGGCTTTCGGCCGAGTACCGGTCGGCCCATCCGCAGATGGTCGAGCGGCTCGAGGCGCATGCCCGGTCCCCCGCCCAATTGCACGCTCTATTCGAGACCCTCGTCGATCTGGCGCAGGTCAGTTACGACGGCCGGACGGCGGCGGACAGCCTGTTCTCCGATCAGTGGCACCCGCCCGCTGCATTGAGCGTGCTCAATCTGGAGGAAAAGACCGTGACCCTGCCGGTCGAGAGCCCGGCCGCGGCCGCCACTGCCGTCACCGCCACCGCCACCGCCGCCGCCGCCACCGCCACAGCCGCCACCGCGCGTCGGTGAGACGCGCGGCGTGCGCGGCGAATTCGCCCAAGACCCGCGGTTTCCGCAGCGACTGCCGTATTCGCCCGGAACACGGCGGCAAACTCCTGGGCGTGCAGCCCCGCTATTTTTTGTCGAAGACCATCGTGTCGTCGCCGGTCGCGCCGCTCGGCTGCTTGCCGGTGTTGTGGACGGTGAGGGTCTTGCCGTCGGCCGAGACGGTGCGGTGCACGTGCCCGACCTCTTTACCGCCCGACTTCATCGAGAAGTCCCAGGTGTGCGCATTGACCTTCTTCGCATGGATGGAGTCGATGCCGTTCGCGCCCGCGACGGTCTCATCCTCGCCGTCTTTGTAGTGCGCCTTGAACGGCGCTTCTTTCCCATCGGAACCGGTGATTTTCTGGTCCAGCGCGTAGCCCCCGTCCGCTTCGGTGTAGACGCGGGTTCCGGACGCCGGCGCCGGCCCGGATGCAAACTTCGACTTCGCAACGTTCAGTGTCCATGACCCGACGACCGCGTCCGCGGCCAGCACCGCGCCCGCAGCGAAGGTCAAGCCCAGCAGCAAAAGCGCAAGCAGCTTCTTCATGATGAGTCCTCCCCGGACATTTTTTATAGTTGTGCGCCGTGCAAGCAGGCCCGGCGCAGTGGGCCGAACATACGCCTCGGTAATTGAGGCTGCAAGCGCAGTCACTCGTATCGCAAAGCGGCAATCGGCTTTGCGCTCGCGAACCGCAATGCATGGACGAACACCGTCGCAATGGACAGGAACAGCGCGAGAAAAGACGCGCTCGCAAATACCGCAACCGACAAATCGGTGTGCACGGCGAAGCCTTGGAGCCAGCGGCTGATGAGCCAGCCGCTGACGGGCCAGGCGATCAGGGTCGCCCAGAGCACGGGGCTCGCGAATTGACGCAGGAGCATGAATAGAATGTCGCGAGGGTCCGCGCCCAGCGCCTTGCGGATTCCAATCTCCTTGGTGCGGCGCTCGACGGATGCGGCGGCGAGCCCGAGAAATCCCAGCGACGATAGAGTCACGGCCAGCACCGAGAAGGCCGCAAATATGCGACCTTGCTGGAGAACGGACCGATAACGGGACTCGATGTAATCGCGGACGAAAAACCGGCTGATCTTGCCGGTGGTGTGGCTCGAGATCCGTCCGAAGGACTCCCAGAGGGCATCGATCTTTTCCAGCGTTTCCGGGATTTCGGCCCCGGTCAGCTTGACGTGCACGTAATCGTAAGGCGGCGGATCGTCCCTGGCAGGCTCGTTGGCGGCCGCCGGCGCAACGTCTCGCCGGAGCGGCCAGTAGATCGTCGGACGAATCGGGTGCATCGCCGCCTCGAGATCGAAGTCCGGAACCACCGCCGCAATGACGGTCGACGGCGACGACGCGGGCGTATCGGCATCCGCCGGCGCGAACCCCAGCCAGAAGCCGTCGCCGTTCTTCAGCTCCAGGGGCGATCCTACGGCCTCCGCCGCGGACGGCAGGCGCAACGCACGCCGCGCGGCCTCGTTGATGACGACCCGCTGGCCTGGCGCCAACCGGCCATCGCCTGACGGCTCGTCGAGATGCCCCGCCACGGGGCGTACACCATAGAGGCCGAACGCGCCGAAATCGGTCTCGACGCTGTTGACCGTGAGAGGCGTGCCGTCCCTCAGCTGCGCGTGCTCGAAAGCCTCGCCGCTCAACAACGAGTCCCTGGAGCAGGTGACGGCTTTCACTCCATGAACCTTCCTGAGGGCATCGACGAATGCATCCGCGCAGTACGACCGGATGACCACCACCTCGTCGGTCTGCAGCTTGATGGCCTCATGAGTGGCGAAACGCTCCTGCCTGAAAATCATCAGTGACCCCGCCACCAATCCGATCAGGATGGAACACTGCAGTACGACCAATATTTGCCGGGCCGACACTCCGCCGATCGTCCGGGCGATGCCTCTCAAGACCTCCGCCGGCTCGAATCGCGACAGGAGGAACGCCGGATAGGCGCCGGCCAGGATGCCGATCGCCGCAAGGCCGAGCGCGAACCAACCCAGCGTCGCCGGCTCCTTCCAATACTCGAACACCAGGTGCAGGTTCAGGAGGGAATTCACGTACGGCAGGACCAGCTCGGTGATCGATACCGCGAGGATCCCCGACAGAGCGGTGATCAACAGCGACTCGGACAGAAATTGCGCGACCAGCACGCCATAGGACGCCCCGCAGGCCTTGCGGACGCCGACCTCGACGGCGCGACGGGTCGACCGGGCGGTCGCAAGGTTGACGTATACGATGATCCCCGCGAGCAGAATAAGGAGCCCGATGGCAAGATTCTCGGCCAGCCGGGTGCGGCCGCCCGGATTGAATCCCTCGAACAAATGCACCTGATCGAGCCGGAGCATGGGCACCGTCGGCCGGATCAAGCTCGTCGCATCCACCGGAAACGAGCGCACCAGCTCGGCCTCGCCCCGGCGGATGAGCGCGATGTCCGCGCCGGCCCGCAGCTTGAAGAACGTCAGTCCGCAGATGGCGACCTCGCCGCTTTTCTCGTTCTCCGCATCCATGCGATCGCATTCCGCGATTCCCGAGTAGGCGGCTGCCCCGCTCGCGAAAACGCCGGATTCGAGCAACGTGGCGTTCTGCGGCAGATCCTCGATGACCGCCGTGATGCGCGCCGGGTGACCTGCGACGGTCAACGTTTCACCCACGGGATTGCGCTGCGAAAAATACTTCTTCGCGATGGTCCTCGAGACCACGAGCGAGTCCGGTCTGCGCAAGGCACCCTTGAGGCTGCCGTAAACCGCTTTCAAGTCGAAAATCTCGAAGAAGCCAGGGTCAGCCCAATAGATTCGCTCGCGAGCGCCGAAGTTGCCGTTCTGGAGCCGAACATCGGCGGCCGCGATTCGGGCGATGGTCTCGATCTCGGGGAACATCCGCCGCATGCGCGCGGCAAGAAATCCCACGCTCTGCGGCAGGTAAAACGTCGGACGGTCGGCGGAGGCGATCCCGGAGGCCGCGAGATAAATTCGATCGTGATTCGGAATCGATCGCTCATAGCCCAGCTCCTGGCGCGCCAGAAGCCCGCTCATCAGCACCGCGCTCAACGCGATGGTGAGCGCGAGCACGCCGACCGCGCTCATGAAGGGATGGCGGCGGAGGCTTCGAAGCGCGCTTGACCAGAAGCTCTGCAGCATGGCGTCAGGCCGCCATCAGCGTTTCGCTGACGATGCGCCCATCGAGCATCTTGACCGTGCGCTGGGCAAAGGCGGCGTAGGCCAGCGAGTGAGTCACCATGAGGACCGTCGAACCGCGCCGGACCGCATCGGCCAACAACACCATGACCGCATCGCCGTTGACCGTATCCAGATTTCCCGTGGGCTCGTCCGCCAGGATGAGCGACGGCTTCCCGACCAGCGCGCGGGCGATTGCGACCCGTTGCTGCTGTCCCCCGGAGAGTCGGTTCGGCAGGTGCCCCGCCCGGTGGGCGATGCCGACCTCCTCCAGGATCTGCCTCGTCCTGCGCCTGCGCTCGCCCATCCTGACCCGCCGATACGTCAGCGCTAGCTGGACGTTCTCCTCGACCGTCAGGTCATCGATGAGGTTGAAATCCTGGAACACGAAACCGATCGACGCACGCCGCAGTGCGGTCATCCGCGACTGCGATGCGCCGGTCACGTCGTGGCCGCCGAACTCGTAGCGGCCGGCATCCGCCTGATCCAGCATCCCAACGATGTTGAGCAACGTGGATTTGCCGCATCCGGAGGGTCCCATGATGGCGACGAATTCGCCGGACCCGACGGCCAGCGACACGCCGTCCAGCGCGCGGGTCTCGACGTCGAGCATCCTGTAGGTCTTGCTGATGGTGTCGATTCGCAGCATGAATACCTCTAGCGGGTCATTTCGATTTGGTCCACGTGCATCAAGTTGTCGTAGCTCGAGATGATGACCTGATCTCCGGGCTCGAGCCCGCCGCGAACCTCGAGCTGCCCGGCGTTGCGCCGGCCGAGCGCGATGGGCCTGCGGAGCGCGGAATGAGAGCTCTTGTCGAGGACGAAGGCCCAGCGGCCCGCCGTCTGATCCATGAACGGGCCGTTCTCGAGGAGCACGGCAGGACGGTCGGATCCGAGTATCAATTTGCCCTCCACCGTTTCACCCGAAGTAAGCCCGGTGCCGGGATCGCCGCTGAACGCGAGATCGATGTCGAAGCTTCCGTTCTTGACCTGCGGATACACCCGCTCGACGGCCAGGTCGGCTTCTGCTCCATGAATTTGGACGTGTGCCGTCTCGCCGCGGTGCACGCGGCCCAGAAAGTACTCGTCGACGGAAGCCACCAGCTTGAACCCCTGATCCGGGGTGATCTCGCCGAAGCGTGCGCCAATGGGGCGATTCTCGCCGATTTCGGCATTCATCGCCGTCAACCGTCCGACGATGGGCGAGCGCACCAAGAGCTTGTCGAGCTGCTCGCGCGTCATGCGTAAGTCCTGTTGCAGGGCCTTCAGCTGCTCGCGGATCTGCGGCAGCTGCTCCTCGCGCAGCTGTTCCTGCCGCTGGTTGCTCTCCTGTTGCAGCGGCTGCAGCACCAGGTTGTAGTCGAGCTCGTCCTTGATCTGGTCCATTTTTTCCGCCGGCTCGAGCGAGCTCGCGCCGAGCGAGCTGCGCCGATCGAACGAACGGCGCAGCCGCACGACGTCGTAGCCGATCTGCGCCCCCATCCGCAGATTCGCGATCCGATTCTGCTCGAGCTGAGTCTGGTAGCTCTCGAGCTGCGAAATGGACTCGACGATGCGCGCCTCCCGCTCCAGCACGTCCAGCTGCCATTGCGAATTGGACAGTTCGATGAGCACCTGCCCCTCGGCCACCATGTCCCCTGCGTGCGCAAACACCCGCTCGACCCGCCCGCCCGCCTGCGCGTCGAGATAGATGGTGCCGCGCGCCTTGACGTGAGCTCGCAGCGGCATGTCATCGTGAAAGACTCCTTCCGACACGGTGGCAAGCGAGAGCCCCGCGATCGGCAGCCGCGCGTACCGGCGGCCCCCGAAGAGATGTGCGGCCAAAAAGCCGAGCAAGGCAGCCGCCGAAGCGCCGAGCACGATCTTGAAGCCACGCCGCTGCCACGGACGACGCCTCACGCGCCGATCGGTGGCGTGCAGGGGCGATGATTCCATGGCGGGTAAGGGCCGAGTTTCAACGGTTCGAGTGTAGGCGTGATTTGCGACTGCAAGAAACGCTGTATAAACAATATGTTACGTGAACATGGAGCCTCGCCATCGATTCCGCGTGTTCGAATTCGGACACTTGAGACCCGGGCCGGGCGCGACGTAGTCTTGGAGCATGAAGAGCTCCTTAGTCCTCATCGTCGACGACGATGCCGACGTTGCGCGCGCAGCGGCCGTGGCCCTGCGCGACGAGGCGTCCCGCACCATAACCGCGGCATCCCTCGCCGAGCTCGACTTGCGGCTTTCGGCAGAATCGTTCGACGCCGTGCTGCTGGACATGAATTTTGCGGTCGGGAGAAATGACGGAGCCGAGGGGCTCTGCGGCCTCGCCCGGGTCCGCCACGCAGATCCCTCCCTCGCCGTCGTGCTGATGACCGCGTATGCGGGCGTGGCGATCGCCGTGGAGTCGCTCAAGCGCGGTGCGGTCGACTTCCTGATGAAGCCCTGGCAAAACGCGCGCCTGGTGGAATCCGTGAGGTCCGCGATGGCAACGACGGCCGCACGCCGCGCCGGCGAAAGCCTGCAGCTCGACGCCGTCGAAAGGATTGCGGTGGAGCGATCGCTCGCGAAGCATCGAGGCAACATCTCGCTCGCCGCGGCGAGTCTCGGCGTCAGCCGTGCCGCGCTCTACCGGCGCAAGCAGAAATATGGGCTTTGACATCCGCTGGCCGCTGGTCTGGCGGCTCGGCGCGGTGGTCGCGCTCACGGTGGCCGTGAGCCTGCTGCTCGAGAGGACGAATTTCTATGCCACCTCCCTGGTGGCGCTGCTCCTTGCCGGCGCTTTGAGCGCCGATCTGCTGCGCACATTTCACCGGCCTGCCGTATCGCAGCCGCGCCAAGTGTCGGGCGACGCTCCCGCCGATCATCTGCAGGCGCTTCTGGATACCGTCGCCGCGGCCCTCATCGTCGTGGACGGCCGGGACCGCGCGACTGCGGTCAACCGTGCCGCGCACCGCCTCGGCCGCGGCGCGATCCACGCATTGTCGGACCTGGAGCTGTTGGGGCCGGAGAGCGCGGCGCGTCTCGAATCATTGCCCCCGGGCCGGTCGATTCTTCTGCAGCGGGTCGACGGCCGGCATGTGTTCGTCTCCTGCAGCCAGCTCACGACGCCACTGGAGCAAAGGAGATTGATGGCGCTGCAGTTCGTGAGCGGCGAGCTCGATGCCGTCGAGATCAAGGCGTGGCGCGACATGCTGCGTGTGCTCCGGCACGAGATCATGAACTCCCTCACCCCGATCGCCTCGTTGAGCGAAAGCATCACCGCGGCCCCTCCTGCGACCGACGCCCGCGAGTCGCTCGAGGCGATCGGGCGGCGGAGCCGCGGCCTCATGCATTTCGTCGAGCGCTATCGCCAGGTTCTCGAGCCGCTGGAATCGTCCCCGGCGCTCGTCGACGGGACAGCCCTGCTGAAGGACATCGAGCGCCTGCTCGCCGCCGATTTCACCGCCGCGGGAGTCACGTCCTCGTTTACCGCAGATCCATCCGCATCGACGTTCGAGGCGGACGCCTCGCTCATCGAGCAGGCGGTGATCAATCTTCTGAAGAATTCGCTGGATGCCGCGAGGGGAATCGTTGCCCCGCGGATCCAAGTGCGGCTCGGTGAGGTGGACGGCGAAATCTGCTTCAGTGTGGGCGACAACGGCTGCGGCATAGCGCCGGGGCTGCGGGAGCAGATATTCGTGCCCTTCTACTCGACCAAAGCGACCGGTTCCGGAGTGGGGCTCAGCATGGCTCGCAACATTGCGCTCGCCCACGGCGGCCGCATTTCATATCGCCCAAATGAGCCGACCGGATCCGTTTTCGAGTTGAGATTTCCTCGCCGCCTAGGGCAAATGCGAGAACCGCGGCCGCCGGACAGTCCGGCATCCTCCGCCGCGACCGGCAGCTCCGACATCATCGACCGATTCCCGGAAATTTAGCGCCCCGCCGGCAGCGCCGAGAGACTTCTTGCAGCTGCGCACTCTGCAGAGGCGCCGGCTCATAATTCCCGGCGAATGAAGCGGCCGCCCTTCACGATCAAAGGCATTGCGCCGCGATTGGCGAACACCCGGGGATTCACCAGCGGATTTTCATCGAGCGCGATGAGGTCGGCCCGCGCACCGGGTGCAATGACTCCGAGCTCCGTCCCGCGCTGGATGATCTGCGCATTGATCGACGTCGCCGAACGCAGCACATCGATCGGCGGCTGCAGCGCGCAGCGCAATTCGATCTCCAGGCTTTGCATCCAATGGTATTGCGGACCGAAGAGATCGGTCCCCAGTCCCAGCTTGACTCCCGCCTCGATGCAATTGCGAATTCCCTCGAGCGCCGCCTCGCGTGCGCCGGACACTTTGGCGATGCTTTGCGCCGACAAGCCCAGCTCGCGGGTGTGCTCGCCCAACTGATGCAGGACCGCCAAGGTCGGCACCACGTAAGTGGACCCGGATTCGGCGATCAACCTCGCCGTCTCCTTTGAGATGCTGAACCCGTGCTCGATCGAGCGGATGCCGTGCTGCACGCAACGGCGCGCGCCTTCGTCGGTGAGGCAATGAGCCGCGACATACTTGCGGCGCGAGAGGGCTTCTTCAACGGCGGCGCGGATCTCGGCATCGCTGAATTGCGACATCCAGATCGGATCCGACGATGAGGTCACTCCGCCGGAGATGAACAGCTTGATGTGATCGGCGCCATGGCGCAATTCGTCCCGGCAGGCCTTGCGCACTTCATCTTCGCCGTCCACCACCTGCGAGATGGCGTCGGAAAATCGGCAGCGGCACAGGTCGGCGTGATGCGGATGACGTCCATCGCCGTGACCTCCCGTCTGCGAGAGGGCCTTGCCGCCAAAGAAGAAACGCGGCCCGTTGACGAGCCCCGCCTCGATCGCCAGCGCGAGCCCCACCTCGCCGCCGCCGGGGTCGCGCACCGAGGTGAAACCCCGCTGCAACGCCCCCTCCAGCAGCCGGTTGGCATGGCTCACCAGCAGGGGCTTGGGCATGCGCTGCAGTTCCAACTCGTCGAATGAAACCGAGTACGCATGGAAGTGCAGATCCAGAAGGCCGGGCATCAGAAAGCGCCCTTGCAGATCGACGGTGTCGGCCTGGTCGGAAGCAATGGGTCCGGCCCGCACCTCGCGGATCATTCCATCCTCGACGGCAACGCTGGCGCCCTCGATGAGGGTTTCGCTGACGCCATCGAATAGCAGCGCATTCTGCAGGATCAGATATTCGGACATGTCGTCACTCCCATCCGGGCGGATGCCGCGGCCACGGCGCGGCGATTTCAAGGATCCGGGCCAGGCGCAGCGCGATATCGTCGCGGTGACGCCGCACCGTGATGAGGAGGCCCACCGGCAGGCCGTCGGCCGACATGCCCGCAGGTACCGAGATCGAGGGATTCCAGCCGATGTTGGCGAGCATGGGAAACGCATCGCCGTGGGTCTGGCTGGCATCCTTGCCCGCGATCCGCTCGGGCAACGGACCTTCGGCAGCGAACGCCGCCGTCGAATGACAGGGGGTCAGCAACACATCGGCGTCGCGAAAAAATGCCGCGATCTCCTGCTCGAGCGTCTTCTCCAGCTGCATGGCGTGATGAGTATCCGCGTCGCTGAAGGATTGAGCCTTCTCCAGGAAGAATCGCGGACCGGGGCTCAGCAGGTGCTTTTGACCGGGCAGTATACCGCGGTGGGTCAGCTCGTCGGCGAACCGCCGCGTCAAATGCATGTTGGCCGCCATGTACACGTTGGTGAATCGCACGGGCCGATCGAGCATTCGCAAACCGGCGGCCTCGGCCAGTCGAAGTGCCGCAGCATGCGTAAGTGCGGCCACTTGCGGATCGATCGGGGCAAACCCAAGATCCTCGCTCCAGACGGCGCGCAAACCCCTCACGTCCAACGTGTCGATCAGCCCTTCGTAGCTCACGCCGGCCGCCGGCAGCGTCATTCGATCACAATCGTCCGGTCCGGCGGCGACATCCAGAATACGCGCGGTATCCGCGACCGTCGCGGTGATGACGCACGGGCAGCTACGATCGCCGAAGCCATCCATCCGAGGGATGCGGCCTAGACTGGGCTTCAGACCCACGGTGCCGGTGTATCCGGCCGGGCTGCGGGCCGAGCCGCCCGCATCGCCCGCCGTACAAAACGGCACGAGGCCGCCCGCGACGGCGGCGGCCGATCCGCCGCTGCTGCCGCCGGGGGTGCGCTCCAGCTTCCAGGGATTGCGGGTGGTGCCGTGCGCGAGCGTGTGCGTCACGCCGTCCATGCCGAATTCCGCGGTTGCCACCTTGCCCAAGGGTATGGCGCCGGCGGCGCGCAAGCGTGCGATGAAGACCGAGTCCCTGGTCTCGGGAGGGTCGCCGCGATGAAACAGCGAGCCGTTGCCGCGCGGCATCCCCAGACAGCTCTCGCGGATGTCCTTGACGCCGAACGCGACACCGGCGAGCGCGCCGGCCTTGGCGCCGCCGGCGATGCGGCGGTCGATGTCCTCCGCCTGCCGCCGCGCGCCGTCGATGTCGAGGTATACGAAGGCGTTGAGGCGGCCGTTCTTGCGATCGATCTGCTGCCGGCACTCCTCGACGACGGCGGCCGCCGTGAGCCGGCCTTCGGCCACGGCCGCCGCGATCTCAACGACGGTTCTCATGACCGATCGATGACCGCCAACGCCTGCTCGAGATCTGCAATCAAATCCTCCACATCCTCGATACCGGTGGAATATCGGACCAGCCCTTCCGGAATTTTCGCGGCCGCCCGCTCCGCAGCGCTGCATTCGACATGGCTGGTGACCGACGGCGGACCGACGACGGTCTCGACGCAGCCCAGGTTGGCGGCCCGGTGCGCCAACTCGAGCCTGGGCAGGAACAGCTTGATCGCATCGAAGCCGCCGCGCACGCTGAAACTCAGCATGCCGCCGAAGCCGCGCATCTGCCGCGCGGCGATGTCGTGATGGGGGTGCGATTCCAATCCCGGGTAGTTCACCTGCTCGACGCTCGGATGCCGGGCCAGCCAGCGCGCCACCTTCATGGCGCTGTCATTCTGCCGCGCGATGCGCAGGCTCAAGGTCTTCATGCCTCGAAGCAAGCTATAGGCGTCGCCCGGCGAGAGGGTCGCGCCGTTGATCTCCCGGAAATGATACAACCGTTTGATCAGTGCTTCGCTGCCGCACGCGGCGCCGCCCAAGGCGTCCGCATGCCCCCCGAGAAACTTGGTGGCGCTGTGCAGTACGATGTCCGCGCCCAACTCCAGAGGGTTCTGGTTGATCGGGGTCGCAAAGGTATTGTCGACGGCGACCAATGCGCCGGCGCGGTGAGCCGCGCCCGCGAGCCGTGCAATGTCGGTGATCTTGACCGTGGGATTGGTCGGCGACTCGAGATACAGCAGCTTGCAGCCCCGGGTGAGCTCGGCTTCGATCTCGGCATGGTCGCTCGTCTCGCACAGGTGCGCCTGAATGCCGAAGGCCGGCAGGAACTCGTTGAAGAGCTTGTGGGTGCCGCCGTAGCTGTCTTTGATCGAGACCACCCGGTCTCCCGGCCGCAGAAAGGTGAAAAAGGTGGCGCTGATCGCGGCCATCCCCGTGGAAAAACTGGTGGCCGCCTCGGCTCCCTCGAGATCCCGGATTTTCTCCTCGAAGGCGCGCACCGTCGGATTGGTATTGCGCGAATAGATATGACCCTCTTCGTGCCCCAGCGCCACCGCCAGCCAGGTATCGACATCCTGGTAGCCGAAGGAGACGCTTTGCACGATCGGTACCTGCGTGGCCCGCTCGTAGGGTTCGTGATCCTGCTCGCCGCTCCAAATCGATTGAGTACTCTTGCCGCGGCCGCGGTTCTTGCCAGCCATCACATGCTCCTATATTCCAACCGAACCCGCCTCACCGGGACAGTCCGTCGCTGCGCCGCGCTGCCAACGCTTCCTCGAGGCCTTGAATGTGCTCGATGCCCGCCGGCACTTTGACGCTCGATCCTTCGAGCTGCTGGCTGAGCGGCGAATATCGGCCGCCCAGGCACTGGCCGAAGAAAACTTCGCTGATGGCCAGGAAGGAGCGGTTGTTCTCGGTACGAATGATGCCGTGGCCTTCGTCTGGATAGAGCAGATAAGTGACCTGGGCGCCGGCCTTTTGCATGGCCGCGACGACCTGCTCGGCCTCGCGGGTCGGCACGCGAACGTCGTTCGCGCCCTGCACGATGAGCATGGCGCCCTTGGTTTGACCGGCGTAGTTGAACGGCGAGCGCTCCTTCAACAGCTTTCGCCCGGCCTCGGTGCGCGGGTCTCCGAGCAGCGCATAGAGCGAATCCGGGCTCCAGTCCGGCGGCAGGGTCTTCGGATCGACGAAGGTCTCGAGGTTGGAGGGGCCCACGACCGCATTGCCGCAGGCAAACACACCGGGAGTCAAGGTCATTGCCACCAGGGTCTCGTAGCCGCCGTAGCTGCCGCCGAACACGGCCATGTGCTTGGGGTCGGCAATCTTCTTGTCCACGAGGTAGCGGACCTGCTCGAGCACGTCCCGGTTCATCGCTCCGCCCCATTCATGATGCTGCGCGTTCATGAACGCCTTGCCGAAGCCGGGCGAGCCGCGAAAATTCACCACGAATACCGCGTAGCCGCGATTGGTCATCCACTGCAACAGCGGTGCAAAACCGAATTGGGCGCGCTCATCCGAGGGACCGCCGTGCACGAAGGTGATGAGGCGCTGCGGCGCGGACGGAATGCCCCGCGCATCGAGCTTCACCCAGCTCGGGTACGCGATATAGGACACCAGATCGAAGCCGTCGCTGGATTTGGTGACCAAGGGATACATATTGGACAGTTTCAGCGAGGCCAGCTTCGGAGTGGAGACGCCCAGGGCCGCAGTCTTGCCGCTGCTGCGGTCGTAGAGAAAATAGCGCACCGGGTAATCCGGCCTCATGAAACTGACGATCCACGTCCGGTCGTCGTGCGAGCGGCTTTCTACGTCGATTTCTCCAAGATTCATCGCGCGCAACCGGTCGAGATCCTGCTGCATGGCGGGATTCAGGGCGACCCACTCGGCCGTCGTGAAATCGTGCATGTACGCCTGCGGCGCAAGCGTCGCCGGATCCACCAGGGCGCGTTTCACGTCCACGCGCTTGTCGAGGCCGATGATGTCCCGCTTGCCGGTCGCAAGATCGAAGGACACCCACGCCGTGGTGTCGAGACCCTGGCTGGAGAACGCCAGCAGCTTCCGGCCGTCGGCGGTGATCACCGCGCCGCCGAGATCGTTGATGTGATTCGCCGACAGCGCCTCCGCATCCTCGGGTAGGACCCGGTCGGCTTCCTTCCAGGTGCCGTCTTTCGCGCGGAAAAAGATGACCCGCGCCAGATCCTTGGGGTCGAGCGCAATCGCGACCCGCTCTTTGAAATCGTTGTCGAACAGCTTGAGAAAATACGGCGCCGCCGAGGCCACATGACGGACCTCGCCCGTGCGGGCGTTGGCGCGGTAGAAGTCGAGCTGCGCCGGCGCCTTGTCGTTCATGCCGAACAGCACTTCGTCGGGGAATCGTGCGCTGGTCTGCAGGCTGCGCGCGCGCACGCCTTTTGGAGGGGTCAAGCGACGGCTTGCTCCCGTCGTGGTGTCCAGGCTGTAGAGCACCCAATTTTCATCCCCCTTGTCATCGCGCATGTAGTAGAGGTCCCTGCTGTTCTCCGCCCAACGATAAGTGGGCTCATCCCAGATGGTATGCGCTTGCAGCCCGCGGCCACGCTCATGAGTCAGGGGGCGCAAAGAAGTCGGCGAGCCGACTTCCGCGATCATGAGATTGGACACGCCGTCGATTTCACCCATGACGGCAATGTGCTTCCCGTCCGGGCTGATCTTGGGTGCTTCGTAGCTGGGTTTGAGCAAATAGCTCTCGAATGGCACCAGTGGATCGGCGCCCGGGATCTCATTCATCACGCGCGGCGCGCCCGAGACTTGACCCCCCAGGGCGAGCGTCGCCACGGCAATCAATCCGAGGCTGCCTGACAGAAGATTGCGGGCTTTCATGGAGATCCTCTCAATGATGGAAGCAGGGATTTCGCCGGGTTCATGGAGTCGGCATCACGGGCAACAGCAACCGCGACGGGTGCACTGCATCGTGCAGAACGGTCTGCTGCGCCTTGCGAGGCGCGTTGTCGAACGCGATATCGGCGCCGGTGTTGGTGTTCGGGTCCGCCAATGGAAAGCAGCTGCTCGACACCTCGAGACGAATCCGGTGGTTGGGCAAAAACGTATGGCCCACGTGGCTCAAGCGGATGCGCAGCTCGAAGGGCTCTCCCGGGGTCAATGGGACCGCACGATCGAAGCCATGCCGGTAGCGCGCCCGTTGAACGCCCCCCACATGCGTCAAGCTCACCGCCCGCCCATCGAGATGGACATCGAGCAGCTTGGCGGTGAAATCCGTGTCGAGCGCGTCGCTCGAGGCGTGCAACACCAACTCGACGGCGCCGACGACGGTCAGCGGGGTCTGCATCTCAGGGCTGCTGTACACCAGAACGTCGGAGCGCCGCTCGATCTCCCCATGATCCAAGGCTCCGGCCTTGTACGGGACGGGGTCGAGAGGATCGTAGCAATACCGATCGGGTGCGCCATGCGCGGCTCTATCGTCGAGGCCGCCGCCGCCCCGCGCGCCGTTGGCGGGCGCGTCGGCGCAGAGAAACCAGGATTGAATCCGGGCCTGCCCCGGCGGGTAATGGTCGAACTCCTGCCAGCGCCGGCTGCCGGTGATGAACAGCCGTACTCGCGCCGGGGCCTCGACAGCCGCGTCCTGCAAATGCTGCCGTAAGAAGCCCACGCGCAGGGCACGGATGGGCACCACGCTCGCCGCCCCGAGCTCCATGTCGCCGAGCCGCACCTCTCCGCCGAGATAGCATTCGCGATGCCCCCACGGGCCGATCAGCAGATGCGCGTCGCGCGCCGGCTCCGGGCGATCTTCGAGGCCGCGCCAATACAGGAGCGTGCCCGCCTGATCGCCATCGAACCAGCCGGTCACCGTGAAAACCGGGATGTCGATGCGCCGGAAGTCCTCGGCGCTCCACTGCAATCGGCGCCAGAACGCATCCAGGGTCGGGTGAGCCAGTATTTCCTGGTACAGCGGCAATTTTGCGCCGAGAACTTTCTCCGCATCGATCAAAGGCCGGTAGGGCTCGAGATTGCGATGGCCTGCCGCCTCGAAATCGAACGTCAGGCCGGCCATCAGCCCCAGCCACGAGAACGCCCAGTCCACTTGCAGCGCGCCGCCCACGAAAGGAATTTCGTTGAACCAATCGCCCGCCGGGACCGACGGCAGGATGCAAACGAGATGCGGCGGCCGCTCGCGCGCCGCCAGCCATTGCGCCGTGCCCAGGTAGGAGCCCCCATCCATGGCGACCTTGCCGTTGCACCAGCTCTGCGCCGCGATCCATTCGATACTGTCGTAGCCGTCCTTGCCCTCGACGAAAAAGAACCCGAACTCGCCCTGCGAATTGCCGCGCCCGCGAACGCTCTGGATGGCCACGGCGAATCCTGCATACAGGTAGTCTTGCAGGCCCCACCGGGCAAATTCTTGGGCGTCATTGCCGTAGGGGGTCCGCAACAGCACAACGGGGGATCGCGCGGTTCGCGCCGGCAGCCAGACGTTGGCGCAAAGCCGCACTCCGTCGCTCATGGGCACCTCCAACGCAACCATATCGGGGGATCGCGCGGGTCCTTGCACCATGTGCCAGAGGAAAGCCACTTCATCCGCCAGGACGCTGCGGGTGGACTCGTCGCGCCAGCCGCCGTGCCCCTCGCCCTCCACCAGCCGCAACAATACCGGCGTGTCGCGGGCCGCCGCGGCGAGCGCCGCCTGGCGGGCGGCCACGAATTTGTACGCCTGCCCGGGCGGCGCATTGAAGTCCTGCTTGGCGACGACGACGAGCTGCGCCGGGCCGTCGCCGTGGACATTGTGCGACGGCGAATACGCGCGCAGGGCTTCGAACATCTCCCGGCTGTCGCAAGGATTGCCGTACTCGGCGCCGATGGAACGGCCGGTCTGGGTTTCGTTCAACCACAGCATGTCCGCCAGCGGAATTTCCGATATCACGGCCTTGAACAGGTCCGGGCGTTGATTGGCGCTCACGGCCGTCAACAATCCTCCGTTGCTGATGCCGCGAATACCGAGCTTGCCGGCTCCGGTGAGGCCGTCGGAAATCAGAAATTCCGCGGCGGCATAGAAATCATTGAAGGTCACCTGCTTGTGGACGCCGCTCGCGGCCTTGTGCCACGCCTCGCCGTATTCGCCTCCGCCGCGCAGATTTGCCACGGCATAGACTCCGCCAAGCTCCAGCCAGAGCGCGATTTCCGGCATGTACTCCGGCGTGATGGCCTGGCCGAAACCTCCGTAGCCATAGAGCAATGCCGGGTGATCGCCGTGGCGTGCGAGCTCCTTTCGATGCAGCAGGTACATCGGCACCCGGGTGCCGTCGAAGGACGGGTAGAACACCTGCCGCAGCTCGTAGCGGTCCAGGTCGAATTGCCCGATGGCCACCCGCGCGATTTCCCGCAGGCCCATGGAGCGCGGCTCATAGTGATATTCGACGCGGGGCAACAGAAATGATTGCGCGACGATCCGGAATCCGCCGCCCAGCGCCTCCACGGTATCCACCGTGCACAGAACAGGCAGCCCGATCTTGTCCTGCAACGTCCCGTCGTGACCGTAGAAGCGCAATTCGTTGTGCGCGTGCTCGACGAAAGTGACGAGTAGGCCCGTCGATCCAATGGCGCACTTGCTCGGTCCGGGAAAGCGGTCCGGCCGTGCCAGGACCAATTCGGGCTCGCCGACCACGACGCGCCAGTGCGAGGGATCCGGCTGCTCCGGCTCGATGGCAATGACGCGGCCCAATGGCGCGTCAATGCCGGTGTGAAAGTAGAGCTCCCCCTGGGCGCAGCCGAGATAGGCGTTGTAGCCCGGACCCAGCAGCTCGCCGCCTGCCGCCGCCGGCGCCGACAGGCGGTGCAATGAGAAGCTGCTGCTGTGGCTGCTGAATTGATGCGTGCCGATCAGCAGGCAATCCTCCAGATCCGGGACCACCGCGAATGCCATGCGCACCGTGCCGTCGTTAACGACGCGGATGCACGAATCGCGGCGCCACTCGGCTCGGAGTTGGTGCAGGTACAAGCCATCCGCACGGCTGTCGTTGCTGCCGTCGTCCTCGAACAATTGCCGGAACAGGGTATAGAAAAATCCGGATTCGTCCGGCAGCCACGCGAACATCGGCACGGCGGTGACGACCGCGCTGGCATCGATGATCCGCGCCGTCGCGGCGTCGCATATGTGCATGGTACGGCGCACGTCGCCGGCGGCGGATTGCGCGAAGGCGACGTAGCGCCCGGAGGGGCTGACGGCCAGGTACTCCGCTTCGATGATTTTGCCGTCGGGATTCGGATCGACGAGCGTCCGTTCGGCACCGCCGCCATCGGTCACGCTGAGCACGGATTGAGCGAAGCCGGCCCGGCGCACCAGGCGAAACCGCCGCGAGCCTCTCTCGCAAATCCAGACCGGATCGAGCGAGGGATGACTGGCTGCCAGGAACTCGCGGCAGCGGCCGCGCTCGCTGCATCGGCTCAAGAATTCTTCGCACCGCCGCTGTTGATCCTCTGCCCAGGCCTGCACGCCTGCATCCGCGGAGTCCTCCAGCCAGCGGAATGGCTCATCGACGACCGTGCCGTGAAAGGCACGAGACGCGTGCGATATCACGGCGCCGCCCGGCCGGCCAGCAATGCCTCGCGGCGCGCCAGCTTGCGGCGGATGATGTCGTGCCTGCGCCGATCGATGGGAAAATTCCAGATGAAAGGAATGGCCAGCATCTGAAAGGCACTCGGCACGAAGCAGAATGCAACGAGCATCCCGCGGTTCGCATACTCGGTATTGATTGCCCCATCCGCAATCTTGTAGCCGAACACCGCTCCCAGGAACACGAATACCAACCCGCCGACCGAGGCGGTCATTTTCGCCAGAAACAGCATGAAAGCGTAATAGTTGGCGGCGCGATCGACGCCGCTTTTCATGATCTCGTAGTCGACCACATCCGCGAGCAGGGCCCAGGGCGCCACCGTGCTGACGCCGTTGGTGAAGCAGTAGACGGCAACGGAGATCATGACCGGCCACACGGCGCCCGGACCCGGCTTGATGAAAACCATGGGCACCAACACCAGTGAATTGGCGATCCAACCATAGGCCCAGCAGCGATGCTTGCCGACCAAGGACACGATCTTCGCCCAGAACGGCTGCGCGACGAACTGCGCGATCATGGCGGTCAACAACAGGTAGGCAATCTTGTCGCCGATGTGCAGATAGCTGTCGAAATACGGGAAGAACAGCGCCGCGAACACGCCGGTGCCCGCACCGGCGAACAGGTAGGCCGCGAGAAAGCGCAGCAGCGGGGGGTTGCGCAGAGTGCTCGACAGCAGTCCGCGCAGGTCTCCATGCTTCGTGGCGGCGACATCGCCCGTCGGCGCATAGCGTGCGGCAATGGTGATCATCAGTGGAAACATGACCAGGACGGCGAATCCCAGATACCGAAACACGGCCGGCGTGTATTCCGTCGAATGCGTGATGCCGAGATAAAACAAGATAAGCGGAAGCAGCGTGTAGACGAATCCGCCGGTGCTGTCCGCCATGCTGCGAAAGCTGAACAGCCTGGCGCGCTGCTCATAGTCGGGGGTGATTTCGCTGCCCCATGCCATGTGCGGCACTTCATGCACGGTGTAGCCGAAATAGAACAGGAGCGACCACGCGGCGAGGTATGCAATGCCCGCAGCCGGCGGAATCCGGAACAAGAACCACACGCTGACGCTGCAGATCAGCGCTCCCGCGATGACCCAGGGCTTGCGGCCGAAGCGTGCGCTGCGGGTGCGGTCCGACCAGTATCCGACCAGAGGATCGGAGACCGCATCGACGATGCGCAGCACCACGAACAGCGTGCCGAGGGCCGCCAGGGTCACATGGGTGTACTTTGCGTAGAGGGAAGGCAGGATGGCGGTGATCGGAGCCACGACGGTGCCGGCTGCGATGGTCGGCAACACATAGGCCAGTATCGCGCCGGTTCTGCCGGGCCATGCCGGCTTCGGCGCTGAATCCGTCATTCGGGCCGTCCTTCAGTCCGCGGCCAGTACGGCTTGTCGAAGACGCGGTAGGGCAGATGTGCAAAATCCATATTGAGCGCGCCGGGGGTGGCCACCAGGAGGGTTCGCTTGGCGATGGGCGCGAACCCGAGCTGGAAGTGATTGGTCGATTTCACCACCAACGCGCGCCGGGCCGCGCAATCCAGCCCCAGATGACTGAACACCGCTGGGTCGAAACACTGCGTGCGCCGGCTGCTCACGATCAGATCCACGCCCCTGCCATGGATCCACGCGGTATTGCCCAACAGATCGGTCGTTCTGCCGAAGGCGATCTGCGTGGCATCCTCCGCCAGTCCCTTGACCTCGACGTCGAGGTCGACCGGCTGGCCGGAAAATGCGCTCAACTTGCCGCCGACGCGTGCCTGCAGCCGTCCGCCGACGCCGACCTGCCGGCAGAAATCCACCAGCAAGGGATCGTAAAACAGGGCAAAGGCAACGTCCGTCATGCCGCGCGCGAGAAACTCGCGGAGAATGTAGGTTGAATCCGCGGGAGCGCCGCCGCCCGCGTTGTCGGCCACGTCGGCGAGGACGATGGGACCGCTGTCCGCCTCCGCCACGATGTCGATTGCGGCGTCGACCGAGAGAAGCTGCGGCTGTGAGTTGCGGCGCATGTCCCAGACTTCGGCGGCGAGCGAAGATGCCAACGATTGAGCGGCACCGAGGTCCGCATCGGCATATACCAGCATTCGGCTTCCGGTGCGCGGCGTGTCGCCCCAAGGAAAGCCATGAACGAATGAGACGCTCAAGATTTTCTTTCCATCCTCGAGCGCGGTCAAACGATCGGTGAAGGCACGCAGCGGCTGCACCTGGGTCGGCCAGATGCCGACGATGGAGCAATCGGCGACCGCCGCCACCGGGCGGGCGCGTCCCTGCCGGATTGCCTGCCCGATGCGAAACAGATCGTCGATGCGCTCGGCTCCGTCGGTGTGCGGATATTCCTTCATGAAGGACAGCAGGTCGGCATGCCGCACCATGTCGTCGGTCAAGTGGGCGTGCGGATCGAGGACCACCAGCACCGGGATCCCGGGACCGACTATTGCGCGCACCCCGCCCAAAATGTCGCCCTCACAGTCGAGGCAGGCGTCCGACACCATGGCGCCGTGAAGATGCAGGAATACCGCATCCACGGACCGGCAGCTCCGCAGATCGGCCAGCAGCTCATCGCGCAGCGCGAGGTAGTCCGCATGCACCACGGGTGCACCCGGCGTCGCGTAGGCGCATAGCCCGATGATCGGGGTCGCGCCGCTCTCCGACGCGCGCCGCGCGAAATGCCGCACCGAGTCCGACAACAGGAAGTCGCTTTCGAGCGCCTCCCGGCCGCTGTGCCTGACGAAGCTGCGCCGGCTGGTCGGGATGTTGGAGAAGCTGTTGCTTTCGGTCACCAATGCCGCAAAAAAGAAGTTCATGGTCGCTCCGGCCGCAACGCCGCACCATACTCAACTGCGGTTGCTCCTAGGTGTATCACTGTTCAATGAATGTGTCTACAGGTTGAAATTATCTCGATACGACTCCAGAGCGCTGGACGCGATTGGCTCCTAGCTGCGCGAACGGTGCGCGCCGGCTCGATCGACCGCCAGGAGGAGGCCGGCGCGCAGATCCGAGAGCAAGTCCACGTCGCCGAGCATCGGTAGCTGCAGCGCCGGGGGAACGCCGACCGACTCGAAGCAACGGCCATCCAAGGTCTCATACACCTCGTTGGACAGGCTCACCTCCCAGCCGGACGGCAGACGATGGAACAGGTTGTCCGAGAGAATGCCCTGCGTCGGCTCGCCGAGGACCGTTACCGTCGGAATGGCTGACGCCGCCAAGGCAAATACTTCGCCCGCGCTTTGGGTGAATGGACTGGTGAGCACGTATACCGGCTTCAGAAATCGCGGACCCGGTGAAGGCGTCAGCACGAGCGCCTGCGGCTCCGTAAAGCCTGCCTGCCAACGCGCCTTTTTGCGATACACCGTCCGGGGCTCGTCGATCAGCCGCTCGCATAGGAGCATACCGGCGCGATCAAACCCGCCGGCATTGAGGCGAACGTCGACGATCAGAGCCGCGTGCTGCGCCAAGCCCGCGATCGCCTCATCGAGAATCCGCCGCACGCAGGACATGTCGGCCGCCATGAAGGGGCCGGCCTCGAACAGTCGATGCGGCAGGTCGTCGGCGTTGCGAGCCGCTTCGGTCGCGGCGAAACCGAACATCCGCAGCAGGCTGAGATACCCCGCCCCGGGGCACAGGGTCCCCCAGCAGATGACTTCGTTGCCCGCCTGCCGGAAGCCATGGAGAGTCGCGGGAAAATCCGCGAGAAGAGTGTCGGGCAGACGGGCCGCAATCCTGTCCGTCGTCGAGCGTGCGCTCAGTTGCGGCGTCGGCAGATCGAAGATCTTCCGCAGCGCCTGTCGCGGACCCCGCGCAACCTGCACGGAGCGGATCCTGCGATCAGGGGACGCCACATATACGTGAAGATCGGCCAGCGCCGCGATCATTTCCTGCAATGCGTCGAGCAACCGGTCGGCGGTGGGCGAAGACCCGAGGCGGCGGCGGCCGGCGGCGCAAACCGCCTCCCACTCGACGCCTCGCAAATCGAAGAAGGCATAGTTTTCGGCGAAAACCTCCGTAAACGCCTGAAAATTCAGCAGCGCATCCTGATCCGGCTGTCGGTGGATGCGGCGGCGTGGGTCCCATTCTTGATGTCGCTCGAACTCATAGCGCGTCAAATCGTGAGCGTGGAACAAGGACAAGCGGCCCTCAAGGGTGATCTCGACCCGATCGAAGGCGTCCTCGAATTGGGCCGCCGAGCCGCGCTCAGAAATGCAGGCATGGCCGGCGGTTATGGAGTACGCGGTGTAGCCGCCGGCGTCGATGTCGAGGATCCGGTTGTAGCCCACCGAACGCCACATTCCATGCCAGCCGTGGGGAACCATAGGAGCCAACCGGCCTCCTAGAATCGGCGATATCGAGCGATCATGCGGCCGTGGCGGGCCGCAGGCCCCGGCAGCAAAACTCGATGAACCGTTCGACGATTCCCTTGATGTCGTGCCCGGCGTCGGGGTTGTACCACTGCATCATGTGGCGCGACGCACCGAGAATGAACAGCGACGTGAGGTGCGGGTCGCAGTCGCCGATGCTCCCGTCGCGAATCCCCTCTGCTATGAACTCCTGGAATCGCGCTTCGCAGGCGCTGATGCGCTGGCTCAGCTTTTGCCGCAGTTTGGTATCGCGGATGGCGTCGAGCTCGGTCAACGGGGTCATCGACATGACCCCGGTGATGGCGTCGATACGAAGGTAGGCCATGACCTTGTCGAGACCGCTCTTGCCCTCCCTCGCCGCCTGCTCATAGCACTGTTCGGTCAACTCGACGGATCGCTGGTAACAGAGGTAAAGGAGCTCGTTCTTGTTCTGTACATAGTGGTACAGGGCGGTTTTGGTGATGTGCAGGCGGCTCGCGATGTCCTCGAGGGAGGTGGAGTTGTATCCCTTCCGGCTGAAGAGCAGATCGGCTTCCTGCAGGATGGCTTCCAGCTTGATTTTCATCACTTCCGATCGGGCCCTGTCCCAGGCCGACCGCGACCGCTCAGAGTCGGTGCTCATAACTACTCCTAAGCCGGGGCGGCGGCGGAAATCACCATTCACGGAAGACCCGACCTTCTTCAAGTTTACGATACTAATTCTGTGAACTCGCATTCAAAGTTAGAGGTTCCTAGTATACTTTCGTTGAACCGAAGTTTAAATAATTTGCAAACCCGGGCTCGGCCGCGCGCCGGGACTCCACGAGAATTGATGGGGAGAATGGCACACTCGATCCTCCAACTGGCCCGGCACGCAATCAGCGGTCATCAACGCTGGCCGCCCTTCTGGCGCAGCCCTCAGGCGCGCGAGCGCTATGACGTGCTCATCATCGGCGGCGGCGGCCATGGCCTGGCGACCGCCTACTATCTGGCGCGAAACCACGGGATTCGACGTGCGGCGGTGATCGAGCGAGGGTGGCTCGGCGGCGGCAACACCGGCCGCAACACCGCCATCGTACGGTCGAACTATCTTGCGGCGCCGTCGATCCGTTTCTACGACTTTTCTTTGCGCCAGTATGAGGGGCTGTCGCGCGAGCTCGGCTACAACATCATGTTGAGCCAGCGGGGGGTGGTAAATCTGGCGTTCAGCCGCCATCAGCTCCGGCTCATGAACCGGCGGGTCAATGCACTGCGCCACGCCGGGGTCGCCTCGGAGCTGCTGACCACGGGGCAAATCAGACGGCTGATGCCCTTGCTGCGGGAACAATCCTCGGCGGGGCGTCGTCTGTTCGGCGGATTCATCCAACGCCGAGGCGGCGTGGTTCGTCACGATGCCGTTGCCTGGGGATACGCGCGTGCGGCAGATGCGCTCGGCGTGGACATCATTCAGGACTGCGAGGTCACGGGGTTTCAGACCCGCAATGGTGCCGTAACCGGGGTGGAAACGCGGCACGGCTTGATCTCGGCCCCCCGGGTGGGAATCGCCGTCGCCGGAAGCTCCTCGGTGCTCGCGGCGAAGCTCGGATTCGACCTCCCCATCACCAGCATGGCGCTCCAAGCGATGGTGTCCGAGCCGGTGAAGCCCGTGCTGGATGTGGTTCTGGACGGCGCGGTCTATGTCAGTCAGTCGGACCGCGGCGAGCTGGTGATCGGCGGCGGCACCGATGTGTATACCTCCTATGCCCAGCGCAGCGGCATCCAGCGCGTCGAGGACACCATGGCGACGCTGATCGACCTGTTCCCGGCCTTCGGCCGTTTGCGATTCATGCGGCAGTGGGCCGGACTGGTCGATCTCACGCCGGACGCGAGCCCCATTCTGGACTCGAGCCCCGTCAACGGCGTGTGCCTGAGCTGCGGCTGGGGCACCTATGGATTCAAGGCGATTCCTGCAGGCGGCGTCGCGTTCGCTCATCTGCTGGCGACCGGCGCCAGCCACCCCATGGCGCAGGCCTTCTCGCTCGGCAGATTCCAGAGCGGGGCGCTCATCGACGAGGGCGGATCGGCCGGCATGGATGACCGGGAGCCGTTGCTGTGATGCAGATCCCCTGTCCATATTGCGGCACGCGCGACGCATTGGAATTCACCTGGGGCGGTCAGGCCGCCGTCGTCAGACCCGCCGATCCGCAGTCCTGTTCGGACGAAGAGTGGTGCCGGTACCTGTTCATTCGCAGCAACCCCAGGGGCCCGCACCACGAAAGGTGGTGCCACACCTACGGTTGCGGGCAGTGGCTCGATGTGTGGCGCGATACGCTCACGCACGTCGTCGAGCACGCGGCCCTCATCGGCGTGCCGCGTCCTCGCAGCGAGCCGTCGGCGTGACGCAGCGACGATTGAACGGCGAGGCGCTGATCGATCGCACGCGGCTGCTCACCTTCACTTTCAACGGCCGGCGGTACCAAGGGCACCCGGGCGACACCCTCGCGTCGGCGCTGCTCGCCAACGGCGTCAAGCGGGTGGCACGCAGTTTCAAGCTGCACCGGCCGCGCGGGATATTCAGCGCCGGGCTCGAAGAACCCAGTGCACTCGTCACCGTCGGCGATGGACCGTATCGCGAGGTCAATGTACGCGCCACCGAGGCTCCGCTCCACGAGGGCCTCGTTGCACGCAGCCAGAACTGCTGGCCAACGGTCAATTTCGATGCGGCGGCCGCACTCGGACTGTTCGCGCGATTCTTGCCGGCCGGTTTCTACCACAAGACATTCAAATGGCCGGCCTGGGGTTGGTATGAAGGGTTGATGCGACGGATGGCAGGCCTCGGCCGCCTGAATGGCATCCCGGATCCGGATCACTATGCAACCCAGTACCACCACTGCGATGTGCTGGTCATCGGCGCCGGAGCCGCGGGCCTCGCGGCAGCGCGCGCGGCCGCGGCGGTCGAGGACGTGGTGTTGCTCGACAGCGGGGATGAATTCGGGGGCTCGGTGCTCCGGCACGAGTTGGCGGCGCTGCCGCGTCTGCTCCTGCTGCCGCGAACCACGGCCATGGGATATTACGATGACGGCTTGGTGACCGCCCTCGAGCGCATCGACGAGGTTCGCGCGCCGGTGCCGCGAGGCACGCAAGGTCCGCGGCAACGGCTCTGGAAGATCCGCGCCGCGCGCGTCGTGTTGGCAACCGGAGCCATCGAACGGCCGCTGGTGTTCTCGAACAACGACCGCCCGGGCATCATGCTGGCCTCTGCGGTGCGCACGTACGTCACCCGGTACGCGGTCAGCCCCGGCACCTGCGCGGTGATCTTCACGAACAACGATTCGGCGTACGCCACGGCCTTCGCGCTGCACGAGCGCGGCGTCAAGGTCGCGGCGGTGGTGGATCTTCGACAGCAGCCGGGCGCCGGCCTCGCCGCACGGACGCGCGGCGCGGGCATCGCCCTGCATGCGGGGTACGCGGTGGTGGATACGCGGGGGCGCAGCGCGCTCAAGACCGTGGCCATTGCACGCTGCGACCCCGGGGTCACGCGCTTGCTTGCAGGATCCTTGCAATGGTTGCGTTGCGACCTGTTGTGCGTCTCCGGCGGGTGGGATCCGGTCGTGCATCTGTACGCACAGGCCGGCGGGAAATTGCGCTTCGATGCGCGGATCGCGGGATTCGTGCCGCAGAGGCAGGGTCATCGCAAAGCCGAGTGCATCGGCGCGGCCGCCGGCCACATCGATCCGCCGTCCCAGGCGCCGCTGTTGCCGGTGTGGCGCATTCCGGCTTGGGGCCGCCGAGACCGGCGGAGCCTCCAGTGGATCGACCTCGCACACGATGTCACCGTGGCCGACATCGAGCTCGCGGCCACCGAAGGCTTTCGGTCCGTGGAGCACATGAAGCGCTACACCACCGCAGGTATGGCCGTGGATCAGGGCAAGACCAGCAATGTGAACGCACTCGCCCTGCTGGGCCGGGCGACAGGCCGCGAGCCTGCCCAAGTGGGAACCACGACCTTTCGCCCGCCCTTTCACCCGGTGGCCATCGGCGCGTTGGCAGGCGGGCGGGTCGATCAGCGGGCGCAGCGGTTTCGGCGCCTTCCGCTTCAATGGCACGCGGAGCACGGCGGAGTGATGGAGGACCACGGTGGATGGCTGCGTCCCGCCTGCTACCTCGAGAGCGGCGAAACCGAGAGCCAGGCCATCGATCGCGAGGTGCGCGCGGCACGCAGCGCCGTGGCGTTGTTGGACAGCTCATCGCTCGGCAAGATCGAGGTGTGCGGCGAGGACGCCGCGCAGTTCCTGAACCGGCTGTATGTCAACAACGTCAGGACCCTCGAGCCCGGCCGCCTTCGCTACGGGCTGATGCTCAACGACAACGGAATCATCATCGACGACGGGGTGCTCGCCTGCCTGGGTGAAGGGCGCTACATGGTCAACACGTCGAGCGCCGGTGCGCTCAACACGCACTTCTGGATGGAAGAGTGGCTGCAGTGCGAATGGCGCTCGATGCGCGTGTGGATCGCGCAGCAAACGGCGCAATGGGCAACGCTGACCCTGTCGGGACCCAAAGCCCGCACGGTGCTCGCGCTGCTGCAGCTCCCGGTAAACCTCGACGGCCGGGAATTCCCCCACATGCACACGCGCGAGACCGAGTTTGAAGGGACGGCACTCCGCCTGCGCAGGGCCAGCTTCACCGGCGAGCTCAGTTTCGAGATTGACGTCCCCGCGGATCGCGGCGACGCGTTGTGGTGCCGCCTTCTCGAGCTCGGCGCGCCGCATGGGATCATGCCCATCGGCATGGAGGCGCTCGACGTGCTTCGCGTCGAGAAGGGATTCCTGGAAGTGGGTACGGACACGGACGGGGACACGTCCCCGCTCGACGTTGGGTGGGGCGTCGCGATCAGCAAGAAAGCGGAGGATTTCATCGGCCGCCGGTCGTTGCGACGCCCCGCCATGCAGTCGGCCGCCCGGCTGCAGCTCGTGGGTTTGCTGCCCGCGGAGCGGAATCTGCGGCTTCCCGTCGGTACCCACGCAATCGGCGCGGCGGGCGACATCGACGGGCACGTCACTTCGAGCTGCGTGAGTCCGCATCTCGAGCGTTCGGTCGCGCTGGCGCGGGTGCGTTCGGGAAGCACCCGAATGGGTCAGAACGTGTCCCTCGACATCGACGGGGGGCGCTATTCCGCGGTGATCGGCAGCACCGCCTTCTACGACCCGAAGGGGGAGCGCCTCGATGCTTAGCGGGTCGATGGCATTGGAACGTTGCGAGCCTCGCGGCAAGCTGCTCTTGCTGGGAGATGCGCCGGCAGTCGTGAAGGCGCTGCCAGAAGGCATCGGCATCCCCTTGCAACCTCGGGGCGTAGCTCGGAGCCGGGGTTCCGGCACGTGTCTGTGGCTGTCGCCCACGCAGCGCTTGCTCTTGCTCGCGACCGAGAGTGACGCGCGGCTCGCGGTCGCGCGCATTCGCGCCCTGCGCTCGCCGGACGTCTGGGCCTTCGATGCCGGGGCGCGTTACGTCGACTTCGCCGTGGCCGGGCGGGATTGCGCCGCCGTGCTCAATGGCGGATGCAGCTTGGACCTGCGCGAGCCGGCGTTTCCCGTGGATACCTGCGCGCGGACGCGCTTCGATCAGGTTCCCGTGCTGCTGGTCCGCTCATCCCCGGAGCGATTCGAGATATTGGTGGAGCGGCCCCTCGCCCACTACCTATGGCTCGGGCTTTGCCGTGCCGTCAACGATCGGAGGGATGAAACATGACGCAACGCCGGGCAAGAAACGATGACCCTCGCTGGATCGCGTATCGCGGTCCGCGGCCGGCCGATGCGCGCCGCGAGATCGTGCTGGCCGATGTGCTGCCCGAGGATTCACGTCTCTGGGTGCCGATCGGCGACAGGGTCTGGAGCCGCCCGTTGAGCTTCGTACCCACCCAGGGCTACTGGGTTCACCTGCTACGGGTGGCGCGGACAGGTGTGTTCAATCGGCACCGGCACGCCTCGCCCGTGCATGGATATGTACTGAAGGGCCGATGGCATTATCTCGAACACGAGTGGGAAGCGGCCGAAGGGTCCTACGTCTTCGAGCCGCCGGGCGATACCCACACCCTCGTGGTTCCGGAAGGCGTCGATGAAATGATCACGCTGTTCCACACCACCGGCACCATCTTGTACGTCGATCCCGACGGGGCCGTCACCGGGTACGAGGACGTCCTGACGCGCATCGAGGCCTGCAGGCGGCACTTCATCGAAGTTGGGCTCGGCGCCGACTTCGTCGACAGCTTCATCCGGTGACGGCATGACCGCACACGACACGGACCACGAAACCGCCCGGACCGAGCTGGTCGCCAGCGACATCCGGCATTTGATCCACGGCTATACCAATCTGTCGCAGCATCGCAGCCAGGGTCCGCGGATTTTTACCCGCGGAGAGGGCATCTACGTCATCGATGCCCAGGGCCGGCGCTACATCGAAGCCGCCGCCGGAATGTGGTGCGCAAGCCTCGGCTTCAGCGAAGAGGCGTTGGTGGAGGCGGCCGTGCGGCAGTTTCGTGAACTGCCCTACTACCACACGCTCGCCTCTCAAAGCGTCGTGCCCTCGATCCGCCTCGCCGAGAAATTGAGCGGCATGGTGCCCATCCCCGACAGCCACGTGTACCTCACGCTGTCGGGGTCCGAGGCGAACGACTTCCTGATCAAGTTTCTCTGGTACTACAACAATGCCATTGGGCGGCCGGCGAAGAAGAAGGTGATATCCAGAGTCAATGGCTATCACGGCGCCACCATCATTGCGTCCAGCCTCAGCGGCATCGCACGCAACCACGTCGGCTTCGATGCCCCCCTGCCGGGCTTCTTGCATACCTGGGATCCCCATTACACACGGCATCGTCTGCGTGGCGAGAGCGAGACGGAGTTCGTGGAGCGAATCCTCGGTGACCTCGAGCAGATGATCGTCAAGGAAGGCCCGGACACGGTCATGGCATTCATGGCGGAGCCGGTCACCGCCGGAGGCGGGGTGGTGATCCCGCCGGCCGGGTACTACACGAAGTTGCAGGCGCTGCTCTCGAAGTACGAGATCTTGTTCTTGGCCGACGAAATCGTCACCGGGTTCGGCCGCACCGGAAACATGTTCGGTTGCGAAACCTTCGGCATTCGGCCCGCCGCCATGACCATGGGCAAGGCGTTGTCCGCCGCCTATCAGCCCATCGCCGCCATCGCTTTGCGCGGGGACATCTACGAGGCGATTGCGGCAGCCGGCGAGCGTTGGGGGAGTTTCGGGCATGGCAACACTCACAGCGGCACGCCGGTGGGTGCGGCGGTCGCGCTCAGGACATTGGAGCTGATGGAGGAACGTCAAATCCTGGCTCACGTTCGCCGTGTGTCCGCGGCGTTCTTACGAGGCTTGAAGCGTCTCGATGAGAATCCCTTGGTCGACGAAACCCGCGGCATAGGGCTCATCGCGGCCGTTCAGCTGAGACCCGCGAAAGCCGACGCGGCCGCCGTCAAGGCCTTCGCCGAGGAGGCGGGGGTCATCGTGCGCGTGGTGCCGGCCGGCAACAGCGTGGCGCTGTCGCCGCCGCTCATCATCAGCGAAGCGGAGGTTGACGATCTCTTCGACCGGCTGGGGGCTGCGCTCAAGCGTGCTGCCACACTGAAATGACTGGGCGCGCCCGAGCCGACGGTCGGTACGGACGTGCTAAATATCAATTCAGATAACTAGACTATCGATTGAATTTTAGCGAAAGCATGTTTAAACTGAGGCGGTCCGCACCGAGATCCCTGTCGGCAGGGCCACGCAGCCGCAAAATTGTCCTGCAACCAAAGCAACACGACTCGTTGGGAGACGCATCATGAGTGCTAAATGGGGAAAACTCGCCTGGGCCATGGCGTTGCCCTTGGCCGCGGGCGCAAGCCTGTATCTCGGCGGCACCGATGTGAGCCGCGCCGCCGCTGCGGCACCGGATCCGGAGCTGGAGGAGATCGTCGTCACCGCGACCAAGCGGCAGGAGCGCATCCAGGATATTCCCGTCAGCGTGACCGCCTTCACCGGCAAGCAGTTGAGCGACATGGGGGCCGACAATTTCGTCGACTATGCGCGCGATGTGCCGAGCCTGACCTTTGCCGAGCGCGGCAACGGCCGAAACGACATCGCCATCCGCGGCCTGTCGGTCATCAACGGCGTGCCGACGGTCGGTTACTATCTCGACGGCATCTCCACCGAGCTCAATTTTCAGAGTCCGGATCCCAAGCTCTTCGACATACAGCGGGTCGAGGTGCTGCGCGGGCCGCAGGGCACGCTATACGGCGCCGGCGCGGTCGGCGGCCTGATTCAGATCATCACCAATCCGCCCGACCCTTCCGGGTTCGACGCCAAGGCGGACATCGACTACTTCAGCATCAAGCACGCCGACCCCGGCTATGCCGTCAACGCCATGGTCAACATTCCGCTGGTCTCGGACGTGCTGGCGCTGCGCGTCGTCGCGCTGACGCGCGATAATTCGGGATGGATCGACGCACCGCTGCTCGACAAGAAAGGCGCCAACTGGGAGGACGACAAGGGATTGAGAACATCGCTGAAATGGATCCCCAGCAGCGACTTCGATGCGACCCTGCGTTGGTACTATCAGGATTACCGCATCGGCATCGAGTCCTTCGATACGCCGTCCCAGGCAGCGGCCGCGGGCTACGGAAGCAAGGACGTTTCGATGGTTTCAATCCCGTCTCTGTCCACTTATTCGGCGAGTCAGCTCTCCCTGGACTTGCGCTGGGATCTCAAATTCGCCGTCCTGGAGTCGGTGTCGGGATACAACAAGACGACCATTCACGACGACCCGGACGGGCTGACTTTCGAGGATGGCAGCTTGGATCCTTATGTGCCCGCAACCCAGTATTCCTTCCCTCTGGATCAGCCTTACAAGACCTACAGCACCGAGCTGCGCCTGGTATCCGCCGCGGACTCCCGCTGGCTGTACACGGCGGGGGTGTATTGGAAGAAAACGGATCTCAGTGAATTTGCGGACCTGACGGCGTTCGGGGAGACCATCCAATTCGACACCAGCGACAAGCAGACCGCGATATTCGGCGAAGTCGGCTACAAGTTCACGGACGCCTGGACCCTGACCGTGGGCGGCCGCTATCTTTGGGAAAAGCTCTCGGCATCGACGCTCACCTCCATCACCGGGCTCGGCAGTGCGTTGAGCGCGAATGGCGGCGACGAGAACGCCTTCTCGCCGAAATTGGCGTTGAAGTACACGGTCGACAAGGATCTCATGTACTACTTCTCCGTCTCGAAGGGAATTCGTTCCGGCGGCGTCAACGTGGACATAGTCCAGGATCCCAACTTCAAGCCCACCTACAAGTCGGATTCTGCCTGGGCCTATGAGGTGGGCGTGAAATCGCAGTGGAACGAGCATCGCACGCAACTCGATGCGTCGCTGTTCTACATCAAGTGGAGCGATTTGCAGATCGATGGCATTCCGTCGAACCCCGCCCTGGGATTCGTCACCAACGCGGGCAGCGCCACCTCGAAGGGCCTCGAAGCGGAGTTCGAGCAATTGGTGACGGGAAATCTGCGGGTGACTTTGGGCGGCTCCTACATCGACGCGGAAATCGACGATGCGTTCCAGAATGCTCCGGCCGGATCGAGAATGCCCAACGTACCGAAATATACCCTGAACGCCGGCATCGTCCAGGGCTTTCCCCTGCCGGCCAACCTGCAGGGGTCGGTGCGGGCGGACTTCAGCTATCGCGACGGCTCGTTCGACAATCTGCCGAATATCCCGCTGACTCAAACCGCCAGCAACTACGGCAGCGGCTACGGTCTCGTGAATCTGCGGGCGACGGTGGAGGCGGCCCATTGGAACGTGTCCGTGTACGCGGACAATTTGTTCAACCGCTTCGGCTCGAGCTTTGCCAACTATGACCCGGCCGGGCTCGATCAGATCTACCAGACGCGCCCGCTCACCGTCGGCGTCAAGCTGGGGATGGGATTCAAATGACATGAGGCGCGTACCGGCGGCGTGAACTGATGGGTACCGAGGCTTGGCCGGTTTCACCGCGCGCGGCGGCGCTGCAGCGATCGGCGCTGGTATGGGACAATGTGTTTCCCATCAATTTGCCGGGAGATGTCGATCTCGGCAATTCCTGGGACGCGCTGCAGCGCTTTCACGACGCCGGCGTCGACGTCGTCTCCATCACGCTCGCCGGCGACAATCACAATGTCAGCCAGGCTTTTGCGCTCTGCGCGTGGGCGAGACGGCAGCTGCGGGAGCGGGAGGAGCACATGATGCTGGTGCGCCGGGTCCCGGACATCGAGCTGGCCCGCCGCGCGAATCGCCTCGGTATCATCCTGCACTTCGAAGGAACACGCTGTTTCGAGCGCGATCCATCCGTGGTAGAACTGTTCTACGATCTTGGAATCCGCCAGACGCTCATTGCCTTCAACAAGCAAAATTCCGCCGGAGGAGGCTGCGCCGAGAAAGAAGACGGCGGCCTCACCGCATACGGCCGGCGCCTGGTGGCCGAAATGCATCGCGTAGGCATGCTGCTCGACCTCAGCCATACCGGCCATCGCACCTCCCTCGACGCCATGGCGGTCGCCTCGAGACCGGTTCTGTTCAGCCATTCGAATGCCTACGCTCTGTGCCCCTCCTTCCGCAATATAAAGGATGATCAGATCCGCGCCTGCGCGCAGACAGGTGGCGTCGTGGGCGTATCGGGCTCGAGCGAATACCTGGGCGATCTCGAGTGTTCCAACGACATGGTGTTTCGCCACATCGACCACATCGCGGAAGTGGGCGGCATCGACCATGTCGGCCTCGGTCTCGACATGGTATTCGAGCCCAAGGCTCTGTCTGCATGGGTGCGCGGACGTCCCGATGAGTGGCCGATGGCGCGGGATCCCAATTGGCCCGGGTTTCGCTATGCGCGTCCCGAGCAATTGCCGAGCCTGACCGACCTCATGCTGCAACGCGGATACACCGAGGAGCAGGTCCGGAAAGTGTTGGGCGAAAACCTGCTGCGGGTTTGCGATGCCGTGTGGCGCGAGGACTGATCCATGCCCCGCCGCAAGCCCGTCGTCGGCATCCCGGCTTCCGTGCGCCTGCTCGAGCACGCGATGGAGTTTCACGGCACGGCCAATCAATATTTGCGCGCCGCTCGAGAGGATGTCGGCGCGACGGTTTTCACCATTCCCGGCCTGGCGGATGCGGCCAATGCCATTGAGCTGCTGGATGCCGTCGACGGCGTGCTGTTGACGGGGAGCTTTTCCCACGTTCATCCATCGACCTACGGCGCGTCGATCGCCGCCGCGGAAGGGTTCTACGACCCCAAGCGCGATGCGGTCACACTACCCCTGATCCGGGCGGCGCTGGACCGAGCCGTGCCGATCTTCGGCATCTGCCGCGGCATGCATGAGCTCAACGTGGCGCTCGGCGGCACCCTGCACCAAATGCTCCATGAAGCGCCCGGCAAGGCCGATCACCGCCCGGACGACAGCCTTCCGCTCGAACTGCAGTTCGGGCCGGCGCATGAGATCGAAATCAACGAGGGCGGCGTGCTCGGCTCGCTGGTGGGCGAACGGCGGTTCATGGTGAACACGGCCCACACCCAGGGCATCGACCGGGTGGCCGAGTCGCTTCGCATCGAGGCGGCGAGCGCCGACGGCACCGTCGAGGCCTTGAGCGTCGAGTCGGCGCACGCCTTCGCCGTGGCTGTGCAATTCCACCCTGAGTGGGGAACGCAGGCGAATCCCCTGTACCGGGCGTTGTTCGCTGCATTTAGCAGCGCCGTGTGGACCCACGCGAATGCCGCGCGGTAGCGGCTCGGCCGCGGGTGTTGCGCCGGCCGCGCTCTTCGCCGCCGCGCTGTTCGCCGCCGCGCTCCTCGCCGCCGCGGCCGGCGCCGCCACAGCGGAGGGCGCTGCGCCCAACGCCGCGGCGGCCGATGCAACGGCCGCGATGGCGCCGTCACAGCCGGCGCCCCCCGTCATCGACGGCGCCCGGGTGCAGACTTGGATGGATGCGCAGGTGCCGCCGGCGCTGCGCCTGTCGGGGGTGCCGGGAGCGGTCGTGGTGATCGTGCGCCATGACGGCGTGATTTTCTCGAAGGGCTATGGTCTGGCGGATATCCGGCGGGCAATCCCGCTGCGCGCCGACACCACGCTTCTCGACATTGCCTCGATCGGCAAGAGCATGACCGCGCTCATCGCATCGCAGCTCATCGACGAGGGCGCACTCGACATCGACGCAGATGTAAATCGCTATCTCAAGAGTGCACAGGTGACGGGCCCCAAGGTCACGCTGCGGATGTTGTTCGGTCATCGCGGCGGCTTCGATGCGGATCTCACGGGCTTGTTCGTGCCGCTCGACGGCGACACGCGCATGAAGCCGGGCGAAGCCGACCGGCGCTTGAGGCCGATCGGCAACCCGGGTTGGGTGACGGGGTATGACAATCAGGGTTACGGGATCATCGGCCTGGTGTTGCGTGATGTCACGGGCAAGTCCTTCGACGAGCTATATCGCGAGCGGCTGTTCGATCCGGCAGGAATGTCCAGCGCAGTGCAGGGGCGGCCGACCGATGGCGATGCGCGCCTGGCCGCCTGCCACGTCGTCAGAGGGCCCGATGCGATCACGCCATGCCCCTACTGGCTGTACCGCGATGCATTGCGAGGGGCGGGCGGCGTGGCGGCGTCGGGCGAGGACATGGGACGCTACATGCGCCTGCTCTTGAACGACGGAGCCCTGGAGGGCCGCCGGGTGCTGTCGGCCCGGGCATTCACTGCTCTCACCGATTTCGACGCCTATCGATTTCGCCCCGGGCTTCCGGGCATGGCGCGATCGTTCACGCAGCTCGAGGAGCTCCGCGGATTGGAGTACGCGCACGGCGGCTCCATGCCCGGATTCAGCTCCATCATGAAGATCTATCGCGACGCCGATGTGGGAGTGTTCGTCTGCATACTCGGCGGGGAGCCCGGTTCATTCGACTACAATCTCTCCGGATCCGTCCGCGCGTTGCGGGATCTCGATGTCGAGCCGGCCTCGAAGCCGGCCATGCTGGCCCTACGGACGCTCGCGGAGCGTTTCGCGGATGAATTCATTCCGGCGGTCTGGCCCCGCAGCAGCGCGGGAGCTCGAGTCGAGGCGGGATCGGCGCCGGAGAACTTGCAGCCCTTTCTCGGCCACTACCTGGCGACGGAGAACAAGACGCGCAGCTTCGCGCTTCGCGTTGCCTCCTGGCTGGGCGGTATCGACGTGATCCGTGTGGATGGCGAGCGCATCGGCGTCGCCGGCCTGGGCGTGTATCGCCGCGTGGGCCCGTACCTCTATGAGGATGCCAAGGGGCGGCGCCTGGCCTTTGCGGACCTGCCGGTCGGCCGCTTCGTCGCCATTGGCTTGAGCCCCGGTGTCTTTCGCAAGACCGGCGCTCTCGAGTCGCCGGTGTGGACTCTGCCGCTGATGCTGGCGGCGACCCTGGGGGTGTTGACCGCGCTCGGCCGGCTGGGGGCGCGCACACCGCTTCGACTGCGACGGCCGGCCACCTTCGCAATCGTCGGCTACCTGCTGGTGCTCGCGGGTCTCGCTCTCGAATGGCAGTACGGCGTGCGGCTGGCGGTGGTCGACGGCGCGATCGTTCTGCCGGCGCTGTGGCGGGCGGCGCTGCATATCGGGGCCATCATGCTTCTTTGGAGCGCGGCGACGTTCACGGTGCCCTCCCTGGGCAGCGCGACAGGCGGTGGCGGCATGAGCCGCGCGGCGCAAGCTCACGGCGTGCTGATCGCGGCCTCGGGGGCGAGTGTGGTGGCGGTGCTGATACTGTGGCGTGTGATCGGGGCTTTTCCGCCCTATTTCAGCTGGTGATGGTGAGCTCCATGGCATCGGAGATTGCTGCTTCCCGTTCGGTCGCCCTCATCGGCAGCGGATTGATCGGCCGCGGCTGGATGATTCTGTTCGCAAACGCCGGCTACGAGGTTCGAGTCTACGATGTCAGCGATGAGGCGCGGTCGGCCGCCGCCGACGCGGTGTGGGCGAACCTGCAATTGCTGGAAACGGAGGGCATGATCGACTCCGCCCGAGCGCTTCTGCAGCGCATCCGCTTCTGCGCGACCATGGCCGAAGCGGTCGTCGGCGCCGAATATGTACAGGAAAGCGTGCACGAGGTCTGCGAGACCAAACGCGCGGTGTTCATGCAGCTTGGCCGCCTTGCGGCTCCCGACATCGTGCTGGCGAGCTCGTGCTCGACCATTCCGCCGGAGCAGTTCCTCGCGGACGTCGAGCATCGCGAGCGCTGCTTGATTGCACATCCGTTCAGCCCGCCGCATCTCATTCCGCTGGTCGAGCTCGTGCCGACCCGCTGGACCAGCGAGCACGCATTGCGGCGCACCCGGGAGTTGATGGTCAGCCTCGGCCAGGCGCCCGTGCTGATCACCAAGCCTGTGGTCGGGTTTGCGGTCAATCGATTGCAGGCGGCCGTGATCAACGAGGCGCTGTCATTGGTGGACGAAGGCGTGATCGCGCCGGCGGATCTCGATCTGTGCATGAGCCAGGGCCTCGGATTGCGTTGGGCCTTCCTCGGTCCCTTTGAAACCATGGAGCTCAACGCGCCGAAGGGATTCATGGACTACGCAACCAAATTCGGCGGTGTCTACCGCTCGATTCTCGACACCATGCGCGTGGATCGGCGCTGGTCGGCGCGCGCCATCGGCGCCGTGGAGTCGTGGCGGCGGGCCGAGCTGCCCTCCGAAGCGGACGTGGTGCGGCGCCGTCTGTGGAGGGATCACAATTTGATGAAGCTGGCGAAGTTGTTCCGCGGACCCAAAATCGGCAGTCGGCGCCCGTAAGGTGCCGTGAGCGATGAGCAGTCCGCTGCAGGCTTTCTCCGATCGAGTGCTGTTCGGGATGCTGTCGGAGGCTCCCGATCTTGCGCTCAACCTCGGCATCGCCGAGGTCGCGGGAAAAGCCTTGCCCGAGGCCGGCTTGCCGGATTTCTCCGCGGAAGGCGTCGATCGCCGCGGGCGCCTGATGGACGCCTGGGCGCTCGAGCTCGACCGACTGCCCGGCGCGCACGACGATTCCACCGATGCGTTGACCCGCCGCGTTCTGCACTATTTCCTGCAGGAGGGCTTTCTCAACCGCTTCCATGGGCGCAGCGGCCGCGCGCTCGCCCAGAAAGTGGACCCACTGACGCATTTGACCGGCGTGCATGCGACGGCGGTGGAAATGTTCGCGCGCGATCATCCGCTTGGCAGCCCTGCCGATGCCGAGCACTATGTGGAGCGGCTGTCGAAGCTGCCGCGCGCCTTGCGCGACGCGACGGACACCCTGCGCTCTGGGCGCCGCCGTGGACATGCCGGCGCGCGCCCGGTGATCGAGAGAGCGGCGCAAAACATCCGGGGCTCGCTGCACGACCGGCCGCAAGAGCATTTGTTCTACCGCACCCTCGCACAGGCGATGAACCGGGACTCGATGCGGCCGGGCGCACCTTTGCTCGACCGCGCCGCCCGGCTGATCGAAGGCGAGATCCGAGCCGGCTACGAATTGCTGCTGCAGGAGCTCGACCTGCAGGTTGCCGCGCCGGGACAATCGCCCGCGAATGGAGACCCGGAGGGTCTCTATCGATGGCGGTTCGCCGGCCATACGACCACCGCCGTCGCGCCCGCGGACGCGCATCGGCTGGGGAAGGAGGAGCTGCGGCGCCTGCATGCGGAACTGCTCGAGGAGTTCCGCGCTCTCGGCATCGATCTGCCGCTGGGGGAGGCTTTCGCCGCAATGATGGCGAAGGACCGGTATCCCGACGGAGAGCCCGGACGGGCCGAGGCCCTCGCCGAGTGCGTCAGGCAGGTTGCCGACGCCGGAACGTCGCTGCGCCCCCTGTTCAATCTCTGGCCGCGCGCGGACGCGGTCGTGCGCCCGGTCGAGCTGGAAAATGAAGGCTCGCAGCACAGCCACTACGTACCGCCTCGGATGGGAGAAGGCGCTCCCGGGGTGTTCTGGGTGAACCTGAGACAGACCCTGGCCGCGCCGCGCAGCGAGACCGCCATCGT
>DATAYZ010000029.1:0-15845 GCA_036272295.1 Steroidobacteraceae bacterium
CCCGTATATCAGAACATCCAGCTCGAGCTGAACAAGGAGGACGTGGAGATCGCCGCCCTCCGGCGCGAGGTGGCGCAGCACCAGAGCACCGTCGCCGAGCTGCGGCAGCGACTGAACAGCGCGCCGCAGGTGGAGGCCGAATTTCAGCAGCTGAATCGCGACTACGACGTGAACAAGGCGCAGTACACGGCGCTGCTCGAGAGCTATCAGAAAGCACGCCTCGGCGAGCGCGCGGACAATGCGGGCTCGGTACGCTTCGAGGTGGTGGTGCCGCCCACGGCGCCGGTGGGCCCGGTCTCGCCCAAGCGCAACGTGCTGCTCGCCATCATCTGGGTCGCCGCCATGGGCATTGGCGCGGGCCTCGCCTACATCCTGAGTCTCGTCAAGCCGATCATCAGCTCGGTGCGGACGGTGAACGAGCTGACCGCGTTTCCCGTCCTCGGCATCGTGAGCACAGCCTTCCCGAGCAAGCAGAAGCGCCAGTTCCGCAGGCACCTGCTGCGATTCTCCGCGGCCTCGGTGTGCCTGATGGCGGCGTTCATCGGAGTCCTGTGGCTCAACTGGTCGGGTGCACGCCTCACCGCCGGGGCCCTTCGTGCAATGGTGAAGACATGAGCCTCGTCGAGCGAGCGATCGCGCGGATGCGCAAATCCGGGCCCCGCTCGGTCTTGGAGCGGGAAGAGGATCCTCTCGAGGCGACGCCGCGGATGCCGCCGCCGACCTTCGCCGAGCCCTTTCCGGACCCGCCGATCCCCTCCAAGCAGATGGTCGTCGATATCGGCGCCTTGCGCGCGAACGGCTATCTGCCGGAGGAAACGCGGGATCGTCAGTTCGTGGATCACTACCGGCGCATCAAGCGGCCGCTGATCGACAAGGCGGCTTCGGGAATCGCGGCCCTCGGCCTCGATCCGCGGATGATCATGATCACCAGCGCGCTTCCGGGCGACGGCAAGACCTTCACCAGCATCAATCTCGCGCTCAGCATGGCGCTGGAGCGCGATGTCTCCGTGCTGCTGATGGACTGCGATGTCGCCAAGTGCCACATCAGCCAGATTCTCGGGCTCGGCCGCGAGCCCGGCCTGCTCGATACCCTGGTCGACGAAGCTCTCGACGTGGAATCGCTGGTGATCCAGACGAACATACGCGGATTGTCGATTTTGCCGGCCGGCAACCGCACGGAATCGAGCACCGAGCTGCTCTCCAGCAATCGCATGCGCCAGCTCGTCGCGAACCTCTGCAAGCGCGATCCGCGCCGGATTCTCCTGCTCGATTCGCCCCCGTTGCTGATCACCAACGAGGGAAGAAGCCTCGTCAAGATCGCCGGCCAGGTCGTGCTGGTGGCGCGGTCGGGCCATACCCCGAGCCAGGCCTTGCAGGAAGCGGTCGGTCTGTTCGATCCCAAGCAGGCGGGCGGCATCATTCTCAATCAGGTGCCCGTCAGCCCCACCGAGAGCTACTACGGATACGGCGCCTACGGGGCATACGGATCGAACGGACCTCATGCCGACGAATCCTGAGCGTTTCTCCAATTCGCTGTGCGGCGCACTGATCTCCCTGGCGGCGGCCGGCACCGCGGCCCAGGCGGCCGATTTCCCCGGCGACGCAAACGCCCCTTCGCAGAGCGCGGGAAGCCCGGGCACGGCGGCACCGCCCAATGCACGGGTGTCGGCTTCCAGCACGTCACAGGTCCTCACGTACGGCGTGGACGCGGGGGTGGGCGAGACCGACAACGTCAACCTGTCGCCGTCCGACAAGGTCAGCCAGACGCTCGCGATCGCGGACCTGGATTTCGCCCTCAAGGAGCAGACCCGTCTCCTCGACGCGACCGCGCGCGGCAATTTCTCGTACCTCGACTACCTGCAGGGCGCCTACAGCAGCCAGCTTCTCGGCCGGTTCGACGGCCTGGGCCGCGTGGCGCTGATCCCCGAGCGCGTGACCTGGAGCGTGCAGGACGACTTCGGCCAGTCGGCGCTCGATCCGTATACGCCGTCGACACCGTCCAATCTCGAGAACGTGAACTTCTTCAGCACGGGACCGGATGTCGCACTGCGCCTCGGGGGCACGACCTTCTTGAACATGGGCGCCCGATATGCGCGCGCGCAGTACGGGACCAGCCCTTTCAACAGCAACCGGCTGCTCGGCAACATCGCCTGGGGCCTGCAGCTCTCGGCGGTCACCAGCGTTTCGCTCAATGCGGATACCGAGCGCGCGCTGTTTCAGAACACCACGGTGAATGCGGATTTTGATCGGACCAATGCATTCGTCTCGTACCAGCTGCAGGGTGCCCGCACCACTCTGACCGCGGATGCCGGCGCAAGCCGGGTGAGCCAGGGCGAGACGCCGACCACGGGACCCCTCTTGAAGCTCGAGCTCGAGCGCAAGATCTCCTCTGCCGCCAAGCTCACCTTCTCCGCGGGCCGCGAGCTCACGGATGCGAGCACGACTTTCAGCGCGCTGCAGGGCGGTGCCACCGGCGTCGTCGGTACCGCCCCGGCTGCGCAGACCTCACAGAGCTATACCGACACGTTCGCCACGGCCGGATGGCGGTACGAGCGGGGCCGCACGATGATCGCGCTGAGCGCGCACTTCGAAAAGAACGTGTACGACCTGGCCCCGGCGCTCGATTACACGCGCAGCGGCGGCGAATTCCAGGTGCAGCGCAAGCTCACTCACGCGCTCACCGCCCAGGTGCTCGGGCGCGTGTACAGGACGGATTACGAGAATGCGGCGATCGGAACGACGCCGGTGTTTCCCGGTGTCCCCGTGAGCCCCGTGACCGAGACCGGGCCCGGCAGCTCGGAGTTCACGGACGGGCTGCTCGGCGCAGCGGTCGCCTGGCGGCCGGGACGGGGTCTCGAGGTGACGCTCACCTGCGAGCACACTTCGCGCTTCGGGGCGGCCTCAGAGGCGGGATACCGCGAGAATCGGGTCTATTTGACGGTAGGCTATCGGCCCCGGGTACGGGAGCCGATCACGACTGAACCGAAAGACGACCCGGGCGCCTGAGCGCCCGGGTGTTTCGATCCGTTCACCGAATCGGTCGTTAGCTCTTCTTGCTGCGACGGCCGCGCAGGACGGCCAGGCCGCCCGCGAGCAGCGAGAGCCCTGCCATCGCAGAGGCCGGATCCAGCTCGGGAGCCTTGGTGTTGCCCGGCGGGCTGGATTGCACCGGCGGACAAAACTCGATCCAGAGAATTTGGTAGCAGCCGTTGTTGCCGCCGTTGTTGGAGGCTGATGCGATTCCAGCCATCGTCATCAGAGCCACTGTCAAAGCAATCTTTTTCACCACGTCGATGTTCCTCGGGTCCATGGGGGATGGGTGAAAAAATATTATCGATACCGTCGCCAATTGGCAACGCAAGTTTGACGAAATTCACAGTAGATAACGCTCCGAAAAACAATATGTTAATTGCAATGGCGAGAATTGCTTCATATCGGGTGATTCGACGCTCGCAGGCACCGCGGATCGGCGTGGCCAGCACCGTCGCCGCCGCACGTTTTGCTCGCGTCTGCCGGAGCTGCCGCGACTTCCAGAGCTGTCGCGTCTACCAGAGCTGCCACTGATTCGCGCCGAGCACCGCAGCCGCGACCAGCACGTTGCTCGCGACGTGGGCCGCGACCGCCTCGCCGAGGCCGCGCCGCATCGCGAGCGCGCCGTAGGCGAGGCCTGCGGCGATCCCGGCGGGCCACATCGGGCCGTGGGCCGCGCCAAATACGATCGATGAGATCGCGAGCGCCAGCCAGCTCACGGAGCCGAAGGGCTGGGTCTCGAATTCCGCACGGCACAGCCGGCGCATCAGATAGCCGCGATACGCGAGCTCCTCCGCGAACGGCACCAGCGCGGCGGACCCGAGCACCCGGAGGACGATCCAGAGCGTGCGGCCCGGCACGGAGAGGGCCGCCAGCTTCGCGGGCATCCCTTGGTGCGGCAGCAGCCACCACGCAGCCGGCATCCACACGGCAAATACGGCGGCGCCGATCGCGACGCCGCGCCAGCTCCAGCTCCAGGTGACGGCTCGCGCGAGCTCCGATCGATAGCGCAGCAGAAACCACGCGGCCGCGGCCACCCGCAGCCCGTACAGGTATTCGAAGCCGCCGGACAGCGCCCGCGCCACCGCCGCCGCCGCGAGGATCGCGAGCAGCGGCATGAGGAACACGGCGGTGGGGTTGTGGATTGGCGCCGTCGCCGTCCTCGGCTGCCGCGCGGGAAGGTAGAGCCATGCGCTGCGCCGGCTGAGAAGGAACAATCCGCACGCGACGGCGATGAAGGAGATCCAGCCGGCCTGGGAATGGAAGCCGTAACTCGCGACGTCCGGGAAACCTGCGTCGCCGATGAGCACCAGCACCGCGATGCGCACCACGTTGAGCGCGAACATCGCCAGCACGCCGAGCGGAATCAGCACCAGGGCCCGCGGGAAGACATACTCCCTGCGAAACAGGATCAGCCACGCGGCGAGGAATGCCAGAATCAGCCCGATTCCCTCGAGTCCCGAGCAGACCTCGGTCACCTCGACCGAGAAGCGATCGGTGGTGAGGACGCGCGTCGCCGCATCGGCGCTCTGCACGTGGGTCAGCGATGACAACGATGCGTGCACGAGGCGGAAGGTCAGATTCGCGGCGGGAACCCACAGCATCTGGCTCAGGCGTATGGCGCAGACGCTGAGCAACGCGACCGCCGCTGCATAGAGCCACGTGGAGCCGAGCGCCTCGGCGGCACGCCGCCAGAGTCTCCACGGCGCCATGGCGGCCACCGCGCTGCAGGCGGCGGCCGCGGCGACCGCCACCCACGACGCCGCGATGAGCGGGAACGGCAGCGGCGACACCTCGCTGCGATACAGCGCGTAGCTGATCGGAACGAGGCAGGCGATCAGCGCGGCGTGCAGCGCGAGCCAGCGGCCTCGAATCGGTGCCGCGCGGATGCCGGCCTCGGCGGCCTCGAGCTCTGCTCCGCCGCGAACGTAGGCGAACAATGCGGCGGCAGCGGCGAAGGCGACGAGGAAGCGGAACCCGAAGTGCTGGACGGAATGCGCGAATGCGCCGATTCCCTCCAGCGCGGCCGGGCGGCTCGGGTCGACGAACTTGCTTAGCAGGGTCTTTTCGAGGAGAAAGCTCGCGCCGAGGAGGGCAGCCCTGGACCCCAGCCCGAGATTGCGAGACACGAAAGCCCGGCTCTAAGCGGCCTGGCTGGGGGTTTCGATGATCGGAGCCGTGGACACCGGCAGGGCCGGTGCCGGCGCGGGAGCGAACTCCCGGGCTTCGCTTTTCTTGGCTGCGTGCCTTCTGAGGCGGATCTCCATCTGCGGCAGCAGGAAGAAGATACGCGGACCGCGGACCAGGTAGCGGCGCGCCATGCGCCGCGGATTCTGGATCAAGCGATACAGCCACTCGATGCCGAATAGCTGCATCCAGCCCGGCGCGCGCCGCTCGGCGCCCGTCATGAAGTTGATCGCCGCGCCGACGCACAACGCCAGGCCGCGCGCGATCCCACGCTCCTTGAGCTTGTAGGCGATGATCTCCTGCTGCGGCGAGCCGATGGCAAGGAAGCAGAACCGGAACGGGCTCGCTGCCTCGATGCTGCGCAAGCACGCCTCGACGGCGTCCGGATCATGGATGAAGTTCATCGGCGGATCGACGTGATGAAGCCCGTCGAGCTGGAATTTCGAGCGCAGGAACTCCGCCTGAGCCGGCGTGCCGCCGACCAGCACCACGCGATCGCGCGACTTGATTTTCTTCGTCAACAGCACGCGCGTGAGATCGCTGCCGAGGCAGACCCGGGGAATCGCCTTGCGCATCAGGCTGCAGGTGCGCGAAAGGAACCGGCTGTCCAGCAGCACATACGAGGCCTGGTTGTACAGGAAGCGGAACTGCGAGTCATCGTAATGCCGAATGACATGGTCGACGTTGGGGGTCACCATGTATCCGTAGCGGCCGCTGCCGTAATCCGCGGCCACTTCCGCGGCCTCGGACAGATCGTAATCGTCGATGGTCAGCACGCTCGTCATGCTTCGAAGTACCGCACGCTCATAACGTCAATCAAGTCACGCCTTAACTGGCGGGCAAGTATAGCGCCCGCGGCCGCGGCGTCCTGAGCGGTGCTTCGCGCTTTTTTGCGGACATTTGTTAACTGGCGTGCGCAGCACGAACGTCGAGCTCCGGGATCGCGCATCTTGAGGATACCGACACGCATTTTTCGTTATATGCCCGCCAAAGCCCTTGTTGGGGACCCGGCGCAAAGTGAGTGGAGACGCGGTTTTTACCAATCATGAACGAAACGGACCCGTACCGCAATTTGGGCCGGCGACCCGCCGGGCGGGGGACGCGTGCGTCGCTGCTGTAAATATTACTTATGTCAAAAAAGCATGGCGGGGTAGGCACTTGCCGCATCCGAGCGCAGCTCGTAGCGGCCGTTTCGATAGGGCAATCGCCATGCCCGTTGCGCGCCGCCGGGCAGGCGCGAGTGCAGTTGCATGCCCGGGCGTGCCCGGATCGAGATCCGCCATGACGGCGCGCCGCCCGCAGCGGCCGGGGCGGCGAGGAGCGCGGCTCCGACGGAGATCATGATTCTCCTCGAGCGGCCGATCGGTTTGCCGTCGATGCTTTGCACCGCGATCAGAGAGCCGGCGTCGCCGCCGCTCACCTCGATGTCCGACAACGTGACCGGGTCGGGGCCGAGGCGGCCCATGAGCGCCTGCGTTCGCGGTGTGTCGACGGTGAACCGGCCCCGCCTCCAATCGTGGGTCAGCTCGCCGGAATCGGCGACGATGGCAGAGCCGTCCGGCGAGGCGAGCGTTCGGTCGGGGTCGCGAAGTATCGTGGCCCCCGCCGGCACCGGGCTCGCCGCGAGCCAGGGCAGCTGCGGTACGGCGGGCAGGGCGATGAGCAACTTGCCCCGCTCGGACGCCGTGCGCAACGCGACGGAGGTCGCCGGCGAGATGACGCGGTCGAACAGGTCGTGCACGTCGGGCTGAAAGACATACACGGTGCGCGACTCGGCCACGTGCCCTTGTCGATAGAGGAGCGCCGCTCCCGGGAGAGCCGCGAGCAGCGCCGGGTCGTCGAACTCCTGGAACGGGGACGCCTCGCCCCGCGCTCCCGTCAGCGGCTCGTAGGCATAAGCGAAGGCCAGCAGCGCATCCCACCCCTGCATGTCGCCGAGCGCCGCCACCCAGAACGGAATGTCGTCCCGGTCGGCGACGAGCGCGCCGTGCTCCTCGACGCCCCACTCGGATACCGTCAGCGGCTTTCCCGAGACATGTGCGGCGGCGATCCACTGCACGAGGTTGGGCGTCGATCGCGGATCCTTGCGCAGCTCCTCACGGCCCGCGTAGGCATGAGCGTCGATCACGTCTCCCGTGGTGAGAGCGGGCAGCGAGCTCAACGGATTGAGCCCCCAGGCGCTCGTGGTCGCGATCGGCACCCGCACGCCGAGGGCGTGCAGGTGCGCGATCATGTCGAGATCGAAGCGCTGCTCGAGATCGTTGAGGAAGATCTTCGCGGGCCCGGCTTCCCATGATCGCCAGATGCGGTCGGGCGGCAGGCCCCACTGGCGCGCGAAGCGCTCGGCCTCCCTCGTGTACGCGGCGTTGAGCTTCGGCACGTGCCGATTGGGAAGCAGGGCATTGCCGTAATGCCCGGTGAGGTCGTCCTCGTTGGTGATCAGAACGGCGGCGATCGCCGGATCCTCATCGTAGCGAAGCTGCGTGTATGGGCTCCGGTGCGAGAGGTATTGCCGGTCGAAGTCCTTCATCGCACGTTGAATCGAGGGGCTCACATAGTCGTATCCATTCAAGCTCGCGGTCGGCGCTCCGTGACGTATCTCATCGAACTCATCGATGCCGTCGCGTGCGGTCACCTTGCGCCCCACGTGCAGATCCAGCCATACGTAGATGCCGCGGGCCCGCAGGCAGGCGATCCACCAGTCGAGCGCATCCAGCATCGCGGCACTCAGCTCCAGGGTGGAATGCGCGCTGCGGCCGCCGAAGATGTTGGGATTGACCCAGTCGGAGTCGTGGTGGTGGATGCGTACCAGATTGAATCCGAGCTCGGAGAGCCGTTGCGCCTCGAGCGCAACCCGGTCCCGCGGCGTCGAGAACAGTGAGCTCGCGGTCAGGTTGGTTCCCCACAGCCGTGCGCGCGTGCCGTCCTGAAACTCCAGCAGCCCGCCGTGCGCGGCCAGGAAACCGTGCCGCCCGGCCGGCCGTTCGGCCGCGTTCAGGAAGGAGAGATCGACGGAAAGCGCTCCGCTGTCGGCGGCCCGCGCCGCGACGCCTGGCGGGCCCGGCCCCGGCGTCGAGGGCGATCGTGCGTGCGCGGCGGACCCGCGCACCGCCAAGGCCGCGGCCATCGCCCCGGCGAAAATCCAACGGAGGCGCGAGATCGTGCGGCTAGCGGGCGCGGTTTTCGTAGAGCGTGACGAAATCGCCGAAGGTGACGGGGAACCGCGTTTCTTCGTCGGTATCGAACGGATCGTAGCCCAGCTCATCCTCGAGGCGCGCCACGATCAGGGCAAAGCTGAGCGAGTCCAACCCCGATTCGAGCAGCTTGAGGTCGTCCGTGAGGCGCGCCAGCTTGCGCTTCTGCTCCACCGCGACTTGCTCGAACTGCGCAACGATCGTCGATCTTAGCGACATGGGGGCCCCTGCTCGATTGAGTGGCGAAATTATACGCATTAATTCTGGCGCTGCGGCGGACCTTTGTATTCGATCAGCCGGGCCGACCGCCGCATCAGCCGGTCGCGATGGTAGCGGATCAAGCCCGCGAGCTGCGGAATCTTGCCGATCATCGCCAGCATCCCCGAGGCGGCGGCCGCCTTGAGCGGCAGGCGCGTGCGCCACTTCCGCAGGGTGATCTGCACGACGTTCAAGGTCCACATGCCGGCGAGGAGCGCGACCATGAGCCACCAGCGCGAGTCCTTCAGTGCGGCCAGCACGCAGGCGCAGAGGAGCGCCGCGGGAACGCCGCCGCCCCAGACCACGATGCTGTAGGTGGTCTGCGGCCAATTCGGATCGCGCGCATCCGGATGGCGGAATGCGAGCTCCGCATAGGCATGGCCGGTGCGCTTGGCGCGCTTCCACCATTGGGAGAAGCGGGTGATGTTCGCGTCGTGAAAGCCCATCTCCGCATCGATTCGCCGCAGCAGCCAGCCGTTCTTGCGCATCCGCATGGACAGGTCCGGCTCCTCCCCCGCGATGATGCTGGGATCGAAGAACTTTGCCTGGCGCAGCGGGTCCACGCGGACCAGCGTCACGCCGCCGATGATCGGAGTCACGCCGAGGGGCGCGTTCCAGTCATCGTCGGCCAGCGCGTTGTAGATGGAGCGCTCGGGAAATCTCTCGCGCAACCGGCCGAACACCGCCGCCAGGCGGGGCTCGGCGCGCAGCGCGCGCAGCGCCGCGGGGAGCCACTGCGGGTGGATCTCACAATCGCCGTCGACCAGCTGGACGAACTCGAGATTGGGGGTCGTCGCGAGCAGCTCTGCGAGGCCCGCATTGCGCGCGCGGGCGGCGGTGAAATTCGGCGGAACCTCGAGCTGGATGACCGAGACTCCGACGCTGCGCGCGTGCTCGATGCTGCCGTCGGTCGACCCCGAGTCCACGTAGACGCGATTGGGGATCGAGCATACCGATGCAAGACAGCGGACCAGGCGCTCACCCTCGTTTCGGCCGATGACGACGAGACCGAGTCCCGCGATGCCTGCATCGGCGAGGTCCGCGGTCATTTCAGCAAGGTGCAATATGATTGCATCCTTTTGAATTTTACCCCTTAATCACGCCTGCGTGTAGCGACTTTGCCCCTGCAAGCATCGAGACGTCGGCATGGCGGTCACAAGAATGGTGGACATCGAAGTCGCGGTCGTGATCGTGAGCTACAAGTCGGCCGCGGTGGCGGTCGACTGCCTGGCATCGATCGACGCGGAACGCCGCAGGCCGGGGCCGCGCATCCGCGTCGTCGTCGTCGACAACGCATCGGGCGACCTGCCCGAGATCCAGCGGGCCGTCGACGTCAATGCGTGGTCGTCGTGGGTGCAGCTGGTCCTGGCGCCGCGCAACGGCGGCTTCGCTTACGGCAACAATCTCGGGATTCGCCACGCTTACGAGGCGGGCCGGCCGACCTACGTTTATCTGCTGAATCCCGACACCGAGGTGCGCCCCGGCGCGATCCGCGAGCTCGTCGAATTTCTCGAGAGCCATCCGCAGGCATCGATCGCCGGCGGCAGCTTCGAGACGGAGTCGGGCGCGCCCTGGCCATTTGCCTTTCGATTTCCGGGCCTGCTCAGCGAGCTCGATCACGGATTGCGGCTCAGCCCGGTGTCCCGATTGCTCGCGTCATGGACGGTGCCGCGGGTGATGAGGCCGGTCGCGCAGGCAACCGACTGGGTCTCGGGCGCCGCCATGATGATCCGGCCTGGCGTGCTCGCCGCGGTCGGCTGTCTCGACGAGAGCTTCTTTCTCTACTTCGAGGAGACGGAGTTCTGTCACCGCGCGCGTCGGGCGGGGTTCAGGACCTGGTACGTGCCGCAGAGCCGCATCATGCACATGATCGGCCAGAGCACCAAGCTGGACGACGAGGCGCGCATCCAGAGAAGGCTTCCCGGCTACTGGTTCGCCTCGCGAGCCCGCTATTTCGTCGCGACGCGAGGGTTGCCCGCGGCGCTGCTCATCGACCTCGTCACCGTCATCGCCACCGCGCTCGGAATTCTCAAGCAAAAGGCGCTGCGGCGGCCGATCACGCCCCATTACCTGCGCGACCTGATGAGCCACAGCCCCTGGCTGCGCAGGAACCGCGCCTTCGAGCCGCTCAAATCCTACTTTCCGGGCGCGTGAGACTTACTTCGCGGAGGCTTGCCGGAGCTCCAGCGAGGCGCGATCGTCGTACGCGGGAAGCGCGTCTCCCGATGCGGCAAAGAGCTCCTCGCTGAGCGCGCTCTCCATGATCCGACGCGGCTCCTGCCTGCTGAAGATGTGATCGCCGCGGTCCACGATCCGGACACGGCAGCGGTCGCCGAGCCGCGATAGGATCGAGCCGGCCTGCAGTCGAAGCAGCTCGAGCCCGGGCTCGCTTCGAGCGAACAGGAAAGTGACGCGCACCCCGCGCGCGACGATGTGCTGCAGCTCCCATCCCAGGTCGTCCGCGAGCCGGATTCTGAGCAGCCGGCCCATCGAGCGCATCAGCGTCTCGCCCGCGAGGCGCAGCCGCTGCAGATAGATCGCGGCGATGCGCACCACGTCGGTCTTTCCCGTCAGGATCCGCGTCCAGGCCGCGCCGGAAAAAAGGCGCCGACGATACACCCCCGGGTTGTGGACGACTTCCACGAGCTGCACCTGCTCGAGAGTCATGCCCTTCTTCCAGAAGTAGTTCTGAGGGTTGACCATGAGGATGCGATTGACGTCGGCGCCGGCGACGGCCGCGCGCAGAGCATGATAAGCGCCCGAGCACAGACCGGCGAGAGTGACTTCGGAGATCGAGTACCGGGATGTCATGAGCTCGATCGCACGGTTGATGTCGGCAATGGCCTCGTCCGGAAAGACTTCGTCGTTGCGCCGGCCGGGACGCGTGCCGCTGTCGCCGATTCCGCCGAGGTCGAGGCGCAGCACGAAATACCCGTTGCGCGCCCAACGCCGTGCGAGCGAGACGTACATGCGGCTTGCGCCGATGTGAAAGTCCGCGCCCGGGTTCAGCAGAATGACGGCACGGCGCCGCTTCTCGTCGGGGCTCGGCTCGGTGATGATCCCGAACAGCTCGAGATCGGATGAAATCGCGACCGGGCTTTCGGAGATTCGCGGATCGGCGGTGCCCTCCATCACGAGAATCGACGCCGACGCGGCTGCGGCCGCCTGAGCCGGCGACGGCGCCTGTGGGGAGGCCTCCTGCGGTGCCGGCATGGACCGGTCCGCCGATGCCCGAGGCAGGGCTGGAGAGCGCGCCGGGAGGGCCGAGAGCCATTCCACCGTCGCCCGGATCATGTCATGCGGTACCACCGCGAATTGCGGGGCGGTCATGGACATCTCGATCAGCCCCGGCAGATTCACGTACCGGAGCGCGACCGTGGAGTGCGCGAGGGATTCGGCCCAGCGCTTGGCGGCGGGCAGCTTGTCGCCGTCGATGATCAACATCGAGCGCACGGACGGGGCGGCCCGGGCCTGCAGATCCAGGCTCGAGAGGGTCTTCAGGGTTGCTGCGGAAAGCAGGAACCCGCCGGCCTCGAGCGCCTTGCCGGCGGACGATTCGCCCGGGGTCTCCGAGCCGCCGCTCAGTGCGATGCCGGCCAGTTGCGTCATGCGCAGCTCACGGACATAGCGCTTGCCGCTCACCACCGGTCCGATCAAAACCAGGGAATCGACCAGCTCGCCGTCGGCGGCTGCAAGGGCCGCGAGCAGCGCGCCGAGGCGGATGCCCAGCAAGCACACGCGCTCGACCTTGGCCGCGCGCCGCAATTCCCGGATCGCGGCGACCACGTCCGGTACCCAATGCTCGAGCTGATCGTCGTGCTCGTCGACATCGCATGAGTCGCCGGTGCCGGCATAGTCGAACCGCAGAACGGGCATCCCGCGTGCGGCGATGGACTGCGCGAATTCACGGACGCTGCGGTGGGCGCAGATTGACTCGTAGCCGAAAGGATTGCATATGACGACCCCGAGATCGGTGCGCGCCGCCGCGGGGGCGTGAAGCCAGCCGAAGAGCTGGTTGTCCCCCGACCTGAAATAGCACGGCTGAGCGCTCCCGGAAGGCGAGGCCGCAAGTGAATCGGTTGCAGGGAGGTGGTGGCTCATCGACGGTTCTTGAGATCCGAGTGTCGACAATTGTGACGTGGTTTATCGCCGAGCGACGCGACGCGCGTCCATCTTTGAAGGGGTACCTGGATTAAGATTCCACAGGAGATAGACTATCCAGGTATTTGAAACTAAACAACAAGCTGAACTATCGCAGATCCCTTTGAAAATCGCTTACTTTATCAACCAATACCCAAAAGTTAGCCATACTTTCATCCGGCGAGAAATTTTTGCGTTGGAGCGGCTGGGATTCGAGGTCGAAAGACTGGCGCTGCGGGGCTGGACGGAGCGGGTTCCCGATCCGGTGGACTTGGCCGAGCAGGGCAGGACCCGCTATGTCCTCGAGGAGGGGGTGGCTGGGCTGGTCTTGCCCGCTCTCGGGCAGCTCGCCCGAGCGCCGGCGCGCCTGGGGGCGGCCCTCAAGCTGGCGTTCCGCGTATCCGGCCGGTCCGATCGGCGGCTCCTCCTGCATCTCTTCCGGGTGATCGAAGCATGCCGCTTGGTGCGGTTCCTCCGGGACTCCGGAGCCGCAAGGGTGCATGCCCATTTCGGCACGAACTCGGCCGAGGTGGCGATGTATGCGCGGATGCTGGGCGGGCCGCCCTACAGTCTGACCATCCACGGTCCCGAAGAATTCGAGTCGCCGATGGCCATCGGCGAGAAGGTGGCGCGAGCGGATTTCGTTGCCGCGATCAGCCTGTATTGCCGCAGCCAGATCTATTTGCGCAGTGCCGCATCCGAATGGGCCAAAGTACACGTCGTGCGCTGCGGCATCGAGGCGGCGTTCCATGACTCTCCCGAGAATGCCGCCCGCGCGATCCAACCGCCGGTTGCCCATCGTTTCGTCTGCGTGGGCCGCCTCTGCGAGGCCAAGGGGCAGCTGATCCTGGTGGAGGCGGTCGCGCGGCTGCGCGCCAAGGGGGTCTCGGTGGAGCTGGTGCTCGCCGGAGACGGCGATCTACGCGGGGAGATCGAAGCCGCCGTCGACCGCCTCGGGATTCGGCCTCAGGTCCGCATCACCGGCTGGATCAGCAGCGAGCGGGTGCGGGATGAGATCCTGGCCGCTCGCGCCTTGGTGCTGCCGAGCTTCGCGGAAGGCCTGCCGGTCGTGATCATGGAGGCCATGGCCCTGCGCAGGCCCGCCCTCAGCACCTTCGTCGCCGGTATTCCGGAGCTCGTGGTACCCGGCGAGACCGGCTGGCTGTTTCCCGCCGGCTCGCTGGACCATCTCGTCGCCGCCATGGAGGACTGTCTGGCCCGAAGCGAAGGCGAGATGGAGCGCCTGGCCCGGGCGGGATACGAGCGGGTCGCGGCGCTGCATTCGGTCGACCGGGAAGCGGCGAAGCTCGGACAGCTGTTTCAGACGAGCGCGTCGTAGCCGGTACGGAGATCAAGATCGTGTCATCGCAACCACGTCCCACCAACAACTTCGATTCCCTCCGGCTGATCCTTGCGGTGCTGGTGATTCTTTCCCATGCATTTCCCTTGTCGCGCGGCTCGAACGATACGGAGCCGCTGTACGAGCTCACGCGCGGACAGACGACGCTGGGCAATCTGAGCGTGTGGGGCTTCTTCGCGATCAGTGGTTTTCTGATCACGCAAAGCTGGACCCGCTCACCCAAGGTGGCCGGCTATCTGAGGCGGCGCATCGGCCGGATCTACCCCGGGTTCATCGTCCTGGCCCTGCTCAGCGTGCTCATCCTCGCGCCGTTGGCCGCCGGCCCCGGGCATCGCTGGTCGACGACGCCTTGGCGGTTCATCGCCGACACGCTGCGATTGCAGAGTTTCGACATGCCCCCGGTGTTCGAAGCAAATCCGTCGCCCAACGCACTGAACGGATCGCTATGGTCCATTCCCTACGAGTTCTGGTGCTACATCATGGTCATGGTCTTCGGCCTGCTCGGTCTGTTGCGGCGCCGCTGGTTTCTGGTCGCATTGCTGGTCGAAGTCGTCGGCCTGCATGCGTACCTCGACTGGTCGGGCTGGCACCCCGGCGGAAAGCTGTTCGGGGAGATGTTCGGGTACCCTTTGTTCTGGGTGACCGTCCTGCCGTTTTTTCTGGCGGGAATGATATTCAATTTGTGGGGCGGAAAAGCTTTGTTCCGGGCCGACATTGCGGCCGTGTCGTTCCTGCTGCTGGTCGTCTCTTATTTCGTTCCTTATGGAGCGATGCTCGCGCTACCCACCGTGGGCGCCTATGCGCTGCTCTGGCTCGCTCAGACGCGGCGCTTGAATTTCCTGCATCTCGGACGCTACGGCGATTTCTCCTACGGCGTCTATCTGTACGCCTATCCGATCGAGCAGTTCGTACAGATGTATTCCGGCGGCCGCATGAGTCCGCTCCTTCTGTTCTGCATTTCAGCGCCGCTCTCGCTCGCGGCCGGTGCGGCCTCGTGGTTCCTGGTCGAGAAGCACTTTCTCTCGAAGTCGGCCCGCTTGAAGCACGAGGGTGTGGATGTCAGCTCGGCTGGCAAAGAGCTCCTCCGCGCCGTCGGGAGCGACGGACGCGGAGGAGCAAGCACGCCGCGCTAGGGGTCTACGGCACCCAGATACCAGGTCGTCCATGCAGTGCCCAGCGCATCGAGCCAGACCGGCACGGCGGCGCCGCCGGAGTAGTTGGCCGAGGGCTTGAAGTCCGAGAGCACGGAGCCCGAAGCCTCCAGGAACCCCGGATTGGCCGCAAACGAGGCGCTGTTGTTGCTGATCGTGTTGCCCGAGCCGGTGTTGCTGACCGGGGTATGGGTGCCGCTCGGAGCGTACATGAGGTTGTTCTTCACGTAGCTGCTCTTGGGCGGTCCCGCCATGGAGAGTCCGTTGAAGGCGATGCCACCCTGTTGGTTGTCGCGCGGAGTGGGTATGTAGATGGTGTTGTTGTAGACCTCGACGCCGGTGGGCACGGGCTCGATGCCGAGCTGTCCGACGCCCACCGCATATTCGGGATAGATCTCGGCGCCGCCGGAGTTCATCACGAACACGTTGTCGCGGATGGTCTCGTTGACCACGGCGGTGCGCATTTGCAGGCCGCCCCAGGCATTGGTCGAGCCGGTGATCAGGTTGCGCTCGAACACGATGTTG
>DATAYZ010000030.1:0-21066 GCA_036272295.1 Steroidobacteraceae bacterium
GTCGGACAGGTGCACGAGGCCGTCGATGCCGCCGGCGAGCCCGATGAAGATGCCGAAGTCGGTGATCGACTTGATCTGACCGGACACCTTGTCGCCGCGATTGTAGTTCTCGGCGAACTCCTTCCACGGATTGGTCTTGCATTGCTTGATGCCGAGGCTGATGCGGCGGCGCTCCTCGTCGATGTCGAGCACCATCACTTCGACTTCCTGACCGACGTGCACCACCTTCGCGGGGTTCACGTTCTTGTTGGTCCAGTCCATCTCCGACACGTGCACCAGGCCCTCGACGCCTTCCTCGATCTCGACGAAGCAGCCGTAGTCGGCGATGTTGGTGACCTTGCCGAACAGCCGCGTGTTCGCCGGGTAGCGGCGCGCGATGTTCTGCCAGGGATCGGCCCCGAGCTGCTTCAAGCCGAGCGAAACGCGCTGGCGCTCGCGGTCGAACTTGAGGATCCGCACGTCGATCTCTTCGCCGACCTTGACGACCTCGGAAGGATGCTTGACGCGCTTCCAGGCCATGTCGGTGATGTGCAGCAAGCCGTCGATGCCGCCGAGGTCCACGAACGCGCCGTAGTCGGTCAGGTTCTTGACCACGCCCTTGACGGCCGCGCCTTCCTGGAGATTGTCGAGCAGTGCCGAGCGCTCGGCGCTGTATTCCTGCTCGACCACGGCGCGACGCGAGACGACCACGTTGTTGCGCTTCTGATCGAGCTTGATGACCTTGAATTCGAGGGGCTTGTTCTCGAGGTACGACGGGTCGCGCACCGGGCGCACGTCGACGAGCGATCCCGGGAGGAACGCGCGTACGTTGTCGATCTCGACGGTGAAGCCGCCCTTGACGCGGCCGGTGATGGTGCCGACCACCACCTCCTGCTTCTCGAACGCCGTTTCGAGGCGCGTCCAAGTGCGTGCACGCTTGGCCTTCTCGCGCGAGAGCCGGGTCTCGCCCGAGCCGTCCTCGACGCTGTCCAGCGCGACCTCGACGGTCTCGCCCACCTGGACTTCGATTTCGCCTTTCTCATTCTTGAATTGATCGGAGGGGATCACCGCCTCGGACTTGAGTCCGACGTTGACGATGACGTAATCCTGGCCGACTTCGACGATCAACCCATTGAGGATGGTGCCAGGACGGATGCGCTGGCTCGCGATGCTCTGTTCGAACAATTCCGCAAAACTTTCGGTCATACTCTCTCTTCGCTTCTCCGGCACGAATCCATGGGTCCGGAGGTTACTTGCAATGACGGCTTCGATCCTTGAAGCCGCGATGTATCAATTCTAAACGTCTCGCAGTCTTCCGCGGGCGATCCCAAGGACGCGTTCGATCACGACATCCACGGGCATGCCCGTTGTGTCCAAGAGAACTGCATCCGCGCTCGCGACCAGAGGCGAAACCGCCCGGGTCGTATCGCGCCGGTCGCGCTCCGCTATCTCCAGCGAAAGGGCGGCAAGGGTAGCAGCAACCCCCTTTTCTTTCAACTGGTTATGGCGCCTGCGGGCCCGCTCCTCGGGACTGGCCGTGAGAAAAATCTTCACCTCGGCCGACGGAAACACCACAGTCCCCATGTCCCGGCCGTCCGCGACGAGCCCCGGAGCCATCACAAACCGCCTCTGACGCTCCAGGAGCGCCTCCCGGACGCGCGGCAACGCCGCAACCTTGGACGCATCGTTTCCGGCCTGCTCGGTGCGTATCGCGCGGGTCACGTCCTCGCCGCCCATCCAGACCGCCTCCTCCCCTTGCCGGTCGGAGCCGAAATGAAGGTCCAGACCCTCCGCCAAGCCGGCCAGGCGGCCTCCTTCATCGAGCGCGATCCCGGCCCGGCGGCCGGCGAGCGCCACCAGCCGATACAGCGCTCCGCTGTCCAAAAGTCCCCACCCGAGGGCCCGGGCCACGGCGCGGCTCACGGTGCCCTTGCCGGAGCCTGAGGGCCCATCGATGGTGATGACGGGGACGGAGCTCATCTTCTTCAAGACTCGCTCGCCGCTTCGCGCACGTCCAGACCGACCGCTCGGGCGAGAGCCACGAATCCGGGAAACGAGGTGGCGACGTTCGCCACGTCGCGAATGGAGATCGGGCCGCGCGCCCGCAGGCTCGCCACCGCGAAGGACATGGCGATGCGATGGTCGCCGAAGCTGTCCACCTCCCCGGACCCGAACGCCGGACCATCGCCGCGGCCCTCGATGCGCATGCCGTCGGGCAGCACCTCGTGAGCGACGCCCAGGGCGTTGAGTCCCGCGCTCATCGCCGCGATTCGATCGCTCTCCTTGATCCGCAGCTCCTCGGCGCCGGTGATCCACGTCTCGCCGGCGGCGCACGCAGCCGCGATGAAGAGCACGGGCAGCTCGTCGATCGCCAGCGGCACGAGCGCCGCGGGCACGCGGATGCCGTGCAGCGCCGATGGGCGCACCAGGAGGTCGCCGACCGGCTCCGCGCCGCTTAGACGCGGATTCTGCACCTCGATGCGCCCGCCCATTTCGGTGAGCGCTTCGAGCAGCCCCGTGCGGGTCGGATTCAGGCCGACGTTGCGCAACAGCAGGCCGTCCTCGGGCGCGGCGAGCAGGCCCGCCACCAGGAAGAAGGCCGCCGAGGAGAAATCGCCCGGCACCGTCAGGGACTGCGCCTCGAGGCGCTCGGGCGGGTGGATGCGCGAGGTGAGCCCGTCGATTTCGACCCGGACCCCGGCGCCCGCCAGCATGCGCTCGCTGTGATCGCGGTTCGGGGCCGGCGCGACCACGGTGGTGACGCCCTGCGCATAGAGCCCCGCGAGCAGGATCGCGGACTTCACCTGGGCGCTTGCGACCGGCATCGAGTATTCGATGGCGCGCAGGCTGCGGCCGCCGTGCACCTCGACGGGCGGCGTGCCCTCGCGCGTGCGTACGTCCGCACCCATCTCACGCAAGGGGCGCGCCACGCGCTCCATCGGCCGCCGCATGAGCGACTCGTCCCCGACCAGCGTCGAATCGAAGCGTTGCCCGGACAGGAGTCCCGTGAACAGGCGGATGGCCGTCCCGGCATTGCCCATGTCGAGAGCCCGGCCCGCGCCTCTCAAGCCCGAGAGGCCCACGCCGCGAATGCGCACGTGCGTCGGAGTCACGGTCTCGATCGGCACGCCCAGCGCGCGCATGGCGCCGAGGCTCGCGAGGCAGTCCTCGCTCGCAAGAAAGCCGCGCACCTCCGTCGTGCCGGTCGCGATGCCGCCGAGCATGAGCGCACGATGCGAGATCGACTTGTCGCCCGGCACTTCGATCGCGCCGGCGACGCGGTGCGCCGGCTGCGTGAGGAACGCACGCTGGGCGGCGCTGCTCATCAGAGCACGGCGCGCGGATACGATCCGAGCACCTTGAACAGGGAGGCCCGGCTCTTGAGCGCGGTCAGCGCCTTCGCGACCGGCGCATCGCTCACGTGGCCTTCGATGTCGATGAAGAAGACGTAGTCCCACTTGCGCTTGCGCGACGGACGCGACTCGATGCGCGTCATGTTGACGCGGTGCTTGGCGAGCGGCTCGAGCAGCCGGAACAACGCCCCCGAATCGTCGGTGTCCGCCCCCGAGAGGAGCAGCGTGGTGCGGTCGATGCCGCTCGGGGTGAAGAGCTTCCGGCCGATCACCAGGAACCGCGTGGTGTTGTCCTGCCGGTCCTCGATGTCCGAGGCGAGCACGGTCAGGCCGTAGATGTCGGCCGCGGCCTTGCTGGCGATGGCGGCCGTGCCGCGCTCGTCGCGCGCGCGGCGCGCGCCCTCGGCGTTGCTGCTCACCCCGACCCGCTCCGCCTCGGCGAGATGATCGTCCAGCCACCCGCGGCACTGGGCGAGCGCCTGCGGATGCGCGCACACCCGCTTCACCGCGTCGGTGCCCGACATCTTGCCCATGAGATCGTGATGAATGCGCAGCTCCACCTCACCGCAGATCTTGAGCGAGGAGGTGAGGAACATGTCGAGGGTGTGGTTGACGGTGCCTTCGCTCGAGTTCTCGATCGGCACGACGCCGAAATCCGCCACCCCGCCCTCCACCTCGTGGAAGACCTCGTCGATCGCGGACAAGGGCAGCGCGCGCACCGAGGAGCCGAAGTGCTTGAGCACCGCCGCCTGCGTGAACGTCCCTTCGGGGCCGAGGAATGCCACCTTGAGCGGCTCCTGCTGCGCGAGGCACGCGGACATGATCTCGCGGAACAGGCGCGCGATCTCCTCGTCGCGCAGCGGGCCCTGATTGCGCTTGAGCGCCATGCGCAGCACGTCCGCTTCGCGCTCCGGCCGGTAGAAGTCCACCGCCTTGCCGCCCGCGGTCTTGGAGATGCCGACCTGCTGCGCGAAGCGCGCGCGCTCGTTGAGCAGCGCGTGGATGCGCGCATCGATCGCATCGATGCTGTCGCGAATCTTGCCGACCCCGTCGGTCGGCGGCGGCGCGCCCGCCGGCACGGCTGCCGGCGCCTCGCGCCGCTTGGACTTGGCGGGCCGTTGCTTGCGGCGCGAAGGGATATCACTGCTTGCCATGGCACCTCACGCGTGACGCCGCTCGAAATCGCTCATGAAGGAGATCAGGGCCTCGACGCCCGCGAGCGGCATGGCATTGTAGAGGCTGGCGCGCATTCCTCCCAACACGCGGTGGCCCTTCAAGCCGTAGAGGCCCGCCGCGGCGGCCTCGGCCAGGAACCGGGCGTCGAGCGCCGCGTCCTTCAGGGTGAAGACCACGTTCATCCGCGAGCGGGCGTCCGCCGCGACCGGATTACGGTACAGCGCCGACGCGTCGATCGCCGCGTAGAGCGCGCGCGACTTGGCGAGATTGCGCTCCCCCGCCGCGGCCACGCCGCCGTTCTTCTTCAGCCACTTGAGCACGAGGCCGGCCACGTACCAGGCAAAGGTCGGCGGCGTATTGAGGAGCGAGCGCTCCGCGGCGATCGCCCGATAGTCGAAGACATGGGGCGTCGCGGCGCGCGCGCGCCCGAGCAGGTCTTCGCGCACGATCACGAGGGTGAGGCCCGAGGGCCCGATGTTCTTCTGCGCGCCGGCGTAGATCAGCCCGAAACGGGCCACATCGAGGGGGCACGACAGGATGCTGGATGACAGGTCCGCGACCAGCGGTACCTTACCGGTGTCAGGAACGTAGCCGAACTCGACGCCGCCGATGGTCTCGTTCGGCGTGTAATGCAGGTAGGCCGCGTCCGGGCTCAAGCGCAGGGCCTGCTGCGGCGGCACGCAGGTATGGCGGCCGCCCGCATCGCCCGCGATGGCCACCTCGCAATAGCGCCGCGCCTCGGTGATGGCGCGCTGCGACCAGTGCCCCGTATCGACGTAGTCGACGCGATCGCCCGGCGCGGTGAGATTCAGCGGCACGAGCGAGAACTGGGCGGAGGCACCGCCCTGCATGAACAGCACCTTGTAATGGTCCGGGATGGCAAGGAGCCCGCGAAGGTCCGACTCCGCCTCCTCGGCCACCCGGATGAAGGCCGGGCTGCGGTGACTTACCTCCATGACGGAGGTCCCCCCGCCCTGCCAGTCGAGCAGGTCCGCCTGCGCTTCCTGCAGCACCTCGAGGGGCAGTACCGCGGGGCCGGGGGAGAAATTGAATACGCGCATCCTGCGCTAGGACTCGGTCGAGGTGTCGCCCGCCCCCTCGCCGCCCGCTCCTTCGCCGCCTGCGCCCTCGTCGCCCGCGAGGCCCTCGATACGCTCGAGACCCGAGAGCTGATCGCCCTCCTCCACGCGGATCAAGCGCACGCCCTGTGTATTGCGGCCGACCACCGAGATGTCGCGCACCGGCGTGCGCACCAGCACCCCGTTCTGGCTCATGAGCATGACCTCGTCATCCAGGCCCACCTGCAGGGCGCCGATCATGCTGCCGTTGCGATCGGTGATCTGCAGCGCGATGACCCCCTGCCCGCCGCGGCCATGGGTGGGGAAATCCGCGAGCGGCGTCAGCTTGCCGAAGCCGTTCTGGGATGCGGTCAGGATGTATTCGCGCTCGGCGACGATCAGCGCATTGACCCGCTGCTCCTCGCTCAGGCGCACGCCGCGCACGCCCGCAGCCTCGCGGCCCATGCCGCGGACCTCCTCTTCGGCGAAGCGGATCGACTTGCCGCCCGTGGTGAACAGGAGAATGTCCTTGGTGCCGTCCGTGATCGCCACGCCGACCAGCTTGTCGCCGGGCTCGAGCGCGACGGCGATGATGCCGCTCGCCCGCGGCCGCGAGAAATTGGCGAGCGAGGTCTTTTTCACGGTGCCGAGGCTCGTCGCCATGAAGACGAACTTGCCTTCCTCGAAGTCCTTGATCGACAGCATCGCGCTGATGCGCTCGCCTTCCTGCAACGGCAGCAGGTTGACGATGGGCTTGCCGCGCGCTCCGCGGCTCGCCTGCGGCAGCTGGTACACCTTGAGCCAGTACACCTTGCCGTGGTCGGAGAAGCAGAGCAGCGTGTCGTGGGTGTTGGCCACGAACATCTTGTCGACGAAGTCCTCGTCCTTCACGGTCGTCGCGGCCTTGCCGCGGCCGCCGCGCCGCTGCGCCTGATAATCGGAGACCGGCTGCGCCTTCGCATAGCCGCCATGCGACAGCGTGACCACCACGTCCTCGGGCGAGATCAGGTCCTCGATCGTCAGGTCTTCGTGCGTGCTGATGATCTCGGTGCGCCGCTTGTCGCCGAAGGTGTCGCGGACGAACTCGAGCTCGTTGCGGATCACCTCGAGCAGCCGGTTGGGGTCGGAGAGGATCAGGCCGAGCCCGCGGACCTGCTCCAGGAGCTCCTGGTACTCGGCGATGATCTTGTCCTGCTCGAGCCCCGTCAGACGGTGCAGCCGCATGTCCAGGATCGCCTGGGCCTGGACGTCGGTCAGCCGGTAGCCGCCCTCGACGATGCCGAAGCCGGCCGCCTCGCCCGTCGGCCGGGTGTTGATGGCGCCCGCGCGCACCAGCATCTCCGACACCGCGCCTGGGCGCCAGGCGCGCGCCGTCAAGGCGGCCTTGGCCTCCGCCGGCGAGGGCGAGGCCTTGATGGCGGCGATGATCTCGTCGATGTTGGCGAGCGCCACGGCCAGGCCCTCGAGGACGTGGGCGCGCTCGCGCGCCTTGCGCAGCTCGTAAATGGTGCGGCGGGTGACGATCTCGCGGCGATGCCGCAGGAAGGCATCGAGCATCTCCTTCAGGCTGAGGAGCCGCGGCTGGCCGTCGACCAGCGCCACCATGTTGATGCCGAACACCGTCTCCATCGGCGTCTGCGCGAACAGGTTGTTGAGCATGATCTCGGGCACTTCGCCGCGCTTCAGCTCGATGACCACGCGCATGCCGTCCTTGTCCGACTCATCGCGCAAGCCGTCGCCGGCGATGCCCTCGATCTGCTTGTCGCGCACCAGGTCCGCGATGCGCTCGATCAGCCGCGCCTTGTTCACCTGGTAGGGGAGCTCGGTGATGATGATGGCCTGGCGGTCGCCCTTGCCCACGTCCTCGACATGCGTGCGCGCACGCACGTACAGACGGCCGCGGCCGGTCTTGTAGGCGGCGACGATCTCCTGCGCGCCGTTGATCAGGCCCGCCGTCGGGAAATCCGGGCCGGGCACGAACTGCATCAGCTGGGCCAGCGTGAGCTCCGGGTTCTCGATGAGCGCGATGCAGGCCGAGACGATCTCGCCGAGATTGTGCGGCGGGATGTTGGTGGCCATGCCGACCGCGATGCCGGACGAGCCGTTGACGAGGAGGTTCGGGACGCGCGTCGGCAGCACCGCGGGCTCCGACTCCGACTCATCGTAATTCGGCACGAAATCGACGGTTTCCTTGTCGATGTCCGCGAGGAGCTCGCCGGCGATGCGCGACATGCGCACTTCGGTGTAGCGCATCGCCGCGGGCGGGTCGCCGTCCACCGAGCCGAAGTTGCCCTGGCCGTCGACGAGCAGATACCGCATCGAGAACGGCTGAGCCATGCGCACGATGGCGTCGTACACCGAGGCATCGCCGTGCGGATGGTACTTGCCGATGACGTCGCCCACGACGCGGGCCGATTTCTTGTACGGCTTGTTATGGTCGTTCGAGAGCTCCCGCATCGCGTGCAGGACGCGCCGGTGCACGGGCTTCAAGCCGTCGCGCACGTCCGGCAGCGCACGGCCGACGATGACGCTCATGGCGTAATCCAGGTAGGATTTACGCATCTCCTCTTCGAGATTTACGGGCAATATTTCGCGTGCGATCTCGGCCATCAGCGAGAGTCCGGGTAGCCTCTAGGGTCCGATCGAAACGGGGTTAGAACGGGCGAGAATCGGTCTTGTACATCCGCCGAATTCTAGCACATCCCGCCATTCCTCCGAACTCCGGCCCCGTGATTTTTGAGCCCGCGCGAGGCGGCTCGATATAATTGGGAATGCGCCCGCTTCCCGCCGATTTTTGCATCGAGGCCCGTTGGGTCCTTCCCATGTCCGGGGCCGGCGAGGTGCTCGAGCATCACGCGCTCATGGTGCGCGACGGCCGGATTCTCGAGATATTGCCGCGCCTCGAGGCGGCGCGGCGCTACGCGCCCACCACGCTCGTGCAGCGTCCGACGCACGCTCTGCTGCCGGGATTCATCAACGTCGCCGCGCGCGCCGCGACCACGTCCGCACAGATCGATCTCGCGCTCGATCTGCCTCTCGAGGGCGAGCAGCTCGCGCAAGACGGGGCGCTCGCGGCCATCGCCGAGATGCTGCGCGCGGGGACGACCTGCTACGTCGAGCGCGACGCGTTTCCCGAGGCGGCGGCGCGCGCCGCGGCCGACCAGGGCATGCGGGCCGTCGTCGGCGTGCCGATCGGGGAAACGCAGGGCGCGGCGGCCGCGGGGCCCGGCGACGTATCGCGGGCGCTCGCGATGTTCGACACGTATCACGACCATCCGCTGGTCTCGATCGCATTCGCGCCCGCCGGCGCCAACGCCCTGAGCGATGCCACGTTCCGGCGCGTCGCCATGCTGGTGGACGAGCTCGATGCCCGCACCGTGATCGACCTGCACGCCTCGCGTGCCGAGCTGGCCGAGTCGCTGCGGCTGCACGGGGTCGAGCCCCTCGAGCGGCTGGATTCCCTCGGGCTGCTCACTCCGTCGCTCAACGCCGTTCACCTCTGTCATGCGCAGGCTGCCGACATTCAGCGGGCCGAGCGCACCGGGATCGCGGTCAGCCTCTGCCCGCTCGCGAGCATCGAGGCGGAGGAGCGGCTGCCTCCGGTCGCGAGCCTGGCCGCGGCCAGGATTCGCGCCGGGATCGGCAGCGCGGGCGCCGCCCATCAGCCGCGGGATCTCTGGACCAACCTCAAGCTCGTGGCCGCGATGCTGCGCACCGGCGCGCCGGAGACGGATGCGCGCCGCGCTCTGTTCATGGCAACCGCCGGGGCGGCGGCCGTCCTCGGGATGGAAGCCGAGACCGGCTCGCTCGAGCCCGGCAAGTGGGCGGATCTCTGCTGCGTCGATCTCGGCGGTCCGTCGGCGCAGCTGCACGCCGATCCCGTGGCGCGATTGGTTTTTCGCGGCAGTCGTGACATGGTGAGCGACGTCTGGGTGGCGGGCCGCCAGCTGTTGTCGGAATCCGTGCTCACCCGGCTTGATTGGCCGAGCGTCGCGGCGCGCCTCGCGGAGCACCGCCGGCACCCGGGCTCCCGAGAATGACCATGCAGACACCCCGAGACAACGCCGATCCCGCCGAGCTCTCGAAGTTCGCCGCGCTCGCGCAGAGCTGGTGGGACCCGAGCGGCCCGTCGCGGCCTCTGCACGAGCTCAACCCCGTGCGGCTCGCGTACATCGAGCGCGCCTCCGGGCTCGCGGGCCGGCGGGCGCTCGACGTCGGCTGCGGCGGCGGCATTCTCTCCGAGGCCATGTCGAGGGCCGGCGCGCGGGTGCTCGGCATCGACCTGTCGCGGGCCGTGCTCGACGTGGCCGAGCTGCACGCGATCGAATCCGGCACGGCGGTCGAGTATCGCGAGATCGCGGCCGAGAGCCTCAGCGCCGAGATGCCCGGGGCCTTCGACCTCGTCACCTGCATGGAGATGCTCGAGCACGTGCCCGATCCGGCCGCGAGCGTGGCCGCGCTGGCCGGCCTCGTGAGGCCGGGCGGCAGCGTCATCGTGTCGACGCTCAACCGGCATCCGAAGGCGTTCGCGGTCGCCATCATCGGCGCCGAATACATCGCCCGCATCCTGCCGAAGGGCACCCACGAATATCTCAAGTTCATCCGGCCCTCGGAGCTCGCACGCTGGGGGCGTGCGGCCGGCCTCACCCTGGTCGACCTCGCCGGCATCACCTACGATCCGCTGACCCGCGCGTTCGGGCTCGGCACGAGCACCGACGTGAATTATCTGGCTCACTTCTCGAAGGCCGCGCCCTGATGGCCCCCCGCCTGCGCGCGATCCTGTTCGATCTCGACGGCACGCTGCTCGACACGGCCCCGGACATGGTCGGCGCTCTCAACGCCCTGCGGCGCGAGGAGGATCTGGAGCCGCTGGCCTACGAGACGGTGCGCCCCACGGTGAGCCACGGCTCGGCCCGGGTCGTGAAGATGGGATTCCCCGACGCCGCGCCGGAGCACTTCGCCGGGCTGCAGCGCCGCTTCCTCGAGATCTATCGCGGCGCGCTCAGCCGCGGGACACGGCTGTTCCCCGGCATGGACGGCGTGCTCGTCGAGCTCGAGGGGCGGCGGCTGAAGAGCGGCATCGTGACCAACAAGCCGGCGTGGCTGACGGAGCCCCTGCTGCAGGAGCTCGGCCTGCGCGGGCGATTCGCGTGCGTCGTCAGCGGCGACACGCTGGCCCAGCGCAAGCCCGACCCCGCACCCCTGCTGCACGCCGCGGATCTCGCCGGCGTCTCGCCGGACGAATGCGTGTACGTCGGCGATGCCGAGCGCGACGTGCAGGCCGCGCGCGGCGCCGGCATGCCGGCCCTGGTCGCGAGCTACGGGTATGTCGGCGAGGACGATGACGAGGCGGCCTGGGGCGGGGATGCCTACCTGCAGCGCGCCGAGGATCTGCTCGCCTGGCTCGACGCGAGCGGACGCGCATGAGCGGCACCGAGATCCTGGCCGCCGTCATCGGCGCCGCGGTCGGCGCGGTCGTGGGCGGACTCATCGCGCTGCTCGCGCGCGCGCGGCGCGAGCAGACTTTGCGCGTCGAGCTCGAGCAGCTCCGGGCGCGGCAGCTTTCGGACGAGGCGGCCGCCGCCACGCGCGAGCGCGAGCTCGCGCGGGTGCAGGCCGAGATGCAAAGCGCGTTCGGCGACCTTGCGCGCGACAGCTTGAAGAGCAACAACGAGCTGTTCCTGCAGCTCGCGCGGGAGCGCCTGACGCGCCAGCAGACCGAGGCGGCCGGCGCGCTCAAGGAGCGTGAGACCGCGATCGAGGGCTTGGTGCGCCCGATCCGCGAGGCGCTCGCGAAGACCGAGGCGCAGATCGGGACCATCGAGCGCGACCGCATCGATGCATTCGCGACGCTCAAGGCGCAAATGGAGGCGCTCGCCTCCGGACAGACGCACCTGTCGCGCGAGACCCGCAATCTCGTCACGGCCCTGCGCCGCCCCGACGTGCGCGGCCAATGGGGCGAGATCACCCTGCGCCGGGTGGTCGAGCTGTCCGGCATGAGCGAGCACGTCGACTTCTCCGAGCAGCTTCAGGTGAGCACGGATTCCGGCGTGATGCGTCCCGACATGGTCGTGCACATGCCGGAGCGGCGTGATCTAGTGATCGACGTGAAGACCCCGCTCGACGCCTATCTCGCCGCGGCCGAGGCGCAGACCGAGGAGGAGCGCGCCACGGCCTTGAGGCGCCACTCCCAGCTCGTCGGCGCACGGGTGCGCGAGCTTGCCTCGAAGCGCTACTGGGCCCAATTCGAGCACAGCCCGGCATTCGTCATCCTCTTCCTGCCGGGCGACCAGTTCCTGACCGCGGCGTTCCACGACAATCCCACGCTCATCGACGAGTCGCTGCGCCAAAACGTGATGCTCGCCACGCCGACGAGCCTGCTGGCGCTTTTGAAGACGGTGGCCTACGGCTGGAAGCAATCGCTGCTCGCCGACAACGCGCAGCAGGTCCGGCGCCTGGGCGAGGAGCTCTACAAGCGCCTGGCGGTGTTCAGCGAGCACCTGGCCAAAGCCGGCCGATCGCTCGGCTCCAGCGTCGAGTCGTTCAATCGCGCGGTGGGCTCGCTGGACCAGCAGGTGATGCCCGCCGCGCGGCGCTTTCCCGAGCTCGGGTTGCGCACGGACCGCAGCATCGAGGTGATCGAGCCGCTCTCGAATCTCGCCCGCGTGCCGCGCGAACAGATCGTCGATGAGCTGCTCGAGCCGATCGCAGACGATGCGGCGGCGCCCGAGCCAATTGCAGAGGATGCGGCGGCGCCCGGCGAGCCGCCCGCCCCAATTGCAGACGATGCGGCGCCGAGCGGCGAGCCGCCCGCGCAAATCGCAGACGAAGCGACGACGACCGGCCGGCGGCGCAAGCGATCCGTCGCGGACACGGCCCCGTCGGACGGGCCGCGCGCGTAGGAGCCGGCGTTGCGATCGCGCGCCGCGTCCGCCGCCCCGGCCGCCTCCGGGCTCGACCTCGGTTATCGCGCGCGGGCCGTCCCTGCGGGCAGCGCGCGTTACTGGGCGTGGCTGTTCGCCGCGCCGCCGGCGCGCGACGCGCTGCTCGGCATCCAGGCGCTGACCGCGGAGTGGCGCGCGGAGACGGACCCTTCCGTCGAGCGGGGCGTCGCGCACCTGAAGCTCGCCTGGTGGCAGGAAGAGATCGAGCGATTGACGCGGGGAGCTCCGGTCCATCCCATCAGCCGTTACCTCGCCGCCCTGCCCGGCGCCGACGGCCCGCTGTTTCAACCGCTCGCCGCAGCGGTCGCCGCCGCCGTGGACGAGGTCAGCGGCGTACCGCTCGAGACGGCGCTCGACCTGCCGGCGCACGCCATGGCGCTCCGGGGCGAGCCCCTGCTCGCCGCATCCAGGCTGACGGAAAGCTGGCACGATGCACCGGTCGCGGCCTCATCCAGAGCCTCGCCCAGCGCCCCGAGCGTCGCGCCGATCGCTGCCTCGAGCGCCGCCCCGCGCCCCGCCTCGAGCGCTGCCTCGAGCGCTGCCTCGAGCGCTGCCTCGAGCGCTGCCTCGCGCCCCGCCTCGAGCGCTGCCTCGAGCGCTGCCTCGAGCGCCGCGCCGCGCCCCGCGCCGCGCCCCGCGCCGAGCGCCGCGCCGAGCGCCGATTCGCTCAGCGATCTGCGCGACTCGATCCGCGCGCTCGCGGCGGCGGAGCACCTTGCCGAGGCGCTCGCGGACTACCGTCGGCTCGCGCGCTCGGGCCGCGTGCCTTTTCCGGTGGACGAGCTGCTGGCGGCCGGCGTCGAGACCACGGATCTGTGCGCCGACGCGCCCCCCGAGCGCCTGTCCGGCTACCTGCAGCAGCTCAAGGCCCGGGCCGCAGGCGGCTACCGTGCCGCGAGCGCCGCGCTGCCGGCCGCGCGGCGCGGCAGGCACCGGCATCTGCTCGTGCTCGCCGCGCTGGGGCTCCGGCGGCTCGACCGGTCCCCGATGGCCGAGGAGGCCACGACGAGCGCGATGCGCCGCCTCAAGGATATGCTGCTCGCCTGGCAGACTGCGCGAGGAGCGCGATGATGAGCTCGAACGAAACCCCGATTCCCTGCCCCTTCGACGCACCGCCCGGCCTGCTCGCCGGGAGGAACGTCCTGATCACCGGCGCGAGCGGCGGCCTCGGCAAGGCGCTCGCCATCGAGTGCGCACGCGTCGGCGCGCGCGTGATCGTCTCGGGCCGGAATCTCGCGAAGCTCGAGCGCGTCTGCGACGAGATCGAGCGCCTCGAGGCACCGCCGCCGGCGATCGCCGTGCTCGATCTCGCCTCCGCCACGGCGGTCGAGTACGACGCGCTGGCCAAGACCGTCGCGGAGGAGTTCGGCCGGCTCGACGGTCTGGTGCACGCCGCGGCTCTGCTCGGCGACCGGACTCCGCTCGAGCAATACGACGTGCCGACGTGGTGCCGCGTGCTGCACGTCAATCTGACGGCACCGTTCATACTCACCCAGGTGCTCCTGCCCAGCCTGCGCCGCTCGGACGACGCGTCGGTCATATTCGTGAGCAGCGGCGTCGTCACCCGTCCGCGCCCGTTCTGGGGGGACTACGCCGTATCGAAGTGCGGGCTCGAGGCGGTCCGCGCGATGCTCGCCGAGGAGCTCGAGGGAACGAAGGTGCGGGTCAACAGCCTGAATCCCGGCCGCCTGCGCACGCCCATGCGCGCGGCCGCCTATCCGGCGGAGGACCAGAGCACCGTGCCGGCGCCGCAGTCCGTGGCCGGCGCGTTTCTCTACTTGCTGAGCGCACAAAGTCGCGCTATTGATGGCCGCTACATCGAGGCGCAGACGGCGAGCGCCTAACGAGACCCGTACAGCCCGGCCGGTCGACCCTGCGGAGCCACGAATGCGAGCACGACTATTCTCGGCGGCGATATCGATCACGTTCCTGCTCGCGTGCGGCATCTCGCGCGCCGACCTCCCCCGCTCCGTGCCTCCGCCCGCCGAGGGCGACTATGTGATCCGCGATTTCCATTTCGCCTCGGGCGAGTCGCTGTCCGAATTGCGCGTGCACTACCTCACCATCGGCAAGCCGAAGCGCGACGCGCACGGCCGTGTCGATAACGCGGTGCTCCTCCTGCACGGCACCGGCGGGTCGGGGCGGAGCCTCCTGAACGATCGCTTCGCGGGCGTGCTCTTCGGCAAGGGCCAGCTCCTCGACGCCAACCGCTACTACCTGATCCTGCCCGACGGGATCGGCCACGGGAACTCCAGCAAGCCGAGCGACGGGCTGCACGCGCGCTTCCCCCAGTACGCCTACCAGGACATGGTCGCGGCCCAGCACACGCTGCTGGTCGAAGGGCTCAAGGTCGATCACCTGCGTCTGGTGATGGGCACCTCCATGGGGTGCATGCACACCTACATGTGGGGCGAGACCTACCCCGACTTCGTCGATGCCTTGATGCCGCTCGCCTGCCTGCCCGTGCAGATCGCAGGCCGCAACCGGCTCTGGCGCGGCCTGCTCATGCAGGCCATCCGACAGGACCCCGAGTGGCAGAACGGCGAGTACAAGACCGAGCCGCTGCGTGCCTTGCGCACGGCGGCAGGGCTCCTGATGATCGCCGGCAGCGCCCCGATCCAGATGCAGAACACGCTGCCGACGCGCGACACGGCGGATGAGTTCCTGAAGACGTACATGGACCGCCAGCTCAATGAGCTCGATGCGAACGACCTCTTGTACGCCTTCAACGCCTCGCGTGACTACGACCCGTCCGCCAGTCTCGAGAAGATCCGCGCGCCGCTGATGCACGTCAATTCAGCGGACGACTTCGTCAATCCGCCCGAGCTCGGAATCGCGGAGCGCGAGATCAAGCGCGTGCCGAACGGCCGGTTCATCCTGATTCCGGCCTCCGACCAGACGCACGGTCACGGGACCCACACCTGGGCCGTGATCTGGCAGCAGTACCTGGCGCAATTGCTCGCGGCCTCGCAACCTGCGGGAACGCCGCCCGCGCCCTGAGCCGCCGATACCTCGAGCGCCGCTACCTCGACTGTCGGGCTACCGTGCTCGTGCGGCGGGCGGCGGATCGGCGGCGCCGGGCTCGGCCGCCTCCATCTCGCTCGCGAGCGCGCTGCGCTCATCCGGGGAGAGCAGCCGCAGGCGCCCGCGCGGCAGCTCCCGGCCAAGCTGTATCGGACCGAAGCGGACGCGCATGAGCCGGCTGACGATCATGCCGCGCGCCGCCCACCAGTGCCGCACCATGGCCGAGCGCGTCGCGCGCGCGGTGACGCTGAGCCAGTGATTGGATGCCTCGCCGTAGCGCGCCTCGGCGGCGAGGATGCTCATCGGCTCCTCCTCCGAGCTCGTGGCCGCAAGGAATTCCGCCACCAGCGCATCGTCGAGCGGTCCGCGCATGCGCAGGACGTAGTCGACGGTGAGCCGGTGCGCGCCGCGCGAGACCCGGTGCGCCCACGCGCCGTCGTCGGTCAGGATCTCGAGGCCCCCGTCGACGGGCGGCAAGGGTTGGATGGCGAGCCAGCGCCGCGAGACGTGCCCGAGCTTCAGGTGCTCGGCCGCCTGCGCCGCCGCGGCCTGCAGGTCGAGCGGCGTCCCGGGCGAGCGGTGCAGGATCAGCGCCCGCGATTCGGCCGGCGCCGCGGCCCGCAAGCGGACCGGCCGGCCGTCCAGGGTCACGCGATCACGGGGACCGAGCTTGGCGCCGAGCGCGGGCACCGCGCCGTTGATCTCGAGGCGTCCTTCGCGGATCCAGCGCTCCACCTCGCGCCGCGAGCCGACGCCCGCCGCGGCAAGCAGCTTCTGCACCCGGGATGGCTCGGGCTCAGCGCGCCGCGCGGACGAGGGTCGTGGGGAGCGGGATCTCTTCGGCTTCAGGCGGGATCCCAGTCATCGGGCCCGCGCGCCACCAGGCCGTGCGGACCCGATGCGGCATCGTCGCCCTCCTGAGCCTCGCGCACCGGTTCGTCCTCGTCGGCGGAATCGGCATCCGTCCCGTCGCCGCCCGCGGCCTCCCCTTGCGTCGTCTCTTCGGATGCGGGCTCCGCTTCCTGCGGCTCCGCGCCCGGCAGGCTCAGTTGCACGCGCAGCGCCTCCATTTCCTTGAGCTGCGCGAGCGTCGGCAGATCGTCGAGCTTCTTCAGGCCGAAATAGTCGAGGAACTCGCGCGTGCTGCCGAGCAGCTCCGGCCGCCCCGGCACGTCGCGGTGCCCCACGACCCGTATCCAGTTGCGCTCGAGCAGCGTCTTGATGATGTTGGGATTGACGGCGACGCCGCGGACCTGCTCGATCTCGCCGCGCGTGATCGGCTGGCGGTACGCCACGAGCGCCAGGGTCTCGAGCAGCGCGCGCGAATATTTGGCCGGCTTTTCCTGCCAGAGCCGCGAGACCGGCTCGGCGACCGTGGCGCGGATCTGGATTCGATAGCCGCTCGCGACCTCCTTGAGCTCGAGGCCGCGCGTCTCGTACTCGGCGCGCAGCGCGGCGATGGCGGTCTGCACCTCGTCCGGATTCGACTGGTCGCGCTCGTCGAAGACGCCCACGAGCTCGTCCATGGTGAGCGGACGGCCGGCGGCCAGCAATGCGGCCTCGATGACATTCTTTACGTACTGCTCGTTCATGATGGTCTCACGGTATCGTCGTTCGCCGCGCCGGCATCGGTCACCAGCGTGAGGGCGGGATTGCCGAGGCGCACGTGCAGAGGCGCATAAGCCTCGGCCTGGGCGATCTCGATGAGGCCTTCGCGCATGAGCTCGAGGATCGCGACGAAGGTGACGGTTACGCCCCGGCGCCCTTCATCGGCGCGGAACAGCTGCACGAAATCCACGAACGCGTTCGTGGAGAGCATGGAGAGCACATCTGCCATGCGCTGACGGACCGAGAGCGGCTCGCGCTGCACGTGGTGATGCGCGAACATGTCGCTGCGCGACAGCACCTCCTGGAAGGCGAGCAGCATCTCCTGCAGCGTGACCTGGGGCGGAATGCGCACCACCTTGCGGTCGGTGAGCTCGGCGCCCGCCACCCAGGTGTCCCGCTCCATTCTCGGGATGTCATCGATCCCCTCGGCCGCGCGCTTGAAGCGCTCGTACTCCTGCAGGCGCCGCACCAGCTCGGCGCGAGGATCGACCTCCTCGCCCGCCTCGTCGCTGCCGATCCGCGGCAGCAGCATCCGCGACTTCACTTCGGCGAGCGTGGCCGCCATCAACAGATACTCTCCGGCGAGCTCGAGCTGCAGCACCTGCATGAGCTCGATGTAGCGCATGTACTGGCGCGTGATCTCCGCGATCGGGATGTCGAGGATGTCGAGATTTTGCCGCCGGATCAGGTACAGCAGCATGTCGAGCGGACCCTCGAACGCCTCGAGGAACACCTCGAGCGCCTGCGGGGGGATGTAGAGGTCGCGCGGCAGCTCGGTGATCGGCTGGCCCTCGACCATCGCGAACGGCATTTCGCCCTGCGCCGGCTGCGGCACGGCCGCCGGGGGCGTCGGCGCCGGCATCGGCTCGCTCTTGACCAGGGTCAGGCTGGGTTTCATCGGTAATCCATCGACATGGCTTGGCGGACGGCCTCCATCGTGTCGCGCGCCGCGGCGCGCGCACGCTCGCAACCTTCGGCGATGATACCGCGTACCAGCTCGGGATTCTCCTCGAACTCCTGTGCGCGCTTGGAGATCGCGGACACCTCCTCGATGACCTTTTCGATGAGCGGCGCCTTGCACTCGAGACACCCGATGCCCGCGGTGCGGCAGCCTTGCTGGACCCACGCCTGGGTGTCGGCGTTTGAATACACTTTGTGCAGATCCCACACGGGACACTTGTCCGGATCGCCGGGATCGGACCTTCTCGCCCGCGCGGGATCCGTCTGCATCGCCTTCAGCTTCTTCGCGATCGAGTCGGGATCCTCCCTGAGGCCGATGGTGTTGCCGTAGGACTTCGACATCTTGCGGCCGTCGGTGCCCGGAACCTTCGGCGTCGCGGTGAGCAGCGCTTCGGGCTCGGCCAGGATCGCGATGCCGGTGCCCTCGAGATAGCCGAACAGGCGATCGCGGTCCGCCACGGTGAGGCGCGCGTTCGACTCGAGCAGCGCGCACGCCTTCGCGAGCGCATCCTGGTGGCCCTTCTCCTGGAATTCCTTGCGCAGGTTGCGATACATGTTCGCGTTGCGCGATCCCAGGCTCTTGATCGCGCGCTCGACCTTCTGCTCGAACTCGGGCTCCCGGCCGTAGATGTGGTTGAAGCGGCGCGCCACCTCGCGCGTGATCTCGACGTGCGCCACCTGGTCCTCGCCGACCGGCACGTACTGCGCCTTGTACAACAGGATGTCCGCCGACTGCAGCAAGGGATAGCCCAGGAAGCCGTAGGTGGAGAGGTCCTTGTCCACGAGCTGGGTCTGCTGGTCCTTGTAGGACGGAACGCGCTCGAGCCATCCGAGCGGGGTGATCATCGACAGGAGCAGGTGCAATTCCGCGTGCTCCGGCACCTTCGACTGCACGAACAGCGTCGCGACCCCGGGATTGAGGCCGGCGGCGAGCCAGTCGATCGCCATGGTCCAGACGTGCTCCTCGAGCTTCGAGGTGTCCTCGTAACCCGTGGTCAACGCGTGCCAGTCGGCGATGAAAAAGAAGCACTCGTACTGGTACTGCAGCTCGATCCAGTTCTTGAGCGCACCGTGATAGTTGCCGAGGTGAAGCTGGCCGGTCGGGCGCATGCCCGAGAGCACCCGGCGGTTCTGGCCGATGCTGCTCACGTGCGGGTCTTGGGCGGGGCGACGATGAGCTTCCCGGCCGGGAACCGGTGCGGACCGGGCAACCGGCCGCTCAAACTCATCACCGTGAGAAACTCATTAGAATCCAACGCTTACACTCGCTGCTTAAAGTAGAAAATAGTTCGAAAAGCGCGTTTCCCGCAGGCGCTCCGCGCGGCGGATGGCGCGCATTATACTGGCTTACGCTTGGAAGGGGCCGACATCGCCGCGGCCCTCGCGCGCGATGACCGCGCGCCCCGTCGACAGATCGATCACCGAGGTCGGCTCGAGGCCGCAGTTTCCGCCGTCGAGCACGAGATCGACGCTGTGCTCGAGCTTCTCGTAGATCTCCCGGGCGTCGGTGCGCGGCAGATCCTCGCCCGGCAGCAGCAAGGTGGAGCTCATCACGGGCTCGCCGAGCTCGGCCAGCAGGAGCTGCGTGACCGGATGATCCGGCACGCGCAGGCCGATGGTGCCGTGACGCTCGTGCTTCAAGCGGCGCGGCGTTTCGCGCGAGGCCTTGAGAATGAAGGTATAGGGGCCCGGCGTGTGCGCGCGGAGCAGCCGATATTGCCAGTTCTCGACCACGGCATATTTGCCCACGTCCGCCAGATCCCGGCACACCAGGGTGAAGTTGTGGTTGCGGTCGGTCTGCCGGATCGCGCGAATGCGCTCGAGCGCGGCCTTGTCGCCGATGTGGCAGCCGAGCGCGTAGCACGAATCGGTCGGATACACGATGACCCCGCCGGCGCGCAGGACATCCGCGGCCTGACGCAGGAAGCGCCGCTGGGGGGACACCGGATGCAGCTGCAGATGGATGCTCATGGCGCAAAGGCTATGATACGCGGATGAATCAACTGCTCGAATGGTCCCCGTTCATCGTTTTCTTCGTGGTCTACAAGGTCAAGGACATCTATTGGGCGACCGGCGCGCTGATGATCGCGTGCATCGCGCAGCTCGTCGTGCATCGCGCGCGCACCGGCCAATTCAAGACCATGCACATCGTCACGGTGCTGGTGGTGCTGGTGCTCGGCAGCGCCACCCTGCTGCTGCACGACCGGCGCTTCATTCAGTGGAAGCCCACCGTGCTGCTCGCGTTCGGGGCGGTGGTGTTCCTCGGCAGCATGTTCGTCGGCAAGAAGCCCCTCGTGCAGCGCATGCTCGAGGGCGCGTTCGAGCAGCCCATCGACATCGCGGCACGGACCTGGACCCTGCTGAACCTGCTCTGGGTGGTCTGGCTCGCCCTGCTTGCGCTCGCCAATCTCTACATCGCCTGGAATTTTGCCGAGAGCACCTGGGTCAACTTCAAGCTGTTCGGGATCAGCATCGCGCTGTTCGTGTTCGCCCTGCCGCAAATGGTCTGGCTGAACGGCAAGATCAAGCCCGAGGCGGCCGCGGGCGCCGCGGAAGCCGCCGATGACTGAGCCGCCGCCTGACCCGCGGCAGAGCGCCGAGCAGCTCGGCGGCCCCGAGCGGGTCGACGGGGCCAACCGGATCGAGCGGCTGCGGGAGCGCTTGCGGTCGAGCTTCTCCCCGCTGCGCCTCACGGTGACCGACGAGAGCCACCTGCACGCAGGTCATGCCGGAGCGGCCGGGGGTCACGGGCATTTCCGGGTCACCATCGTCGCCGAGGCGTTCCGCGGGGTCGCCCCCCTGGCGCGCCACCGCCTGGTCTACGCGGCGGTCGGCGACATGATGCAGACCGATATCCATGCGCTGGCCATCGAGGCATCCCCGCCGCCCTAGGGGGTCCTGGGAGGGGCGCGATGGCTCGCGTGCGGGGCCGGGCCGCCCGAGCGCCCGTCACATCGATAATTG
>DATAYZ010000031.1:0-1863 GCA_036272295.1 Steroidobacteraceae bacterium
TCTCGACCGGAAGGCGGCCTGCCCGGCGGATCTGGTCATCGAGCCCGAGTTGGCGGAACAATTCCATGGTGCGGGCGTGGATTCCACTGGCTCGCGGATGCCGCAGCCGGCTCTCCCGCCGGTCGATGAGATGGACGTCAACACCTCGACGGCCCAACTCGATCGCCAGCAACGTGCCGGTGGGACCGGCACCGACGATGATCACTTCGTGCTCTGACTCGGTGGTTTCCACGTGGTTTCCCGTATTCTTCGAACGGATGGTCACGAGGGCTGCGCTTCGATGACCTTTCGGATTGCCGAGACGATGTTCTCGTAGCCGGTGCAGCGACAGAGGTTTCCGCTGATCGCCTTGCGGATGTCCTCGTCGCCGGCCGCGACGTTCCGCGAGATCAGGTCGCGGGCGGCGAAGAGCATTCCCGAGAGGCAGAAGCCGCATTGAAAGGCGTATTCGGACCAGAATGCCTGCTGGATTTCTGACAACTCGCCGGCCTGCGCGAGGCCCTCGATCGTGGTGATGTCCGCGCCATCGGCGCCGGCCGCGAGCAGCAGGCACGACTTGACGATCGAGCCGTCGACGGCGATCGTGCACGCACCGCAGTCGCCGGTCGCGCAACCTGTTTTGACGCCGGTGACACCGAACGATTCGCGCAGCGCCTCGGCGAGCAGCATCCGTGGGTCGACCTCCGCAGACCTGTGCGCACCGTTGAGAATGATGGTCAACTTGGCTTGCTGAGCGGTCATCGCGGTCCTCCGTCATGGCTGGCAGTCGCGCGCCGGGCATCGTCGATCGCACGCTTCAGCGCGCGGCGGGCGACGGTTGGTGCCACGGCGGCGCGGTAGTCATCGGAAGCGAAAATGTCACTCCACGGTGCATCCAGCGTCTCGGCGGCGCGCTGGCCCGCGCGAGCCAACACCTCGTCATCGTCCGGCCGGTCGCCGAGCACGTCGGTGAGATCAACCGACATCGGCGTCGCGGCGACCCCGCCCATGGCGAGGGCGACAGCCGAGCAGCGCCCGTCCGAATCGAGCGCCACCATCGCCGCCGCGGTGGCGATGGGCCAGCTTCCTTCGAAGCCCTTGAGTTTGTAGTATCCGTGGCCGAATCCGGTGCGTGCCGGAAACTCGAGTGCGGTCAGCACCTCCCCGGGCTCCAGCGCCGTCTGGCCGGGACCCGCGAACATCGCGCTGGCAGCTATCCGGCGTTCGCCGTCCGCGCCGGCGATCACCGCCCGCGCGGCCAGTGCGGTCACCGCTGCCGGGGCATCCGAGTGCGGCAGCGCGGCGCACACGGAGCCGCCGATGGTGCCCTGGTTGTGGATCTGCTGGCCGCCGGTGACGGCACGCGCCATGAGTGCCAGCAGCGGGACCTGCCTTGCCACGATCGTGGATTTCAGGATCGTGGCGTAGGTGCAGGTGGCGCCGACCACGATGCGGTCAGCTTCGGCTCGGATCTCGCTGAGACCCGCTCGCCGCAGGTCGACCACGAGGCCCGGGCGGGATTCGCCGCGATTCATCTCCGGCACAACCCAGGTGCCCCCGGACAGCAGGCGAGCGCGGAGCGGATCTGCCCGCATCAGGTCGACCGCCTCGCCTGCGCTGTGCGGCATCTCGTATGCGAACGTGGACGGGATCATCCGGCCGCCCCTGCGGTCCGCGTTGCTTCGCGGATCGCCGCGAGCACGCGCGGGGGAGCCAACGGCAGGACGTTCAGCCCGACCTTGAACGGCCGGAGCGCGTCGTTCACCGCGTTCACTATCGACGCCTGTGCCGCGGCGAATCCGGATTCTCCTGCGCCCTTGGCACCCAGCGAGGAGAACGGGCTCCTGGTGACCTGGTGGCCTATGCGCAGATGCGGTATGTCGA
>DATAYZ010000032.1:0-14052 GCA_036272295.1 Steroidobacteraceae bacterium
GCCGTGCGCGAGTTCAACCGCTACAACCGCATTCAACTCGCCGTCTCCGAGCCGGCCCTTGCCGAGCGCCGGATCAGCGGCGTGTTCAGCGCGTCCGACCCCGAATCGTTCGTCGCCTTTCTCGAGTCCGCAGCGGGGGTGCATGTCCGCCGCGACGCATCCTCGACCATCACGATCGATGCGCGGTAGGGGGTCCAACCCGCTGCCTCGGACAGTCTCACCGTCGCCCATCCAATCATGGTAAATCGGGCGGGGGATGTGATCGTGAAAGCCATATTATGGACGGCCGTATTGACCGTCGCGGCAACCGTTATTCCGGTATCGGCGCAGGCCGTCGCCGACTCCTATCATCTGGACATCGCACAGCAGCCGCTGGACGGCGCGCTCAAGAGCCTGGCGCAGCAGACCGGGCTCCAGATCGCACGCTTCAGCGACAGCCCGGATGGCGGCGCCGTCGTCGGACCGGTGAGCGGCGACCTGAACGTCCGCCAAGCCATGGCCCGGCTGCTCGCCTCGACGGGGCTGACCTACCGGATGGTCAACGACCGCACCATCGCGGTCGTGACGCTCGCCGGCGCGGGCGGCTCCGGCGGCGCATCCGCCGCCGGCTCTCCATCCGCACCGTCCGCCGCCTCGAATCCTGGGAATTCCCAGAAGGAGGGGAAGACCGGCTCTTCCGCCACGTTTCAGCTGGCTCAGGCGGCTCCAGAACAAGCTCCGAGCGCTGCTTCAGTAAACGCACCCGAGCTGCAGGAGGTCGTCGTCACCGGCACCCACCTCAAGGACGTCACGGAAACCGCCTCCCGCCTCATCGTCTTCTCGCGCGCCGAAATCGATCAGAGCGGGCTTGGGAGCGTGGGAGCGTTCGTGCAGAGTCTCCCTCAGAACTTCAACAACGTGTCGGAAACGACCATTGCGTCGGTCGCCGGAGGGCTCAGCTCCAACAACGCCGTCAATGCCGCCGGCGTGAATCTGCACGGCATGGGCAGCGATGCAACGCTCGTGCTGGTCGACGGTCATCGGGTGGCGCCCGGGAACACCGACGGAGGCTTCGTCGACGTCTCAATGATCCCATTGAGCGCGGTGGAGCGCATCGAGATCCTCACGGATGGAGCCTCCGCCATCTATGGAGCGGATGCCGTCGGGGGCGTGATCAACATCATCATGCGCAAGGATCTCGACGGCCTCGAGACCCGCGCGCGCGTCGGCAGCGTCACCGACGGCGCGAGCCACGAGACACAGCTCGGCCAGAGCGCGGGCACGCACTGGGGCACCGGCTCGGCCTTGATGAGCTACGAGTTCTACGACCGCACGCCGCTGAGTGCCGCGGACCGGCCGTATACGGCCTCGGCTCCCCTCCCCTTCTCGCTGCTCCCCGAGCAGCTCAGGCAGAGCGCGTTCGCTTCCATCGATCAATCCGTCGGCAGCAACATCTCGGTGTTCGGCGATGGACTCTACTCGCACCGCTCGACCTACACGGACGCCACCGTGGTCGGCGCATTCTCGCAGCACGCACCCACTCGGATCGACGAGTACAGCGCCACCGCGGGCGGCCGTTGGCGGATCAGCGCCACGACCGAGCTCGAGCTGAGCGGCGGCTATGCCTCGAGCGACACCGACAGCCTCGCCTATGATCTCGGCACTCCGGCTCCGACGACCTCGACCAGCACACGCACGAGGCTCGAGACCGTGGATACGGTGCTGCGCGGACCGCTCGCATCCGCGCCGGCCGGCCCGCTCCAATACGCCGTGGGCGGCCAGTACCGCCACGAGTCGTATGACTCCACGGATTACGTCGCGCAGTCGGTATTCGAGCCGAGCCGCAATGTCGCGGCAGGGTTCGCGGAGCTGCGCGTGCCGCTCGTCAGCCCGGCGATGGCGATTCCGGCGGTGCAGCGGCTCGAGCTCGAGCTCGCGGACCGCGAGGAGCATTACAGCGATTTCGGGTCCACCAACAATCCCACCTTCGGGCTCATCTGGAAGCCGCTTGCCGCGCTCAAGATTCGCGGCACCTACGGCCGCTCGTTCGTCGCTCCGCTGCTGAGCGAGCTCAACCCCGTGCCTTTCGAGGTCGTGGGTTTCAACACCGCTCTCGCACCGGGCTCGGCGCCACCGGGAGGCGACGTGAACGAGCTCGTGGTGTTCGGAGGCAACCCGGATCTCAAGGCGCAGACCGCGAGGACCTGGACCATCGGCGCCGACTGGGAGCCGGAGGGCGGCGGCGGCCCGCGCGCGCATCTCAACTATTACGTCATCGACTTCACCGATCGGATCACGAACCTGCAGTCCGCCGGCTACAACGTGTTCTACGCCCTGCCGATGGCCTCGGTGCTGGGCCCGCAGATCGTGCAGCCGAGTCCTGCCGCCGCCCTCGTGCGGCAGCTCACCTCCGCGCCCGGATTCGTCAACTTCGGCGCCACGAGCCTCACCGACTTCGCGGCGGTCGTCGATTCGCGCGAGCTGAACCTCTCGTCCGTCGACAGCCGCGGCCTCGACTTCTCGCTGTCGTACCGCCTCGAGCTCGGCGCGCTGAGCGTCGAGCCCGGCATCGACGGCACCTACGTTTTCGATCTCACCAACCAGTTCACGGCGACCACGCCCGCGGTGAGCGCCGTGAACACGCTCTACAATCCAACCCGGCTCAAGGCCCGGGGACACGTGGTGGCCACGGACGGTCCGTGGAATCTGGCCGCGTTCGTGAATTACGTGAGCTCCTACAAGAACGGCGTGACCGTGCAGCAGGTCGAGCCCATTGCCTCATGGACGACCGTCGACCTCACCGCCGGCTACGCCTGCGCGGCCTGCGAGGGGTTGCTCAAGGATCTCAGCGTCTCGCTCGGCGTCATCAACGTCGCGAATCGCGCGCCGCCCTACGCCGCGAACGCCAACGGCTTCGCCATCGACTACGACGGCGCCAATGCAAGCCCGCTCGGTCGGTATGCATTCCTGCAGCTGACCAAGCACTGGTGACGATGAGCCGGGCGCAGACGTGGCCACGGAGCGGCGGGCGATGGATGCGCCGCATGGCCGCCGTGTGCTGCGCATTGAGCTTGGCTCCGTCGGCGGGCGCCGGGGACACGAGGTCGGCCGGCGCGGGGGACGCGGGCCGCCATGCCGTGACGCTCGCCGATCTCGAGAGCCTCAGCTTTCCGGACGTGACCATGCAGTTCTCGCCGGACGGTCGATCGCTCGCCTATGCGCTGGGCGGCGACGGCGTCTGGATCGTGCGGGCGCGGCCCGGCGCAGTCCCGCGCCGGATCGGAACCGGCTTCCTGCCCGTCTGGTCGCCCCGCGGGGACAAGCTCGCGTTCTACTCCACGGCGTCCGGCGATGTGCAGCTCTGGGTCCATGATTTCCGCGCGCAGACCGATCGGCAGTTGACTCGCGTGGCGGGAGGAATCGACCCGGATCCCGCCACCCGCATCGTCGGCTGGGTGCACGATGCCTTCCGGTACACCTGGTCGCCGGACGGCACGCAACTCGTGTTTGCCTCGCGGGTGCCGGCGGCCGCCCCGGCACCCGCCACGACGCCCGCGCCCGCCACGACGCCCGCGCCCACCGCGACGCCGGCGCCCGCCGCGACGCCCACACCCACCGCAACGCCCGCGCCCGGCGCGCCCCTGGTGCTGACTCCGACGACGCCGCCCGACTGGACGCTGAGCGGGATCTTCGCTCATCCGCGCGCGAGCGTCGGGACGCTCGAGTCCAAGGATGGCCATTCCATCACCGCCAAGGCCAACGACGTTCCGGGTGCGGTGCTCACGAATCAGCTCTTCGTGGCCGACGTAGCCGGCGGCAGCGTGCGCAGGCTCACGCACGATGATCGAAACTACTTCAATCCCGACTGGTCCCCCGACGGCCAACGGGTGCTCTTCGGCGCGAGCGCGCAGCCGGGTCCGCTGTTCGGTACGGACGGGATCAACATCGAGGTGATGGACATCGCGAGCGGCCGCGTCGAGCGCCTCACGCAGGGCGGGGGCGTGCGCTCCCGGCCCACCTGGGGGCCCGGGGGTCGGCAGATCGCGTACTTCGACGCCAACTTCTTCGTCGGCCGCCCGTCCGTTCGAGTAGTCCGTGCCGACGGCAGCATGCCGCGCGACGTCACCGCGAAGCTCGACCGGCAGGTCGAGGATTTCGCCTGGTCCCCCGACGGCGGCTCGATGCTGGTGACGTATCAGGACGGCCTGTCGCACCTGCTCGCCCGGATTGCACTCGGCTCCGGGCAGGCGCGCCCGGTCACGCCGCTGGATGACGAGGAACCGCCCATCGACTTGGGCGCGGTCTGCGCCGCGCCGCGCGGTGCGCTCGCCTGGCAGCAGCAGGACCCCGTGCACGCTTCCAGCATTCAACTGCTCGTACCGGGCAAGGCGGGCTCGATCACGCTCGTCGCCACGCAGCCTCAAGTACTGCGGTGGAGACTCGGCAAGGTGTCGGTGATCCGCTGGAAGAACGCGCGGGGTGACGCACGCGAGGGCGCGCTGCTCGTGCCGCCGGACTACGCCGCCGGGCGTCGCTACCCGCTCATCGTCGATGCCTACCCGCTGACGGGCGGCGCCGACTGGACTTCACCGATGGAGGGAAATCAGGCCTGGGCTTCGAGCGGGTACCTGGTATTTCGTCCGAGCCCGCGCGCTCCGCACGTCTGGATGAACCCGTGGAAGTCCGCGGACTCGAGCCTGGCGGCGAAGGGGCCGGGAGGCTGGGAGGTCACGGTCGACGATGTGATGTCGGGCGTGGATGAGCTGGTTCGCCTGGGGTACGCCGACCCTTCGCGCATGTGCCTCTACGGCTTCAGCAACGGCGGAGGCGTGGTCAACTATCTGGTGTCGCGGACCACCCAATTCCGCTGCGCCATGTCGGTCGCGGGCGCGCTGTCCGACTGGATGAGACCCGCCTTGCTCAACACCGGATACGACGCGCTCATCTCGCAATGGGGCGGCGTCGACTTCCGCGAGAATCCGGACGCCTTCCTGCGGCTGTCCGCCGTCTTCCACCTGAGCCGGGTGAAGACGCCGATGCTGCTCGCGGACGGCGACGATGACGGCGACTTCCTGCTCGACACCATCGAGATGTACAACGGTCTGCGCAGTGCGGGGGACGACGTCACGCTGTTGCGCTATCCCGGTCAGGGCCACGGGTTCACCGGCTCCGCTCTCGCGGATTTCTGGGAGCGGGAAACGGCGTTCTTCCGGCGCCACCTGCAGCCCTGAGACAGCGCCGCCGAGATTCGCGTCCCGCTGCACCCGGGTCGCAGTTTGTTGCCCCGCCGCGCAAGGTGTAGCGTAGGCGGCGGGCGAACACCAACAAGGAACATTCATGCAATACCAAGGTATAGGCGGTCTCATCATTCTGATCGCCGATGTCTGGGCCATCGTCAACATCTTTCAGAGCGGTGCGGAGACGGGCGCCAAGGTGCTATGGACGGTGCTGGTGATCATATTGCCGGTGCTTGGCTTCATCCTCTGGTGGCTGTTCGGGCCCAAGAGCCGCAAGGCCTAGAGCTCCCGTGCGTCCGCGCAGGCACGAGCGTCATCGACTCGGCGAGACCGGCTGGCTGCGCGCGAGCGTGCTCGGCGCGAACGACGGCATCGTCTCGACCTCCAGCCTGATCCTCGGCGTCGCGGCGGCCCACGTCTCCGAGCAGAATATCCTGTTGAGCGGTACCGCCGCGCTGGTTGCGGGCGCGATGTCCATGGCCACCGGCGAGTACGTGTCGGTGCACTCGCAGGCCGACACGGAAGCCGCGGCGCTTGCGCAGGAGCGTGCGGAGCTCAAGGAGGACTACGTCGGCGAGAAGCACGAGCTCGCGGAGATCTACGTCCGTCGCGGGCTCGAGCGCGAGCTCGCGAAGCGCGTCGCGGGCCAGCTCATGGACCATGATGCTCTCGGCTCGCACGCCCGCGACGAGCTGGGGCTCTCCTCCAACACGCGAGCGCGTCCGGTGCAGGCGGCGCTCGCCTCGGCGGCCAGCTTCTCGGCGGGTGCGCTGCTGCCGCTCCTGGTCGCGGCGTTCGCGCCGCAGCGCTGGCTGATGCCCGGCGTGGTGCTCGCATCGCTCGGCTGCCTCTTGCTGCTCGGCGGATGGTCCGCCCGGATCGGCGGCGCCGACGTGCGCGTGGGCGCGTTGCGGGTGACATTCTGGAGCGCGCTGGCCATGGCGGTCACCAGCGCCGTCGGCACGCTCGCCGGTCAACTGCAATGAGAGATCAACGATGTCCAAGACTCCCGCGCTGAACCGCCGCATCGTCCTGGCCGAGCGCCCCAAGGGCGCGGCCACGCTCGCATCCTTCCGGCTCGAAACCGTGCCGGCGCCGGCGCCCGGCGCGGGCGAGGTGCTGGTGCGCACGCTGTGGCTGTCGCTCGACCCCTACATGCGGGGGCGCATGAACGACGCGCCCTCCTATGCGCCCCCGGTCGCGCTCGGCGCGGTCATGACGGCACAGACCGTCTCGCGCGTCGAGCTGTCGAACAGCCCCGAGTTTCGCGCGGGCGACCTGGTGCTCGCGCCCTCGGGCTGGCAGGACCTCGCGGCATGCCCGGCCAAGAGCCTGATGCGGCTCCCCAGGACCCCGCACCCGAGCTGGGCGCTCGGCGTTCTCGGCATGACCGGCCTCACGGCCTACGTCGGACTGCTCGACATCGGCAAGCCCGCGCCGGGCGAGACCGTGGTCGTCGCGGCCGCGACGGGCGCCGTCGGCTCGATCGTGGGTCAGATCGCGAAGATCAAGGGCTGCCGCGTCGTCGGCATCGCGGGCGGACCGGAAAAGTGCCGGTGGGCGGTGCAAGAGCTCGGCTTCGACGCCTGCATCGATCACCGCGCGCCGTCCCTGAGCGAGTCATTGGCCGCAGCCTGCCCCCAGGGCATCGACGTCTACTTCGAGAACGTCGGCGGCGCGGTTCTGCGCGCGGTGGTGCCACTCCTCAACACGCATGCGCGGATTCCGGTGTGCGGCTTGATCTCCTACTACGGCGGCAGCCCTCGCGCCGGCGACGGCAACGCCGCGCCGCCGGATTCCGACTGGTCGCCCGCGCTGATGCGCACCATGCTCGTCAAGCGCATGACCATGCAGGGCTTCATCATCTTCGAGCACGACGACCGCTATCCCGAGTTCGTCGCGGCGATGCAGGGTTGGCTGCGCGACGGACGGATCAAATATCGCGAGGACGTCGTGCAAGGGCTCGAGAACGCGCCGCGCGCCTTCCTGGGTCTCCTCGAAGGCCGCAACTTCGGCAAGCTCGTGGTGCAGGTGGCCGACGAGGCCGCGCCCGGATGAGCGATCCCGAGGGCACCGCGTCGGGCGGGCACCGGCCCGTCGCCCGCGACGCCGGCGGCACGGCCGCGCTCCCGCCCGCGCCGTCCTCTCTCGAGCTGGTCACCGTGGCGCAGATGGGCGCGGCGGATGCCGCGACCATGGCTCGAGGCACGCCGGGCACCGCTCTCATGCAGAACGCAGGCATGGCGGTGGCGCGCGAGATCGCCAGGCGCTGGTCGTCGCGCCCCGTGCTCGTTCTATGCGGCCCCGGCAACAACGGCGGCGACGGCTTCGTGGCGGCCGCCGAGCTCGAGCGCTCGGGCTGGCCCGTGCGCGTCGCCCTGCTCGGAGAGCGCGCCGCGCTCGCCGGAGATGCCGCCTTCCATGCGGCGCGATGGAAAGGTCCCATCGAGCCCGCGGCGCCCGCGGCGATCGCAGGCGCCGAGCTCATCGTCGACGCGCTGTTCGGATCGGGACTGAGCCGGCCGCTCTCGCCCGGGGCGTCTGCGACGCTCGCCGAGGCGGCGCGCCGCCGCCTGCCCCTCGTCGCAGTGGACGTGCCGAGCGGGGTGATGGGCGACAGCGGCGCGAGCGTCGGCGCGGTGTCATCGGCGCTCACCGTCACGTTCGCGCGCAAGAAGCCGGCGCACGTGCTGATGCCGGGCCGGGCGCTGTGCGGAGAAGTGGCCGTCGCCGACATCGGCATCCCGGACGAGGTGTTCGACGGGCTTGCGATCTCGACCTTCGAGAACCACCCGCACCTCTGGCAGGACTCGATGCCGCGTCTCGACCGGGCCGGGAACAAGTACTCCCGCGGCCACGCGCTGCTCTACGGCGGATATCCCGTGACCGGCGCGGCACGCATGGCGGCGCGCGCGGCGGCGCGCGCGGGCGCCGGACTGACCACCATCGCCGTGCCGCGGGAGGCCTTTGCAATCTACGCATCCGCGCTCCTCAGCATCATGGTCCGGTCGCTCGACGACCGCGGGCACTTCGCCGGGCTTCTGTCCGACGAGCGCTTCACCGCGTGCTTGATCGGACCCGGCGCCGGCGTCGACGGTGCCACGCGGGACGCGGCGCTCGCGATCCTGCGGGCGGCGCGCCCGGTCGTGCTCGACGCCGACGCCATCAGCGTCTTCGCCGGCCGGCTCGGCCTGTTCCGGGAAAGCGTCCGGGGACCCTGCGTCATGACTCCGCACGACGGTGAGTTCGCAAGGGTGTTCTCCGTGAGCGGCGACAAGCTGACGCGGGCGCGGACCGCGGCGCGCGACAGCGGCGCGGTGCTGGTGCTCAAGGGCGCCGATACGGTGATCGCGGCGCCCGACGGCCGCGCCATCGTCAACACGCGCGCGCCGGCAAGCTTGGCGACGGCCGGCTCGGGCGACGTTCTCGGAGGCCTGATCCTCGGCCTGCTCGCGCAGGGGATGGATGCCTTCGACGCCGCCGCCGCCGGCGTGTGGATTCACGGCGCCGCGGCCGCGGACTTCGGTCCGGGCCTCATCGCCGAGGACCTTCCGGATCGCGTTCCCGCGGTGCTGCGCGCCCTCGAGGAGCCACCGGGCGATCGCCTCCCGAGATGAGCGCCACATTTCCCAGAGTCACCGTTCACTCGCTCGTGATCGTGATCAGCCTCCTGACGTATGTGCTGACGACGCGTGCCGAGCGGGAGCGCCGCCCGCCGTCGATCGCGATCGCCTGGGTGCTCGGCATGCTCGCCGTGCCTTATCTTGCCCTGCCCTCCTATCTCCTGTTCGGACGGCGCAAGCTGCCGCGTCGCAAGCTGCGGCGGCCGGAGATTCGACCCGGCAACCCGCATTGGGCCGAGGATCTGATCGAGAGCTTCGGACTCGCGCCGGCGGCGCCGTGCGCCGTGGCGCTGCACCCGGACGGCACGGCATCGGCCGCGGCTCTGTTCGAAACCATCGCCTGCGCCTCGCGGCGGCTCGACATTTGCACGTACATCCTCGGGGACGATCCGTTCGGCCGCGAAACGGTCGCACGCATCAAAGAGCGGGCGCGCGCCGGGGTCCAGGTGAGATTTCTAATCGACGGCTACGGCGCGCTGCAGTTGCCGCGCCATTGTTTCGCCGACCTGCGCCGCGCGGGAATCGAGACGGCGGTATTCAGCCCCCTGCTCGCACGCAAGACCCAGGGACCGCGCAACCTGCGCGATCATCGCAAGATGACCATCGCCGACGGCCGGCGGCTGTGGGCCGGCGGCCGCAATCTCGCCGCCGAATACTTTCTCGGCACCGGCGGCGCGAAGCCCTGGATCGATCTGAGCTTCGATCTGCAGGGGCCGGCCGCGGCGGCGGCGGCCGGGCAATTCGAGCAGGATTGGGTTGCCGCCTGCGGGCGGCACGCGGTGCCCGCCGACGAGGTGAACCCGGCCGAGATCGCCGCAAGGGTGCCGCAGGGCGCCGGCCGGGTGCAATTCCTGCCGAGCGGCCCCGACCAGGCCGAGGACACCGTGCAGGCGCTGCTCATCGATGCCTGCTTCCACGCGCGCGAGCGCATGCTCGCGGTGACGCCGTACTTCGTTCCCGACAGCGCCCTCGAGGCCGCGATGCGCCTGGCCGCCCGGCGCGGCGTCAGGATCGATCTCTACCTGCCCGCGGTGTCGAATCATCGCTTGGCGGACTTCGCCAGGAATCGCGCGTTGCGGGCGTTGGCGGCGGCGGGCGTTGAGATCCACCTGCTGCCGTACATGATCCACGCGAAGGCGGTGGTGTTCGATGACTCGCTGGCATTGTCCGGCTCCGTCAACCTCGACTCGCGCAGCCTGCTGTTGAACTATGAGTGCGCGGTGGTGTTCTACGGAGCGCGCGAGATCGAATGGCTGGCGGGGTGGATCGGCGCGCTGGCCCCGGCCTCCCGACCCTTCGATGCCGGCGCGCCCAGCCTGCTCCGGGACGTGGGCGAGGGGCTGCTCCTCACGGTGGCGTACCAGCTCTAGCCCGTTGCGGGGGAGCTGCGCCCCGCCGGTAGGACCGCTCCTACACCCACTGGATCATCCGCCGTCAAAATCGCATAGTATTCTCGGCGGCTGCCGGATCAACGAGTGGTGGTATGGAGTTCAAGGACTATTACCAGATCATGGGGGTGCCGCGCGACGCCACCGAAGCGCAGATCAAGCAAGCCTATCGCCGGCTCGCGCGCAAGTACCACCCCGATGTCAGCAAGGAAAAGGACGCCGAGGCACGCTTCAAGGAGGTCGGCGAAGCCTACGAGGTTCTGCGCAGTCCGGAGAAGCGCGCGGCATACGATCAGCTCGGCCAGGGGCCGCGCCCCGGCGAGGATTTTCGGCCGCCGCCCGACTGGGGCGCCGGCTTCGAGTTCTCCGGCGCGGGCTCGTCGGGTTCCGACTACAGCGACTTCTTCGAGTCGTTGTTCGGCGGAGCGCAGCGGGCCGGCGGCCGTGCATTTCACGCGGGCCGCAGCCAGGATCATCATGCCAAGGTCATGCTCGACCTCGACGCGAGCTTGCGCGGCGGCGCGCGTCAGTTCGCGCTGCGCGTCCCCGAGCTCGACCCGGAGGGGCGGCTGGTCTCCAAGGAGCGCGTGCTCAACGTCCAGGTGCCGAAGGGCATCCTCGCGGGCCAGAGCATCCGGCTCGCAGGCCAGGGCTCTCGTGTCTCCGCGTCCGAGCCGGCAGGCGACCTGTACATCGAGGTGGATTTCCAGCCCCATCCGCTCTATCGGGTCGACGGGCGCGATCTCTATCTCGAGCTTCCCGTGGCGCCGTGGGAAGCCGCGCTCGGGGCGACCGTCAAGGCGCCGACGCCCTCCGGGGCGGTGGACCTCAAGGTCCCCCCGGGCTCGCACGCAGCCAGCAAGCTGCGCCTGCGGGGCCGCGGCATCCCGGCCAAGCCGCCCGGCGACCTTTATGCCGTGCTGCAGGTTGCGCTGCCCGACGCGAAGAGCGACCAGGCCAGAGCCGCCTATGCCGCGTTCGCGGCGGCCGTGCCCTTCGACCCGCGCGCCCATCTGGGAGTTTGAGCCATGCCATCTTCAGACGTTGAAATGCTGACGGGGGCGATCTTCGAGGAATCCACGATCCTCACCGTGGGCGACCTCAGCCGGCTGTGCGCCGTCGAGGAACACCGCATCGTGGAGTTTGTCGAAGAGGGAGTCCTCGAGGTCAGGGCGGGCTCCGCGGCCGTGAGCTTGCGTCATCCCACGGCCGAATGGCAATTCACGGGCTCCGCGCTGCATCGCGCACGCATGGCGCTCAGGCTCGAGCGGGATTTCGAATTGAGCCTCACCGGCATCGCGCTGGTGATGGATCTCATGGAGGAGCTGGAGCAGCTGCGCCGCGAACTCGGCATGAGGCGTTAAATGAGCACACTCGGATCCGATGCCTTCGTCTTCTTCGGTGCGACCGGAGATCTCGCTTACAAGCAGGTCTTTCCGGCGCTCTATGCCATGGTGCGGCGGGGCGAGCTCACCGTGCCCATCATCGGCATGGCACGGGCCGGCTGGACCCTGGACAAGCTCAAGGACCGTGCCCGCGACAGCATCCAGCAGAAGGGGGATGTCGACCCGAAGGTCTTCGACAAGCTGGCCTCGCAGCTCCGCTACGTAGACGGGGACTACACCGACCCCTCGACCTTCGACAAACTGAAGAAGGCCCTCGACCGCGCCACGCACCCCATTCACTACCTCGCCATTCCGCCGAGCATGTTCGGCAGCGTGGTGCAGGGGCTCGAGAAGTCCGGATGCGCGAAGGACGCGCGCGTGATCGTCGAGAAGCCGTTCGGCCGCGATCTCGCGAGCGCCGAAGCGCTCGACCGCACCCTCCACGAGGTGTTCCCCGAGACCTCGATCTTCCGCATCGATCACTATCTCGGCAAGGAGGCGGTGCAGAATCTCCTGTATTTCCGTTTCGCGAACACCTTCCTCGAGCCGATCTGGAACCGCAATTACGTCGAGGACGTGCAGATCACCATGTCCGAGAAGTTCGGCGTCCAAGGCCGCGGCTCGTTCTACGAGGAGGTGGGCGCCGTGCGCGACGTGGTTCAGAACCACCTGCTGCAGGTGATCGCACTGCTGGCCATGGACGCCCCGGCCGGCCACGAGCCCGAGGCCATGCAGCAGGAGAAGCTGCGGCTGTTCCGCGCCATGCGGCCGCTCGATCCCAAGGAAGTGGTGCGGGGACAATTCAAGGGTTACCGCGACGAGCCCGGCGTCGCCAAGAACTCGCAGGTCGAGACGTTCGCGGCGCTGCGGCTGCACATCGACACCTGGCGCTGGGCCGGCGTCCCCTTCTATATCCGCACCGGCAAGTGCCTGCCGATCACCGCGACGGAGGTGAGGGTCACCTTGAAGCGTCCGCCCCTCGCCATCTTCGATTCGAGCGAGGCCACGCCATCGAACTATTTTCGGCTGCGCCTCTCTCCCGAGGTCGTGATCAGTGAAGGAGCGCTGGTCAAGCGCAGCGGCGAGCAGATGCACGGCGACGCCGTCGAGCTCGTGGCCCGCCACCACACCGACGGCGAGATGTCGCCCTACGAGCGGCTGCTCGGTGATGCGATCCGCGGGGACACCTCGCTGTTCACGCAGGATGCTTGTGTCGAGGCGGCCTGGCAGGTCGTCGATCCGGTGCTGCGCGCGGGAATGCCGGTGATCCAGTACGAGCCCGGCTCCTGGGGCCCGAAGCAGGCGCAGAGCGTCGTTGACGGGGAGGACACGTGGCACGATCCGACGGAGGAGAAGAGCGATCCGTGCTAGCCGCCCGTCAGCGGGGGCCCGCCGACCGCTCGAGCGTCCGCGGAGGCGCTGAGAAATGACCGCCGCGGACACCGTGTTCCTGCTCGACGTGGACGACACGCTGCTCGACAACGACCGTTTCGGCGCGGATCTCGGCCGGCGGTTGGAGCAGGCGTTCGGCACCGCCGAGCGCGAGCGCTACTTCCGCATCTTCGAAGGGCTGCGCAGCGAACGCGGCTTCGCCGACTACCTCGGAGCGCTGCAGGCCCTGCGCGCGGGCCTCGACGACCATCCCGAGCTCCTGCGCATGTCCGAGTTCCTGCTGGAGTATCCGTTCGCCGAGCGCCTCTACCCGGATGCCCTCGCCGCCGTCGCCCATCTCGCAACGCTCGGGCGCCCCGTGGTGCTGTCCGACGGGGACATCGTATTCCAGCCGCGCAAGATCCAGCGCTCGGGGGTCTGGGATGCGGTCGACGGGCGCGTCATGATCACCATTCACAAGGAGCGTGCCCTCGATGAGGTCGAGAAGCGCTATCCCGCCCGCCGCTATGTCATGATCGACGACAAGGTGAGGCTGCTGGCGGCCATGAAGCCCGTGCTCGGGAACCGGCTGACGACCGTTCTCGTGCGCCAGGGCCACTATGCGCTCGCCCCGGACGCAGCATCCGTGAGGCCGGCGCCGGACGTGACCATCGAGCGCATCGGCGATCTGATCAATCAGGACTCAACCGTTTTCAAGGAGCCGACATGAGCAACACCAAAGCACTCACGGGCCTGGGCCAGAGCATCTGGCTCGACAACATCACGCGCGACATGCTCGACAACGGTACGTTGCGCCGCTACATCGACGAGCTGTCGGTCACCGGACTCACGTCCAATCCGACCATCTTCGATGAGGCGATCGGCAAGGGCGCCGCCTACGACGAGAGCATCCGGCGCAAGGCCGGTGAAGGCAAGCAGGACGAGCAGCTGTTCGTCGAGCTCGCGCTCGAGGACCTCCGGCGTGCCGCGGATCTGTTTCGACCTATCCACGACCGCACGCGCGGAACCGACGGCTGGGTTTCCATGGAAGTCTCGCCGCTGATCGCGA
>DATAYZ010000033.1:0-74273 GCA_036272295.1 Steroidobacteraceae bacterium
CGGAGAGATGGCCGAGTGGTCGAAGGCGCACCCCTGCTAAGGGTGTAAGGGTCAAAAGCCCTTCGAGGGTTCGAATCCCTCTCTCTCCGCCAATTTAAGGTGGGCGTTCAACCCATTTGCGGCGAACCATGAAAGCCACCGCCGGAAAGTCGGTCCGACCTCAGGGCAAGAAGAACCCGCTCGTGAGCAAGGCTCACGGCGGAGAAAAGCACTGGAGCGCCGAATTCGCCCTGCTCCGGCAACTCTGCCTCGCTTCCGGCCTCAACGAAGAGCTTAAGTGGGGCCAAGCCTGCTACGACCTGAACGGCAGCAACGTGGTTCTGATCCACGGCTTCAAGGATTATTGCGCGCTGCTTTTCATGAAAGGCGCCCTGCTCGAGGATCCCCGGAAAAAGCTCATTCAACAAACCAAGAATGTGCAGTCTGCGAGGCAGCTCCGGTTCTCCTCCCTGGCGGAGGTCAACCAGGAGAAAGCAACGATCAAGGCCTATATCCGCGAGGCCATCGCAGTCGAGAAGTCGGGCGCCAAGGTGGCGATGAAAGGCGTGGCGCAATTTGCCGTGCCCGAGGAGTTTCAGAAGCGCTTGGACGATGACGCCGCATTGGCCAAGGCCTTTCATGCGCTAACCCCGGGGAGGCAGAAAGGCTATCTGCTGCACTTCGCCGGGGCCAAGCAATCGACGACGCGCACCGCGCGCGTGGAAAAACACGTGCCGAGAATTCTCAAGGGACTGGGCCTCGACGATTGAGTCGGCTTCCTTACCCAAATCCGGCGGGTCTCTGCCTCGCTACGTCCAGCTCCTTCTCCAGCGCCAACCCAACCCTCGCGATCGTCCCTTCGTCGTAAAGCCTCCCGAGCAGCGTGATCCCATACGGGACGCGGCGGGGCTTCTGATACTTAACCGGCGGATGGCGCGGGTCCGGCACCCAGTCGCTGCGCGCCTGCGTCACTTCGATGAAGCCCGCGCGCAGCGTCAGCGATGGATGACCCGTCGCGTTCGTGATGGCCAGTACGTCGTCACGCAGAGACGGCACGATCAACAGGTCGACCTCGTTCATCACCCGCGCCATTTCCTCCGCGACGCGGCGCCGCAGCCGATCCGCCTGCACGAAGTCGACGGCCGACAGAAAGCGCGACTGACGAAAGATGTTCGGCCACGCATCGTCGGTTTGCATCCGCAGCTGGTCGACGCCGCCGGAGAGGGTGAGGTCCTCGAACGCGGCGGCGCTCTCGGCGAACAAGATGGTCTGCAGCGATGCGTAGGGCCAGTCCGGCAAGCTGACCACCGTCGGCTGGAGCCCGAGACGATGCAGCGCCTCGAGGGCGGCGCGATCCACCTCGGTTGCCGGGTTCTCGTGCATCCAGGCCGGGATGTAGCCGACACGGAGTCCGGCCACGGGTTGCGTCGCATCGTAGTCGATCGGCAGGGTCACGCTTTGCAGGTCGCCTGGGTCCTCGCCGTTGAGGGCGGCAAGCACGAGCATCGTGTCCTCGACGCCGCGTGTCATCGGACCGAGCTTGTCGAGCGACCAGCAGAGCGTCATCGCGCCCGTGCGCGGCACCCGGCCGTACGTCGGGCGCAGTCCGGTGACCCCGCAGCGCATGGTGGGGCCAATGATGCTGCCGCCGGTCTCGCTGCCGATCGAAAAGCCCACGAGCCCGGCGGCGGTCGCGGAGCCGGGCCCGGCGCTCGATCCCGACGCACCCTCATCCAGGAGCCAGGGGTTCAATGTCTGGCCGCCGAACCAGACATCGTTGAGCGCCAGCGCGCCCAGGCTGAGCTTGGCGACCAGCACGGCGCCGGCGGCGTCCAGGCGGCTGACGACGGCGGCATCGCTGGCCGGCACGCGATCGCGATAGGGCTCGGCGCCCCAGGTCGTGCGGATGCCCGCGGTGTCGATCAGGTCCTTCGCGCCCCAGGGGATGCCGTGCAGCGGTCCGCGGTAATGCCCGGCGGCGATCTCGCGGTCGGCGGCTCGTGCCGCCGCCAGGGCGCGCTCGGGCGTCGGTGTGATCACGCAGCGCAGAGTGCGGTCGTAACGCGTGAGGCGCTCGAGATAGAGATTCGTCAAGCGCTCCGAGGAGATCTGCCGCCTCCCGACCCAGCCGGCGAGCTGGGTCAGCGGGGCAAAGGCGATGTCGGCCTCTTTTGCGGGCAGCGGCCCCGGATCGACGGTGCTCGCCACGAATCGCGCGCGCACACCCCCCAAAACGGCGCCCCGGATGCGCGGATCCCAGGTCGAGAAGGGCGATACGGTGGGCCCGAGCGGCACACGGCGCGGGCCGGTGCGCCGCTCGTTGAATCCGGGCAGATTCGCATTCCAGCTCGATGCGGCCTGATCCCGCTGGGCCGGGGTCAACGAGACCTCCATGATCTTCTCGGCGCCGGCGAAGTCGCCGGCCGTCAGCACCGGTCTCGCCGGCGGCGGGGCGCCGGTCCCCGGTGACGCAGCGGTCGAAGGTGGCGGAGAGGGCGGGGCGGGCGTATCGGCGGACGCTGCTCCAGCCGCCGGCGCGGCCGCGTTGCTCTCCGCCAGACCCCCGGCAGCGAGCGCGCCGAGACCGGCTGCACCCCTGGCTAGAAACTCCCGTCGCGTGCGATCCATGAACCGTCCTCTGTTGCGCGCAATGCGAGCGGAATGAAGCCGCTCGTCAGCGACAGAATGCCACGAGGCGATTCGCGACGCGCGCCATCGGCAGCGGATCGTACGGCGTCCGATCGTCCGAGCCCTGATGCGCGATCAGGATGGACGTGACTCCGCCGGGATACAGAGTGACCACGTTGGTGCCCCAGCCCTCCATCTGCGGCACATACAGCTTGCAGCCCTCGGTGGCGTCATAGCGCAGATGCCAGAACGCATTGAAATACGTGGTCTCGCCAAACGGGCTGTGATCTCCGGTGGGAAGACCGCGCGGGCGGGTGCCGGCGCGCAACTCGTCGATCCGCGGCGCATAGAGCAGTTGTTGCCCGAGGAAGGCGCCGCGCGAGCCATACAGGCGCGCGATCTTGATCAGGTCGCCGATCGTCGGATAGGTGCCGAATCCCACGAGGGGATGCCCTTCGCCGGTCTTTTCGAAGGTGAAATCGACGGGCGCGTAGTGGATGCCGATCGGTTCGTACACCTCGTGCTCGAGCATCGTCCAGAAGCGGGCATTCGGTCCTTCCTTGGATTTGAGGTAGGCGTCCATTGCGACGCTCAGAATGAACATGTCCTGATCGCGATAGCGCGCAACCTGGCCGGGACCCCATGGGTAGGGATGCCCGGTGCGCAGCAGCGCGGAGACCTTGTCGTCGCGGGACTTCGCGTCGTACCAGTCGTTGTAGCTGGGATCGAGAAACCCGTCACCGATGTTGTTGGGGTCGCGCTTGGCGCTGCCGTTGCCGACGCCGGTCGCCATGTTGATGCAGTCTTCGAAGCGGACGTTGGCCCACTGCGGGTAAGCCTTCGCGGCCGGCACGTAGTCGACGATCTTCGCCTTGAACACGTCAGGACCGTACTTCTGCGCCAGGTGCAGGAGCGCGATCTCGTTGGTGAAGGCCTTGGTGACCGACCAGACCCCGAAGCGCGCACGGTCGCACCACGGCAGCGGGCCGCCCGCGCTGTCGCAGTCGTGCAGATAGAAAACCCCCCGGTAGTCGAGCCCGGTCAACACCCGGTCCTTCGCGGGCAGCCCGTCCGCAAAGCCTTCGAGCGCCTTCTTGCCGACCAGCAGCTCGAGCTCGGACCACGGCCGTACCTCGACCGCGTCGGCCTTCGACGCCCGATAGCGGCTCGCGATGTCGGCCGCGCCCGGCACATCGCCGGGCTCGGTCCGGGCCGGCGCGCTGCCGGCGGCGGTGAAGATCGCCGCGACGTTGCCGGGCAGCGTCTGCTGCACGATCTGGAAACGCAGCGCGCTCACCTCGCGGCCGCGATACAGGAAGGTCGCGAGGCCGTTGTGGGACTCACCCTCCAGCGAGTTGACCAGCGCGAACGGAAAAGCCGCCCGCGACCATCCGCCGTCGGCGGGCTCGGACCAGGTGCGTCCCGGCTGAACGATGATGTCCCAGTAGCTGCGGCCGCCCGCGGCGAAACCCGAGCGGATGACGTTCTGGGTGCTCGGTACGAGATCGCCGTCGACGGTCACGAAGGACAGGTGTACGGCCGGAAACCAGCGCGGATCGCGGCCGTATATCGCGCGAAATTTCAGGTCGGAGGGCGTCGTCCGCATCAACGTCTCCGACAGGACGAGGCCACCGTCGAAGGGCGCATGCGCCGGCTGGGCAGATGAGCCGGGGACGAAGGCGCGATTGTCGATGACGCCCTCAGGTTGAGCCGCCGACAGGAGGTCCTTGGAATCGAGATGACCCGGGCCGTCCGCAGATCGCGCCGCCGAGACGGCACAAAGCGAGAGGATCAACGCTGAAAAGCCACGACGTGACGACGACCCCATGATTCCCCCTTTTCGTTCACTGATCTCGCGGAGCGCCCGCTCATCGGTTCTTGCCGCCGCGCGCCCCGTGGCGGAAACTATGGCGGGCGCCCGGCCGGCGCTGAATGGTACTTCATCGGCTGGCGCCGTTCTCGGCCGATGATTTCAAAGCGTACGGGGGGAGGCTGATTTGAGGCGCTCAGGTGAGCTCGACGACAAGGATCTGAGGATACTCGAGGCATTGCAGGCGAATGCCCGTGTCCCGCTCTCGAAGTTGGGACGCTCGATCGGATTGTCGCAGCCTGCGATCTCCGAGCGCGTGCAGCGGCTCGAGGACGCGGGCATCATCAACGGCTATGGCGCCCGCATCGACGCCCGCGCGCTCGGCCTCGGGCTCACGGCCATCGTGCGCCTGCGTACGACCAACGACCAGGTCAAGGCCTGCTTCAAGAAGTTTGGGGAGATCCCCCAGATCATCGAGATCTACCGTGTGACGGGCGAGGACTGCTTCGTGCTCAAGGTGCTGGTCCCGAGACCGGAGGATCTGGAGGCGATCGTCGATCGCATCGCGAGCTACGGAACCGCGACCACGGCGCTGGTTTTGCGCAGCGAGCCCCCGCGAGCCATCGGGCGCGAGCTGCTCGGTCATCGACCGAGACAAGGGTCCGCGCGGTCCGGCAGACATTCATCGGAGTGACCCGCGCCGCGCCGATGATTCCCAGCGGATCGAGCTCGGCAAAGCGGTGATCGACGGCGTATCGATCGCCGACAAGAACAAGGATATTGCCTGGGGCAGGGAGCTCGTCGAATATCGGACGCGCTACACGGTCGAAGGAATCCGCAAGGCCCTGGCCGCCCACGGCCAGTGATTGCACCCGGCCGGCCATCGAGCCGGCCGGGTGTCATCGGTCATGACATCAGCGCGGCTGACGCGTCACGCGGAGGTAGGGGCGCTGCTCCTCCCAGCCCGACGGAAACATCTTCTTGGCGTCTTCGTTCGAGACGGACGGAACGATGATCACGTCGTCGCCCTGTTTCCAGTTGACGGGTGTCGCGACCTTGAACTTGTCGGTGAGCTGCATCGAATCGATGACGCGCACGATCTCATCGAAGTTGCGGCCGGTGCTGGCGGGGTACGTCAGGATCAGCCGGATCTTCTTGTTCGGGTCGATGATGAACACCGAGCGCACCGTGGCCGTGTCGCTCGCCTTCGGATGGATCATGCCGTAGAGGTCCGCGACCTTGCGGTCGGAATCGCCGATCACCGGGAAGCGGGGCCGCGAGCCTTGCGTCTGCTCGATGTCGTCCGCCCACTTGGCGTGGTTGTCGATCGAGTCGACCGACAATCCGATGACCTTGACGCCGCGTTTCTCGAACTCCGGCCGGAGCTTCTCGGTGTATCCCAGCTCGGTCGTGCAGACAGGGGTGAAGTCCTTGGGGTGCGAGAAGAGCACGCCCCAGTGGTTGCCCAGCCATTCGTGAAATTTGATGGGACCCTCGGTGGTCTGAGCGTTGAAATCGGGTGCCGTGTCGCCTAGTTGAAGTGCCATGAAGTGTCTCCGGGAAACGGGTTACTGCTCGTACCCATGTTAGTTATATCACCGCGTGATACAAATGCCGGTTGGACGTATCGACATGCGCATTTGTTCGATGCCCCGTCCGTTCGCCCTGCTATAAACGCTGCAAGACCCCCGGATTACGGCGGCAATGCAGGCGAACAGAGAAACGATGGACATCGAGGACTACCGCGAGCTTGCAGACTTTCGCTACGAGCTGCGGCGCTTCCTGCGCATCAGCGAACAGATCACCCGGCGCAAGGGGTTGACTCCCTTGCAGTATCAGCTGCTTCTGCAGATCAAAGGCTGCCCTAACGGCGGCGAAATTTCCATCAGTTATTTGGCTGAGCGGCTCCAGGCCAAGCACCACGGTGTGGTCGCGCTCGCGACGCGCTGCGAGCGGCTGCAACTGGTTCGGCGCCGCACCGCACACCATGACCGCCGCCAGGTCCACCTGGAGCTCACGCCTCGGGGCGAGCGTGCGCTCGAGCGCATCGCCGGCCTCCATCGCCATGAGCAGGCAGCCTTGCTGACCCGGTTGACTGGAGGACGATCGTAGGCGCGCATCGCTCGATGGGTAGCGCGATCGCGACCCCGCTGGTCAAGCGCAAATCCATGATTGCATTCAGATTATGGAAATGGGGCCCTGAGCCGCGGACCGATGGTCATCGAGGGGTGATGTGGTAATATGCGCGCCCCTGCAGCCCCGGGAAGCTCTTTCGCGGACCTTCCACGGCTGTGGGGGCCCTATGGAAGGAGTGACTGCCTGCAACGGAAGGGGGCATCCCGAAGCGACCGCCGTAGTCGCGACGGGAGGGGTCGGCAGCATGTGGATGGTGTTGAAATCACGCGCCCGTAGCTCAGCTGGATAGAGTACCTGGCTACGAACCAGGTGGTCGGGAGTTCGAATCTCTCCGGGCGCGCCACTTTTACAAAAAATTCTGGAAGCCACGGAACGGCCCATACCGTTCGTCGGTTTCGCATTCGAACTCCCGACATAAAACAAGCCGAGTTCGACAGCGCCGCGCAGCGGCGCTGAACGCCCGAAGGGCGGCCCCGAAGGGGCGAGGCCGAAGGCCGAGTAATCTCTCCGGGAGGTCGCAGGAGGCTTTCGCATCTGACGCCCTACCGTCGTAAATATAGGCCGCCATCGAGCCCAAGAAAATCAAGCGCTCGACGAGCCGCGCGCCCGAGTCGAGCTGCTTGTGCAACAACACAACATTGGCGAACCCGGGCCAGGCGCGGCGCACTACCCTGCCCCGTGAAGTCGCCCCGCGGCCGCTCGCACAGCCATGTCCATACGTCATGGATGGACATCGTTTTACGCCTGTCTCAACGACATCCTCTCAGCTTCGCGCCGGCCTGACCGAAACCGCAAGACCTGTGTCTTAAACTGCGGTTAACCCGCCATCGACCGCGAGGTCGATGCCGGCGACGAAACTGCTTTCATCCGAGGCAAGAAACAGTGCCGCGGCGGCGATCTCTTCCGGTCGGGCGAGGCGGTTGAGCGGGGTTAGCGAAGTGATCTGCTTGCGGGCTTCGGCGGCCGCGTCCTGAGACGGGAATTGATCGTTGAACATCGGCGTATCGACGGCGCCGGGGCTCAGGACGTTGGTTCTGATCTTTCGATCCTTGAGCTCGCTGGTCCAAGTCCGCGCGAACGAGCGGAGCGCCGCTTTACTGGCGCTGTAGGTGCTGCGGCCCGGAAATCCTTTGTTCTTACCAGCCGACGCCACAAGGATGACGGAAGCCCCGTCGTTCAGGTGCGGCAGAGCTGTCTGTACCGTGAAGTACGTGCCGCGGGCATTGGTGTTGAAGGTCTTGTCGAAATGCTCCGGCGAGACTGTGAGCGTCATCGCCTTCTCCACGAAGGCCGCGCCGGCGAAGATCACGTCGATCTTTCCTTTTTTCGCGACGGTGTCGTAAAGCCGATCGAGGTCTTCGAGCTTGGATATGTCCGCTTTTATGCCGGTGACGTTCGAGCCGATCTCTGCGACGGCCTTATCGAGCTCGGCCTTGCGACGACCGGCGATAAACACGTAGGCGCCCTCTTCAACAAATCTCTTGGCTGTGGCGAGGCCGATGCCGCTGCTGCCACCCGTGACGACGGCTATCTTGTTTTTCAGTCGAGGCATTTTGTTTCCTTCTCCATGGTCAGAGTTGTGACCAACCGCCATCGACCGGAAGCTCGTGGCCGTTCGTGAAGGTCGCGTCGAACGCGAGGAAGAGGACGGCCTTCGCGATCTCCTCCGAGGTCCCGAAGCGCTTCATCGGGATGATGCCGAGTGTGTGCCCCCTCACGTGCGCCCGCATCTCCTCCGTGGGAAACACCTTTTCGAGGATGCCCGTCTCGACGGGACCGGGCGACACCGCGTTGACGCGAATCTCCTGAGGAAGCAGCTCGGCGGCGAGCGTCCGGGCGAATGACCGGAGCGCGGCTTTGGCGGCGCCGTAAGTCGCTTGTCCGGGCAGTCCCTTGACGTTGGCGACGGAGGTTGTGAGGACGACAGCGCCTCCCCGATTGATCAGCGGCGCCAGCTTCTGGACCGCGAAAAATGGGCCCTTGGCGTTCAGGTTGAACATCTCATCGTAGATGGCCTCGGTCACGCCGCCGAGAGGCGTTGGAATGCTGAACCCGGCGTTGACGAAAAGCAGGTCGATGGTGTCGAACTCGGTCTTCACCCGAGAGGCCAGGGCGTCGATGTCCGTCAACGAGCGCGCGTCGCTCGAAACCACGAGGGCGCCCTTTCCGAGCTCCTTCTGGGCCGAGTCCAGTCCGCCCTGCGACCGCCCCGTCACCAGAACACGCGCACCACCATCGAGAAGCATCTTCGCCGTCGCCAGCCCCATGCCGCTCGTGCCGCCGATAATCACCACTTTTTTACCTTGATACCGATCCATGTGTATTCTCCTTCGAGAGGTTAGGGTTGCTTTGCTGATCAAGAAAGTTTCGAACTAGTTATTTAAAAGACCGTAGGCTACGGACCGGTTTTTATCGGCGGACCCGATGGCGCCGCGGGTTTGGCAGGGGAGAAATCGACGCCAGAGACCTTGACGACAGCCTGCCATGCGGCTTCCTGGTTGGAGCGATCGTGGAGGTGTGGCTGGCGCATCGCCTCGATGGGGCCTGAGAACTTCTTCGGCGCCGAGGCGAAGAATTGCCCCGAGACGTCAGTTCCGAACTTCGATGCCTGGATATACCGACGGGCCGCGGTCTCCGGCGTCTGATTCATGCCGGGAATGAGCTTCACCAGCGGAATCATCAGGTACTTCAAGGCCGGGCCGGCGTTTCGCACCACCTTGGTGTCGGTCGCGCTGCCGGGCGCGACGGCGTACACGGCCATGCCGGAGGGTAGCCTTCGAGCCAGCGCCGCGGCCCACCAAGCAACAATGAGTTTCGCGTCCGCGTACGCACGGTTGGCCTGGTACTTCACGTTGGGCCCGTTGCGCACCAGGGCTTCCACGGCCGCGCTTCGGTCACCCTGGTAACGCTTGGCCGCGAGGGCCGTCACGTCGGTGAGGCTGAACAAGGGTACGTCCCCTCGGGCAGGTTCAGCGCCGGCGATAACAATCCGCGCGTCGGGGCTCAGCAGGTTGGCGCTGAGCAACCCGACAGTCAGTTGATGATGGCCGATCAGCGGAGCTTGAGACGCCTCAACGCCCGCCGCAGTGAGCTCGCGCTTCTTAGCTGGGACCATCCCTGCATTGAGTAGCAGGAAATCGACCGGCCGACCTCGCTTGCCGAGCTCGGCGAGGGCGGACTGAACGCTGGACGGCTTGTCCAGATCCAGCGCCAGCGGCGTGAAGACCTGTTTTTTGGTCTCAGCGGCGAGCTGAGCGGCAATTTGCTGGGCCCCGGCCAGGCTGCGCCCGGTGACGATGATCTCGCGCCAGCCCTCTTCGGCAAGGATGCGGGCTGCCGCATGACCGAGCCCGGAAGTGGCGCCGGTGACGAGAGTGATCGAATGTTCCATGGGGTCTCCGTGGTGAAGGGTGAAGGCCGAGGTGCGAGGCATCGCGAGGCCAGGAATCGTCTTGCTAATTTTGAACCATTCAGTTATATATTGGTGAGATGACCATTGTCAACGAGTTTCGAACTAAATGATTCAAAATACAGCTAGGCCGCGTGGCCGACCGCGCAGCTTCGACGAGACGGGGGCGCTGCAAAAGGCGACTCAGGTGTTCTGGTCGAAAGGCTACGACGGAGTGACGATTGACGATCTCGTGGCCGGAATGGGTGTGGGACGGCCGAGCCTCTATGCCGTCTTTGGGGACAAGCGGGCGATATTCTTGCGCGTCCTTAAGGCGTATGCAGAACGGAAGGGCGCATCAGCCGCGAAGGCACTGCTCTCGCCACAAAGTCTTCGCGACTCGATCGCGGGCTTTCTGAGGTACGCCGTCGAAAGTGCGACCGAGAAAGGTTCCGCCCGGGGCTGTCTCATGATGTGCGTGGCGCCGCTTGTGAACGACGCTGAGGTTCAGCGGTTCCTGCAGAGCTCGGTCGCGAGCGGCGCGGCGCTGTTGGAGCGCCGTTTCCGGGACGGGATCACGGCGGGAGATATCCCCACTGACTTTCCGGTAGCCATGCGCGCGATCCTAGTCACGGATTTTGCCCGTGGCCTGACCATGCGTGCGCAGATAGGCACGCCGCGCAAGACGCTCCTAAAGGAAGCTCAGGAAGCAGCCGACTTGGTGCTCCAGCCGCGGCGCGTCTGACGGGTCAACTGACGTGAGCGGGAACCTCGGGGCGTTTCGTCGTCTGATGAAGAAAGTGGCGACATGGTCAGAAGCAATGAATTATTCGGGCTTCGACTACACGTTCGACCGGTTAGCTGTGGTCGAGCGCGAATTAGCAGAAATCCAGGATCGGATGCGTCAACTGGAAGCGTCACGGCATGAGCCGCCAGATGTCCCTCTGATGCCCCAACCCGCTGAGTGAGGGGTTTGGCGTGCGTTCGGGGTTCTCCTGCGTACCCTCTCAACCGCATCAGTTACCTACAGGCCTGCCCCGTCCGTGCGGGCCCGGGGAGGATCTTGTTGGCCTGGTTCCTCGAATCCTCAGTAACTCCGGAAGCCCATCGGGCGCGCGGCCTGGCGGGATCGGTCCAAGCATGATTTATACGGGTTTCAGCCTCTGTTCGATGGGTTGGAGCTGGCTGGAGTGAGCAGATAGGCGCGCACAGAGAACCGACGGTGTCGTATTCGAACTCTCGACAGACAAAAAGCCGTCCCGAAAGGACGGGGCGCGTAGCGCCGAGAAATCTCCCCGGGCGTCTACTTTGTACCGTTCGACTCGATGTCACGCAGGGCGACCGCTTCAATTTCGGACGTTTGAGCGCGGTGCGTTTGATCAGTGCTATACAATCCATGCAGAAGCGCGTGATCCCATGCGGTCATCGCTGCAGGGCGCGAGTCGGCATCTGTCGTAAAGAGTCTCAAAATCGACGGCGCATCGCCGAGCGGCTTGTCCAAGTTGATTTGAGCCAGTCCGATGAAACCAATGTAATCCGCGAGCTGCCCGACGTTGATGTTTCCGACTTTGGTTGAATCCACGACGACGATGACCGAGAGAATGTCGCGAGTCGATGTCGTCGTGAGACGCGAACCCTTGAACGACGGTTGTACATTCATCACGGCTTCGTCAAATGGTTTAGCCCTGATTGAGGTTGCATCGATCAGCCCGGTTACAAACGCGCCATCTGCGCCGACCGTCCCGGCGCTGTACCAAACCCTGACCGGCCGAGGCGTCTCCATGAAGCGCTTAACGTCTGGACCACTCTCGCCATCAAAGAGATCCGTATCGCGGTGCCACCACTTCCGTAATAGCGATTCCGGTTCCGCGACCACAACGACATAGAGATTCGGCTTGCATTTTTCAGGGCCGAGGGGAGCACCTACGGACCTTATGATCGACGATAAGCGGGTCAGGACGAATTCACCCCGCGGTCTATCCAGGCCCGCCACGAGCGGGCAAATTTTGGTGTTCCAACGCCAGAGAGTGTCTTGGTAGTTCAGTGGTGCCACGATGACCGACGACACAAAATGGTCCAAATCGTCCTTCAGCTTCTCGTGCTTCCTGTGCGCCTCGACTGTAATTTGCGGAACCGTCTCCGCGCACACCGCGATTGCGAACACGGCGCATACGCACATTGTTGATGCAAGACGGTATACGGAACGGGGGGCATCCATGACACTTCCGGAATCTGTGGTGGCCTTGTCTCCGATCAGTCTACCTCGGTGTTTTCCTGCCGCGAGGCGCGCTTGACGCGACCGGCGCGTGGGGCTCCGGGGAGGAGCCGGAGCCGTCCTGCACCTTCCCGCTCAACTTGGCACGGCCGCGGATAGTCGACCGCAGGCGGCTGCTGGCGGATCGATTCCGGAGTACCGCAAGCCGCCCATCAAAACTTCTCCGCAGTCCCGACAGTTTCGATTCGGTCTGAGCCTGCGATTGCTCTACGATCCGGATGAGCGCGTCGTATTCGGCCACCGGAATGATGACGGCCTCAGGCTCACCGTGATTCGTAACCAATAGCGTCCCCTTGCTCCGCAACCTATTCATCATCCCTCGCCACCCGAGCTTCTTGAGATCAGAGGCAGGTGTGCGGGGCAGTTTATCCACGGAGAGAAAGGGGGCTGTCTTTGTCGAGTCGATCATCGTGCGTTTCCAAGTGCCGTATTCTGCGACCAATATACCCGATCGAGAATTATTCTCTGCTTCCCCGAGGATCCCGTTTTGGTCCTGCTGCTTCACGCGCTGAAGCGCCAAGCCAAAGAAGTGGCGGAGCGATGCTTGTGCGGAAAGCGCCGGCAATCGATACTGATTAGCTGCCGTTGGCGGCTTGCGTTGGGCTAACTGACGGAAGCATGTAAGTTCCGATGAGGTCGACGCGTCTAGGAAAATTGTCATGAGAAACTGGCAGTTGCTGGGTGTCCTCAAATCACAGGTCTTACCCGTGAGCCTGCCCCCATGGTGCCGGCCATTGGAGCGGCGGCTGTGCCTGGGGGCTCTTCGTGCACCGTGAGCGCGCCCTCGGCCTCCTTGACCGCTTCCACGGCGCGCACGTGATCGTTCTGGGCGATGTGATGCTCGACCGATTCGTCTACGGCTCGGTGCAGCGCATATCTCCGGAGGCGCCGGTTCCGGTCCTTTCCATCGAGCGCACCCTCGACATGCCCGGCGGCGCCGCGAACGTCGCGCGCAACGTCGTCTCCCTGGGGGCGCGGTGTACTCTCCTGGGTGTCGTGGGCGCAGATGAGGGCGCGTTCGAGCTGCGTTCGCAGCTGGCAAAATTCCCTGCCATCGCGACGCGCCTGATCGCGGACTCCTCCCGCCTGACGCCGCTCAAGATTCGCTACGTGGCGGACGGGCAGCAAGTCATGCGCGCCGACCGGGAGCGTCGCGATGCCCTATCGACGGATTCGGCCACGAAACTGCTGGCCGATCTCGCGGCGGCCATTGCTCAGGGCGACATCCTGGTCCTGTCGGACTATGCCAAGGGCGTATTGACGGACCTCGTGGTCCGCGAATCCATCGCCATCGCGAAGCGAGCCGGCAAGCCGGTCATCGTGGATCCGAAGTCGACCAACCTCTCGAGATATCGCGGTGCGACCGTTCTGACGCCGAACCGCCAGGAGCTGCAGAACGCCTCCGGGCTCGAATGCACGACGACCGACCAGGTGTGCCATGCCGCCCGGGAGATTCTTGCCGCGGGGGTTTGCGAGGTGCTGGTCGTGACTCGAGGCAAGGAGGGGATGTCCGTCATCGAGGCCGGCGGGAAATTCGTCCATTTGCCCACGGAGGCGCGGCAGGTGTTCGATGTCTCGGGCGCGGGCGATACCGTGATCGCCACCTTGGCGCTCTCGATTGCCAGCGGAGGGGCGATCGAGGATTGTGCATCGTTCGCGAATCTCGCCGCCGGAATCGTGGTGGGGAAGCGGGGAACGGCCACCGTCACGCCCGTGGAAGTCCTTGCGGCCATGCCGAAGCTCGAGACGGGCGCGGACCCATCCAAGATCTACTCGACCGAGCACGTGCTGCGGCTCGCCCGCGAATGGCGCGCGCGGGGAGAGCGCATTGCGTTCACCAATGGCTGCTTCGATCTGCTTCACCCGGGGCATATCTCATTGTTGGAGCAGGCTCGAAACAGCGCGGACCGGCTGATCGTGGGACTGAACGCCGATGATTCCGTCAGGCGCCTCAAAGGCGCCGCACGGCCGATCCAAGGGGAGATCTCGAGGGCCGTCGTATTGGCGGCGGTCAAGAGCGTCGATGCCGTGGTGATCTTCTCGAGCGATACGCCGCTCGAGCTCATCAAGGATCTGCAGCCCGACGTGCTCGTGAAGGGATCGGACTACACGCTCGAGACCACGGTGGGTGCGGCGGAGGTCTTGAGCGCCGGCGGGCAGGTGCTGTTCGCCGAGCTCGTGGCCGGGCACAGCACGAGTGAGACGGTGAGGCGGGTTGCGGATCCTTCGGCCTCATGAGTCCGGGCCCCTCGCAGGATGGCGTGGTGATCCTGGATCGCGACGGCACCGTCGTCATCGATCGAGGGTACCTGTCGGACCCTGCCGGCCTCGAATTCCTTCCCACCGTTCCCGAGGCCTTGCGGTTGCTGTCGAACAGCGGCTTGCGGCTGGTGATGATGACCAATCAATCCGGGGTAGGCCGCGGTTTGATCTCATTGGAGCAGATCGCTGCGTTGAATGCCCGAATGCTGGAGATGGTCAGGGGGGTCGGCGGCACGCTGACCAGGATCTACTTCTGCCCGCATGCCCCCGAGGCGCACTGTTCGTGCCGAAAGCCAAATCTAGGGTTGATGGAACGGGCGGCCGAGGAGCTCGACTTCGACCCGCGAAAATCGACCGTGATCGGAGACAAGCCATCCGATGTCGAATTCGGCGTGCGTGCCGGGGCAAGAACGATATTGCTGTCGCCGGACGCGGGTCCCGACGCTCGTCTGCCAGAGCCGGATGCCGTCGTATCCACGCTGCTCGAGGCGGCGCACCTCATCGCGACGGGCGTCACCCCGCGAGCTGATCACTGCCGATAGCTCGACCCAAATCGATTCGCGATCGCCCTGCCTTCCATCGCCCTGACGACCGCGTCCTCGAGGTCATCCAGGGAGAACGGCTTGGCGAGCTTGGGGATTTCAAAGGGTGTCTTCGAGGGCAGCTCCGCGTAGCCGCTCATGAGCAGAATCGGCAGGTTGGGCCAGTCGACCTTGATCGCAGCCGCAAGCTGCATGCCGGTCATCTGCGGCATGGCCTGGTCGGTGACCACGAGATCCACGTGAGGCGTCTTGCGGATGATTTCCAGCGCAGCCACGCCGGAAGGGACATCGATCACCGTGTGTCCGAAGTCCTCGAGCATCGCCTTGGTGTTGACCAGGACCAGTTTGTCATCGTCGACGACGACGATCACGAGCGGTTTCTTTTCGGAGTCCGCAACCGGCGTTTTTGCCTCGGCGACGGGCGCCAGCATCTCGCCGTGAGCCAGGGGCAGCCACAACTCGACGGACGTGCCTTTGCCCTTGTGGCTCTCGATGCGCAGCCGTCCGCCGATCTGCTCCGTTATGCCGTGCACCATCGACAGGCCCAGTCCGGTGCCTTTGCCGATGCCCTTGGTCGTGAAAAATGGCTCCGTTGCCCGCGACAGCGTTTCGGGGTCCATGCCTTCGCCCGTGTCGGTCACCGTCAGCACGATGCACTCGCTGTTGAGTCTGCCCATCATCGGCGGGGTCGTGACGAGGCGCGCCGAGATCCTGATCGTGCCGCCGTCCGGCATCGCATCGCGCGAGTTGACCGTCAAATTGAGGAGCGCCGTCTCCAGTTGGTTGGCATCGGCCTTGATGCTGGGCAGGCCCTCCGGAATATCGATCTCGATCGTCATCAGGGGACCGAGAGATCGATCGAGCATGTCGGACATTCCCGCAACCAGCGTCTTGATGTCGACCGCCGTCAACGACAGCTCCTGGCGCCGTGCGAACGACAGCATTCGCTGCGACAGGCTGACGCCGCGGCGCGCGCCCTCGAAGGCGTTGTTGAGCAGCAGCTTCAGCTTGGGATCCTCGGGCAGGCGTTTGCGGATCAATTCGAGGCTGCCCAGGACGGCCATCAGCAGATTGTTGAAGTCGTGCGCGACTCCGCCCGTGAGCTGGCCGATGGCGTCCATTTTTTGCGACTGAGCCATCGCTTCGCGGGCGCGCTCCAGCTGTTCCTGAGCCTGACGGCGCTCCGTCATGTCGCGGGTGATCTTGGCGTAGCCGATCAGCTCGCCATCGGGGGCGCGAATGGCATCGATGACGACGCCGGCCCAGAATTTCGAGCCGTCCTTGCGGTAGCGCCAGCCTTCCTTCTCGAAACGGCCTTCGCGCCGGGCCGTATCCAATCCGATCTGCGGGACGCCCGCGGCCGCATCCTCCGCGCTGTAGAACTTGGAGAAGTGCTGGCCGATGATCTCTTGCGGCGAGTAGCCCTTGATGCGCTCGGCACCGGAATTCCAATTCGTGATGATCCCTTGCGGGGAGAGCATGTAGATCGCGTAGTCGGTGACGCTTTGGACGAGAAGCCGGAACTGCTCTTCGCTCCTGCGCAAGGTGTCTTCCGCCTCTTTCCGGTCCGTCAGATCGCGGGTGACTTTCGCGTAGCCGATGAGCCGGCCGTTGGGGCCCATGATCGGGTCGATGACCACGTTGACCCAAAAGCGGCTCCCGTCCTTGCGAACGCGCCAGCCTTCGCCCTCGAAGCGCTGCTCGTCGCGGGCGGCTTGCAGGGCGCGCTGCGGCAAGCCGGCCTCCCGGTCCTCCTCCGTATAGAAGCGCGAAAAGTGCTTGCCGATGATCTCCGCCGCCTCGTATCCCTTGAAGCGGCGCGCGCCAGGGTTCCAGCTCGTGACGAAACCGTTTTCATCGAGCATGTAAATGGCATAGTCGGTGATCGAGTCGATGAGCAAACGATAGCGTTCCGCATCGCTCAGATCACCGTCGCTTCCATCGCTGTCGTGAGGATCGGGGGGCTGTTCCATGGGGTTCGCGGCGGCGCGGCGCGGGGGCGGTTGCTGACGAGGCGGGTAGCCCCCAGGCAAGGTAGCACAGCGGGACCGCATGCCCCTGTAGGTGCATCTGCATATCCGCGGTAGGCGCGCCTTGCGCACGTCACAATGCCGGCGCGCGGGTCATTATGTCGGCGCGAACGTTGCGTCCGTGCGCGAGGTGCTACATTGGAGCCTACCCCCGCAACGGTATTGATAACTTCGACGGAAGTCTTCATGGTGGGGGGTGGCTGTGATGTGCGGGGGCGACGCGGGGCCCATGTGCTCTTACCGATTGATTTATATCAGTAAATTCCTCTGGCGTGGCGTTGTGGGTCTGTTTCCCGTGAGTTGGAGAAGGACGGCGGCCACCCTCGCGCTGGGGTCGTCACTCATCCTTCTTCTACCGGCCGGCGCTGCCGAGCCCCAGGGCGGCCGCGCGGACACGGCTTCGGCGGCGCCCGCGGCGCCGAGCGAAGCGCCGGATGCCGCCTCGCCGGCGGGGCTCCGGCTCATTTCCCAGGTGCAATATGCCAACACGCTGGCGTACGTGTTTGGTCCCGATATCCGGGTGTCGGCTCATTTTGCCCCCTTCCGCCGCACCGACGGGTTGCTCGAGGTCGGCGCGTCCAAGGCGGGCGTCACGTCCGGTCAGATGCAGGAATTCCAGCGCACGGCGAGCGCCATTGCAGAAGATGTGCTGAGCCCCGAGCACCGCAACTTCCTGGTCCCGTGCACACCGAGGCACGAGCATGCGGCGGACAAGCGCTGCGCCACCCAGTTCCTGAGCCCCGTGGGGCGGCTGCTGTACCGCCGGCCCCTGACCAAGGATGAGGTGGACGAGCTCGTTGCCGCCGCCGGCGACACCGCCGATCGGCTCAAGGATTTTTATGCCGGGCTGTCCGTGGCGCTCGAGGGGCTGCTGGTCTCCCCGAACATGCTGTTCGTCATCGATCGCACGGAGCCGGATCCTTCGGCACCGAAGCAATTGCGGCTCGATTCCTACTCGCTCGCCAGCCGCCTGAGCTTCTTTCTCTGGAATTCCGCGCCGGACGATGAGCTCCTGAAGCTCGCCGAGCGCGGTGATCTGCAGAAACCGGAAGGGCTCGCCAAGGCCGTCGACTACATGCTGGCGAGTCCGCGCCTCGAGACCGGCGTCAGGGCCCTGTTCGACGACATGCTGGGCTTCGATGATTTCGCCGTCCTTGCCAAGGACCCGGACATCTATCCGGCGTTCGTCGGCGATACGGTCCAGGACGCCCGCGAGCAGACGCTGCGGACGATCGTCGACCATCTGCTGGTCCGCAAGCTCGATTACCGCGATCTGTTCACGACGCGCGAAACCTTCATGTCGCCCTCGCTTGCCACGCTCTACGGCGTCTCGACGCCGCCGGGCTGGACGCCGTACGAGATTCCCGCCGGCAGCGAGCGCATCGGCATTCTCACCCAGATCGCTTTCCTGGCCTCGCATGCGCACCCGGGCCGGAGCTCGCCCACCTTGCGGGGCAAGGCGCTGCGCGAGCTGCTCCTGTGCCAGACGGTCCCGCGGCCGCCCCCCAACGTCGATTTCTCGCTGATCGAGAATCCGAATTCGACGATGCACACCGCGCGCGAGCGCCTGGCCGCTCATCGGGCCAACCCGGTGTGCGCCGGCTGCCACAAGCTCACCGATCCCATCGGGCTGGCGCTCGAGAACTTCGACGGCGCGGGCCAGTTCCGGGAGACGGAGAAGGGCGCGCCCATCGACGCGAGCGGCAGTCTCGACGGCAAGACCTTCAACGATCCCGCTGGGCTTGCGCAGGCGGTGCACGACAGCCCGGCCGTGCCGGCCTGCATGGTCCGGCGCGCCTACTCCTACGGCACCGGCAGCTCGATCAAGTCGAATGACAAGGCCGTGCTGCCGTACCTCAACGCCCGATTCGCCGCCGGAAAGTACCGCGTCCCCGACCTGCTGCGCACGATCGCGCTGAGCCGCTCCTTTTCCCACGTGACCGAGGGCGCCGGGCAAGCCCCCGCGACGCAGTCCGCCGGTCTCCCGGCAGGCTCCGCCGCCGGTTCCAAGCTGCCCGCCGACCATGCGGATGGAGTATCCAAATGAGCACACTGAACCGCCTCCGTGATCTTTCCCGCCGCCGGTTCCTGCGAGGCATGTTGAACGGCGGCGTGGTGACGCTGAGCCTGCCGCTCTTGAACTGCTTCCTCAACGAGAATGGCAGCGCGTTCGCGAGCGGAGCGCCCCTGCCGCTGCGTTTCGGCACCTGGTCATGGGGGCTCGGGATGAACTCCAAGATATTCATCCCGACCAAGGTCGGCGCCGACTACGACCTGCCCGAGGAGCTCTCGGCGCTCTCCGCGGTGCGCCAGCACGTGAACGTCTACACCAACTTCAATGCGATGCGCGACTCCTCGCCGAACCTTTGTCACTACACGGGCTGGATCATCATGCGGTCCGGCTCGGCGCCCATCGGCTCGGAAGATCGCCCGGGCGAGACCATCGATGTGACCGTCTCGCGCGTTCTCGGACGCAGCTCGCGCTTCCAGACGGTGACCGCCACCGCCAACGCCGACGTGCGCACCAGCTTCAGCTACGAGAACGCCAACTCCATCAATGCGGCCGAAGCCTCGCCGATGAACTTCTACAAGCAGATGTTCACCGGGGACTACCAGGACCCGAACGCCGCGAGCTTCACGCCGAACCCGCGCATCATGGCAAGGAAGAGCGTGCTGTCCGGTGTGCTGGATCAGACCAAGCAACTGTCCAAGATGGTCAGCGCCGAAGACCGGGCGCGACTCGACCAGTACTACTCGAACCTCAGGGATCTGGAGCGCCAGTTCGACCACCAGCTCACCAAGCCGGACCCGATCGGCTCCTGCCACCAGGTGATCCCGCCGAAAGAGGATCCGAAAAACACCGTCGATTCCGCGGTGGTCGCCGAGCGGCACCGCATGATGACCGATCTCATGGTCATGGCGGTCGCCTGCGACCAGACGCGCGTGTTCAACATGGCGTATTCCGCCGCCTTCGCCTCGACCATCAAAGCGGGCTACGAGAAGCCGCATCACACCTGCACCCACGAGGAGCCCGTGGACCAGGCGCTCGGCTATCAACCCACGGCATCGTGGTTCCTGCGGCGCTCCATGGAGTCATGGGCCTATTTCGTGGAGGCGTTCACCAAGGTTCAGGAGGGCGACGGCACGCTGCTCGACAACCTGCTGATCTACGGGACCACCGACACGGCGTGGGCGCGCATCCATTCGCTCGACGGCATTCCGATGTTCACGGCGGGCCGTGCCGGCGGCAAGGTGAAGTCCGGCATTCACGTCGACGGGGCCGGCGGCACGTCCGCGCGCCTGGGCTACACGATCCAGAAGGTCATGGGCGTGGACACGCAGTCCTGGGGCACGAAGAGCAACAATACCTCCAAGGAGCTGAGCGAGATCCTGGTGTGAGAACTTTGATCAAGACTGCGGTGCTCGGGGGCTGCGCTCTGCTGGGAGCGATCTGTGCGGCGCCGTCCGGCGCCGCCTACGCCCGCGAGACCGAGGACTACGTGCGCGTTCCCATGCCGCCGCGCTTCCGCGTCCAGAGCACCGAGCTCGACGGGCCGGTGTTCGCGGATGAAAAGGGCCGCACGCTGTACCGCTGGCCGTTCAAGGATCTGCGCGTCGGCAACACGGGCGACCCCAAAGGCGAGTCGAACTGCACCGATACCAAGAGCACCACCAACGCGGGGTACATGAGCCCTTACCCCGGCGGCTTCACGCTGCCCGACCTGGACCAGCGGCTGAGCTGCGCTCAGGCCTATCCGCCGGCGCTGGCATCCGCGAAGGCGCAGCCGGTGGGCAAGTGGAGCCTCATCACGCGCAAGGACGGCAAAAAGCAGTGGGCCTATGACGGATTCGCCCTCTACACCTCGGTCCTCGACAAGCAGCCCGGAGACGTCCTCGGCGGCGATTCGTACGAGCACCGCGGGGACGATCCCGCGATGCGCCTGCCCATCCAGCCGCCGCCCGATCTTCCCCCGGGCTTCAACGTCTCCAGCGACCGCGTCGGCCGGATGCTGCTCGACTCCCGCAAGTTCTCCATTTATGCATCCGACGCCGATGGCCCGGACAGATCGAGCTGCGATTCCCGGTGCGTGGAGATCTGGGTACCGATGCTCGCGCCCGATTCGGCGCGGCCGCACGGCGCGTGGACGATCTTCGAGCGCACGCCGGGGGTGCGCCAGTGGGCGTTCCGTCATCGCCCGCTGTATCGATATGCGCTCGATACCTATTCGTACAGCGTCCAGGGAAGCGACGAGCCGGGATGGCACAACGTCTATACGCAGCTCGCGCCGCCGCCGCCGGCGGGCTTCACCGTTCAGGACACCACCTCGGGGCAGGTCGTCGCCGACGCGCACGGCAGGACGATCTACATCTATTCCTGCGGCGATGACTCCGTGGACCAGCTGGGCTGCGATCATCCGAGCGAAACGCAGGCCTACCGGCTCGCGATGTGCGGCGCGGGGGATCCGGCACGCTGCCGCGAGACCTTCCCCTATGTCATCGCCACCAGCGGCGCGAAGACCGCCGGCCGCTCGTGGAGCATCATGGACATCGATCCGAACACCGGACATCTCGCGCGTCCTGGGCAGTCCGGCGCTCTGCATGTCTGGGCCTATCGCGACCGGCCCGTCTACACCTATGCCGGCGACCGGGCGCCGGGAGACATCAACGCCGATGGGCTCGGGGAATTCCGCGGCGAGCGCGAGGGTTTCAAGGCGTATTGGGTTCGAGACGACTTCAACCGCAGGACGAGGAGCGGCGAGTGACCCCTGCAATCGAGAGCGTGCTGCGCACGTCTGCACTGACCGGCCTGCTGTCGATCCTGCTCGCCGGCGCCTCGAGCGCGGCGCAAGCGCCTCCTGCGCCCCGGGCCGTCCCCGCAACTGCGGCGGTCCCCGCAACCGCGGCGGCCCCCGCAACCGCGGCGGCCCCGGTGCCCGCCAACGGCACGATCGCCTACGTGCTCACGGACCTTCACTGGGCGATCTATCAAAGCGCCGACGGCAAGACCGAGTGCCCGGATGGATACAACGAGGGCAACCGCGAGCAGTTCAAAAAGCTGTTCCCGCAGGACGGACAGACCCGCACGCTGCTCGAGACGCAGCTGCGGCGCGAGGTCGACGGCTGGTATCCCACCACGGCGCCGGAGCCGTTCAAGTTCAAGGAAGCCGGAGGCCCGACGGCCTACGGACTGAACCTCGACGGCAAGGTCACCCCGAATGACTTCTCGAGCCCCGAGGGCGAGAAGGGCATCGACAACAATCTGTATCGGGTGCTCGGCTGCGTCCGCAACTACCGCTCGCCCGAAGGCGCCATCCAGGGCTTCGACAACGACGAAGTGACCAAGGACGTTTACAACCGCTTGATCATCGAGCTGTCCGGCGTGCACAGCATGGTCAACGACGATGACGTCACGGTCATGGTCTACCGCGGCCGCGATCCCATCCTGCTCGACTCGACCGGCAAGAATGCCATTCCCGGCGGCTCCCAGCGGATCGATTATCACTGGGGCTCGAAGTTCATCCAGAAGCTGCACGGCCGGATCCACGAGGGCGTGCTGACCACCGATGCGGCCGATTTCGTCTATCCGTGGGCGGTGTTCTACATCGCCACGGACGAGTTCATGCACGCGGCGCGCCTCAAGCTCAGCCTCACGCCGACCCACGCCGAGGGCCTGATCGCCGGGTATTCGGACATCGAGAGCTGGTATTCGCAGGTGATGCGCTCCTACTCGACCCACCATCAAAGCTATGGCCAGAGCTCGGCCCCGTCGATCTACAAGGCGCTGCGCCGTCTGGCCGACGGCTATCCCGATGCGCAGACCGGCGCCAACACGGCCATCTCTTCGGCGCTGCGGGCGAAGTTCGCGCAGATCGAGATCGTGCCCGCCTCCAAGGCGCAGCTGTCGGCGGTGACGCTGCACAAGCCGGTCCCTCCGTATGCCGGGCCGCCGTTTCCGCGATCCATCGCGGAAGAGACCGCGGAGGACAGCAGCAAGGTGGCCTCGTCCGGCGAGCCCGCGCAAAACCGTTCGACACGGTGAGGACGCCGCCGATCCCGGCGGTTATGATTCCATCATCATCAGCAACCACCGATGCATGCCATGAGACCTTCGATCAAAGCGCTGTTTTGTTCACTCGCGTTGCTGTCTGCGGCGCCGGCGGCATGGGCGGACGACAAGGACGTGATCGACTACCGCCACCACATCATGAACACCCTGAACGAGCAGGCGGCGGCGATCGGACAGATCCTGTCGGGCGTCGTGCCGGATGACAACGTGATCGCGCATTGCGATGCGCTCGCGCTCACGGCCTCTACGGCGCTCAAGGCATTCACGCCGAAGGTGCAGGGCGGCGAGGCCAAGCCCGAGGTCTGGACGAACTGGGCGGACTTTTCCAAGCGCATGAATGAGTTCGCGAGATTGACGGCCGACATGGCCAAGACCGGCCACGAGCAGGGCAAGGATGCGGCTCTCGCCAAGGTGGTGGACGCGATCAACTGCAAGAGTTGTCACGAGATCTACCGGAAAGACCAGAAGAAGTAGTCCGTTCACGGGGGAGCGATGAAGCGGCTCGCGCCTGCCTGGGGACTCGCCCTGATGTTGTCGGGGATCGGTGCTTCCGCCCAGGACGCGCAAGCGCCGGCCGCACCGGGCACCGCCGTCGAGCGCGGCCGCTACCTCGCGAATGCCGGAAATTGCGTGAGCTGTCACACGCGCCCGGGCGGACAGCCGCTCGCCGGCGGCGTGCCCTTCGAGACACCGTTCGGGACCGTCTACTCGACCAACATCACCCAGGACCGCGAGGCCGGCATCGGCCTGTGGACGGAGGCTGACCTCGGACGCGCGATGCGGGAAGGGCTGAGCCGGGACGGGTCCAGCCTGATCCCGGCCTTTCCGTACACTTCGTTCACCAAGGTGAGCGATGGCGACATTGCCGACATCTACGCCTATCTGCGCACCGTCCCGGCGGTGCGCTATGCGGCGCCCGACGACGGTCTGCTGCTCAGATTGCGCTGGGGTGTGACGCTGTGGAAAAAGATGTTCTTCAGTCCGGGCCGCTACGTCGCCGACCCGTCGAAGCCGCAGGAATGGAACCGCGGCGCGTATCTGGTGCGGGGCCTGGGTCATTGCGATGCGTGCCACACGCCGCGGGACTTCTCCATGGCCGAGCGCAATGATGCAGCCTATACGGGCGGCGCCTTCCAGGAGCGCCGCGCCGACGGCAAGGTGGGCCGCTGGTATGCGGTCAACCTGACCTCCGGCAAGCATGGCCTCGGCTCATGGTCCGTGGCGGATCTCGACAAGTACTTGCGGACCGGGATGAGCCCCCGGGCGGGCTCCTTCGGGCCGATGAACGAGGTCATCGTCAACAGCCTGAAGCTGCTCACGCCGGCGGACGTGCATGCCATGGCCGTGTATGTGAAGAGCCTCGCGGGCGCGTCCTACGCAGGCCCCGGCGTGCCGGCCGATCTCGTCGCCGCCGGCGCCGGCATCTACAAGGAGCGGTGCGAGAAATGTCACGGCGCCTCCGGACGCGGCGGCTTCTTTGCCGGGCCGCCGCTCGCGGGCAGCGCCGTGGTGCAGGGTGAGGACCCGGCCTCGCTCATCGACGTGATTCTCCACGGTCCCACCCTCGCCAAGGGCGTGTCTTACGGCTCCTGGGAGTCGATGTTGGAATATGCGGATGTCTTGAGCGATGCCGAAATCGCCGCCGTGAGCAACTTCGTGCGCGGAAGCTGGGGGAACGAAGCCGGGCCGGTGAAGGCCGCGGACGTGCGCGCCGCGCGTTAAGTCGCCGTGCGTTGGGCCGCCGCGATGCTCGGCCCCTGACTTCAGGACTTCGGCGGCACCATGTAAGCCGTGTGACAACCCTCGCAATCGAGAGCGGTCCTGACCTTGGGTCCGACCGTGGCGGCCTGGGCGGCGTCGGCGTCCTTGGCAAGACCGGCGGCGGCCGCGGTCATGGCATCGAGGCGCTTGGCGAAATCCGCCCAATGAGACCAGACCTCGGGCTTGGAGTTGCCGCCCGGCACGTTCGCCTCGAACGCGACCTTCGCCTGTGAGGCGATGATGGCGATGGTCTTCAAGTGGACCGCGAAAGCGTCGGGCGGCGCCTTCTTCGCCACGATCATGTCGATCGCACCGACCTGCTCCCCAAGCGACTTCATGACGTGCTTGCGGTAGTCGACCGTGTCCTGATCGTCCGCAACGGCCACTCCGATCAGGCAAGTCAGCGCGGTCAGCGCCACGATTTTCGCGATTCCCCTCACCGAGCGCTCCTAGATTCGTTCATCGAGTCCGCCGCCGTCACCTTCCGTGAGCTCCTCAACTCTTCGCTGCCCAGGAGTCGCAGTGACCGCCGGCATCCACCGGGCCGGTCATGATCTGGCAGTTGCCGCAGGCAGGCTTGGCCGTATCGCCCGTAAAGAATCCGCAACCTTTGCAGGTTTCCGCAGGCTTCGAGGAGGGATTCGAGTAATGGAGCGAGGCACGCAGCGAGTCCGAGTCCGGGCTGACGCACGACTCGGCGGCCGCCGCGGCCTCGAGGGCTGCGGGCACGACGGCGAGCGAGGCGGTGAACTGTACGATTCGACGCAGCAGAACCCTTCGGGTCAGTTCGTTCATTGCGGTCCACTCTCCGTTGCCGTGCGCGTGCATCGCTGAGATTAGCGATTAGACCCTGGGCTCGCAAGCGTCGGCGCGCCGGCCGCGCTTTTCCCGCACAGGTCATTGACTCGGCCCCGCCGTTGTTTGAACATCTGTTCTAGTCTCGCGGGGAGTCGGCGCTTCGGCGCCGGCGCGTGACAAAGAGCTCGAGGGGAGCAGCTGGTGACGATAGCGGGGAGCGCGGCGGCCATGGCGGTCGATGAGCCGGTCGATTCGATCGAAAAGACGGTCGCCGCGGCGTTCGAGCTGCTCGAGCGCCAGCCGCTCGAGGCGCTGCAGGCCGCGGGCCGCGTCCTCAACTCCTCGCCCGATCATCCCCTCGCGCTCCTGGTGCAGGGCATTGCGCAGCGCAGAGCGAACGATCCCGCGGCGGCGATCGCGACGCTCACGAAGCTGTTGAAGCTCCAACCGACCGCGGGACTGGCCGAGTACGAGCTCGGCCTCGCGCTCGCCGCTCAGGGTCAGGGCGAGGCGGCGGTGAGCTCCCTGCGGCGCGCGCTGGAGCTGAGCCCCGACATTCCGGGCGCGTGGCGGACGCTCGCCGATCATCTCACCGCCATGGGCGACACCGTCGGCGCCGATGCCGCCCGCGCGCGCCACCTGCAGGCCGCCACGCGCGATCCGCGCCTGCTGCGCGCCGGCGCGGCTCTCGCGGCAAACGAGATTCCGGTCGCCGAGGGCATCCTGCGCGAATACCTCAAGCGGCATCCGACCGACGTGGCGGCGATCCGCATGCTCGGGGAGGTCGCCGCCCGCATCGGCCGCTACTCCGACGCCGAGGCGCTCCTCAGCCGCTGCCTGGAGCTCGCGCCCGGTTTCGCGGAGGCGCGCGCCCATTACGCCACCGTCCTGCACCGCCAGAATCGCAATCTCGAGGCTCTCGAGCAGTTGGACCGGCTGCTCGCGTCGGATCGGCGCAACCCCAATCAACGCAATCTCAAAGCCTCGATCCTGGTGGCCGTCGGCGAGTACGGGCAGGCGCTGGAGCTCTATGCCGGCCTCGTCGCCGAATACCCGCGCAAGGCAAAGATCTGGCTGAGCTACGGCCACGTTCTGAAGACTTCGGGCCGCGTGGGCGAGGCCGTCGATGCCTATCACCGCTGTCTCGAGCTGGCTCCCGAGCTCGGCGATGCCTGGTTCACGCTTGCCAACCTCAAAACCTACCGGTTCGGCAACGCCGAGATCGAGGCCATGGAAGCCGCGCTGCAGCGTGAGCAGGCGACGACGGACGACCGGGTGAATCTGGGCTTCGCCCTCGGGAAGGCCTACGAGGATCACGCCGAGTATTCCAAGTCGTTCGAGCACTATGCGGAAGGCAACCGGCTGCGCCGCGGCCAGATCACCTATCGCGCCGAGGACACCACCCGGATCGTGGAGCGCTCCAGGGAGGTGTACACGCGGGAGCTGTTCGCCCGCCGCGGCGGCTGCGGCTCACCCGCGCCCGACCCCATCTTCGTGCTGGGGCTGCCCCGCGCGGGCTCCACGCTCGTCGACCAGATCCTGTCGAGCCATTCGCAGGTCGAGGGCACGATGGAGCTCTACGACATGATCGATCTGGCCTGGAGTCTCAACGGCTCGGGCCAGGCCGGCGGCCCGGGGCGATATCCGACCGTCGTCGCAGACCTCGCGCCTCACGAGCTGCGCGCCATCGGCGAGAAGTACCTCGAGCGCACCCGCGTGCAGCGCAAGCGGGGCGCGCCGTACTTCATCGACAAGATGCCGAACAACTGCCTGCACGTCGGGTTGATCGCGCTCGCGCTGCCGAACGCCAAGATCATCGATGTCCGGCGGCACCCGCTCGGCGGCTGTTTTGCTGTGTTCAAGCAGCACTTCGCCCGCGGCCAGCACTTCAGCTACGACCTCGGGGAGGTCGGCCGCTATTACCGCGACTACGTGGCTCTCATGGATCATTTCGATTCGATCCTGCCCGGCCGCATCCATCGCGTGCGGTACGAGGCGCTGGTCGACGACACCGAATCCGAGGTTCGCGCGCTGCTCGACCACTGCGGCCTGCCCTTCGAGGAGCGCTGCCTGCGGTTCTACGAGAACGACCGCGCCGTGCGCACGGCCAGCTCGGAGCAGGTCCGACAACCGATCTACCGGGACGGGATCGATCAATGGCGTCATTACCAGGCATGGCTCGCGCCGCTCGAGGCGGCCCTCGGTCCCGTTCTCGACGCGCACCGCACCGCGACCTCGACGCGTCCCGATGCGGATCCGCCGCGGGACCATCGCTGATTTGAACTACACCAGATCGACAAGGGAGAAATCCGATGCATTGCAGTCCTTCGACGAAGCGCACACGCGCCTCAAAGCCTCCCGCGCGCGCCGCGCTGACGCGGCTTGGCCGTTGCACGCCGTTGGCCCTGGCCGTCTTCGCCGTTCTGCGCGGCGCGCACGCGGCCGAGCCGGCCGCAGATGAAAGCATGGGCACGCTGGAGGAGATCACCGTCACCGCCGAGAAGCGCGTCGAGGATCAGCAGACCGTGCCCATCAGCATCCAGGCCCTCAGCGAAAAGACGCTGGAGCAGCAGAACCTGCAGAGCTTCAACGACTACGCGCAGACCCTGACGACGGTCTCATTCCAGTCGTTCGAGCCCGGGCACGCCCTCGTCAACATGCGCGGCATCTCGAGCGGCAGCGGCGGGAACTCCTCCGGCTCGCTGCCGACGGTGGGCATATACCTCGACGAGCAGCCGATCACGACCATCGAGGGCGCCATCGACGTCCATGTCTATGACATCGCGCGCGTCGAAGTGCTGCCCGGACCGCAGGGCACGCTCTATGGCGCAAGCTCCGAGTCCGGCACCATCAAGATGGTGACCAACAAGCCCGACCCGAGCGGGTTCTCCGCCGGCTACGACCTGCAGGGCAACACCATCAAGAACGGCACCGGCGGAGGCATCGTCGAGGGCTTCGTCAACGTGCCGCTCGCGCCGAACGTCGCGGCGCGGCTGGTCGGATGGTACGAGCACGACTCGGGCTACATCAACAACGTCTATGGACAGGTGACCTCGAACGGGCACACCTTCGACAACGCTCACCTCGTCGAGAAGCACTTCAATTCCGTCGATACCTATGGCGGGCGCATGGCGCTAAAGATCGACCTGAACGACAACTGGTCGGTCACGCCGACCGTCATGGGCCAGGAGACCCAGTCGAACGGCATTTTTGCGCAGGAATACTGGGGAGCCACCGACATCGGCCCAGCGTTCAGTCCCGACCTGAACGCGCGCCAGTTCGCCCGCAATTTCGACAATGACGGCTGGGTCGATGCTGCGCTGACCGTGCAGGGAAAGATCGGCAACTTCGACGTGACCTACGCCGGCGCGTTCCTCAAGCGCGACACGAACGGCGCCTCGGACTATGCGGACTACGAGTTCGCCTATCAGCAATACACGAAGTACTGGCCGGCCGACTACGGCTTCGTGAACTTCCCGCAGAACAGGTATCAGCAGTACAGCAACGAGCTGCGCGTGGCCTCCCCGAAGGAGCTGCCGGTGCGGTTCGTGGCGGGCCTCTACCAGTCGCGGCAGCTCGAGGGCATCTTCAACAACATCGCGACGCCGATGAACGACCGGCCGCAGTACGAGGTGGGATATCCCAATCCTCCCGACGGGTACGCGGGCACGGAGTATCTGCTCGATGAGCAGCGCGTCAACCGCGACAGCGCCATTTTCGGCGAGGTAACCTGGGACATCACCTCGAAGCTGTCGGTGCTCGGGGGCCTGCGCCGGTTCAGGTTCGACAACTCGCTCGAAGGATTCTACGGCTTCGGCATCAACGCCTTCGCGACCGCGCCGCCGCCGCCGATCTATCCGGGCGGCCCCCCGGGGCCGGGCGGCATCAGCGGCGAGCAGATCTGTTTCACGACGAACGTGTGGAACGGCAGCGCGCCCTGCGAGGACATCCGCACCAGCACCTCCGGCACCGGATGGACGCCGAAGGTCAACGTCTCGTACAAGATCACCGATCAGAGCATGGTGTACGCGACCTATTCCAAGGGCTTCCGTCCGGGAGGCGTGAACCGGACCAACAACGCGCCTCCATACACCCCCGACTTCCTCAAGAACTACGAGGTCGGTTGGAAGTCCACGTGGTTCGACAATACGCTGCGCTTCAACGGGTCGATCTACTACGAGCAGTGGACCGACTTCCAGTTCACCTTCAAGGGACAGTTCGGCATTCCCGCGATCGCCAACGCGGGCAACGCCGAGGTCAAGGGCAGCGACCTGAGCCTCGAGTGGGCGGCGACGCGGGACCTGACCTTGCGCAGCTCCGTGACCTACTCGGATGCGTACCTGAGCCAGAACTATTGCGGCGCGCTCGGCGCCGGCGGCAACCCCATCACCTCCAATCCCTGTCTCGTGCCGGGGCAGACGCCTTTCGTGCCGCTGGCCGCCGAAGGCACGCGGCTGCCCGGCACGCCGAAATTCAAGTCGAGCGCCGGCGCGCGCTATGTCTTCCCCTTGGGGGACTGGCAGGCTCACGTGGCGGGGGACCTCGTCTACCAGACCTCGGTCTCGCCGCAGCTGCGCACGGCCGATACCGCCGTCCTCGGAATGCAGCCGGCCTATGCGCTCACGAACCTGTTCTTCGGAGTCGAGAAGGACCGCCTGTCGGTGGAGCTGCTGGTGAAGAACGCGTTCGATCGCCGGGCCAGTTTGTACCGCTACGCGAACTGCGGAACCGCCGAGTGCGGTCCGGTCGCGACCTATGAAGTGGTGGCTCCGCCGCGCCTCATAGGCATTCAAATAGGGCAGCGGTTCTGACGGCGCATGAAGCGGCCCGGCTCGACTGTCGAGTGATGACCGCGCGCAGGGTGGCGGGGGGCGCGCCCGCGCCCCGGGGCGACGATCGATCGGGCCCAAAGCGCTTCTCGCGGGAGGCGCTCGGCTCGACGGATTGGTACCGGATGCTCGCCCGGGTGTGGGGCGCGAGCTTCACGGCCGCGCGCGTGATCGAGTTCGCCGAAGAGGTCGCCGCGCGGCTGCGGGCCGACACGTTCGTCGTGCTGCATTATCCGCGGGGGGCCGCGCCCCGCCTGCTCCACGGCCGGATCGACCACAAGCATCGGGCGAAGAGCGTCAACGACTACCTCGGCGGGAACTACGCGCTCGATCCGTTCTATCTGCGCAGCGAGTACTGCAGCCGCGAAGGATTGGTCTGCCTGCGCGATGTCATCGAGGAGGATTTCGGGTCCAGCGAGTACTACAAGGTGCACTACCGGTACGCCGGGCTGCTGGACGAGATCTGCTTTTGCACCGACGACGGGCAGGGCGGACATCTCAACTTCTCGATCAGCCGCGCCGTCGGCAAGGAGCGCTTCTCGCGCGTCGAGCTGGAGGCGGCGCGGGTGATCGCTCCCCTCGTGAATGCGGCGCTGTCGAGCACCTGGCGCGACATGGCGCCGGACGGCTCGCCGGCCGACCCGCATCCGGACGAGATCCATCATCGGTACATCACGCACGCCCGCATGAATTTCGGGCGCTCCGTGCTCACGGAGCGCGAGTTCGAGATCCTGCAGCAGCTTCTGCAGGGCAAATCGGTCGGCCTGGTCGCGCGGCATCTCAGGATCGCCGCGAGCACGGTCAAGGTACACCGCAAGCACATCTACGCGAAGCTGGAGATCAACTCGCAGGCGGAGCTGTTCAGCCTGTTCCTGGAAGTGATCGCCGGCGCGCGCAGAGATCTGGAATCCGACCCGCTCGACGCCTACCGCCGCTCACGGCCGGGGGCAACGTGAGCGCCCCGGGGCCGGGCGGCGCTCTCGGCGGCCTCGACGAGCATCGAGCAGGCCAGCCGGCACACGCGACTGAACGGCGCGATCGGCCTCTTCGCCGTGGCGTACATGACGTTGGAGCCCTCGCAGAGGACGCCGATCAGCTGCACGAACTCGCGCGCCCTGGCGGCGCGCATGTTGGGGAAGTGCCTGCGCACGACCGCCGTCACGGTCTCGTTGACCTCGGCGTAGAAGCGATCGATGGCATTGGCCACGAACGGATCGTGCAGCGCCATGGTCCACAACTCGCGGAACATCCGGCTGGTCTCGGGCGACACGGAATCGTGCATCAGCCACGCCAGCAGCGACCCGAGAGCCTTGGAAGAGCGCGTCGCCGCGCCGCGCAGCCGGATTTCCTCCTCCCGACGGTAGTCGGCGACGAGCAGTCCGATCAACGCCCGGATGAGCTCGCGCTTCGAGCGGTAGTGATACGCGAGGTTGCCGACCGTGAGGTCGGCTTCCTTGGCCACCCGCCGCAGCGTGAAGCGCGCATGGCCCTCGGTGGCCAGCACGTGCTTCGCCGCCCGCAGGATTTCCTGCCGCGTCTTCTGGCCCGAGGCGCGGCTCCCGCTGCGCGGCGCTCGCGACGCGCGCGTGCGGCGGCGATCCTCACTCACTTTCCCGATCCATGACCTGCTTGTAGTATCGCGGGCACCATTCACACACTTACACGGGGAGAGCTAATGCGCAATCTTGTCGTCGGCGCGATCGCGATGATGGTCGTCGGGGGATCGATGTGGGCGCCGGCGGCTCATGCCGCGGGCAAGCACCTCGTGGAGTTCGAGAGGATGACCTGGGTGGAGGTGAAGGATGCGCTCGCCGCCGGCCAGACCACCGCGTTGATCTACACCGGCGGCGTGGAGCAGCGAGGACCGCAGAATGCGAATGGCGGCCACAACCTGATTGCCTATGCGACCGTCAAGGCGATCGCCGAGAAGCTGGGCAACGCGATTTTCCTGCCGGTGCTGCCGTATACGCCGAACGAGGCGAGCGCGGATCTGCCCGGCACCATCGGCATCACCGATGAGCTCTTGGGCGCGATCCTCGAGCGGCTCGCCAACCAGGCGATCGTCAACGGCTTCAAGAACGTCATTCTCATGGGCGACCATGGCGGAGGTCAGCCGAAGGTATACGAGGATGTCGCCCGCAAGATGAACGATCAATACTCCCCGAAGGGTATTCACGTGTACTACTGCGACCAGGTTTACAAGGCCTCCGGCGATGCGTTCGAGGCGTACATGGCGAAGCAGGGATTGCCGCCGGACGAGCATGCCGGCGTTTCCGACACCTCCGAGATGATGTATCTCGACAAGGACGGCACCTGGGTGCGCAGGTCCTTGATCGCGACCGCCGTCGGCGATCCGGTCGTCGACGGCAAGGTGAAGAGAGGTCCGAACAGCCCGCACAACGGCATTTCGGGAGATGCCCGCCGCTCCAGCCCGGAGCTCGGCAAGAAGTATCTGGACATGAAGGTCGACTATGCGGTCAGGCAGATCCGCAGTCAGATCGGCGGCCAGTGATGCGGGAAGCCCGCCGGGCCGCGCTCGCGAGAATCGCGGCCCGCCGACGCCCGTCCGCGAGCCCCCACTCCTTGATCTCCTCCAGCGACCGAAAGCATCCGAGGCAGATCAGATCGTCGTCCAGGCAGCAGTTGCGGACGCAAGGGGACTGCATGCGCTCATCGGTGACGCTCATGACGCCTTGAAGGTACCGCTCCGGCGCGATCCGGCCAAGGCAGAGGCGCCCGGTCCGGGCAGTGCGTCACATCCGACCCATGGGCCGCCGGCATGAAAGTGACGGCGGAGCAGGTCGCCGAGTGGAGGCGCCACGTCGGCCGCGTGGCCCGCTTCGAGCAACGGCTCGACATCGAGAGCCTGCGGCGCTTTGCGGCCGCGTGCGGCTGTGCGTGCGACGTCGAGTCCGCGCTGCCGCCGCTCGCGCACTGGGCCTGGTTCCTGCCCACGGTTTGCGATGCGCAGCTCGGTCCCGACGGCCACCCGCGGCGCGGCGGATTCCTGCCCGCGGTCACGTTGCCGCGCAGGATGTTTGCCGGCGCGACGCTGTCCTTTGCGGCGCCGCTGCAGCTCGACGCGAACGCGCAATTGGAGATGACGCTGGCGAGCCTCACGCACAAGATCAGCGGCACCGGCGACCTGGTGTTCGTCGAGGTCGATCGCGTCATCTCCCAGTCGGGTGAAGTCAGGGTCCGCGAACGGCAGACCCTCGTGTACCGCGACAGCGGCGCGCCGATCGGGTTGCCGGAGCCCGGCGCGGGGGCGCCGGCGCCCTGGCTGCCCGGTTCCGTCAACCTCTTTCGCTTTGCGGCGGCGACCTTCAACTCCCATCGTATCCACTACGATCGCGGCTACGCGGTGGAAGAGGAGGCCTATCCGGCCTTGGTGGTGCCGGCGCCGCTGACCGCGGTCAAGCTGGCCGCCCTCGCCGAGACGCGCGGCGGGCGGCCGCTGGCATCGTTTCAATTCAAGGCGACGGCGCCGCTCTTCGCCGACCAGCCGGTCGAATTGCAGGCCGACCTTGCCGCGCGCACGTTCACCGCCGTGCGCTGCGACGGGGTTGTGGCGATGACCTCGCTCGCGGCCTATCGTTGAGACCCGCAGGGGCGCCGCCCCTGAAGCGAGCTCAGTGCGACGCGGACGAATCCGGCCGGGAGATTCGCGGCTCGGCCACCGCATACTTCGCGACCTTCTTTGCGTCGACCGCGATCCCGAGCCCCGGCAGATCGGAGACGTGGAGGCACCCGTCCCGGTAGCCGTAGCCGTGCTCGACGACGTCATCCTCCCAATAGCGCCCGGCATATCTGGTGAGGTGGCGCTCCGCGGTCGAAGGAATGGGAATGATGGACGGCAGGGTCAAGGTTTCGGACGCCATGGCGACGTGCACGCTCGCGGCGTTGCCGATCCCGGTTTCCAGGGACCCGTTCACATCGCCCCGGTAGCCCACCAAGGATGCCGTTCGCGCGACCTCCGCGGCGCGCTCCATGCCGCCCGCCTTTGCCACGTAGACGGAGACGGCATCCACCGCATCCGCCTGCCAAAGCTCGAGAACATCGTGCGCGGTCCAGCAGCCCTCATCCGCAATGATGGGTATCGAGACGGCCTGCCGGCAGGCGCGCAGACCCGCCACGGAGGATGCCGGCTGCTCGACCGCGTCGACACCGGCCGCCTCCAGCCGTCTCATGATGACGGCGAGCTCCTTGGGAATCCTGCCGTAGCCCTTGTTGGCGTCCAGGCGCAGAAAGATGCCGTCCGGCAACGCTTTGCGCAGGCGCGTGATGAGCTCCACATCGCGCCTCGGGTCGGTCCCGCCCTTGATCTGGAACGCGGTGATTCCGTCGGCATCGATGCTGCGGTCGGCCTCCTCCAATGCGTCGTCGATCGTCATGATGCCGAGCATATGGCCGATCCGCACGCCGCTTCGGCACGGCCCGCCCAACAAGCGGTACAACGGCTCGCCGCAGCGTTTGCCGCGGATGTCCTGCAGCGCCATCTCGATCATCGCTTTGGCGTACGGATGACCCACGAGGAGGGCGTCGAGTCGCTCCATCACCGCTCGCGGCGCCCGCAAATCCGCCGCAAGCAAGGTCGGAGCGAACAGGTCGTGCACGGCGTGCACGACGGTCGTCGCGGTCTCCCCGAAATAGCGTCCCTCCATGCCGCCCCATTGCGCAAGCGCGGTGGCTTCACCCCATCCTTCCGTTCCGCCCGCCGTCCGCAAGCGCAACAGGACACGGTGCTCCAGCGTTTTTTCGATGCCGTGCTGCGTCCAATCGCGGCGCTTCGGCATGGTGCAGATCACGGTCTTGATCTCCACCAGCGGGTCGTCGACCGCCGTCGATCGATGCGGTCGCTCGACCGGCGGGGACTCCGTCATGGTTTCGGCGCGCCGTCCACCACGGCCACCGCGTCGATCTCGATGCGCGCGCCGAGCAGCAGGTCGGACACGCCGACGCTGGCGCTCGCGGGCCAGTCCGCGCCGAAGACTTCGTTGCGAACCTGCGCGTATGCGCCGTAGTCGGCGAGGCTCTTCACGTAGGCCGTGATGCGTACGACGTCCCTGAAGGTCGCACCGGCGCGCCGCAACGCGGATTCGAGATTGGCGAAGCATTGGCGCGTCTCGGCATCGAAGCTGCCGGCGACGACCTTCCCGGAGGCGTCGCGGCCGACTTCGCCCGAGATGAAGATCATCGAGCGGGCTCCCAGCGGGACCACGACGGCGGCGGAAAAGCCCCGGTCGCGCTCGTTCGAGATGCGCCGGATCGGCGGCAGGTCACTCATGGGGCCGCCGTCGCGGTGAAGAACCGGTGGACGATGGGCCGGAACGAGTCCAGCGGCAACGTGGGAAATTCGGGGTCGAAGGAATTTTGGTCATAGCAGCGGCAAAAATGGTCCGTTTGTGCGGCATAGGGATGATCCAGATAACCGTCCCGCTCGAAGCGGTCGCGGGTCGGATGGTTCACGAAGTAGTAATTCTGGAACACGCCATGATGCGTGAGCAACCAGGCGCGAGCCGCGGAGATCCGCGGCGCCAGAAGCTGCGCCGCCATGGCTCCATGCTCGTTCTGGCTGATGGCTTCGGGAACGTCATGGAACAAGGCGACGACGACGAGCTCGTCGTCCGCTCCGTCCTCGAGCGCCCGGGTGGCCGTTTGCAGGCAATGCGTATGAAGATTGACCGGGGCGCCCAGGGGATCATCGTGCTGCAGCGAGGCCAGCAGCCGCAACAGGCCGTCGCCGATTCCGCCCTCGCCGCGCCAGCGCCGCTCCGCATCCTCCATGAGCTCCCAATCTTCTCGTGATGCGTCGACGGCCGCCCGAAACCGGGCACCCGCGATGGCGTTGGCCTTCATTCATTGCCCCTTGGATGCGCGATCGGTCGGATTTGAGATTGTCGTATTGTTGACAATTACCCCTACAGCCGTCAAGGTGTCGCGCGATCGACCGCGCGCACCGAAGGTTTGCCACATGAGGGAGTTAGGGAGCCGATGAAACGCAGCATGGAGTCGCTGGGCCTCGTACCCATCATCAATGCAGCCGGGTCCGTCACGCATTTGAGCGCGAGCCCGGTCTCGGCCGACATCGCGGCTGCCATGGCGGCGGCCGCGCAATCGTGCATCGACATTGCCGATGCCCAGGCGCGGGCCAGCGCCATCATCGTCGCTCACACGGGCGCCGAAGCAGGCATCGTGACTTCGGGCGCGTCGGCGGGGCTTTTGCTAGGCGCCGCGGCCTGCCTCGCGGGCCTCGATGCGCGAGCCATGGACCGGCTTCCCGACACCGCGGGCATGCGCAACGAATTCATCGTGCCGCGCAGCCATCGCAACTCCTATGACCACGCCGTGCGGGCGGCCGGCGGCCGCTTCGTCGAAGCCGGCGTCGCCGATCGTCTCGTCGGCGTGGGCGTGCGCGATACGGATGTGTGGGAGATCGAGGGCGCGATCACCGAAAGGACGGCGGGGTTCTTCTACGTGGCGCGTCCGGATTCCCGGCCGACGCTGCCGGAAGTGGCCGCCATCGCGCGCCGCAGCGGACTGCCGCTGCTGGTGGATGCCGCGGCCGAGCTGCCGCCGACCGAAAACTTGCGGCGCTTCATCGACGAGGGCGCCGACCTCGTGGCGTTCAGCGGCGGCAAGGCGATCGGCGGACCGATGGCCTCGGGAATTCTGTGCGGCCGCCGCCCGCTGATCGTCTCCGCGCTCCTCCAGCAGCTGGACCTGGACTTCGAGTTCGAGTCCTGGCAGCCACCGTCCAGCCTCATCGACAAACAGGCGCTGCAGTGCGTGCCCCGCAACGGCATCGGCCGATCCTGCAAGGTGGGCAAGGAGCAAATCGTCGGGCTGCTGCTCGCCCTGGAGGCCTTCGCCGCGACGCCGAATGCCGCGCATGAGCAGCGCATGGCGCAGACGGCCCGCTCGCTGGCGCAGGCGCTGAGCGAGATGCCGCAACTCGGCGCACGCATCGTTGCCGATGAAGAGGGCCGCGGGGTGCCGCGGGTGGAGATCAGAGCCGCGGGTGTCGATGCGCAGGAGCTGGCCGAGCGGCTGCGCGCCGGGACCCCCTCGGTGCGGGTCGACACCACCCGCGTGCGGTCCGGCCTGTTGCAGCTGAATCCGACCTGTCTCTCGGCCCAGGACAGCGCGCCGATTGCCCGCGCATTTGCACGCGCCCTGGGCAAGCAGATTGTTGACAATCATTCAGGGTAGTGTGAGATTCTGACTTAGCCCTTTGCGAGATGCGATGACCTACATCAAAGCCAACGCCAAAGCGATCCAGCCGCTGGCCGCAGTGACCCGCCGCAGTCTGGTGGTGGACGCCCTGCGCGAGGCCATCCTGTCCGGTGAATTGCCGCCCGGGGCCAAGATCACCGAGATGGACCTGGTGGCGAGATTGCAGGTGAGCCGAGGTCCGATTCGCGAGGGAATTCGCGAGCTCATCAATGAAGGGCTGCTGTTCAGCCAGCCCTATACCGGCACGTACGTGACCACGATGGATGAGAAGACCATCGCCGAGGCCTATGGGCTGCGCCGCATGCTGGAGAAATATGCCTTCACGCTGGTATGGCCGCGCCGCGATACGGAGTTCAAGCGCACGTTGATGCGGCGCTACGAGGCGCTGCTGGCCGCGGCCGAGCGCGGCGCGGCCGATGAAATGAGAGCAGAGATCGATTTCCACAGCGTGCCGTACGAATTCGCCGGCGACGGCCTCTTGATGCACACCTGGCGCCACGTCACCCATCGCATGCAGCTCTGCTTCATCCTGCACCGTGCCGCGCCCGACAGCCCGAACAGCGTGGGCATGCACGAGCGATTCCTCGAGCTGGCGATGGGCGACGACCTCGAGCCCATGCTCAAGGAGATCGACGTGCACATGGACCTCGGCCTGGTCCAGATGCGCGGCATCTGCATGGCCGCGGCGCCTTCGCGAAGCGCGGGCTGATGCGCGGTCCGCCGGGTGCCGGGTCGGGTTGTGCGGTACGCCCGCAATGACCTCGCGTCTGCGCCAGGCGCGCGTCGATCTTGCCGCGGCTCTGCGTTGGGCGGCCCGCATGGGCTATCAACAGGGCGTGTGCAATCACTTCAGCCTGCTGGCGCCGGATTCCGACGATCTTTTCCTGGTGAATCCCGAGGGCTTCTTCTGGTCGGAGATCACCGCCAGCAGCCTGTTGCTCTGCGACCTCGACGGCACCATCGTCGAGGGGACTGGCACCGTCGAGCTCTCGGCCTTTTCGCTGCACGCGCCCATTCACCGGCGCAACAAGGCGGCGAAGGCGGTGCTGCACACGCACAGTCCCTACGCGACGGCGCTGTGTCTCATCCGCGATGCCCGGGTCGAGCCGGTGTTCCTGCCCGGGTTCCAATTCTTCGGCAAGATCGCCTACGACGACGATTGCCACGGCGCCGCCTTCTCGGCCGCGGAGGGCGATCGTGAAGCCGCCATCCTCGGCGACAAGAACGTGCTGATGATGCGCAACCACGGGCCGCTGGTGGTCGGGCCGACCATCGCCGCCGCTTTCGACCGGTTGTACTACCTCGAAGACACCTGCCAGCGGCAGATGCTCGCCATGTCGGCCGGACGGCCTTTGCAGCCCGTCGCCGACGCAGTGGCGGCGAGTCTCGCCGGCCAGGTGCCGGTCTTCGATGCCTATGCCGAGAAACATCTGACCGCCATCAAGCGGGTGCTGGATCGTGAGGAGCCGGACTATTCCAGCTAGGAGCCTGTCGATGCGGGACGCCCTCGCCACGGTGATCATTACTCGGACGGGCTCCTAGGAGCGTTCGGCATGCGCGTCGACGACACGGGGGGCGGAGCCAAACTCGAGCGTCAGTTGACGCTGTTCGATTCCGTGATGATCGTGGTCAGCGGGACGATCGGCGCCTCGATCTTCATCGTTCCGTCGGACGTGCTGCGGGCGGTGCCGAACCCCGCAATCGCGCTGGTGCTGTGGATCGTGGTCGGCGGCATCACGCTGATCGCCGGCCTGGCGTGCGCGGAGCTCGGCGCCATGTATCCGGAAGCCGGCGGACAGTACGTCTTCATCCGCGAAGCCTACGGTCGGTTCGCCGCGTTCCTGTACGGGTGGGTGTTGTTCACCGCCGGCAACAGCGGCGCCCTGGCCGCCATGGCGATCAGCGCGGCCATCTTCATCGGCCGCGCATTTCCCCAGTTCGCGCCCGAGCACGTGGTCCTCACGCTGCGCTTCCTCGGGCAGCACCTCGACATCACCCGCGAGACCGTGTTCGCCGTGGGCGCCGTCATCGTGCTCACCGCGGTCAACCTTCGCAGCGTGAGAGTCGCGGCATGGCTGCAAAACATCACGGCGGTGGGCTATCTCGCGACGCTCGCGCTCATCGTGCTGGCCGGCCTCGCGTTCGGGCACGGCTCCTGGTCGCATTTCCACGCGCCGGCGGACTCCGTCATGGCGCCCGTGACGCTCGGCGGCCTCGGCGTGGGCATGATCGCGCTCTTCTTCAGCTACGACGGCTGGGAGTTCCTCTCCTGGGTGGGCGGCGAGATCAAGAATCCGGGCCGCAACCTGCCGCTCGGCCTGATCCTCGGCATCGCCATCATCATCGTCACCTACCTCCTGGCCAACGTCGTGTTCCTGTACGCATTGCCGCCCGAGATCATGGCGCGGCAACCGGCGCTGGCCGATGCGGCGATGACCGCGCTGTTCTCGCACAACGCCGGGCAATGGGTGTCGCTGTTCATCGGCTCGATCTCCTTCGGCGCGGCCTCCGTCGTGGTGCTCGGAGGGGCGCGCATCTACTACAGCATGGCCCTCGACGGCAGCTTCTTCGCGAGCATGAGCAAGATACATCCGCGCTGGAAGACGCCGAGCACGGCGCTCCTCGCGCAATGCGCCTGGGTCATCGTGCTCATCATCAGCGGCCGCTACGAGCAGTTGTACACCTGCTTCATCTTCATGATGACGGTCACCTACGCGCTCACGGTGGGGGCGGTCTTCATCCTGCGGCGCAAGCAACCCGACCGGCCGCGACCCTACCGTTGCACCGGCTACCCGTGGCTGCCCGCGATCTACATCGTGGTGTCGATAGCGTTCGTCATTTCCACCCTGCTCAGCCGCCCGGGTGAATCGATCATTGGTTTGGCCATGGCCGGCCTGGGCATTCCGCTGTATCTGTATCGGCGGCACATGCGCCCCGCCGCGGAGACTCGACCGTCGATGTGAGACTTGCCGATTCCTGACCGATAACTACTGCCTGGGGATGACTTATGAGCAAAAAGACTACCGCGCGAATCGCGCACGGCGAGATGACGTTTTTGGCCGCCGCGATCTGCGCCGCCCTGCGCGCAGCCGCGGCGGACACGGGTACCGACACGCTCGAGGCGGTGACCGTGACCGCCGAGCGGCGCAGTGAGAGCATCCAGGAAGTGCCGATCAGCGTCACCGCGATCTCGGGGGACACGCTGACGAAATTCAGCGACGTGAACTTCGAGGATTACGCGCACGCCATTCCCAATCTGTCGTTCGGCACCGGCAGCGATTTCGGCATCACCAACGGCCGCACGATCACCATCCGCGGCATCACCGGCGGCCGTTACCGCAACGGCCAGGCGACGACCAGCTTCTACATCGACGATACGCCGGTGCCGATCGCGCTCGATCCGCGCGTTCTCGATCTCGAGCGCATCGAGGTGCTGCGCGGCCCGCAGGGCACCCTCTTCGGGTCCTCCGCCATGGGCGGGACGGTGCGCCTCATCACCAAGGCCGCCGACGCGCAGAACGTCACCGGCTACATCGATGCGCAAGGATTCGACATCAACCATGGCGGCGCCGGCTACGATGTCTCCGGCACGGTGAACCTGCCGCTCGTCCCGAACGAGCTCGGGGCCAAGTTCAGCGCCTATACCGTGTACAAGCCCGGCTACTTCAGCCGCGAATACGGCGTGGTCACCACGCCCGGGTACAGCCTGCCGCCGGGGCAGACGACAGGGGTCGATTCGCACATCGCGAGCGACACCGAGTACGGCGGCATGGTGTCGCTGCACTACACGCCTGCGGCGCTGCCGGGCCTCGATGTCACGCCGATGGTGCTCTACCAGGATTCGCGCAGCAACGGCTTTCCCCTGGCGGACTACTCGCCGGACAATCTCGTGCAGGTCCGGCCCCTCAACATCGAGGAGTCCAGCCAGGATGAGTGGGTGTTCAGCAGCCTGACGGCCAAGTACAAGATGGATTTCGGCTCCATCATCGCCTCGAGCGCCTGGTTTCACAGGCACACGGTCGACGTCGAGGACAACACCGAGGTCTCGGCCACGTTCTGGGGGCCGACGTATGCGACGGGACAGCTGCCGGCGGAGTATCTGGCGTCACCCGCGCCGAGCTACCTGAACCTGAGCTCGGTCACGCAGGAAATCCGCTTCGAGTCCGCGTTCTCGTTCCCGGTGCAGGTCATCGCGGGCCTGTACTACACGCACGGCAAGAGCCACACCGGGCAGGACATCACCCAGCCGGTGCTCACCGGCCAGCCGTTGGATCTCTACTATCCCTACATCCAGGACGTGCCGCTCTCGAACAACGAGGCGGCCGAATTCGGCGACCTGACCTACACGGTCGGAGGACTCGAGTTATCGGCCGGCGTGCGCGGCTCGACGCTCGAGTACAACAAGCACAACTATTGGTACGGGTGGATCAACGGCGGCCTGACCGACGCCTATTCGAGCCACCGGGAGCACTCCGTCACGCCGCGCTACACGGCCAAGTACCAGTTCACTCCCGACTACATGGTGTACGTCAGCGCGGGCAAAGGCTTTCGCGCGGGCGGCTCCAACAGCGTACCGAGCCAGTGCGGCGCCTCGGCGGGCTCCTACAACAGCGATTCCTTGTGGAGCTACGAGGTGGGCTCGAAGGACACGCTGTTCGACGGACACATGGATTTGCGCGTGGCGGCGTATCGCATCGATTGGAACAACATCCAGCAGAACATCCTGCTGCCCTGTACCTACAGCGTGACGCAGAATGCGGGCACCGCCACCAGCACCGGTGCGGAGCTCGAGGCCGACATTGCGCCGCTGCACGGGCTGAACGTCAGCCTGTCACTGGGCTACGACGACGCGAAGATCACGTCCGTGCCCGCGGGCGCCACCGGTTTCGTCACCGGCCAGTCCTTGAACGGGGTGCCCAAGACGACCGCCTCCATCCTGGCGGATTACAGCGTGCCGACCTCGTTCGGGACCGCCTTCGTCCGGCCGCAGTACAGCTTCACCGGCCGCAGCGTCAGCTATTCGGTCATTCCCGTCCAGGACGGCGGCCGCCCGCGCGCCTCCTACAGCATGGTCGACCTGCACGTCGGCGGCATCACCGGTCCGTGGGAAGCGGCGCTGTTCGCGAAGAACCTGTTCGACGTGCGCGCCAACCTGGGCGACGAGCAATCCGAGGTGATCGAGCTGCAGAGCCCGACCGTCCGTCCCCGCTACATGATCACGCAGCCGCGAACCATCGGCATCGAGATCAAGTATCGGATCAACCCGTGATCGGCGGGGGCGCCGCTCGGCGCCGCCTCAGGCGTCTTCCGGGAGGGCGGCTCCCCGGCGACGCAGGGCGGCGATCAACGGCGCGAGATGGTTGCGGTAATGGCGCCAGCGGCCGGATGAGCTGCCATAGATGGGCCGCCGCACCTGCACGGCGCTCGCGGTGAGCGACACCGATGAATTGCCTTCGATGGCCGCGGCCTCCGGTCTCCAGGCGAGCCCGCAGTATGAGGCGAGCTCCGCGCCGATTCTTTGCGGCTCGCGCACGAGCTCCTCGTAGACGACCTCATGAACCGCAGCGCCGCAGAGGGAGAGCCAGTGATTCATGAGCGTGTCGTAGGCCGCGTAGTAGCGCGCGAGCTCCTCGAAGTCGTAGCTGAACGGATAGGCATCGCCGAACAGGGCCCGAAACATCGCAAAGCAGCTGTCGAGCGGCGAGCGGCGGACCATGATGATCCGGGCGGCCGGGAGGGCGCGGCGGATCGCGCCGATGTACAGATAGTTGGTCGGCAGCTTCTCGACGATGCTCCCGGCGGCCGTATCGCGGCGGGCGAGCCCGGCGTAGTGCGCCGCCACGGCTGCGGGGTCGGCCGCCGCGGCGCGCTCGATCATGTCGGCGGAGGCCGCGGCCGCGGATGCGCCCGTCGGCACCGGCATCTGTGCAGCCGCCGCAGCGAGCGCGCGGGAAAAATTGTCCGTCTCGCCATTGGAGCGCACGCCGGCAAGGCCGGTCAGGAGGCGCTCCACCAAGGTCGTGCCGGAGCGAGGCAGGCCGACGACGAAAATGTCGGAAGGAGCCCCCTGCGCGGGTCGATCGGCGCGCGGCGAGCCGCGCCCCGAGAACACCTCGACGATGCGCCGCAGCCTGCGCTCGTCCCCCGCAACGTCATAGTCGAGCTGCGCGCGGCGCGCCTTCGCGGCGGCGGCGAACCGGCCGAAGGCGGCATCGAAGCGCTGCAAGTCGTCCAGCTCCTTGGCGAGCGCATACCCCAGAAATATCCGGCCGTGAACGTCCAGGCGCGGATCGGCGAGCCGGCGCTCGAGATCCTCGACGTGGTTCGACTGCGACGACTGCACGGCCAGCTCCGAGCGCAGCAGGAGACTGGGATACTGCCCGCGATCGAGCGCAATGGCGCGGTCACAGGCTGCCTCCGCGCTCGTGAGGCGGCCGAAGCTGCGCTCGCTGCACGCCAGGTTGTACCAGGAGCGCGGCCGTTGCGGCTCCAGCTCGGTCGCGCGGCGATAGAGCGCATTGGCGCGCTCGTGCCGACCGAGCTCGGTCGACAGGTACGCAAGCCCCTCATAGGCTTCGGCGGTACCCGTGGACAGCTCGGCGGCGCGGTCCACCACCCGCTCAGCGTCGCCGACGCGGCCGAGCTTGAGGAGAATCGAGGCGAGGAAGGCGTGGCCCGGGAGACATATGGCGGCTTGCTCCACGGCGCGCTCGGCCAGCGGCAGCGCCTCGGCGATGCGCCCTTGGCGCATCAGCCGGTAGGCTGCGGGATCCACCGGGGAAGATCGGGTCAACGCTCAACTCCCTGCACCACACCATGCTACCCGAAGTGAATTCCCGGCCCTCATGAAAAGAAGCATATCGATCGTTTGCGGCGCGGCGGCCGCGTGCCTCGCGGGCGCGGGCTGCATCGCAACGGCGGCGCCCGCCAGAATTCACGATACCGTGATCCGCAACGGCGTGATCTACGACGGATCGGGAGCCAAGCCGTTCGTGGGCGACGTGGCGATCGACGCAGATCGCATCAGCTACGTCGGGCCGCATCGGGCGCTCGAGGGGCGCACGGTGGTCGATGCGCACGGCCATGCGGTCGCGCCGGGCTTCATCGACATGATGGGCCATTCCGAGGAGTCGCTGCTCATCGACGGGCGGGCGGTCAGCGGCCTCGAGCAGGGCGTCACGCTGGATGTCTTCACCGAGCAATCCAAGGGTCCGCTCAACCCGGAGATGGCGCGCGCGATGACGGCACGCGAGGGCGACCTCAAGTACGCGGTGACCTGGTCGACCCTGGGCGGGTACCTGGATCATCTGCAGAAGAAAGGCATCTCGCCCAATGTTGCGAGCTTCGTCGGGGAGGGCGAGGTCCGCGTCAACGTGCTGGGCGAGGCCGACGTCACGCCGTCGAGCGGGCAGCTCGCGGCGATGCGCGGCCTGGTGCGCCAGGCGATGGAAGAGGGCGCGCTCGGGCTGACGACGGCCCTGATCTACGCGCCGATGAATTACGCCAAGACGCCGGAGCTGATCGCCATGGCGCAGGAATCGGCGCGCTGCGGCGGCATCTACACCGCGCACATGCGCAGCGAAGGCGACCACATCGAGCAGGCCGTACAGGAGACCATCGACATCGCCCGGGCGAGCGGTGCGCCGGCCGAGATCCATCACTTCAAGCTCATGGGCCGGGAGAATTGGGGAAAGCTCGAGCGGGTGGTGCGGATGATCGACGCTGCGCGTGCGGCGGGCGTGCGCATCACCGCGGACATGTACCTGTATACGGCCGGCGGGTCATCGCTGGATGCCTCCTTGCCGCCGTGGGTGCATGACGGCGGCCAGGAGGCCATGAACGCACGGCTCCGTGATCCGGCAATCCGCGCCAAGGCCATCGCGGCCATGCAGGAACCCCACCCGCAGGACTGGGAGAACCTGTTCCAACAGTCCCGGGCGGATGGCATGCTATTCTTTGGATTCAAGCACGCCGCCCTCAAGCCGCTCATCGGCAAGACCGTCGCCGAGGTGGCGAAGGAGCGCGGCGTCAGCGCCGAGAACGCCATCATCGACCTGGTGCTGGAAGACGATGCCGGCGATCTCGACACCGTGGCATACACTTTCATCAGCGAGGACAACATTCCCCGGCAAATCGTCCTGCCGTGGATGAGCTTCGGGTCGGACGCCGAGTCGAGCGCTCCCGAAGGCCCGTTCCTGCTGTCCGCCGCGCACCCGCGCGCCTATGGGAACTTTGCGCGCCTGTTCGCCAGGTACGTGCGCGAGGAGCATGTCCTGACCGTCGAGGAGGCCGTGCGCAGGCTCACCTCGCTGCCGGCCGACATCCTCTCGTTGAGCGATCGAGGCCGCCTGCGGCGCGGGGCGTTCGCCGATGTCGTGATCTTCGATCCGCAGACGTTTCAGGACCATTCCACCTATGAGAAACCGCTGCAGTATGCGACCGGCGTCAGCGACGTGTTCGTCAATGGCGGGCGGGCGCTCGAAGACGGTGCGCCAACCGGGGCGGCGACGGGGCGCGCGATTCGCGGGCGCGCATGGACCGGAGCGCCGGGCGGCGGCTGCCGGGATTCGAGCACGCGGTGGCGCTGGAAATCGACGAATGCTTCAGGTCTCATACCCTCATGACCAACGATCCCGCGTGGCCGAGAGAGATTTTCCAAGCGCTGAAGCAAGCTGACGTACGCCAGGCCAGCTACGTTCCGGACGCCGGGCACGGCCGGTTGATCGAGCTGCTGCAGGCCGACCCCGAAATCCAAGCGACGCCGCTGACCACGGAAGAGGAGGGCGTGGCGCTCGCGGCCGGAGCCTGGCTCGGCGGACAACGTGCGGTGCTGTTGCTGCAGTCGAGCGGCGTGGGAAACTGCATCAACATGCTTTCGCTCGCAGCGTCCTGCCGCTTTCCCCTGCTGATGCTGGTCACGATGCGCGGCGAATGGGCCGAGTTCAATCCCTGGCAGATCCCGATGGGGCGCGCGACGCCGGACGTGCTGGAGTCGATGGGCGTGACGGCCGTCCGCGTCGATGCGCCGGAGGACGCAGGCGAGGTGGTGGCCGCCGCCGCGGCGGCGGCGTTCGCCGGCGATCAGGCGATGGCGGTGCTGCTGTCCCAGCGCCTGATCGGGCGCAAGCAATGGGAGGCGCGATGACCCTCGCCGCAAAGTCGGACGGACTCGATCGCCGCCACGCGGTGCGTGAGCTGCTGCGCGCGCGCGGCGAGTCGCTCGTGGTCAGCGGCCTGGGCTCTCCCACCTACGACACGTTCGCCGCCGGCGATCATGACGGCAACATGTATCTCTGGGGCGCCATGGGCGGCGCCGCGCTCGTCGGGCTCGGGCTCGCCCTGGCCCAGCCGCGGCGTCCGGTCCTCGTCATCACCGGGGATGGAGAAGAGCTCATGGGCTTGGGCGGTCTCGCGACCATCGCCGTCAAGAAACCGGCCAACCTTACGCTCGTGGTGCTCGACAACGGCCGGTACGGCGAGACCGGCGGACAAGAGAGCCACACGGCGCTCGGCGTGGACCTGCACCGCGTGGCCGCCGCGATCGGCTTTCCTTCGGCCGTGGAATTGCGGGAGATCTCACAGGTCGCCGATTATGGGAGAGAGATCGCCAAGGCGGCCGGCGGCCCACGCTACGCGTCGATCCGGATCGCGCCCGGCAGCCCGCCGCGCGCGCTGCCGGCACGCGACGGGGTATACCTCAAGAACCGCTTTCGCGCCCATTTGGGCTTCCGGGTCGAGTAGCCTCGCCACGAATCCGCGATGATGGACCTTCCTCTTCGCACCAGTCATCTTGCAGGAGAGCTTCGATCAAACAGTTCGCAAATCTGATCGGTGGAGAGTGGACGGGCCGGGGCACCGGCGACTGCGACGTGAATCCGTCCGACACCGACGACATCGTCGGGGAATATGCCGGCGCTTCGATCGGGGATGCGGCGCGGGCGCTGGAAGCGGCACGGAGCGCGTTTCCGGCCTGGTCGGGCTCGACCGCGCAGGTGCGCGCGGACGTGCTGATGAGGGCGGGCGTCGAGCTCATGGCGCGGCGCGAGGAAATCGGCGAATTGCTCGCGCGCGAGGAGGGCAAGACCCGGCCCGAGGGCATCGGTGAAGTCGCGCGTGCCGCGCAGGTCGTGCAGTTCTTCGCCGGCGAGGCGCTGCGTCTCGCCGGTGAGAAGCTTCCGGCGGTGCGCGCCGGCGTGGACATCGACGTCACCCGTGAGCCGGTCGGCGTGGTCGGGATCATCACGCCGTGGAACTTTCCGATCGCAATAGCCGCCTGGAAGATCGCACCGGCGCTCGCCTTCGGCAACACGGTGGTGTTCAAGCCCGCCGAGCTGACGCCGGCCACCGCCTGGACGCTCGTCGATGTTCTGCACCGGTCAGGCGTACCGGCGGGTGTGCTCAATCTGCTCCTCGGCGAGGGTCCCGTGCTCGGTCCGGCGATGCTCGCCGGGGTCGATGCGCTGAGCTTCACCGGCTCGGTGGCGACCGGACGCGAGATCGCGACGCGCGCGGTCGCGCGCATGGTGAAGCTGCAGCTCGAGATGGGGGGCAAGAACCCGCTGGTGGTGCTCGATGATGCCGATCTCGACACGGCCGTCGACTGCGCGGTCAAGGGCGCCTTCTTTCAAACCGGCCAGCGCTGCACGGCTTCCAGCCGCCTGATCGTCACTGCAAAGATGCACGACCGTTTCGTCGGCGCGGTGCAGGCGCAGATGGCGAAGCTCAAGATCGGTCACGCTCTCGAGGCGGGCACCGACATCGGTCCCGTCGTCGATCGACGGCAGCTCGACCGGGACCTTCGCTACCTCGACATAGGCCGTCGTGAAGGTGCGCGCGTCAGCGGCGGCGAGGTTCTCGAGCGTGCCACCCCGGGCTTCTATCTGGCGCCGGCCTTGCTCACCGAGACCGACAACCGGATGAAGGTCAACCGCGACGAGATATTCGGTCCCGTGGCGACGGTGATCCGCGTACGGGATTACGAAGAAGCCCTTGCCGTCGCCAACGACACCGATTTCGGATTGAGCGCGGGCATCTGTACGACCTCCCTGAAGCACGCGCGGCACTTCCAGGCGCACGCCCAGGCGGGGCTGGTCATGATCAATCTGCCGACCGCGGGCCTCGACTATCACGTGCCCTTCGGCGGGCGCAAGGCTTCCAGTCACGGTCCGCGCGAGCAGGGCCGATACGCGGCCGAGTTCTACACCGCCGTCAAGACCGCCTATATCAGCTCCTGAGCCATTTCCAACCCATGCGAGACTCTGCGATGGAAAAGATCGGTTTCATAGGACTCGGCCGCATGGGCGCCCCGATGGCATCGAACCTCGGCAGAAAGGGCTTCGAGCTCCTGGTTTACGATGCCAATCCGAAGACCCTCGCTGCGTTCGGGCAGCCCAATTCCAAGCCGGCCGCCTCCATCGCCGACGTCGCGCGCGGCTGCGGCATCATCGTGACCATGCTGCCCGGCTCCGCGGATGTGGAGGCGGTGGTTCTCGGCGCCGAAGGCCTGTTGGCGCACGGGCGGCCCGGCCAGATCATCCTGGAAATGAGCACCATCGACCCCAACACGACGGACCTGCTCGCCGAGCGCGTGGCCGGCAAGGGCATGTCCGTGGTCGATGCGCCGGTGGGCCGCCTCGCCAGCCACGCGGACCGGGGCGAATCGCTGTTCATGGTGGGCGCTTCCGGCGAGGACTTCGCGCGCACGCTGCCGCTGCTGCAGGCCATGGGATCGACGATTCACCATTGCGGCAAGGTCGGCACCGGCATCCGCACCAAGCTCGTGAACAACTATCTGGCGGTGGTGTCCTGCCAGCTCAATGCCGAGGCACTGGCGCTATCACAGCGCTTCGGCCTCGATCTCGAGAAGACGCTCGAGGTGATCAACGGCACCACGGCATTCAACGGCCAGCTGCGCATGAACTGGTCGACCAAGGTTCTCAAGGGCGACATCTCGGCGGGCTTCACCATCGATCTTGCGCACAAGGATCTCTCGCTGATCCTCGATGCGGCAAACAAGGCGAGGCTGCCGCTGCCGGTGGCCGCGGCGGCCCGCGAGATGTTCTCGGTGGCGCGCACCGGACCCTACGCGCAAGCCGATTTCTCGGCCATGATCGACGTGCTTTGCGATATCGCCGGGCTGGAGAAGCCCCGGTTCGCCGCGCCGCCCGCGCAACCTCCGGGGACGAAGGCGTAGCCCAATGGGCGTCACGCTCGATCTGTCCGAATTCTGCTCCGGAATCACGGTCGAGCGGATTCCACCCGAGGTGGTGGGCCGCGCGCGCCTGCTCGTTCTCGACCTCGTCGGCAACATCGTTCGCGGCCACGGGACCGAGAGCACGCCGGCCATGCGCTCGGCAATCGACGCGTTGGGACTGGCGCAGGGCACGAGCCGCGTCTTTGGAGACCGGCGGACGTTCGCGCCCCTGGGCGCCGCGCTCCTGCAAGGGACGCTGGCGCACTCGCTCGACTTCGACGATACCCACGCTGCCGCCACGCTGCATCCGGGCGCGCCGGTGATCCCGGCGGCGCTCGCCGCCGCGGAAATGGCCGACGCGTCCGGCGCAACGACGGTGGCGGCGATCGTGGCCGGCTACGAAGTCATCTGTCGCGTCGCGCTCGCGCTGCCGGCCGGCGATCACTATCAACGGGGATTTCATCCATCGGCCACCTGCGGCGCCTTTGGAGCCGCCGCCGCCGCCGCCCGCGTGCTGGGGCTGGATGCCGCGGGCGTGGCATCGGCCCTCGGCATCGCGCTGAGCCAGGCCGCGGGCAGCCTCCAATTCCTTCAGAACGGCGCCTGGACCAAGCGGTTTCAAGTCGGTTGGTCGGCGATGGCGGGCCTCGCCGCGGCGACGCTGGCGGGCAAGGGGTTCAAGGGCGCCGCCGATGCGATCGAAGGAGAGCACGGCTTTTTGCGCGCCTACGCGCCCGCGCCGACGCCGGCGCGGGCGACGCAGAATCTGGGCGTCGTCTATGAGTTGATGGCGACCGGGGTGAAGCCCTACCCCTCCTGCCGCTACGGACACGCCGGGATCGATGCGGCCCTGGCTCTGCGCAGCGAGCACGGCTTGCAGCCCGACGAGATCTCCGAAGTGGTTTATGGCCTGTCCAAGGCGGGCATGCTGCTGGTCGGCGCGCCTGCCGCGAAGAAGGCGGATCCGCAGAACATCGTCGACGCCCAGTTCAGCGGGCCATTCGTGTTGTCGGCTGCGCTGGCCACGGGGGCGATGAAGTGGGACAGCTACGAGCTCCTGCACGATGCACGGATTCGGCGCCTGCTGCCGAAGGTGCGCTGCGAATACGACCCCGAGATCGAAGCGGAGTTTCCCGTCAACATGTCGGGCAAGCTCACCGTGCACGCGCGCGGCCAGGTCTTCGCCAAGAAGGTCGTCGTGCCGAAGGGCGAGCCGGGCAATTTTCTCTCGGGCGAGGAGCTGGCGGCGAAATTTGCCGACCTGGCACAGCCGGTGCTCGGCGCCGCGCGGACGGCGAGGCTTGCCGAGGGGATTCTCGGCATCGATCGGCTGCAGCATGTTTCCGAGCTGTTCGATCTCGGCGCGGTGCCCGCGTGAGCCCGCGTTCGTTCCTGTTCGTGCCGGGCGACAGCGAGCGCAAGCTGTCCAAGTCCGTGGGCTCCGGCGCGGACGCCCTGATCCTGGATCTCGAGGATGCGGTGGCGCCCGATCGAAAGCCGGCGGCGCGCGAATTGGTGAATGCCTTCCTCAGGTCGCCGAGGAGCGGTGCACCCGCGCAGCACTGGGTGCGGATCAATGCGCTGAGCACGGCGGACTCGAAGCTCGATCTGGCGGCGGTCGCGGCCGCGCGGCCGCACGGCCTCGTGGTGCCGAAGATCGACCACCCTGCCGAGCTTCTCGAGCTGAGCGCAGAGCTGGCCGCCATCGAGGCCCGGGAGCACATTGCGCCGGGAGCGACGCGCCTCATTCCGCTGATGGAAAGCCCGCGGGCGATACTGGCCGCGGCCGAGTACCTGCGCACGCCCCTGGGAAGACTGAGCGGCATCGGCTGGGGCGCGGAGGATCTCGGCGCCGCCCTGGGCATCCGGTCGGCCCGCGAGGCCGGCGGTGCCTGGAGATTCGCGCTGAGCGGCGCACGAGCCCAGTGCCAACTGGTGGCCGGCGCGCTCGAGATCGACGCGATCGACACCGTCACGACGGACTTCAGGAATCTGGACGCGCTGCGCGCCGAGTGCGTGCTGTCGTACGAAGCGGGGTTCCGCGGCAAGCTCGCGATTCATCCCGATCAGGTTGGCGTGATCAACGACGCCTTCCAGGCATCGACGGCGGAGCTGGAGCATGCCCGGCGCGTCCTTGCGGCGTTCGAGGCAGCTCCCGGATCCGGTGCCGTTTCGCTGGACGGCACGATGCTGGACATCGTCCATCTGCGGGCGGCGCGGCGCCTGCTGGATCGCCGCGGGCACTCAGGCGTGAAGACGCCATGACGACCCTGGAAGACCACGCCGCCATCCGCGAGGCGGTGCGCGCGCTGTGCGCCGGGTTTCCCGACGAGTATTTCCGCAGGATCGACGCCGAAAGAGGCTATCCCGAGGAGTTCGTGAGCGCCTTGACCAAGGCCGGGTGGCTCGCCGCGCTCATTCCCCAGGAGTACGGAGGCTCGGGACTGAGCCTGGCGGAAGCTTCCGTCATCATGGAGGAGATCAATCACGCCGGCGGCAATTCGGGCGCCTGTCATGGGCAGATGTACGTGATGAACGTGCTCGTGCGGCACGGCTCCGAGCGGCAAAAACGCGAGTATCTGCCGCGGATCGCCGCGGGCAGCCTGCGCTTGCAGTCGATGGGGGTGACCGAGCCGACCACCGGCACCGACACCACGCGGCTCAAGACCACGGCCGTGCGCAAGGGTGACCGCTACGTCATCAACGGACAGAAGGTGTGGATCTCGCGCGTGCGGCATTCGGACCTGATGCTGCTGCTCGCGCGCACCACCCCGATCGGGGAGGTCGGGCGCAAGTCCGATGGCATCTCCGTTTTCATCGTGGATCTGCGCGAGGCGATCGGCAGGGGGCTGACCCTGCGGCCGATCGCGAACATGGTCAACCACGAGACCAACGAGCTGTTCTTCGATGACCTGGAGATTCCGGCCGAGAACCTGGTTGGCACGGAGAATTCGGGATTCAAGCACATTCTCGACGGGCTCAACGCCGAGCGCGCGCTGATCGCCGCAGAGTGCATCGGCGACGGGTACTGGTTCATCGACCGGGCGACGAAGTACGCGAACGAGCGGATCGTGTTCGACCGGCCCATCGGCAAGAACCAGGGGGTCCAATTTCCGATCGCGCGCGCCTATGCCAACGTCGAGGCCGCGAGCCTCATGCGCTACCAGGCCTGCGCGCTGTTCGATGCGCGACGGCCTTGCGGGGCGCAGGCCAACATGGCGAAGCTCCTGGCGGCCGACGCATCCTGGGAGGCGGCGAACGTCTGCATGCAGACGCATGGCGGCTATGGATTTGCATGTGACTTCGACATCGAGCGCAAATTCCGCGAGACACGCCTGTATCAGGTGGCGCCGATCTCGACCAACCTGATCCTGTCCTACATCGCAGAGCACGTGCTCGGGTTGCCGAGGTCCTTTTGAGCGGCCCGCTGGAGGGCCTGCTGGTGCTGGCGTTGGAGCAGGCGGTGGCCGCACCCTACTGCTCCTCGCGCCTGGCGGACGCCGGGGCGCGCGTCATCAAGGTGGAGCGCGCCGAGGGCGACTTCGCGCGCTTCTACGACCGCGCGGTCGGCGAATTGTCGAGCTATTTCGTCTGGCTCAATCGCGGCAAGCAGAGCCTGGTGGCCGACATCAAGCGCCCGGAGGACGCGGCGCTGCTGCATTCGATCCTCGAGCACGCCGACGTCTTCATTCAGAACCTGGCGCCGGGCGCGGCGGCGCGCGCGGGCTTCGACTCCGCGGAGCTGCGCGTCCGGCACCCGCGATTGGTGACGGTCGACATCTCCGGCTACGGAGACGATGCGGCGTACGCAGACATGAAGGCTTATGACCTGCTGGTGCAGGCGGAGAGCGGCCTCACCATGGTGACCGGTCACCCGGCGGGTCCCGGGCGCGTCGGCGTTTCCGTTTGCGACATTGCATGCGGCATGTCGGCGCATGCCGCGGTGCTGGAGTCGCTGCTCGAGCGCGGCCGTACCGGCCGCGGCAGGGGGCTCAAGGTCAGCCTGTTCGATGCAATTGCCGACTGGATGAACGTGCCCCTGCTGCAATTCGAGGCGAGCGGGCGTGCGCCGGAACGCGTGGGGCTCGCTCATCCGACGATTTGTCCGTACGGCGCCTACGCCACCGCGGATGGCGCCCAGGTGCTCATCGCCATCCAAAACGAGCGCGAGTGGGCCGGATTCTGCGAGCACTTTCTGCGCGCGGCGGAGCTGTCGTCGAGCCGGGGCTTCGAGTCGAACACGGCCCGGGTATCCAACCGACCCGCCGTGGAGGCGCGCATCGCCGCAGCCTTTGCCGGGATCACGCGCCAGGAAGCGGTGCTCCGGCTGCATGCGGCGAACACCGCATTCGGGTTCGTCAACGACATCCCGGCGTTCGCGCGCCATCCGGCACTCCGGCGCGTCGCGGTCGACACGCCGTCCGGACGCGCGCAGATCGCACCTCCCGCGGCGATCGCGAGCGACGGACCGCCCCATCTCGGACCGGTACCGGCCATCGGCGAGCACTCCGCGCCGATTCGCGCGGAGTTCGATGCGCGATCGAGCCCGGCGCGCAGCGCCTGATCGTGTGACTCACAGGGGATCGAAGCATGTCAATCGACTATGAAACGGCGGGCCACGTCGCGCGCATCACCATCAACCGACCCGGGGCGATGAATGCCATCGACAGCGCCCACAACTCCGCGCTGGAGACGGCATGGCTGCGGTTGAACGAAGACCCGCAGGTCCGCGTCGGCGTTCTGACCGGCGCGGGCGCCCTGGCGTTCTGCGCCGGCGCCGATCTCAAGGAGCTGATTCCGGCACACCACGGCGCGGTGCGCTCCGGCGCGCGCGCTCCCTGGTCCATGGGCGGCATCACCGCCGAGCCGCATTTCGGCAAGCCCATGATCGCGGCGGTCAACGGTCATGCGCTCGCCGGCGGCATGGAACTGGCTCTCGCCTGCGACATCCGCGTGTGTTCCGCGAACGCGACGTTTGGGCTCGCGGAGACGAAATGGGCGCTCATTCCGGGCGCCGGCGGCACGCAGCGGCTGCCGCTCACGGTGCCGCTCGGATGGGCGATGGAGATGATACTCACGGGGGACCCGATCGACGCGGCCACGGCGCTGCGCATCGGCCTGGTCAATCGAGTGCTGCCGCAGGACCAATTGCTGGATCACGCCATGCGGCTGGCCGCCACCATCGCGAGCCGCGGCCCGCTCGCGGTCGCCGCGGCGCGGCGGTCGATTCTCGAGGGCTTGACGCTCGGCCTCGCCGCCGGATTGAGCAACGAGCGCGATCTGTTCATCGACATCATGAGGACGGACGATGCGCTCGAAGGGCCCGCGGCATTTGCCGGCAAGCGCGAGCCTCGGTTCCAGGGCCGCTGAGCGACCGGCCATGACGGGTGCCCCGAACGATCTCGGCGACGCCCGGGTGGTGGTGATCGGAGGGGGTATCGCGGGATGCAGCGCCGCCTACCATCTCGCGGCGCTGGGCATTACCGATGTCCTGCTGCTCGAGCGGTCGGACCTGAGCTCGGGCACCACCTGGCATTCCACCGGCAGCATGGAGACCTACCGCGACAATGCGCTCAAATTCGAGATGCTGCGCTATGCGGTGAGCTCGTTTCCCGGCCTGCAAGCGGAGAGCGGGCAGCAGCTCGGTTGGCGCAACCTCGGACGGGTGATGTATACGGACCGCGAGCCGCGTTTCGAGATCTTCAAGACGCTTCCGGAGCTCGGCCGCGCGCGGGGCATTGAAATCGAGCTGCTGTCCGCGCGCGGCGTCGGCGAGCGGCTGCCCATCATCGATCCGCAGGGCCTCATCGGCGGCATCTGGGTGCCGAGCGACGGCTGCGTGAATCCCACCGACGTCGTCATGGCGTACGCGAAGGCGGCTCGCAGCCGCGGCGTACGAATCCGTGAGCACGTGCGGGTGCTCGAGATCTGCGCCGTCGGCGGCTCGGTGCGCGGCGTCGTCACGGACCGCGGCACGGTGGGATGCGACGCGGTCGTCGTCGCGGCCGGCCGGTGGTCGAGCGCCATCACCGCCACGTGCGGCCCGCATCTGCCGCTCCATGCGCTCGAGCACCAATACATCATCACGGAGGCCATCCCCGGCCTGGACCGAAAACTGCCCTTGCTCTTGTCGTACGACGATCAGCTCTATGGGCGGGAGGAGGTTGGCGGCCTGATTCTCGGCAGTCTCGATGACCATGCGATCCCGGTATCCTCGCCGAACACGGCGGAGAGCGGCGCTTTCCAGCTGCTCAACGAGCGATGGGAGCAGTTCGAGCCCTACATGCGGACGGCGTTGCGCCGCTTCCCGGTGCTGGCCGCGACGGGCATCAAAATGCTTCTGAACGGGCCGGAGAGCTTCACCCCGGACGGCGAGATGCTGCTCGGGCCGGTTCCGGGCGTCGACGGCTTGTATTCGCTCTGCGGCTTCAACTCCAACGGCATCGCGCTCTCGCCCGCGGCGGGAAAGTTCATCGCCGAGTGGATCGTCGAGGGCGCGGCCAGTGCCGACGTCGCACCGTTGGACGTGAGGCGGTTCGCCGTCCAACAGGCGGCGAGCGCGTACGTGCGCGAGCGGGTCACGGAGATCCCGGGCCATGCGAGCCGGCTGCACGGGCCGGCAGACGATTATGCGACCGCCCGCAATCTGCGCGTTTCACCCATCCATGCATCGCTCGCGCAAGCCGGTGCCCACTTCGGGTCGGTGAGCGGCTGGGAGCGGCCGGCGTGGATGGAGACGCGCACGGCGCGCGACTGGATGACCGCCGTCGCCGAGGAGGTCGAGGCCGCAAGCCGCGGCACGCTGGCGGTCGACCGTTCGGCCGACGTCAAGCTCGAGTTGCTCGGCGCCGCTGCCGGACCGTGGCTGGCGGCGAAGCTGGGTTTGAGCGCGCTCCCGCCCGGGCCTGCCGCGCTGCTCGTGGCCTTCCCCGGAGACCAGGGTGGGGTCGAGGCGTTGGGGCGTGTCGTTCGCTGGGGCGGCGGATGGCTGCTCACCGCCGGCCCGGAGCAGGAGACGCGCCTGACCGAATGGTTGCGGCGCGCGCGGGCGCCTGACGGCGTTTGCTCGGTCGATGTCACGGCCGGCTGGGCGGCCTTCGAGCTCATCGGGGCGGCTCAGGCGCGCGCCGTGCAGGCGCTGTGCGCCGGCGAGGAGTGCGCCGAACCCGCGGATGGCGGCGGCTGGCTCTGGGCCGGGGCGGCGCGGATCCGGGTATGCGCGGACCCCGCGAATGCTGCGACGCTGATTTTCGTGCCTGCGGACATGGCGGCCCATGTCTGGCGGCGGCTGCTCGCGGTTGGCGAGGGCGGGCTCGTGCGTATGGCAGGTCACCTTGCAACGGAGGCGCTGCGCATCGAGCGCGGCACTCCGCGCTTCGGTCTCGAAGCAACCCCCGCCATGAGCGTGGCGGACATCGTTGGAGCGCGGCAGAGCCTGGATGCTGCAGAATCCGCGGCGGTGCCGCGCGCGGGCCGGATGTTGGTCGCATTCTCGAGTCCGGCCGTCGGGGCCTGCTTCGGCGCCCATGAATCCATCCTGCAGAACGGCCGTGTCGCCGGTGAGATCACCTCGCGCGTGTGCCTGCCAGGGTGGCAGCAGACGTTGTCGCTCGGACTCTGGCCCGCCGCGCGCGGGCTGCCGGCATCGCTGCAGGTGGCCGTCGACGGGAGGCTGTGGGATCTGACCGTGCGCTCGACGGCGTGGCAGCCCACGGCCGCGGAGCGTTGAGATTGATCTTCGGTGCGACTAGAGTTCGGCGGCGCAACTTCCAAGGGTCGGGATGAAGGGGAACGGTATGGCGCAATCTGCACGCGCGGTCATCTGCCGCGAGTTGAATCAGCCGGTGGTCGTGGAGCGCATCACGATCGAACCGCCCCGGCGCGGCGAGGTGATGGTGAAGCTCGCCGCGTGCGGCGTATGCCATTCGGATCTCTCCGCGATCAACGGCACCATCCCGATGAAGCTCCCGCTGATCCTGGGTCACGAGGCGGCGGGCGAGGTGGTCGAAGTGGGCGAAGGCGTCGAAGGCCTGGCGCCCGGCGACCACGTCGTCTCGTGCTTCATCTACATGTGCGGGAAATGCCGCTTCTGCGCCAGCGGGCGGCCGGTGCTCTGCATCGATCAGGGCAAGGCCCTCAACACGCTGCCCGACGGGACGCTGCGCACCCGCGACGCCGCGGGCGACGCGTTGAACGTCTTTTCCGGCTGCGGGGTGATGGCCGAATACGCGACGATGTCCGTCGACAATGTCGTCAAGATCGACGCCGCGATCCCGCTCCCTTGCGCAGCGCTGGTGGGCTGCGCGGTGACGACCGGCGTGGGCGCCGTGTTCAACACCGCGCGCGTCGTACCGGGGTCGAGCGTCGCCGTGTTCGGCTGCGGCGGGATCGGCTTGAACGTCATTCAAGGCGCGCATATCGCCGGCGCGGGACGGATCATCGCGATCGATACCTTGCCGGCCAAGCTCGAGCTGGCGAAGCGGTTCGGCGCGACGGACACCCTGGTCGCCCGGCCGGGGGAGGACCTGGTCAAGCCGATCAAGAAGTTGACCGGCGGCGGCGCCGACTACGCCTTCGAGTGCGTGGGCAGCGGTGATCTGGCTGCGCTCGCGTATCGCGCCATCGTGCGCGGCGGCGTGGCCGTGGTGGTCGGGGTCGCGAAGCAGAGCGACACCACCACGATTCGCACCATGACCCTGCCGTTCGAGGAAAAGACGCTGACCGGCAGCTATTTCGGTTCCTGTGTCCCACGCGTCGATTTCCCGCGTTTGCTCGCGCTGTACCTCGCCGGCCGCCTGAAGCTCGAAGAGCTGATCACGCGACGATACGAGATCGAGGAGGCGCCGCGGGCCTTTGCAGACCTCGAGTCAGGGGTGAACGCGCGCGGGCTCATCGCGTTTTGATCCGCGGTTTGGGCCAGACAAAGGCGGCGGGCTCGGCGAGGGATCCGGCGAGGCGGGTGGTGAGGCGGAGTCGCCGCGGTGGGACCTTCGGCAGCTCGAGCCGGGAGAGGCCGGGCCAGCGTTTGGATGGCCAAAAGCTTAGAGTTTGATCATAATCCTTAAATTAGATCATAGATTGGAAATTTGATATAAATGGCGCACACGAGCCGGGCAAACCGCTCGGCCGGCCCGAGGAGGGATCTTGAAACAAGCCAATCTCGTTGCCGCCGAAGTCGCTCGCGGTGCCGCCCCCCGCAGCCCGATCGAAGAGCGCTATCGGCGGGAAACACCTTCCTCCGCGGCCCTCATGAGCCGAGCCGCGTCCGTGCTGCCGGCGGGCAACACGCGGACCACCAGCTTTCACCCGCCCTATCCGGTGGTGCTCGAGCGCGGTGATGGACCCTGGCTGTGGGACGTGGACGGTCGGCGCTACCTCGACCTCTTTTGCAACGGGCTCAGCCTGATTCACGGCAACAACCATGCGCCGTTGCGCGAGGCGATGAGCTCGGCCATGCAGCAGGGAACGGCATGGTCCGGCGCTTCGCGGGAGCAGATCGCCTACGCCGAGTTGCTCGTGGATCGGATCAAGGCGTTGGAGATGGTGCGCTTCACGAACTCGGGGTCAGAAGCGGGCATGCTGGCGGTGAAGACCGCGCGGCACGTCACCGGGCGCCCGTACATCGTCAAGTCGGCGGGAGCCTATCACGGCAGCTACCCCGACCTGGAAGCCGGGCTGTACGGTCAAGGCGACCTGCAGGGCCGCGCGCTCGTCGCGACCTTCAACGACCTCGGCAGCTACGAGCGGGTCATGGCGCAACATGGCCGGGAGGTCGCGGCAATCGTCATCGAGCCCGTGCTGGTCACGGGCCGCGTGGTGTCGCCGGAGCCCGGTTTCCTGACCGGCCTGGAGGCGCTGGCGCGGCGCCACGGCGCGCTCAGCATCCTCGACGATTGCCTGATGCTGAGACTTGCGGTGGGCGGATCGGCCGAAAAGTTCGCTCTGCGGCCCGACATCGTCATGCTGGGCAAATTCCTCGGCGGGGGCACCCCGCTCGGAGCCTTCGGCGGTTCGCGCGAGATCATGAAGATTTTTGATCCGACCCGGCCGGGATGCGTGTTTCATGGCGGATCGTTCAACGGCAATCCCGTCGGGTGCGCCGCCGGCCGGGTTGCCATGCGCGAATTGACCGCGGAGCGCATCGCGGCCATGGATGAAGCGATGCACGGCATCCGCACCGCGCTCGGCCGCCGCGCGGATCAACTGGGGATCGAGGTCATCCTCAGCGGAATCGGCTCGGTCGCCGGAATCGCGTTCGCCGCCGATCCCATGCGTCACGAGGATAATCCGTCGCGGTTGGGGCTGGCTTCGCTGTTCCATCTCGCGTGCCTGAGTGAAGGCGTGATGATCGGGCCCGGCGGCGTTCTCGCCGTCTCGACCGCGCACGATGCGGCGGCGGTGTCCTTCGCGATCGCGGGTCTATCGGCCGCGCTCGAGAAGGCCGCGGAGCTGCTCCGGTCAGGGGCCTGAGCTCGACCCGCGGCCGGCCCCGCCCCGGTCGCTTGCGATGAGATGAGCGGGGCGCGGCGACGAGCGCCGCTCAGAATTTGACGTTGTCGCCGCCCTTGGTCCCGAGCATCGCGCGCGCCTCGGCCGGCGTGGCGATCTCCAGGCTCAGCTCCTCGAGAATGCGGCGGATCTTGGCGACCTGCTCGGCATTCGAGGTGGCGAGCTTGCCCTTTCCGGCGTAAAGGCTGTCCTCCAGCCCGACGCGAACGTTGCCGCCCAGGATCGCGCTCAGCGTGACGAACGGCAGCTGATGCCGGCCGGCGGCGAGGACCGACAGGTAGTAGTCGTTGCCGAACAGGCGGTCCGCCATCGCGCGCATGTGCAGCAGATTCTCGTGATCCGCACCGATGCCGCCCATGATTCCGAAAATGCACTGCACGAAGAAGGGCGGCTTGACGAGACCGCGGTCGGCGAAGTGCGCCAGGTTATAGAGATGGCCCACGTCGTAGCATTCGAATTCGAAGCGTGTCCCGACGGCGCCCAGGCTGCGCATCCCGCGCTCGATCTGCGTGAAGGTATTCGACAGGATCATGTCCCTGGTGCCTTCCAGATACGGGCGCTCCCATGCATGGTGCCACTGGGTGATCTTGTCCGCGGCGGCGGAGATGTTGAAATTGAAGGAGCCCATGTTCATGGAGGCAATTTCCGGCTCCACGGCCAGAGCGGGTGCGAGCCGCTGGTCGAGCGTCATGCCGAGCCCCCCGCCGGTCGTGATGTTCAGGATTGCGTTCGTTTGCCGCTTGATCTGCGGCAGGAATTCCAGGAAGCGCAGCGGCGTCTGATCGGGCTGCCCGGTCTGCGGATCGCGTGCGTGCAAATGGATGACGGCGGCGCCCGCCGCCGCGGCCGCCACGGACTCGGCGGCGATCTGGGCCGGCGTGATGGGCAAATAAGGCGACATCGACGGGGTATGTACGCCGCCGGTGATGGCGCAGGTGATGATGACCTTGTCCGCTCGCTTCATGTGGATTGTCTCATGTCAGGGTGGTCCTCGATTCCTTGCCAATAACCGTCGATCTTCGAGAGCGCGGACAGGTCCTCGAGCATCGCCGCCCGAGCGGCCTGCGCGTCGCGGGTCTGCATGGCCGCCAGAATCGCCTCGTGGTTGTCGCACGCGAGCCGCCGGGCCCGGCCCACATCGCCCGCGATCAGCGACCGGGTGCGCGACACGAAGGGAGCCATGCGCAGCCAAAGCGCCTCGATCAGCGTGGCCAGGGTCTTGTTGTCGGCGATGCGATAGATCTCGAAATGGAACGCCATGTTGAACTTGCCGTAAGCCTCACCGTCGTCCGCCACCACCGCCGCGGCCATGGCTTCGTGGAAAGAGCGCAATTGCTCGATCTGATGAAGCGTGATGTTCTGCGCGGCCTGCGCGGCCGCCTGGCTCTCGAGCAGCATCCGCAAGTGCAGTATCTGCTCGATTTCGCGCCGGTCGAGCAGCGGCACGCGAGCCGAGCGGTTCGGCAACGCCTCGAAGGCGCCCTCGGAGACCAGGCGCTTCACCGCCTCCCGCACCGGCATGTCGCCGATCGCCAGCCGGCTCGCCACCGCGCGCAAAGTGACGACATCGCCCGGCCTGAAGGCGCCGGATAGAACGGCTTGCTTGAGAGCGGCATAAGCCCGCGCATTGTCCGTTTCGCCGGCCGGCGGGGCGGAGCCATGAGATGTGCCGTGACTGCTCAGCGAGGACTCCAATCGGGCCCATGGAAGTTCCCCGCCAGTCTGCCGTAAAACCGGGCGCAGTTGAAAATAAAGCGTGGCGGGCAGCCGGGCCCATGGCCGCGCGGACGGGCGTTACTTGCTCTTGCTCGGGTCGTACCAAACGGCCTCGATATTGTTGCCGTCCGCATCCAGCACGAACGCGGCGAAGTACCCGGGCGAGTAGTCGCGGTACCCGGGAGCGCCGTTGTCCGTGGCGCCGGCGCGAATCGCCGCCTCGTGGAAGGCCTCGACCTTGCTGCGGCTGTCCGTCTCGAAGGCAAGGTGCGTCGGCACGACCTTGTCCTTGCTGATCCAAAAGTCGGTGTTCTTGCCGTCGTTGAAGCCCGCCGACTCTCCGGACTCCATGTTGTTACGGTAGCCGAGCGGCGCCAGTGCCGCGGTGTAGAACACCTTGGCCTTGCGGTAGTTGCTCACGTGCAATGTGGTATGGGCGATCATGAAGCTCTCCTCGACGGAACCTTCGGCGCTCACGGCAGCTTCTCGCAATGGGCGCCCCTCCGCCACCGGACGATGACTCAAAGAATTGTCGGCGCTCGGCCGGGACTAGTCCAAGAGCGGCGCGAGATATGCGGCCGTCTTGCTGCCGGCGTGCGCTGCGACGGTCCGCGGCGTGCCGGCGACGACGATCTTGCCGCCTCCATCGCCCGCGCCGGGCCCGAGATCGATGATCCAGTCCGCGGCGGCCGCCACCCGCATCTCGTGCTCCGCCACGATGACCGTGTTGCCGGCCTCGACGAGCGCTTCGAGCTGGATCATGAGCCGGTCCACGTCCGCCGGATGCAGGCCGATCGTCGGCTCATCGATGACGTAAAGCGTCGCGCCCCGCGGAATGCGCTGCAGCTCGGTCGCAAGCTTGACGCGCTGGGCCTCGCCGCCGGACAGCTCGGTCGCGGGTTGACCGAGCCGTAAATAGCCGAGCCCGATGTCCTGCAGGAGCTTCAGCGGCCGGTGGATGGCGGCGTGATCGGCGAAGAAGCGGCTGGCCTCATCGACGCTGAGGCCGAGGATGTCGGCGATGCTCTTGCCGCGGTAAAGCACCTTCAGCGTGGACTCGAGATAACGGGTGCCGCGGCAGGTCGGGCAGGGCGCATACACGCTCGGCATGAACAGGAGCTCGACCGAAACGAAACCCTCGCCTTCGCAGGTGGGGCAGCGGCCGCCGTCCACGTTGAACGAGAAGCGGCCGGCGGAGTAGCGATGCGCTTTCGCGGCCGGTGTGGCGGCGAACAATCGCCGGACCTCATCGAAGAACCCGGTATACGTGGCCAGGTTCGAGCGCGGCGTCCGCCCGATGGGCCTCTGATCCACGGATACCACGCGCCGGATGAGCTGCGCTCCGTCGGTTACGCTGCCTTGCGTGACTTCCTTGGTGCCGAGTGAAGGCTCCTCCCTCTCTTCCTGCACGGCTGCTTTTTGGCCGGCCAGACGGTCCGCCAAAAGGTCGGTGAGCGCCTCGCTCACCAGGCTCGACTTGCCCGCGCCGGAGACGCCGGTGACGACCGTGAAGACGCCGACCGGAATCGATACGTCGAGCTCGCGCAGGTTGTTGCGCGTGACGTTGGACAGCACGAGCCAGCCGCGCGGCGGGCGCGGCTCACGACGCACGGGTACGTGATCGGCGAACAGATGGCGCGCCGTGTGCGACGCTCGGACGCCGCGCAGCCCCTCGAGCGCCCCGCTGTAGAGCACGCGCCCGCCGCCGGCACCGGCGTCCGGTCCCACGTCCACGATCCATTCGGCACGCCGCATGACCTCGAGATCATGCTCGACCACGAACAGGGAGTTGCCGCCGCGCTGGAGCTGCTCGAGCGACTCGAGCAGCGCGCGCGTATCGGCAGGATGCAGCCCGGCGGAAGGCTCGTCCAGCACGTACACCACGCCGAACAGATTGGAGCGGATCTGGGTGGCGAGGCGCAGCCGCTGCAGCTCGCCCGGCGAGAGGGTCGGCGTGCTGCGCTCGAGCGACAGATAGCCGAGGCCGAGCTGGTGCAGGGTCGAGACGCGCTCCGCGAAGCTCCCGACGATGCGCTGCGCGGCGAGACGCTTCTCCTCGGGCCAGGGCTCGCGGCCCGAGCCTCGAGCGGCCGCTTTCGTCAGCAGCGGCGTCAATTCATTGACGGGCAGGTGCGACAGCTCGGCGATGTCCTGGCCCGCGAATTTCACGGACAGGGCTTCGCGCTTCAGCCGCTTGCCATGACACACCGGACACGACGCGGAGCTCATGAAGCGCGCCGCGCGCTTTTTCATCAGCGCGCTCTGCGTGGTCCGGAAGGTCTGCAGCACGTACTTGCGCACGCCCGTGAACGTGCCTTGATAGCTCGGCTCCGTTCCCCGGCGCAACGCCCGGCGGGTCTCCGCCGGCGTGAATCCCGCATAGACCGGAACCGTCGGCTGCTCCTCCGTGTACAGGATCCAGTCCCTGTCCTTCTTCGGCAGCTTGCGCCAGGGGGTGTCGACGTCGTAGCCCAAGGTCACGAGAATGTCGCGCAGATTCTGCCCGTGCCAGGCCGGCGGCCACGCCGCGATGGCCCGAGCGCGGATGCTGAGGGACGGATCGGGCACCATGGCGGCCTCCGTCACATCATAGACGGACCCCAGCCCGTGACAGTGGGCGCAGGCGCCCTGCGGCGTATTCGGCGAGAAGTCTTCGGCGTACAGGAGCGCCTGGCCGCGGGGGTAGTCCCCGACCCGCGAATACAGCATCCGCAACAGGTTCGAGAGCGTGGTGATGCTGCCCACCGAGGAGCGGCTGCTCGCGGCGCCCCGGTGTTGTTGGAGCGCGACCGCCGGCGGCAGCCCTTCGATGGAATCGACGTCGGGCACGGCGATCTGGTCGATCAGCCGCCGCGCGTACGGGCTCACCGATTCGAAGTAGCGCCGCTGGGCTTCGGCATAGAGGGTTCCGAACGCGAGCGACGACTTCCCCGAGCCCGAGATGCCGGTGAACACCACGAAGGCATCCCGCGGAATGTCGACGTTGACGCTCTGGAGATTGTGCACGCGGGCGCCGCGGACGCGCACGAAATGGGCGGCTTCGTGGGTCAAATCGTTCAACCTCGAGCTGAAGCCGGGGCCTCCGCCAGCACCATCGCCACGCACATGGTCAGCTTCTTCACGTAGGCGAGGTCCAGGAACTCGTTCGGCCCGTGTGCGTTCGAATGCGGCCCCAGCACCCCGGTGATGAAGAACTGCGCGTCGGGGAACTGATGCCCCAGCATGCCCATGAAGGGGATGGTGCCCCCGCAGCCCATGTAGCCCAGTCCCTGTCCGAATACGGCGTCGGAGGCCCCGGCCATCGCCCGCTCGAGCCAGGGCGCGAAGCTCGGCGCGTTCCAGCCGTCCGCCGGCTCATCGGCCGCGAACGACACCTGAGCGCCGTACGGGGGATCGCGCTCGAGAGTCTCCTGCATCGCGCGCTGGGCGGCGCGCGCATCGCAGCCGGGGGGCAAGCGCACCGACAGCTTGAGGGTGATCTGCGGCAACAGCACGTTGCCGGCATTTCCGATCGCGGGCAAGCCGTCGGCGCCGGTCACGGCCAGGGTCGGTTCCCAGGTATTCGCGACGATGAGCTCGGCCGGGTCGAGGCTCAACGCCCGCGCTCCCGGAGCCCACGGAATCTTGGCGGCGAACTGCTCGCCCAGCAATTGCGCGGTGGCGGCGATCTGCCGCCGCCGATCGTCCGGCAGGGCAACCTTGAGCGCGCCGGGCAGGATGCGGCCGGTCGCCGGGTCTTCGATGCGCGCGAGCAGTTGCTCGAGGATCCGGAACGGCGTCGGCGCAATTCCGGTCGCCATTCCGGAGTGAACACCCTCGGTCAGCACCCGGACACGGAGCTGGCCCGTGAGGTTTCCTCGCAGCGACGTCGTGCACCAGAGCCGATCGTAGTCGCCGGACTCGGCGTCGAGACAGACGACCAGCGACGGATCGCCGAGACGGTCGCCGATGGCGGCGAGATGCGCGGGCAGGTCGATGCTGCCGCTCTCCTCGCACGCCTCGATCAGGATCACGCAGCGCGGCAGCGGAATACGCTGCGCCTTGAGAGCCGCGATCGCCGACAAGGCGCTGAACAGTGCGTAGCCGTCGTCGGCGCCGCCGCGCCCGTACAGGCGTCCTGCCCGGAGCACCGGATTCCACGGCCCGAGCCCCTCCGACCAGCCCGAAAACTCGGGCTGCTTGTCGAGATGGCCGTAGCAAAGCACGGTTCCCCGCACCTCGCCCGGCACCTCCACCAGGATCAGCGGCGTCCGCCCGGGAATCTTCCGCAGCTCGAGCTGCAGACCCGCGATGGGCTGGGCCTGCGCCCAGTCGGCCAGAAGCCGAACCGCGGCGTCCATGTAGCCGTGCGATTCCCACTCCGGATCGAAGTGCGGCGATTTGTTGGGGATGCGGATGTAGGCTTCGAGCTGGCTCAGGATGGAGCCATCCCAAGCCTCGGTGATGGCGCGGCGGAGGCGGTCGGTATCGAGGGGCATGTCTTCGATGATAAACCCAAAGCCCCAAGCGTGTGGTGCTGCGCCTTGGGCATATACTCTCGACCGATGAAGCATCGCAACCCACCGAGCGCGGAGCGCGATCTTCTGGAAACGAACCGGCGTTTCTACGATCTGTTCTGGCGGGGTGCCGACCTGATCGATCCGGAGAGGTTCAACACCTGGCCCCTGGTCGAATCGCTGCTGCCGGGCAACGAGCGGCGGCTCGAGGTTGCGCCGGGCCTGCGCCCGCGCCTGCCGATCGGCGGCACCCAATTCCTCGACATCAGCACCTCGGCGCTGGCACCGTTGCGGGCGCGCGGTGCGCAGGTCGTGCAGGGCCAGATCACCGAGATGCCGTTCGCCGACGCATCCTTCGACCTCGTTTGCGCGCTGGACATCATCGAGCACGTGGACGACGACGGCCGCGCGCTGCAGGAGCTCGCGCGGGTCGTGCGCGCCGGCGGGACGATCCTGCTGTCGACGCCGCTGCACGCGGCACGCTGGACCAACTTCGACGAGTTTGTCGGCCACAAGCGCCGCTACGAGCCCGGACAACTGCTGGCCCGGCTCGCGCAGAACGGGCTTGCGATCGAGCGCAGCGCGGTGTTCGGCATGCAACCGCGCTCCTCGCGGCTGCTCGACCTCGGCATCTGGTGGCTCGTCAACCAGCGAGAGCGCGCGATGTGGTGGTACAACCGCGCGTTCGCGCACGTCTCGCTGCGGCTGCAGAAGCCGCTGCAGCTCAGCACCGGGCTCATCGACACCGACGACGTGGATGAGGTGCTGCTCGTCGTGCGCCGGGGCGGCGTCCCGGCCGCCGCGGCGCCTGCGGCGCGCGAGGCCATTTTGACGACGACCGCCTAGGCCGGCCCGCGCCGACGGCCGATCACCTACGCCGCTTGTCGGAGAGCGCCGACATATCCGCAGCCCCCCATCCGGTAAATCTCCCCGATGGCGGCAATCTTTGACCCTGCCGCGAATCTGTACGTCAAGGTTGCCATCCTCATCGGTGTCGCCTTGACGCTGATCGCCGTGCTCTTCTGGTGGGCATGGCCCCGGACGGACTATGCGCGCCACGTGCGCACCGTCGTCGCACAACCGGTGCCTTTCAGCCACCAGCATCATGTGGCCGGCTTGGGGCTCGACTGCCGCTTTTGCCACTCGTCGGTGGAGGTCTCGGCGAACGCGGGGCTGCCGCCGACCACGACCTGCATGACCTGCCATTCGCAGATCTGGACCAACGCGGCGCTGCTCGCGCCGGTTCGACGCAGCCTGGCGAAGGATGAGCCGCTCACGTGGCGGCGGGTGACCGACCTGCCGGACTACGTCTACTTCAATCACAGCATCCACATCGCCAAGGGCGTGGGTTGCGCGAGCTGCCACGGGGAGATTGCCTCCATGCCGCTGACCTACAAGGCGCAGCCCTTGACCATGGAATTCTGCCTCGACTGCCACCGCGATCCCGGACCGGGATTGCGGCCGGCACGGGCTATCTACGACACCGAATGGCATCGCACCGGGTCCACTCCATCCGCGGCGGCCTTGCTGGCGCACTATCACGTACCGGACCGCAATCTCACCGATTGCTCGCTCTGTCATCGATGAGCGGGCCGGGCGGCAGGATCTGGCGGAGACTGGAGGCGGCGGCCGCGGATCCCGGCTTCGTGAGCCGTGCCGCCCGGGAATTCCCGGCGTTGAGCTCCCTGCCGGAGGAGCCCTTGGATCGGCGCCAGGCGCTCAAGCTCATGGCGGCGGCGATCGTTTGGGGCGGGGTGACGGGTTGCGACTCGAACTTCGGGCAGGACCTGATCCCCGCCGTGCGCGTGCCGCCGAACATCGTCCCCGCGCTGCCGAATTTCTACGCGACCGCACACGTGCTCGACGGCTTCGCGAACGGCGTCGTCGTCAAGCACTCGATGGGACGGCCGCTGCAGGTCGAGGGCAACGTCCGCCACCCGTCGAGCCTCGGGGCGACGGACGCCTTTGCACAAGCGCTGCCGCTCGACTTCTACGACCCCGATCGCGAGGCGGAGATCGACCGAAGAGGCAGGCCGGCGGACTGGCCGACCCTCGAAGGCGCGCTCGCGCGCGAGCGGGACCGGCTCGCCTCCGGACACGGGGCGGGGCTTCGCATCCTCACCGGCAGCGTGACCTCGCCGACGCTGCTCGCCCGGCTCGATGCGCTGCTCGATCAGTATCCGGAAGCCCGCTGGGTCCGCTGGGACCCGATCTCTCGCGGAGCCGTCGCCGCGGGCGCGGCGATGGCATACGGGCGACCGCTCGACACGGTCGCGCGCCTCGAGAACACCGACGTGCTGCTCGCGATCGATGGCGATCTCCTCTGCACGGCGCCCGGGCGCTTGCGATACGCACGCGACCTGGCGGGCCGGCGCAATCCGTCGCGGTCCGCGGCAATGAGCCGGATCTACGCGCTGGAGTCGACGCCGACACTGCTCGGATCGGTGGCCGACCACCGCTTCATCGCGGCGCCGGCCGAGATCGAGCGCATCGTGGCGGCGCTCGCCGCCGGCATCGCCGGGCCGGAAGCAGCGGGATCGCGCCCCCCGGGATCCGGCGGCTCGGGATCGCGCGCCGGGGCCGCGGGGTTGCCCGCGTGGGTCGGTCCCGTCCTCGCGGATCTGCGGTCGGCGCGGGACCGCGCGCTGGTTCACGCGGGTGCGATGCAACCGCCGCCGATCCATGCGCTGGCGCATGCGATGAACGAGGCGCTCGGCGGGCGGGGGACGACCTTCGACCTCATCGAGCCCGTCGCGCGGCTGTCCCGGGAGTCCGCCGACACCCTGCCGGCGCTGGTCGCCGACATGCACGCCGGCAAGGTCGACACCCTGCTGATGATCGACAGCAATCCGGTGCTGACCGCGCCTGGCGTGATGGGCTTTCGCGCGGGACTCGAGCGGGTGCGTTTCAGTCTGGCGCTGGCCGAGCGGCGGGACGAGACGGCGCAGGCGTCGGGGTGGTTCGTGCCGCTGGCGCACCAGTGGGAGTGCTGGAGCGATGCGCGCGGGCATGACGGGACCGCCACCATCCTGCAGCCCCAATCCCTGCCGCTGTACGGCGGTGTGAGCGCCCCCGAGATGCTGCAGCGGCTCTCCTCGGCGGCGCACATCCCGGGCGACGAAATCGTGCGCGCCACGTGGCTGCACCCGCCGAACGCGGCGGCGATGGGGTCCGGATGGCTCGCGGCTCTCGCCGAGGGCGTGGTGCAGGGGTCCGCGCGCCCCGCGGTGCACGATCGCCTGAGGGAGACGCCGCGCGCCCCCGCCGCGGACCTGGGCGGGGCACCCGTCGCCGCCGACACTCTGAGCGTTCTGTTTCGCGCCGACCCGGCGCTCTGGGACGGGCGCTTTGCAAACAATCCCTGGCTGCAGGAATTGCCGCGGCCGCTGACCAAGCTGGTCTGGGACAACCCCCTGTTGATCGCGCCTCGGCTGGCCGAGCGAATGCGCCTCGAGAACGGCGATTGCGTGCGCCTCGCCGTCGGCACCGCGAGCGTGATCGCGCCCGTCTGGATTCTCCCGGGGCAGTCCCCGAGTTGCATCACGGCGCTCCTCGGCTCGGGCCGGGGCGCGGCGGGTGCGGTCGGCGATGCCGCGGGCGTCGATTACTATCCGCTCACCGGCATCGCGGGACCGGTATCGGTGCAAAAGGTCGCGGGGCGCGTGGAGCTCGCGAGCACGGTGCGTCATCACGGCCTTCTCGCGCCCCCCGACGAGGTGCTCCGCCATGGAACGCTGCGCGACTTCCATGCCGACCCGCGCTTTGCGGCGGACCGGTCCGCGGCGCCGGAGCTCTATCGCACCGTCCCGCCGGGTCCCGCGAAATGGGCGATGAGCATCGATCTCAACGCCTGCATCGGCTGCAACGCATGCGTTCTGGCCTGTCAGGCCGAGAACAACGTGCCGGTCGTCGGCAAGCGCGAGGTCCTGCGCGAGCGCGAGATGCATTGGATCCGCGTCGATCGCTACTTCGAAGGCGATGCTGATGCGCCGACCAGCTTCTTTCAACCGGTGCTGTGCATGCATTGCGAGCAGGCCCCGTGCGAGAACGTCTGTCCGGTGGGCGCGACCGTGCACGACTCGGAAGGCCTGAACGTCATGGTCTACAACCGGTGCGTGGGCACCCGCTTTTGCTCCAACAACTGCCCATACAAGGTGCGGCGCTTCAATTTCTTCGCCTACGCCCACGAGCAGAAGCGCCCGCCCGAATCCTGGAACCCCGACGTTACCGTGCGCGCGCGCGGCGTCATGGAAAAGTGCTCGTACTGCATCCAGCGCATCGCGGCGGCGCGGATCGACGCCGACCGCGAGAGCCGGCCGGTCGGCGAGGTGGTGACCGCGTGCCAGGCGGCCTGCCCGACCCGCGCCATCACCTTCGGCAATCTCGCGGACGGCGCCAGCGAGGTCGCCGCCCGCAAGCAGAGCCCGCTGACCTTTGCGATGCTCCCGGCGCAGAACACCCATCCGCGCACGACTTACGAGGCGCTGGTGCGCAATCCGAATCCGGCGCTCGAGGGCGGATCGTGAGCCGCGATCTCGTGCCCGCGGCGGAGCTGCTTGCGCCGCGCGGGGACGATCCCGTCGTTCACCCCGGCGTGTCGATCGCGGCCATGACCGAGCGCGTCTGCTCGATCGCGCTGCGCGAGCGGGCGTATCTCTGGTGGTGGATCGCCTTCGTGCCCTGCCTCGCCCTGAGCATGCTCCTGGTCGCCTCGATCGCCTATCTCTTCTACGCGGGCATCGGCATCTGGGGCGTCAACTGGCCCGTGATGTGGGGATTCGCCATCCTCAGCTACGTGTGGTGGATCGCCATCGCATCGGGAGGCACCATCATCTCGGCGCTCTTCTTCCTCGTCGGCGCCGAGTGGCGCAGCTCGATCAACCGGGTGGCGGAATCGATGATGCTGTTCGGGGCGGTCGCGGCCGGCGTCTACCCGATCCTGCATCTCGGCAGGCCGTGGCTCTTCTACTGGCTGTTCTTCTACCCGAACACCATGACGCTGTCGGCGCAATTTCGCAGTCCGCTCCTGTGGGATTTCTGGGCGCTCTACACCTACGTGTTCGCCTCCATCCTGTTCTGGTACTTCGGTCTGATTCCGGATCTCGCGACCGCCCGCGATCGGGCCGCAACGCCCTGGCGCCGGCGGATCTACGGAATGTTCGCCGCGGGATTTCGCGGCTCGAGCGCCGAGTGGCGCCACATGCGCGCCGCCTACGGCGTGATGGCGGCCATCATGGCGCCGGTCGTCGTGTCGATCCACAGCATCGTCGGGCTGGACTTCGCCGGGGCGGCGACCCCCGGCTGGCACGCCACGCAATTTCCGCCGTTCTTCGTCTGCGGCGCGCTGCTGTCCGGCTTCGCGATCGTCCTGCTGCTCATCATCCCGCTGAGGCGCCTGCTCGGGCTCGAGGACATGATGACCGGACGCCACCTCGACGTGCTCTGCCGGCTGCTGCTCACCAGCAGCCTGTGCCTGGGGTACGCCTACCTCATGGATGCATTCACCACCTACTACGGCGGCGATCGGGCGGAGCGGGGGATATTCCTCGGGCGCGTGATCGGCGGGGACTGGCCCGTCTACTGGGGCACCCTGGTGCTCAACATAGGCCTGCCGCAACTGTTGTGGGTGCGGCGGCTGCGCGTGAATCCGCCGGCCATCGTCTGCATCTGTCTCGGGGTGGTGGTGGGCATGTGGCTGGAGCGGTACGAAATCGTGGTGACGAGCCTCGAGCGCCCGAGCGTGCCCTCCGCCTGGGGCTTCTATCACGGCACGCTGTGGGACTGGGCCACGCTGCTCGGCACGATCGGCATGTTCCTCGCCGGCATCCTGCTCTCGGTGCGCTTCGTGCCGATCGTGTCGATGCACGAGATGCGGACTCTCATTGCGGCGCATGCCGCGCGCGGCGCCGCCTCGAAGGCGGCCGCGTGACCGGCCTGCTCGCCGGCTTCGAGAGCCCGGAGGCGCTGCGCGCGGCGCTCGAGCGCTTCGCGCAAAGCGAATGGGCGGGAACGGTGGAGACCTATACGCCGATGCCTCCGGACGACTACGCCTCCGAAGCCTCCGCCGGTGCGGCCTCATCCGCCGATGGCGGCCCGGTCCCGGCGCAGCGCGATCCCGCCCCGGGCTCGCCCCTGCCGCTCGCGATGTTCGTCGCGGGAATGCTCGGCTTCGTCGCGTTCTTTCTGCTCATGACCCACGCCGACGTGCAGGCCTATCCGCTCGACATCGGCGGGCGGCCGCGGTTTGCGTGGCCCGCGTTCGTGCCGATCGCGTTCGAGCTCGGCGTGCTGTGTGCGATGGCAGCGGGCTTTTTCGGATATTTCCTCGTGTCCCGCCTGCCGCGCCTGTACGAGCCGATCGACGAATGCGCGAGCTTTCGCGCCGCCATGAGCGATCGGTGGTTCCTGGCGATCCGGTGCACGGATGCCGCGCGGCTCGCGGACGCGCGCTCGCTGCTGCGGGCTCTCGAGCCCGCGACGCTCGAGGAGATTCCCGCGTGAGGCTCGCACCCCTCGTGCTCGCCGGTCTTGCGCTGATCTCGGCGGCCGCGTGCGACGACATGGAATCGCAACCCCGGCAACGGGCATACACGCCGAAGGTCGGGCCGGCCGACGTGCCGCCCGGAACCGTGGAATTCCAGGCGCGCGCCCCGCAGGCGCCGCCCGTCACGCTCGGCCTCATCGAGCGGGGGCAGGACCGGTATCGCGTGTATTGCGCGCCGTGCCACTCGGAGCTCGGCGACGGGCGCGGCATGATCGTGCAGCGCGGCTTCCCGGCGCCGCCCTCGTTCCAGGGAGCGCCGGTGCGGGATGCATCCCCGCAGCAGCTGTATGACGCCATCAGCAACGGATTCGGCGTCATGTATCCGTTCGCGGACCGGGTGTCGCCCCGGGATCGGTGGGCGATCGTGGCCTACATCCGCGCCCTCGAGCGAAGCCAGGACGCGTTGCCGAGCGACATGGCGTCCGCGGGCGGAGCGCCCTGATGCACGCGCGGGTGCAACGAGCCTCGTGGCTGATCTGCGGCGCGGGCGCCGCCGCAACCCTGGCCGGCTGGGCGGCGCTGCCCGGCGAGTTTCCCCACGCGTGGCTTGCCGCCTGGACTTGCTGGCTGGCCTGGCCGCTCGGCAGCCTGGCCCTCGTGCTGATACACGCGCTGACGGGAGGACGCTGGGGGGAGACCTTGCGCCGGCCGTTGGCCGCGGGAGTCGCGGCGCTGCCCGTGATGCTGGCCGCGGGCGCGCCGCTCGTCCTGGTGCGGCCGGAGCTCTATCCCTGGATGCGTCCCGAGATTGCGACGCATCTCTCCAATCGCCTGTACTTGAATGCCCCATTCTTCGATGTACGGACCGCGATCTACCTGCTCGTTTGGCTGACGCTGTCCTTCAAGACGCTGGGCGCCCTGCGGCACGAGCAGCCCGGGACGCGCCTCGCGCGAATCGCACCCGCGGGGCTCATCCTTCTCGCGCTGACCGTGACGTTTGCGGCGATCGACTACACGCTGTCGTTGGAGCCGCGCTTCCAGTCGAGCATCTACGGATGGATGGCGGGGAGCGAGGCCATCCTGTTCGCGCTGTCCATCGCCGTCGCCGCGGCCGGGCTGATGCCGGGTGCGGGC
>DATAYZ010000034.1:0-5057 GCA_036272295.1 Steroidobacteraceae bacterium
ATCTGGAATATTGGGGCGTGCAGGCGGACCGCATCACCGAGCTCGGCTGGTGGGAATCGCATGCCGTGCCGGATACGGACGTGGTGCTGACGGCCGCGCCTTCGCAGCATTTTTCCGGGCGCGGGCTCAAGGATCGCAACGCAACCCTCTGGTCGTCGTTCGCGATCCGCTCGCCGGGACACGCCGTGTTCTTCAGCGGGGACACGGGGCTGACGACGGAATATCGATCGATTCGCGAGCAGCTCGGGCCCTTCGACCTCGTGATGCTGGAGATCGGCGCCTTCTATCCGGCCTGGGGCGACATTCATCTGGGACCCGACAATGCGCTCAAAGCGCATGCCATGCTCGGCGGGATGTTCATGCCGGTCCACTGGGGTACGTTTTCGTTGGCATTGCACCCCTGGGATCAACCGGCCGAGCGGCTGCTCGAGCTCGCGCCGCAGACCGATGCCCGCCTGCTCATGCCGCTGCTCGGTCAGCCGGTGGAGCCGGCGCATGCGGAAATCGTCAAACCCTGGTGGCGCGAGGCCGAGGGCACGCCCGCCGGGATCGCGTCGCCGGACCAGGGCGAAGTCACGGTGGCGGCGTCGGCACCCTGGCCGTTGGATTAGCGCAGCGGCGCATCACGGGATGTCGCGGCGAATCGGCTTGATCGACACTCCAAAAGAACTGTCTCCGAGCACGGCGCGCAAGATCTTCGTCTGGCAGATGGCGTTCTTCGCGGCGGTGCTGACGCTTTCCGCGATCGACAACGCCTATACCGTGCGCGCGGACCATGCACACGCCGGCGATCCCATCGAGCTCTGGCGCCCCATGGTATGGGAGTCCTCGAGCCATCTGCTGACCTGGCTGCTGATTCCGGCGGTGAGCTGGCTGCTGATCCGGTTTCCGATCACCCGGCAGCACTGGTGGCGGAGCCTCCCGACTCACGTCCTTGCAACGCTGCCGTTCTCCCTGATTCATACCGGCGGCATGGTGCTGATGCGTCAGCTCGTCTATCGGGCAGTCGGCGCGCGCTACGATTTCGGGCCGTTTTGGGACAACTGGCCCTACGAGTATCGCAAGGATTTTTTCACCTACCTCGTGATCCTCGGCTCGCTGGCGGCGTTCCGCGTCTACGGGCTGTGGCGCGATTCGCATGCGGCGGCCGGTGTCGTGCAAGCGACGCCGCCTGCGGGCTCGATGCGGGCGGCGGCAATGCCCCTGGATCGGCTGCTGGTGCGCAAGCGCAACCGCGAATTCATCCTCGACCCGGCCGATATCGATCGCATCGACGCCGACGGAAACTACGTGGTGGTTCATGCCGCGGGCGAGACCTACCGCCTGCGGGACTCCCTGGAAGGCCTGCTCGTGCGCCTCGGCGAGCAGAAGTTCGCCCGGGTGCACCGGGCGCACGTCGTCAACATCGATCGAATCCGCGAGATCCAGCCTTGGGATCACGGCGACTATCGCATCCTGCTCGAGGACGGCAGCTTTCTGAATTTCAGCCGACGGTATCGGAGCCGTCTGAGCCACCTGTTCCGTCAGGGCTCGTGAGCACCGCCGACGGCGCCGCTCTCGTCCCTGCCGCCTGCCGCTCTCGTCCCTGGCACGCGCCGGTCGTCCTCAGACGATCGCCGCTCGTCCCTTTTGGGGTGGTAATCCGCGTTTCGCCTGGTAGCTTCGCACGGCATCGAACACCGCGAGGCGGTGATCCGGAGATTCCATGCTGAGACTACGCACGTGCGGGATATTGGGCGGCGGCTGGATGCTGGCCTTTGCTGCGGCTGCAGCAGACGCACCGCAGGACTCCGGCTGGGCATCCTACGGGGGCGATCCCGGCGGCACGCACTACGCGTCCCTTGCGCAGATCAACCGCGCCAACGTCGGGAAACTAGGTGTGGCCTGGACGTTCCGCACCGGGGAGCTGGGGCAGGGGGTCAAGGATTGGGATCGCTCGGCGTTCGAGGCGACGCCCATTCTTCACGGTGGGGTGCTGTTTCTGACCACCAGCAGCACCGATGTCGTGGCGATCGACGCGGCGACCGGCGCGCTGCGCTGGCGACACGACAGCGCCAGCCGCAAGGACCTGCATTACTCCGACGGCGTTTCCCGAGGCGTCTCTCTCTGGGTCGACGACGGGGCGCCCGCGAACGCTTTTTGCCGGGCGAGGATCTATGCGCCCACCCTGGATGCCCGGCTGCTCGCTCTCGACGCCGCCACCGGCAAGCCCTGCACGGACTTCGGCGAGTCCGGCGCCGTCAATCTGCTCGAGGGCGTGCGCTCGACCTACGAGGGCCGCGACGAGTGGCGCAATTACCTGGTCACCTCGCCGCCCGCGATCATCGACGGCAAGGTGATCGTCGGCTCCTCCATCGGCGACAACCGCAACGTGCTCGAGGAGCTCGGCAGCGTGCGCGCCTTCGATGCGCGGAGCGGGCGGCTGGTGTGGAGCTGGGATCCCATTCCGCGCGACCCGTCGAATCCGGTCTACAAGGAATGGGCGCCGGCGAGCGTCGAGTCCGCGAGCGCGGCGAATGCCTGGGCACCCTTGTCGGTGGATGTTGCGCGCCACCTGGTATTCGTCCCGACGGGCTCGGCGAGCCCGGACTTCTTCGGCGGCCTGCGCTCGGGCGACGATCGCTGGGCGAACTCGGTGGTCGCGCTCGATGCGGGCACGGGCACCCTGAGGTGGGGGCGCCAGCTCGTCCACCACGATCTCTGGGACTACGATGTCGGATCGCAGCCGACCCTGGTCACGCTCGATCACGGGGGCAGGTCCGTGGATGCGGTGATCCAGGCGACCAAGGTCGGATTCCTGTTCACCCTCGACCGCGCGACCGGCGAGCCGGTGTTCCCCATCGTGGAGAAACCGGTGCCGCAGGACGCGGTCGCGGGCGAGCATCCCGCACCGACGCAGCCGTTTCCCTCAGCTCCGCCGGCGCTCACGCGCCAGCAGCGTGTGACGCCGGACGACGCCTGGGGCGTGACCTGGCTCGATCGAGGCGCCTGCCGCAAGCGCATCGAGCAGTACCGCTCCGAAGGCATGTTCCAGCCGCCCTCGCTGCGGGATTCGCTCATGCAGCCCGGCAACGCCGGCGGCATGAACTGGGGCGGGATCGCCTTCGATCCGGAGCGCCAGCTCGCCATCGCGAACGTCATGAACCTTCCCTTCGTCGTCGCGCTCGTCCCGCGCGACAAGCTGGCTGCGGAGCGCGATGACCCTCAATACGAGGGCTTCGAGTTCGCGCGTCAGACCGGAACCCCTTACGGCATGCGCCGCAAGGCGTTCGAGTCGGGGCTCGGCATACCCTGCGTGAAGCCTCCGTGGGGCACCTTGAGCGCGGTGGACATGAAGCGTGGCACCCTCAAGTGGCAGATCCCGCTCGGCGATACGCCGTACATTCACGTCAACCTCGGCATGCCCGGCATCGGCGGCCCGATCGTGACCGCGGGCGGTCTCGTATTCATCGCCGCGAGCCTCGATGACCGCTTGCGTGCGTTCGACGTGGATACGGGCAAGCTCATGTGGGAGGTCAAGCTGCCGGCGGGAGGACAGGCGACACCCATGACTTACAGCGCGGGTGGCCGTCAGTATCTGGTGATCGCCGCGGGCGGCTACAAGGGTGACAGCACCCGCGGCGACTACGTGGTTGCCTATGCGCTGCCGCGATGAGATGGGGTGGGGTGCCGGAATCAAACGGCCCGCCGCGCGCTGCCGCACGGCGGGCCGACGTGATGAGCGCCGCTCGGGCGCCGACTCTCAGGTCGCGGGGCTGCCCTCGACCTGGATCTGCAGCTTGGTCTCCATCTTGAAACCGTACTTCTCGCCGAAATTCACGCCGAAGTCGGCGCGGTTGAAGCTCGCGGTCGCATCCGCGCCGCACACCTCTTTCTTGGTCATGGGGCTCGGCTGGCACTTGAACGAGTCGATCGTCAAGGAGACCGGCTTGGTCACGCCGTGCATGGTCAAGGTTCCCTCGGCCTCCGTGGGCGCATCGCCGTTGAACTTGGTGAATTTGCCCTTGTAGGTCGCGGTCGGGTACTTCGCAACGTCGAAGATTTCGGCGGACTTGGCATGCTCGTTCAGCTTGGGCATGCCGAAGTCGATCGAGCTCATGTCCACGGTCACTTCGATGGAGCCGGCCTTCGCGCTCTTGTCGTACACGACGCTGCCGCTGGTGGAGTCGAACTTGCCGCGCCACACCGACAAGCCGCCCATGTGATCCGCCGCGAAGCTCGGATAGGTATGGGTGGGGTCGAGCTTGTAGGTGACGGGCGCCGCAAATGCGCTCGCGCCGGCCAGCGCGACGATTGACGCCAAGACGATACGATTCATTGAAGGCTCCTTGGAAGACACTGGGTATAATTTCGTCCGCCGCCGAGCGGCGCTTTCGGGCGGGAGAATCATAGCCGATCCGCGGCGAACGCCCGATTTTATCTCCCATTTGTCATGATCGAGGAACACGATGGAGCTCATCACCGCCCTGGAGACCCGCGCTTCCGCCGCCCGCCTGGCGGAGCCCGGACCCGATCCCAAGCAGCTCGAGCGTTTGCTGGCGGCCGCGGCGCATGCGCCCGACCACGGCCGTCTTCGCCCCTGGCGGCTCATCCCGCTCGCAGGGGAAGTCCGCCAGGCCTTCACGGCCGCGGCAGCCGAGGCCAAGCGTGCGCGCGTGCCGACGCTGACGCCGGAGCAGGTGGCCGCCGACCGCGACAAGATGGGGCGCTCCCCCGCGATCGTGGTGGTCGGTTGCGCCGTCAATCGCGACCAAACCAAGATCCCGGAGATCGAGCAGGTGATCGCCGCCGGTGCGGTCGCGCAGAACCTGTTCCTCGCGGCCCACGATCTCGGCTACGGCGTGATGTGGAAGACGGGCGCGGCCGCCTACGATCCTGCCGTCAAGGCGAGCGTCGGATTGCGCCCCGACGATCACATCATCGCGATCATGCACATCGGGTCGAAGGAAGGAGGCCCCGATTCCCTTCGACCTCCGCTCGGGCGTACCGCCCCGTCCGGGTAAGAGCTACGCGGGCACTGCTACCCGTAGGTGGGTCGCTAGGCCGCGGCTAGACCG
>DATAYZ010000035.1:0-34752 GCA_036272295.1 Steroidobacteraceae bacterium
CGGCTAGACCGCTGCTCATCAGGCGGCCCCCAGGTGGACGTCGGAACATGTGACGGGTAGCAGTGCCCGCGTAGCTCTTACCCGGACGGGCCGGTACTCCCGAGCGGAGGTCGGTCGAAGGGAACCGGGGCCGCCTTCCGACCGCCCACACCCCTAGCCGGAGTCGAGACCGAGGAATTCCCGCAGACGATCGACTTCGGCCTCGAGAGCGCGGCGAAAGGCCGCCTCCCGCGGGGCGCCTTTCGCATAGCCGAACGAGCACTTCAGGCGCCCACCGACGGTCGAGGCGTTGCCCCAGCCCACCACGCGCTCACGCCACAACAGGGGCAGGGCGTAGTACCCCAGCTTGCGCTTGCGCGGCGGCGTGTAGGCCTCGAACCGATACGCCCAGTCCCAGAAGATCTCGAACCGCTTTCGGTCCCATACGATCGGATCGAAGGGCGTGAGCAAGCGCGCCTCGTCGTCGATGCGCCAGCGTCGCGAGCGGGGATTTTCATCGGCCGGCCAGTACCAGTCGAAGGCGTCGACGCGAGCCGAGCCGAGCCGGGCCTTGGCGCGCACGAGCGCACCGACGCAATGCGCGGACCATTGCGGCACCCCGTAGCGCAGCCGCCGCACCAGATCGGAAAGCGTGAGCGCGGGTAGCGGCGCGTACTTGCCGACGATGACGTCGACCATCGCGTCCATGCGTGCCTGGATGCCGTCGGCCTCGAGAGGCGTCGCGTCCGCGACCGCGCCGAGGACCTCGGGGGCGACGTAGACCCGGGTGCCGCCCTCGCGCCGGGCCACGCGGAGCATCCCGCGATAGTGCATGGCGTCCAGGAGCTGCGTGGTCACGTTCGAGGATCCGCCGAACCAGTTCTTGACGCGCCCGTGCGCAAAATGCGCATCGACCTCGCGCGGATGAACGATGCCGCGCGCGCGAACGAACTCGAGAATGGCCCCGGCGCGCTCCGTCTTGACCAGGGTCCAGGGCTTGTCGACGGTGCGCGGGTGCATGAGCTGCTGATGTGCGCGCGGCAGATAGCCGTAGTTGACGAAGAAGTCCTCCTCCACCGCGAGCCGCGGGTAGCGGCGCTCGAGATCGCCGGCGCGATAGCCCGTGACACGATGTCGCAGCGTCAGGTCCTGGGCGCGCGCGGGCGCGCGGATCGGATCCGCCTGGACGAAGCCCAGCTTGTGGATGGCGCGCTGGAGCGTGGTCGGCTTGAACAGGGAGCGCGCCACCGCATAGCGGCGCAGATGGTCGAGGGTCATGGGCATGCGGTACATTATCGGAGATGCTCGAAACCGTCGAAGTCCAAACGGCTGCGAAACCCGACGCTGCCGTGATCTGGCTCCATGGGCTCGGCGCGGACGGGCACGACTTCGAGCCCATCGTGCCCGAGCTCGTGCGCCCGCGGGAGCGCGCCTGGCGCTTCGTCTTTCCGCACGCGCCGGTCCGCCCGGTCACCATCAACAACGGCATGGTGATGCGTGCCTGGTACGACCTCAAGGGGCTCGACCGGCGCGCCGCCGAGGACGTGGCCGGCTTTCGCGACACCGACGCGCTGGTGCGTGCTCTCATCGCGCGGGAGCACGAGCGCGGCGTTCGTGCCGATCGCATCGTGCTCGGCGGCTTTTCCCAGGGTGGCGCGGTGTCGCTCTACATGGCACCGCGCCTCACCGAGAAGCTCGCCGGTGTCTTGGCTCTGTCCTGCTATCTGCCCGGTGAGTCGAGCTTTCCGGCCGAGCGACGGCCCGAAAACGACACCACCCCGATCTTCATGGCGCATGGCCGCGGCGACGCGGTTCTCCCCATGAGTCTCGGGGTCGAGTCCCGCGACTACCTCGAGGCGCAGGGCTATTCGATCGAGTGGCACGACTACCCGATGGCGCACGCGGTGTGTCCCACGGAGGTCGCGGATATCCGCGCATTCCTGCTGCGCGTGCTGCCCTGAGGCAGTGATGACAGCATGAGCGGCAAGGCTTAAGCTCTCCAACCCTCTTTCGTTCGGCGAGGCGACCGTGGCCAAGACCCAGAATTCCGCAAACGACGCCCCCAAGGCTGCTGCGTTGCAATCACTGGTTGCGGAGGCCGAAAAAGCCAACGCCAGGTCTGCAGCGGCCAAGGAAGTGCTGCGCGTCGCCAAGGTCGCGCTGAAGCGCGCACGCAAGCTGGCGAAGCTCAGCAAGAAGGCGGCCAAGGTCGCCCGCAGGCGCGCCGAGGAGGGGGGCGCCGAGCTCCGCGCGAAACTGGCGGCGGCCAAGCGCGGCGGATCGGAAGGATCACGGCGAGCTGCAAACCCGAAGGCGGCGCGGTCGACACCCCGCCGCTCCAAGTCGAGCCGGCGATCCCGCGCAAAGCCGAAGGGGCAGTCCCGCGCAAAGCCAACGGGGGGATCTCGCGCAAAGTCGACGGAGGGGTCCCGCGGGAAATCAACGGGCCGGTCCCGGACGAAGTCAGCGGCGGCGAAGTCCGCCGCGACGCCCAAGGCCGCCAAGACGCCCAAGGCCGCCAAGACGCCCAAGCGCGCCTCGGCACCGAAGCGCGCCCCGGCACCCAAGCGCGCGGCCGACGCCAGGTCGACCCCCGCCGGGCGGCGGAGCGCGAAGACCGGCGCCCTGCGGACGGCCGTGAAGACGGCGGCTCGAGCCCGGCGCCGCGCGGTGCCGGCGAAACCCGCGGCCCCGAGCGCCAAGCCCGAGGGCAAGGTCGGGAACGCGAGCGTCTCGAGCAAGCCCCGCAAGGCGGCTCCACACTCAGTGCGCGCCCGGCCGGCACGCACGTCGACGGCAACCCCATCGCCGGCACGTCCGCCGGTCGAGCCGGCCGCGAACGACGCCAAGCCATCGTCGACGGCGGCCGATGTGGCTCAGGCGGTGATCGAGCGGCTGGAGGCCGTTCCGTCGCTGCTCATGTCAGTGATTCGGGACAAGGTGGGGGAGAACGCCGGAAAATAGCAGCTCGAGCAGCTGCACCAGGAACAGTGAGGCCAGCACCCAAATGAGCTGGCCGAGCAGCCAGATTCCAAATGCCTTGCGCATGAGGAATCCCTGGATCTCGCTCAGACCCATCACCTGCAGGACCACGCTCCAGAGCGACAAGATCAGGTAAAGGGCGAACTGGACGTAGAGCAGGAACGCCGGGAATCCCTCGATCTCGGTCTTCGGGGTGTCGATGAAGGCCGCCTCGCCGAGGAGAAGCGCCGACAGGACCCAGAGCGCGGCCGAAGCGGCGGTGGGGACGTTGCCGTACGCCAGCACGTGGATGACTTGGGGAACGGTTGCCCGGCCCCCGGCTCGGTTGCTGAGTCGCGCGTAGATCAAGCCCATCAATAGCGTGCCGACGACGCCGGCGACGGCACCGTAAGCCACCGATTGAGCCACGATCTCGAGGATCGGGACGCGGGCTCCGGCGGCCTGGGTCCGGTAGAGCGCCAGGAAATTACCGATCCCGATGGTCGCGGCCAGCAGGTAGTCGACGAGACCCACCGGCTGTGGGGACAGCGCGCGGAATACCCGTCGAGGTCGTAGCCAGACGTCCTTCAGCGGACGGATGTTTTCGGATGGTTCCACTCGGGAAGCTCTACAGGACTTTCGCGAAACGTTTGGGCGCCCAACCACGCCAGCCTACGCAATCCAAGTGACCGACTCCAGCGTTCCGCGGAGGCGCTGCGAGATTCGCGCCGGAGGCTTGGAGAGGCCGGGGAGCTTCGTGGCTCGAGCCCGTTTCGCCGCGGGCGCGCTCGTGCAACCGGTGCGAAGCTTCTGTAGATGACAGCGGACTTTTTCGGGGCTACTCTCAGAGCGAGTTTCGTACGCTCTAGGAGAAGAGTGACCATGGCAAAGAAAAGCAAGTCGAAGAAGCGTTCGGCAGCAAGGCCTGCGCGAGCTGCCAAGAAGCGCGTCGCCAAAAGGAAGACCCGTGCGGCAAAGGCCAAGGTAGTCGCCAAGAGAGCCGGCAAGGCGAAGGTGGCGAAGAGGGCGGCCTCGAAGAAGACGGCGCGGAAGGTGGCCCGAAAGGTGACCCGAAAGGCGGCACCCAAGGTTGCGGCGACGAAGAAACCGGCAGCGAAGCCGGCTGCGGCGGCAAAGCCCGCCGCGCCAGCGCCGAAGCCCATGACCGCCCCGAAGCCTGCCGTTCCGAAGGCCGTGACTGCGCCGAAGCCGGTGGCAGCGCCCAAGCCGGCGGCCCTGGTACCTGAGCCCGCGTCCGCACCGCCCGCCGCGGCGCCAGAGGCGCCGATGCCGGGTTCCAGCACGGAGCCCTTGGCGTTCTAGACGCGCATCAGCCCGCGGAGGGCGCGCGCGCCTTGGCTGTCCGGAAATATTCGGGCGGCGAGGGTTTTTGCGTCGACGTGCAGGTGCTCGTCGAGCACGGTCTTGAATACGCTGCGCAGGTCCAGGGTTGGCTTGAGGTCCCGATTGTCGAGCAGCGCGGATCGCGCGAGCCCGGGCCAGTCTGCGATCACGCGGCCGCCGTGCACCGCGCCTCCGAGCAGAAAGGCGCAGGTGCCGGTGCCATGGTCGGTGCCGCGAGTGCCGTTCATGGCCGCGGTGCGGCCGAACTCCGTGACCACCAGCACGGCGGTCTGCGGCCACAGGTCCCCTAGCTCGTCTGCGAGCGCGCGCAGTCCGCCATCGAGCCCCGCCAAGCGTTGGGCAAGCGCACCGTTGGCCGCACCCTGATTGGCGTGGGTATCCCAGCCCGTCGCTTCGATCACCGCGAGCTCCGGGCCGCCCTCGCTCCTCATCAGCGTTCCGGCCATGCGCGCCACTGCCGTGACCCGGTCCGGCGCTCTGGGCTTGGACCCCGGGCCCGCGGGTGCCGCGGGGGCGCGGCCCGAAGTCATGGGCGGAGAATGGGCGGCCGTCATCATGGGTGCCGAGGAATGGGCCGGGGCATCGCCCGTGAGCCGTTCCGTCTCGACCGCCTCCCTCAGCCGCGCGGCGAGCCACTCGTCCTTGGAGTAGAGGTCCGCGAGGCGCGCCAGCAATTCCTCGTCCACGTCCGGCAAGATCTGCGGCGATTTCGAGATCACCGGCCGGTCGCCGCGCAGGATGAGCGGCACGTTCTGGCTGATCGCCACGGCGCGCTCGCCGCCTCGCCCGCGTGCCGGCAGGTAGGCCAACGCGCGGTTCAGCCATCCGTCCGCGCTGCCGATCGGCCGGGTCAATCCGTTTTCGAGCACGTTCTGCCCGTCGAAATGCGACCGGTCGCGGTAGGGCGAGGCGACCGCATGGAAGACGATCAGCTCTCCGGCGACGTATTGCTGCTGCAAGAACGTGAGCGAGGGGTGCAGGCCGAACGCTCCGTCGAGCTGCAGGGCGCCGTCGGCCGACCCGGGCGCCGCGATCGCGAGCTCGCGCCGCAACGGCGCATACGCGGGATCCGCGAGCGGGGGGACCGCGGCGAGCCCGTCGAGGGCGCCGCGCAGAATGACGACGACGAGTCGTGCGCTGCCGCCGGTGTGGGCGAACAGGACGCCGGGAAGTGCAGCGCCGGCTGTGATCGCACCGACCCGGCGCAGGAAAGCCCGGCGGGTGAGCGGGGCTTGCTGGGGTGCCATGTTCATCTGCGCTGGAATTCCGGGCTCATCAGGAGAAGCGCCAGCGCCTGGGAGGGCGACGACGCGCGACGCAGCGCCGCGGTGGTTTCCGGCCGCACGTAGCCACCGAGACTCGCGTCCGCGAGATCGGCGGGCTCCTGTCCGTGCTCGAAGCGCTCGGCCACTCGAGACGCCCACAACACGCGATGCATGAGCGCATCCGAGCCGTCCCACCCCTTGGCCGTGTCCGGCCAGCCGGCCGGAGAGCCCGGCGTGAACTGCCGCTGGCCCAGCAGATCGAAAGTGCGGATTACTTCCTGCGGATCGCGCGGCGTCACATCGAGCGCGCGAAGCGTCGAGAAGACGAAATCCTGCGGCGTCTTGTACTTGTGCATTTGCGCGTCCCAGATTTGCGGGCATTCGATCAGCGCCGCATAGACGTGCGGGAGGTCGCCGTCGGATTTGAGGAAGGCGCGGGATACGCGCTCGACGGCGGAGGCCGGCGGGTCGTCCGCGATGAAATGCCGCACCAGCTTGGTGGCGATGAAGCGCGCCGTCGAGGGGTGCGCGGCGAGATCCGCCAGCACCGCCTCCCCCTGCCGCACGCCGCTCTCACGGTAGGTCTTGCCCATGAACGTCTTCGGGCCGGGCTCGTGCAGGTTGTCGCGGAAATAAAAGCGCCCGGGCACGCCGCCGGCGAGACGGCCCTTGCCGCCGCCGATGGACCAGCCGGTGATGATTTGCGCGAACGTGGTGACGTCGGCCTGCGTGTAGCCGCCGTGCACGCCGAGCGTGTGCAGCTCGAGGATCTCGCGGCCGAGGTTCTCGTTGATGCCGAACTCACGTCTGGGCTTGGCGGCCGGATCCATCCGGCCCCACGGCAGGTCTGCGGCGCGGCGCGCCGCCGCTTGCGCTAGCTGCGAGTCCTTGCCGACGGAGCTTTGATTGTCGAGAAACTCGATCATCGCCGGATGCTGCTCCACCGCGGTCAAGAGCTCGACGAAGCGGCCGTTGACGTGCTGCCGGATGGCCTCGCTCTCGAGGGTGCCGGCGATGCCGACCACCGCACCTTTGTCGGCGGACACGGCGAAGTGATTGGTCCAGAAGTGCACCAGGCGCTCCGCGAAGGGACGGCGGGTCTGTGCGGCGCTCTGCGCACGGGCGAGAACCTGCGCGCGGTAATGCGGCAGATAGGCCTCCCGGACCGGATTGACGACCGCGGCTCCCTGCTTGACCTCCCGGCGCCGTTCGCGCGCCGCGACCAGCTCGGTGAATATCTGATCCGAAGGGGCGAGCGCCACATCCGCGGCGGTGTTCACCGGGCCCACGATCTGTCTCATCAACCAGGCACGCGGGTCCGGCGCCGCCGCCGCGAACTCGCCCGGCCGTGCCCCGAGCCCGAACCGAATCACCGCGATTTCCGTCTGGACCATGCGCCGGTCAACGCGGCCGGCCCCGTCCCGGTTGACGCCGCGGCGTCCCCGGAGCGTGAAGCACGGCGCAGTTGCGGGGCGCGACGGGGAGCAGATCGGGTCCCGCGCTCGCGCCCCGGTGCCGGGCCGGTCCGGCTACCGCGGCGGCGGCCGGGCCGGGGGCGGCTGAGCCGGCGGCGGCTGAGCTGGCGGCGGTTGTCGCTCGATCGTCGGCAGCGCCGCATCGATGCTGGCCCAGCTCGGCGCCTGCGAAGTCCAGATGGTCGCGGCCGGCCGCGCGATCTCTCGATCGTCGAGAGTTCCGGCGCGCACGAAGATGAGATGTGGGCGCGCCTCCGCAACGCTGAACATCTGTGTGCCGCAAGTGGGGCAGAAGCGCCGATGCATGGTATTGCCGCTGTCGGCGGTGCTGACGTAGTCGCGCAGCTCGCCCTCCACGTGAACGGCATCGCTCGGAAAGCACACATTGACGGTGCCGCTGCCCGCCGCAAGGTATTGACAGAGCCGACACCAGCACACCCGAACGGTAACGGGCGGCGCGCTGATTCGATAGCGTATTGCGCGGCAAAGGCAGCCGCCGGTGATGTTCATTCCACCTCCTATTCGTGCGAGAGCAAGAAGCGCAGCGCGAAGCCGCAGGCAATCATTGCAATGATGACGTTCAGCCCGACTCCGACGTGGGTCCAGTATTTCGGCGGCACGACCTGCGGCTCGAGGCTCTTCAGGACCTGCCGGAACTGGCGTGCCGACACCAGCGCGACGGCGGCGCCCAGCAGCAGCAGGAGGACGCCCAGGGCCAGCGAGAAATCACGCTGCGACACCGACTCCGGCTGATGCGCGACCATGCGCAGGAACAGGCCGAAGCGCTCCACCACGAATCCGAAGCCCATCAGGGCTATTGCGCTGCGCTGCCACGCGAGCAGCGTGCGCTCTGCGGCGAAAAGTACCCGGGGATCCGCGGTGTAGGACATTGAGTTGCTCCGACGTGTGAACCAATGGCGGTCAGCCGAATCTTACATATCCATACGTGCGGGACCGATCGCTTGGCGCCCTGCGCTGTTGCGACAATCCCTCAATCGTAGTGTAGGAATAGTAGCGATGACCTATGCCCGAACCAAGCTGGCGGTGCGCGACGACGCGGTGATCGCGGCGCCGCCGAGATCCACGTTCGAGCTTGCGCGGTCGGCCGCGGCCGAGCGGCGCGAGGTCGAGAGCCTGCGCATGATCAACGCCCACTTGCTCCAAGAAGTGGCCGCGCTCAAGGAGCGCGAGGCACAGGCGCAACATCTCGCGGATCGGGACGCGCTCACCGGACTCTACAACCGCCGCAAGCTCACCGAGCTGCTCGGCGCGGCCATCGGCGATGCGGCCCGCCGCTCGCAGCAGGTTGGGCTGCTGTTCATCGATCTGAACGGCTTCAAGGCCATCAACGACGAATACGGCCACGCCGCCGGCGACAAGATCCTGACCATGGTGGCGAGCCGCATCAACGCGCGCGTTCGAGCCGGAGATCTCGTGTGCCGTTACGGCGGCGACGAGTTCGTGGTGGTGCTCCCGTACGTGCCTGACCCGGCCGCCGTGACCCACGTTGCCGATACGATCCGCGAGCGCGTGGCTTTGCCGTACCGGCTCGAGGGCACCGAACAGCATTTGAGCGCCGCGATCGGCGAATCGCTCTACCCCCGCGACGGGGACGGTGCCGATGAGCTTCTGCACCGCGCGGACCAGGCGATGTACCGCCTGAAGACGCGCCTATCCCGCCCGATGTTCCACTTCGGAGCCGCCATTCAAGAATCGCCGTTGCGACGGCGGGGCGACTGAGTCTATTCTTTCGCGTTGCGCCCGGCGGGCGGCAGTGCCGTCAACGGGCGCCGCTGCAGGACGTTAGACCACCTATTCCTACAAAACGGTTGTCCTCATGACGCAGAAGCCGACGGACCGGAGAATCACCCTGGGACTCCTTTCCTTGACGCTCGCGATGGCGATTGCAGGATGCGTGGTGGTCCCGGACCAGCGGCACTATCCGGGCGGGGTGGTCATGGTCGCGCCTCCGGCGCCGCGCGTGGAGGTCATCGGCGTGGCTCCGACACCCGGCTACGTCTGGGCCGCCGGTTACTGGAGCTGGGTGGGCAATCGGCACGAATGGGTCGCCGGCCATTGGGTCCCTCCGCGTGCAGGCTATCACTGGGTTCCCCACGCGTGGGTCCGCGCCGGCGACGGCTGGCGAATGCGCCAGGGCCACTGGGAGCGCGGCTGACGGCAGCTCGGAGCTCTAGCGCGTTGTTGCCTGCCAGGACACTGCGCCGCCCAGCACCTCCCGCAGAGGCTTTCCTCCGTCCGCGTTGAACCAGTGCTCGATCAGGCGGAAGGAGATCGACACGCTGGGAGGAACGAGCGGCCTCCCGGACATCACGTCGGCCCGGCTGAACCACCTCGCATCCTCGAGCTCCTGATCGCGCAGCACGATATTCGTGCCCATCGCGCGCGCCGTGAATCCGAGCATCAGTGACGACGGGAAGGGCCACGGCTGGGAGGAGTGGTACTCGATCGCACCGACCTCGATGCCGGTCTCCTCGAGCACCTCGCGCGACACCGCGTCTTCCAGCGCTTCCCCCGGCTCGACGAAGCCCGCGATGGTGGAGTATCGCCCGACCGGCCATGAGGCCTGCCGGCCGAGCAGTGCGCGCTCACCGTCACTAACCAGCACGATGATCGCCGGGTCGATGCGCGGGAACTGCTCGTGGCGGCAGGCTGGATTGGTGCAGACGAGCACGTGCCCATTTTTCGCGGAGGACGTGCCCGCCCCGCAGCTGCCGCAGAACCGATGACGCCGCCGCCAGGAGACCATGGCCCGGGCATAGGAGAGGAGGCCCGCCTCCTCTTCCGGCAGCAGCGATGCCACCTGCGGCAGGTCCTCGAAGCGCGTGTGCGGCGGTGATGGCGGCGCATCGGCCGATTCCATCTCGTAAGCGAAGTAATGGATGCCGCCGCTGCGACCGAGGAGCACGAGATCCCCGGTCTCGCGGAGCGCGGCGGGAATCTCCGCCATCGGCAGGAAGGCCGCGCGCACGTCGCCGGGCGATGCCGGCGAGCCGTTCGCGCTCGGCACCGGGCTCAGGGCCGGAGCGCCGTGCTCGGTCACGAGGTTGCGTGAGTTCCAAACCGGAATCGCGCGGCTGCGATCATCCTCGAGCGCCGACGGGAGCCAGGCGGGGTCCTGGCGCAAATGCGAGGCCCGGTCCAGGTACGGACCGGAGAAGACGTTCGGTGGCCGCATCTCGGAATTCTAGCAGGGCGTCGAGTGTGCGATGACGCGCGGCATCGCGGCCGGCGCCGCGATGCCGGGGGAGTAGCCGCAAGTACCGCACACCGGTCGGCGCCGCGCGAGCAGATCGCGCAGGCGGATGCCGCCGCACTGTGGGCAGCGTGCGAGGCCGATCTCGCCGCGCCGGCCGAGCGCGAGCAGCAAGAACCACGCGTGCTCGAACGAGATGACGGCCGGCGCGTGCAGCTCGAGGTAGGCCTCGTAAGCCTGGCAGAGCAGCGCGCCCGATTCGAGCGACCCGACGCGATAGCGGGGCTCGGTGCCGTCGGCCGCGCCGCGCAGCAGCCCATACATGAGGTACAGGCTGGCGAGCTGAGTCGCCTGGAAGTGCACGTCGGCGTTGCGGAAGAAGAACGCCGACTGGCGCGGCGACTTGCCGCGGTGGCGAGGCACCTTCACGGCTTCGCCTTCCACGTAACTGCTGTACAGCTTGCGGATGCGGTCGTCGGACAGGCCGGTCCACTGGCGAATGGTGAAGGTGCGGGCCTCGTGGCGAATCAAGCGTAGCGCCAGATCGAGGCGCTGGCGGTCCCGGGTGTAGCGGTCGTCGGACACTCGCATGGCAAACTCCTTGCGCATATTCCATGATATCGGGGTAAAAAGAATTTGACTAAAATTGTTCACAAAGTTAGCGTGCCTGCCAAGGGGTTCCGCGCGGTATTGCCGCTGACATTGCGGTGAAATGCGGGATGCCCCTACCCATCAAATCGGACTTGGCGGGGTAGATATGCAAGAAGCATTCATGGGCGGCCGGGCGCATGAGTCGCACCTGTCGGCTCAGGGCCTCATTTCCCTGCGCGACCTGAACCGCCGTTTCCTCGATCTCGCGGCGGCGCGAGGCTACGGACACCGCGAAGGCAGGAGCCGGCCATCCGGCCTGAGCTCGCGCCTGGCGCCGCTGTCGGCCGCGCAACGGGAGGCTGCCGCCGGATGCCCCTATGCGCTATTCGACCTGCGTTTCCAGGACGACCGGCACTGGCGCTCGCGCCTGCAGGAGGCCGGCGCCTGGCGCGCGGACGCGGTCTCGGCTGCATTGCCGGGCGACGACACGATCGACTTCGCGCGGTTGGCGCTGTTTTACGCCTGGCACGTCGCCAGCGGCGCGACCCTGAAGGCGCAGATCCTCCTGGGCATGAACGAGGACACGGCGGACGCGCTGCGCCGGATCACCGTGAACCAGCTGCCGCTGCTCGTGGCGAGCGAGGCGAAGTATCTGAGCGCCCGCTTCAGCGACTGCGCGGCGTTCTGGAACGCATTGACCTCGGCCGCCTCCGCCACGGATTCGGCGGCGCTGAAGCGCGTGCAGCTCTACGGACTGCAGATCGCCGCGGCCGCACGACTCCCCGCCCTGTGAGCCCCGGAAAGCTCCATGGGAACGCGAGGGGCGGCCGGGTACCGGGTCGGGCGCGCGGCCTCGAGGCACGGGGCGCCGCCGATGCCCGTTGCGGGCGGGGCCTCGCGGGTCTTATCCTACGCCGCTCGTATGAACGCCCTCGTCCTGCGCCGGCTTGCCAAGACCTACAAGAACGGAATCCAGGCGCTCAAGGCGATCGACCTCACGGTCGAGGAGGGGGACTTCTTTGCCCTGCTGGGGCCGAATGGCGCCGGCAAGACCACCGCGATCGGCATCGTCACCTCGCTGGTCAACAAGACCAGCGGCGTCGTCGAGGTGTTCGGACACGACATCGACCGCGAGCTGGAAGTGGCGAAATCCTGCATCGGGCTCGTGCCGCAGGAGATCAACTTCAACATGTTCGAGACCTGCTTCACCATCGTGGTGAACCAGGCGGGGTTCTACGGAATTCCGCGGCCGCTCGCCAAGCAGCGGGCGGAAAAATACTTGAAGCAGCTGCAGTTGTGGGAGCGGCGCAACTCGATCGCGCGCTCGCTGTCGGGCGGCATGAAGCGCAGGCTGATGATCGCGCGGGCGCTCATGCACGAGCCGCGGCTCCTGATCCTGGACGAGCCGACGGCGGGCGTCGACATCGAGATCCGGCGCTCGATGTGGGAGTTCCTGCGCAACATCAACGCGGCGGGCACGACCATCATCCTCACCACGCACTATCTCGAGGAGGCGGAGAATCTATGCCGCAACGTCGCGATCATCGAGGGCGGCAGGATCATCGAGCGCGACACCATGGCGAACGTGCTGCGCAAGCTGCAGACCGAGGTGTTCGTGTTCAACCTGCGGGACTCGCGCAGCGCGCCGCCGCAGCTGAGCGGTTACCGGGCGGTGCTGTCCGATGACCACACGCTGGAAATCGAGATATCGAAGGGCCAGAGCCTCAATGAGATCTTTCAGCAGCTGTCCGCGCAGGGGATCGCGGTGATCAGCATGCGCAACAAGGTCAATCGGCTGGAGGAGCTGTTCATGCGCCTGGTGGACGACTCCTCCGCGAACCGCGCCCCGGGCCCCGACGGCGTCAGCGTGGCGATACCGGCACCCGACGCATGAAGGAGTCGCGCGCCAAGGCGGAATGGATCGGATTCAAGACCATCATCATCCGCGAATTCCACCGCATCGTGCGCATCTGGGGGCAGACCATCGTGCCGCCCGCGGTGACCGCCACGCTGTACTTCATCATATTCGGCAGCTTGATCGGGCGCCGGGTCGGCCCGATGGGCGGCTTCGACTACATGCAGTTCATCGCGCCGGGCCTGATCATGATGTCGGTGATCCAGAACTCCTACGCCAACGTCGTCTCGTCGTTCTTTGGGGCGAAGTTCGGCAAGCACGTGGAGGAGCTCCTGGTATCGCCGCTGCCGAACTGGCTGATCGTCTCGGGTTATGTGGGCGGCGGGATCCTGCGCGGCCTGCTGGTCGGATCGATGGTCACCCTCGTGGCGCTGCTCTTCACGCACCTGGCGCTGACGCACGTCCTTGCGATCGTGTCCGCGGCGTTCTTCACCAGCGTGGTCTTCGGCCTCGGCGGCTTCATCAACGCCCTGTTCGCGAAGAACTTCGACCAGATCTCCTGGTTTCCGACCTTCGTGCTCACGCCGCTCACCTATCTCGGCGGTGTGTTCTACTCGATCAACATGCTGCCGGCGTGGGCGCACATCGTTTCGCACGCGAATCCCATCCTTTACATGGTGAGCGCCTTCCGCTACGGCTTTCTGGGCACGAGCGACGTGGATCTGCGGCTGGCTTTCGCCATCATGGTGGGCGCGGCGGTGGCGATGTTCACGCTGGCAGTGACGTTGTTGAATCGAGGGGCCGGGATACGGGAGTAGCTGATGCGTAATCACAAGAGCTTCGTTCGCGAGATGGTGGCCGCGGCGGCCTGGATCGGTCTCACGGGCGCCGCGGTCGCAGCCGAAGCGCCGCACTCCGGTTCGGACGGCACGGCGTCCGCGCCGGGATCGATGCAGGGATTCTCGGTGCAGGCGGCCGACGCCGAGGCGGCGCTGGAGCAGCGTTTCGACGCGGACCTGTCCGCGTCCGATCTGCGCTCGTGGATGCAGCAGATGTCCTCCGCGCCGAATCAGGTCGGCTCCGCCCACGACAAGGCCAACGCCGAGTTCCAGCTGAAGAAATTTCGCGAATGGGGCTGGAATGCATCGATCGAGACGTTCTCCGTGCTCTATCCGACGCCGCGCGAGGTGCGCGTCGAGCTGGTCGCCCCGACGCACTTCACCGCGCGCCTGACCGAGCCGGCGATCGAGGGTGATTCGACCTCGACGCAAACCGACCAGGAGCTGCCGGCCTACAACGTATACGGCGCCGACGGCGACGTGACGGCAGAGCTCGTGTACGTGAATCACGGGATGCCCGACGACTACAAGGAGCTCGAGCGCCGCGGCATCTCGGTCGCGGGACGCATCGTGCTCACCCGCTATGGCGGCGGCTGGCGCGGTCTCAAGCCGAAGCTGGCCTTCGAGCACGGCGCGATCGGGTGTCTCATCTACTCGGATCCGCGCGACGACGGCTACGGCGCGGGCGATGTCTATCCGCAGGGGGGCTTCCGGCCGAAGGATGCCGTGCAGCGCGGCTCCGTCCAGGATCTGATCCTGTACAGCGGCGATCCGCTGACGCCCGGCGTCGGCGCCACCGCGGGCGCCAAGCGCCTCGCCCTCAAGGACGCAAAGACCATTCTCAAGATTCCCGTGCTGCCGCTGTCCTATGCGGCCGCCGAGCCCTTGCTCGCGGCGCTCGCCGGCCCGGTCGCGCCGGCGAGCTGGCGCGGCGGGCTGCCGCTCGCGTATCACATCGGACCCGGGCCGGCCAAGGTGCACCTCAAGGTCGAGTCGGACTGGAGCCAGAAGACCATCTACGACGTGATCGCAACGCTGCGCGGCAGCCAGGAGCCGGACCGGTGGGTGATCCGCGGCAATCATCACGATGGCTGGGTGTTCGGCGCGGCGGACCCGCTGTCGGGCCAGGTCGCTTTGATGGCCGAGGCCAAGTCGATCGGCAAGCTGGCGGGGCAAGGCTGGCGGCCGCGCCGCACGCTGGTGTACGCGAGCTGGGACGGCGAGGAGCCGGGTCTCCTCGGCTCGACCGAGTGGGCGGAGACCCACGCCGCGGAGCTCAGGGCGAAGGCCGTGCTCTACGTCAACTCGGACGTGAGCGCGCGTGGATTTCTCGGCGTCGAAGGAAGCCATGCCCTGCAGCGATTCGCGAGCGAAGCCGCACGCGACGTGAAGGACCCCGAGACGGGCGTGACGGTGCTCGCCCGAGCCGAGGCGCGGGAGCGCGTCAAGGGTTTCGAGGCCGGTCATGTCACACCCGCGGAAGGGCTCGAGCTGGGCGCGCTCGGCTCGGGCTCCGACTACACGCCCTTCCTCCAGCACCTGGGCGTGAGCTCGGTGAACCTTGGGTTCGAAGGCGAAGGAGATTACGGGGTCTACCATTCGGCATATGACTCCTACGATCACTACCGCAGGTTTGTGGATCCGACCTTCGAGTACGGCGTGGCGCTCGCCAAGGTGGCGGGACGGCTGATGCTGCGCGCCGCGCAGGCCGATCTCATCCCGGCAAAGGAGGGCGACTTCGCGGCGTCCGTCGCCGGCTTCGCCGACGAGCTGCACAAGCTCGCCGACGGCATGCGCACGAAGACACGGGACGAGTCGAAGCTTCAGGACGAGGATGCGTATCGATTGGTCTCCGATCCGAGCGCTCCGCGTGCGCCGCCTCCGCGCGATGCCCAGGTGCCGTTCCTCAATTTCGCCGAGCTCGACAACGCGGTCGAAAGGCTCAAGCAGAGTGCGGCCGCGTTCGATCGCGTGTACGCGCGGCTCAGCGCCGCGGGCGATTCGACGTCGGCCGCGGAACGCGACCGTGTCAACGCGGTGCTCGCGACGCTCGAGGAGTCGTTGACCGACTCGCGCGGATTGCCGGGCCGGGACTGGTACCGGCACATGCTCTATGCGCCCGGTGCGCACACGGGTTACGGCGTCAAGACGCTGCCCGGAATCCGTGAGGCGATCGAGGAGCGGCGCTGGGACGAGGCGAACCAATACATGGGGGTGGTCTCGCGCGCGCTCAACGCCTACAGTGCGGGTCTGGATCGCGCCGCCGCGCTCCATTAGGAGCGGGGCGGGGGAAATACGCGGCATGCGCAAGTCGTGTATCGTGCCAATCAAGCCATTGCCAGGAGACGAATGATGACCGAAGAAAAGCAGCAGAAGTTCACGGCCAAGGTCCGCCGCGGTCTCACGTGGATCCACACCGTGGCGAGCAACGAGCTCGCCAAGAAGAAGGCCGAGGCCCCGGGAGTCAGGATCGAAGGGTTCACCGCCAGCGAGCTGGCGGACGTCGAATCCGCATTGACCTGGATAGCGCAGAACAGAGAGCCGAAGAGCGGCGAGCCTGCCGCGTAACGAGACGACCGGCGCGCCGCCGCGGCCCAGCCAAGCCCGGCGTGGAGCGGCGGCGGTGGCGGCGCCAGGAAGGCTCTGCGGCGTTCTCACGGGCTTTCCTGCATGTCCGCAATCGACGACAGATTGCGGATGCGGCTGCCTCGAAAAGAACTGCGCTACACTTGGGATTGGTCTTTACAGGTAGTCATGGCCAGCAAACGCGCCCTCGTCGTGGACGACTCGAAGTCCGCCCGCGTCATCTTGAGCCGCATGCTCGAGAAATACGCCATCGATGTCGACATGGCGGAGTCCGCCGAGCAAGCGATCGAATACCTGAAGGGCAATCGTCCGGACGCGATCTTCATGGACCATCTCATGCCCGGCATGGACGGGTTGCAGGCGGTTCAGGCGATCAAGAGCAATCCTCAGACCGCGATGATTCCCATCATGATGTACACCTCGCAAGAGGGCGAGCTGTACGTCGGGCAGGCGCGCGCACTCGGCGCCATGGGCGTTCTGCCGAAGCAGGTGCGCCCGGTGGACGTCTCCAAGGTCCTCTACGAGCTGCATCTGCTGCCGGATCGCCGTGATACCGGTGAAGCGGCGCTCGCACCGGTCGAGCTGATCGGCGGCGCGCCGGTCGAGCGCACGGCCGGCCCCGCGCCAACCACCGATTGGGGGCGCAGGGTCGAGACGACCGTCAAGGAGCAGGCGATCGAGGTGCGGCGCTTCATCGTCGCGAGTCTCGACAGCTTCGCCTCGCGCATCATCAGCGATCTGCGCGACGCGATGCCGCCGCCGCCCGAGCCGATCCCGCCTCCGTCGCGGCCCGAGCAGCCCGTGTGGCAGCGGGTGGCCGGGCTCGTCGCCGCCTCGCTGGTGGCGATCGGATTCGCGGCCTGCTGGCTGGTCGCGCGTGACGACGAAGCCAAGCTCGGGGCCGAGATCGCCGCGCTGAAATCATCGAACGCGGAGCTGCAGCGTGCGCGGCAGGACCTGTCCGCGAGCCTCAAGGACCTGACCACGGCGCTGGCCGCGGCGCCGGCATCGGGGCCGGCCGCGCCGGGCGCGGGTGGCTCGCCCGCGATGCGCACCGAGACCGTGCCGTACGGGGAGATTCCGTTCGACCGCGCGCGCCTGGACGCTCTGCGCGATCTCATCGGCAAGCTCGAGGCACAGGGCTTTCACGGCGTGATGAGGATCACGAGCCTCACCGGCAACTTCTGCCTGAGCGGCAACGCGTCCGACGGCTTCACGCCGGCGGTGCCGAGCCTGCCCGCCAACAAGTGCGATCTGATCGGCAATCCTTTCGCGGAAGCGCTGTCCGGCCAACAACTGCAATCGCTGGCCTTCGCAAACTTGATCGCGGGAGTTCGCCAGCGCACCGCGGGCGCGATCACGGTGTCGATCGAGAACGCCGGCAACACGCGCCCGGCGGTCGCCTATCCGCCGCGCGTCGACTCACTCACGGCCGGAGAATGGAACCGCGCCGCTCTCGCGAACAATCGGGTGGAGTTCGCCGCCGAGCCGGCGCCGCCGCCAGCATCCGCCCCGGCGGCCTCGGCGGCCCCGGCCGCCCCAGCTCGCTAGAAGGCGACCCGCACGAACATCTCCGGACCCCTGGTCACGAAGTTGAAGTAGCCCGAATCCTTGGGTTGGCGGGAGTCGACGTAGGCCTTGATGGAGGTGTAGCCGAGCGCGAACGCGATGTTCGGGCGCAGGCGGTACTGCGCGGACACCTCGTAGAAGCTCAGGAGCCCGTCGAGATGATCGATCGAGGCTTTCATGTACTGGAACCGGCCGTCGACGTAGAAGCGCTTGCTCAGCACGTACGTCGCGTCGAGCCCCAGCGTCGGCAGCGGACCTGCCTGATCCTCTCTCTGGTCGACGTGCCGGAACTCGGTTTGCACGCGCGCGCGCAGCGAGATGTCGGTGTCATTCAAGCCCAGCGCCGCCGCGACCTCGAACCGCTCGCGGTGGATGAACGAGTACTCGTAGCTGATGCCGAGCGTACGCAGGCTCATGTTGGTTTCGATCGGGTCGCCCTGCTCGAATACCACGTCCTTGAACACGATCGGCAGGGCATTTGCCCCGAGCGTGGTATTCCCGGTGCGGTCCAGGCTGAAGTAGTCGAAGCGCAACCGGTGACGCTCGCCAGCGCGCACCACGATCTGGAATTTGGCCTCGAAGTCGGAGCCGCTCAGCCCGAACGTGTCCTCCGCGTTGATGGCATTGCCCGGAAGGCCGATGCTGGAATCGAGCAGCACGTTGGTGCTGGTCGAGACGCGCACCGCCCCGATCGAAAGGCGCACGCGCTCGTTCGTCGGACTCGGATAGTCGTCGGCATGAGCCCACCCCGAGGCGAACAACAGGCCGATCACCGCCATGCCGGTCTTGATCATGGGACTCTCCTCAGAATCAGTTGGTCGGTCTCGGCGCGCCGCGGGCGGGGAGGCAGGGACGACCCCAAGCGCGCCATCACGCGCGCCGCGGCTGCGCGCCACCCCGTGAGCTTGCCTCCATAGATCCCGAGCACGCGCGGGCGCGGGTCGCGATCGGTCGTGAAGATCGTCTCGCGCGAACGGCCGAATGCGGCTGCGCGCGCCGCCGGCAGCACTCGCAGGCCCGCGAAGCGCTGCGTGATGTGATCCCGGGTCATGTGCCCGACCTCCGGAAAGTAGTGACGCGCGACCGCGAGCAGATATTCCTCTTCCTGGGGGAGCGGCCGGACATCATCCGGCTCGCCGCGATACGGCGTTTCGGTCGTGCCGATCATCGTCGCCCCGTGCCATGGCATCACGAACACGGCTCGTCCATCCTCCGGGCTCTCGACATAGTAGATCCCCTCACCCGCGCTGAACGGCAGGACGATGTGCGTGCCCTGCACCAGATCCACCGCCGGGATGAAGATCGAAGGCTGCACCGCCGCGGCCACGCGCGCGGCCCAGGGGCCGCCCGCATTCACCATGACCCGGGCGGCGCACTCCTGGATCTCACCGTCACGACTGTAGCGCACCGTGACCTCGTCGCCGCCGAGCGACGCACCGACGAAGCGCGCGGGCAGGGCGAGCTCCGCGCCCAGCGACAGCGCCGACTCCACCACCGCGCGGGTCAATTGGGCGTCGTCGGTCTGGGCATCGTGGTAGCGGATCACCGCCTGGAGACCCTCGCGGCGCAGCCCGTTCAGCGCGGCCCACTCGGATCGCGGCACCGTGCCGAAGCGTGTTCCGCGCTCGAAGCCGCCGAGCAGTGCGTACAGCGAAAGGCCGAGCCGCAACTGCCACGGGCGCCGCCGCGTCGCGCGATAGACGGGGATGAAGAAGGGCTTCAGCTCGACGAGCTCGGGCGCGATCCGCAGATGGATGGCGCGCTCGCGCAGGCTCTCGCGCACCAGCGAGAATTGGCCGGACTCCAGGTAGCGCAGACCGCCATGGATCAGCTTGCTCGAGCGGCTCGACGTGCCGCTCGCGAGCGCGGTCTGCTCGATGAGCAGCGCGTCGTATCCCGCCGCCGCCGCCGCTTGCAGCACGCCGGCACCGTGAATGCCTCCGCCGACGATCACCACATCGTATCGTTTCATTGCTCGAGAGCGTGACAAATTGAGCTAGGATAACCCTAGCCTCCGCCGCCACCGCGCTTTTCCACGAACTCGTGCACCGGCGCGCCCGACCGCACCTCGATCTCGCCGTCGACGATGGCGCCCTTCGCTATGGCGATGGTGCGCGCGCTGACCTTGCCGTGAATGACCGCGGTGCAGCCGATCTCGAGCTTCTCCTTCACCTCGAGGCCGCCGTCGATCCGGCCCGCGATGATGGCCTGGTCCGCCCGGATGTGGCCGTGCCAGGAGCCGCTCGCCGACAGATTGAGGCAGCCTTCGAGCTCGCCGTCCCCGTGCACCTGGCCGGAGACGACGAGATGGCCGGCGCAGCGCAGGTTGCCGACGAATACCGACTCCGCCCCGATGAAGGTCGGGGTTGCGGGCGTACCCTCGAAAAACCGCCGTTTTTGCTCGCCCATGAGCGCTTATTACCCTACGCGCAGGCGGCGTGATGTGACGAGCTTGGCGCCACCGCGAGATCGCGAATCGAAGTAGAATCGGCCGAACCTCGAAGATTCGGCAGAAGGGGTCCGAAGTGCAGATGAACAAAGCCTTGCTGACCGTGTGCTTGTCGGTGCTGCTGTCGCTCGGCGGGTGCAGCCGGCAGCAGAGCGACTGGGAGAAGGCCCGGACCGCCAACACCACGGACGGCTATGAGCAATTTCTGAAGAAATATCCGAGCGGCGAATTCAGCAAGCAGGCCGAAGCGCGCGTCAAGGAGCTCTACGAGGAGCGCGATTGGCAGAAGGCGCGCGATACCGACACGCAGGAAGCCTATCAGGCGTTCCTCAAGCAGTATCCCGAGGGCAAGTGGGCGGAGGAAGCGCGCATCCGCATCGAGAATTTCAACCTGGCGCAGCCGCCGGCGAGCGCAGCCCCTTCCGCGGACGGCGCCGGCGCGGGCAAGCCCGCCGGGGGCACGCCGCCCGGCGCGATGGCGCCGAGCGCGGCCGCCAGCAAGCCCGCACCGCCGAGCATGGCCGCGCCCTCAGGTCCGCCTGCGAGGAGCAGCGCGCCGCCCGCCATGAAGGCGCAGGTCGGGCAGAAGAGTGCAGGCTACGGCGTGCAACTCGGCGCTTTCAAGTTTAATGCCGACGCCGCGAACCGGCGCTGGACGCGGCTGCAGAGCTCCAATCCCGCGCTGCTCGCCGGACTGTCGCCGACGGTGTCGCCGAAGAAGAGCGGCGGCACGACGCTGTATCGCCTGCAGATCGCCGGGCTCTCGGGCAAGCGCGCGCACGCCATCTGCAAGACGCTGAAGGCGAAGTCGCAGGCCTGCTTCGTCATCCGGCCACGGCACGAGCACAAGCGCCCGTAACGCCGGCACCGCCATCCGCACCGTCGGCGCGACCGCCCGCACGGCGTGCGAGCCGCGCGCGCGGCGATTTGCAGGCCGTCCCGCGACAGCGTCCGGCGGGTCGACGCCGCACGTCAGTCGTGACAAATATCGTCATGTGCAGCGCTCTGCGTTGGAATATAAATACTTGAATTAAAAAGAGTTTTTATCCTGGCACGAGGATTGCTTCATCCGGTCGAGGATCGAACGGATGCAATCACAAATCATCGCACTCTTGATGCCCGAGGGCTGCCGCCGGGCCGCGCTGCTCGTCCGGCGGGCCGACGGTCAGCTCGCGCTCCAGGGAATCGATGCACGGGTGGCCCGTGCGGCGCGGATCGCCGCGGCGTGGTCGGGCGACCGCCCGGACCTCGGGGATCCGCCGGCTACCGGCGTATCCCCAGCCGTCCGAGGATGAACGCATATTCCATCGCGATCTCGCGGTAGCGCTGGAAGCGCCCGGCCTTGCCGCCGTGCCCGGCGCCGAGATCGACGTGCATCACGATCGGGTTCGAATCGGTCTTGGTCGCACGAAGCCTCGCCACCCATTTGACCGGCTCGTAGTACTGCACCTGACTGTCCCATAGCCCGGTCGTGACGAACATCGACGGATAGGCTCGCGGCCGCACGTTGTCGTACGGGGAGTACGACAGCATGTAGTCGTAGTACTCGCGCACCCTGGGATCTCCCCACTCGTCGTATTCGTTCGTGGTCAGCGGGATTTGCGCGTCGAGCATGGTCGTGACCACGTCGACGAACGGCACCTGTGCCACGATGCCGCGGTAATCCTCCGGGCTCGAATTGGCGACGGCTCCCATCGTGAGACCGCCGGCGCTGCCGCCCATGGCGAAGACCTTGTCCGGTGCCGCGTAGCGCTCCGCGACCAGATGGCGCGTGACGTCGACGAAGTCGCTGAACGTATTGCGCTTGTGCAGTTTGCGCCCTGCGTCGTACCAGCCGCGCCCCATCTCCTGGCCGCCGCGCACGTGGGCGATGGCGAACACCACGCCCCGGTCGAGCAGCGAGAGCCGCGCCGGGGAAAAGCTCGGCTCGACGGACGATCCGTACGCCCCGTACGCGTACTGGAGCAGCGGCGCACGGCCGTCGCGCGCGACCTCCTTGCGATACACCAGCGACACGGGCACTCGTGCGCCGTCGGACGCGGGCGCGAACAGGAACTCGCTCCGATAGTTCGCGGGATCGAAGGGCCCGAGGACCGGGTCGCGCTTCTTGAGCAGCCGCTCGCCGGTGCGCACGTCGTAGTCGTAGACCGTGGTCGGCGTCGGCAGCGATGAATGCAGATAGCGCACCAGGTGCGAGTCGATCTCGCGATTCATGGACAGCTCCGCCGCGAAGGCGGCCTCGTCGCTGTCGATGTAGATGTCCGCGCTGCCGTCGAGCTTCACGATGCGGATACGCGCGAGACCGCCGCTCCTGACCTCGAGCGCGAGGAAGTCCCTGAACACGTCGAAATCCTCGATGAAAACATCGGCCTGCTGCGCGACGAGGTCGCGCCAGCAGCCCCGGTCGCCCTCCTTGCCGAGCGGAACGCTCATGATGCGGAACTCGTAGGCGTTCCAGTTGGTGCGGATGACGAGCTCGTTGCCGAGATGCTCCACCTGGTATTCGTGATCCGGCTCGTGCGCGAGCACCGTCCTGAACGCGAGGGCAGGGTCGCCCGCCTCGGCGTAGCGCCACTCGGACGACACGGTGCTCTCCATCGAGATGAAGATGAAGCGCTGCGATTTCGACTTGGACACGTAGGTGTAGAAGCTCTGGTCCGTCTGTTCGAACACCAGCGCATCGCTTGCGGGGTCCGCCCCCAATACGTGCTTCTTCACGTACAGCCCGAGCAGGGTCTGCGGATCCTTCCCTACGTAGAGGACGGTGCGGTTGTCGTTGGCCCATGCCGCGCTCGACTCGATGTCCGGGATGGCGTCCGGCGCGAGCTCACCCGTCACGAGGTCCTTGAAGCGCAGCGTGAACTGCCGCCGGCCGACCGTGTCTTCGCAGAACGCCAGGCGGCGGCCGTCGGGCGATACCGCGAGCGCGCCCACCTCGTAGTACTCGTGCGCGGCCGCGAGCAGGTTCACGTCGAGCACGACCTCCTCGGGCGCGTCCGGGGCGTCCTTGCGGCGCACGTAGATCGGGTGCTCCTGACCCGGCGCAAAGCGTGCCCAGTACCAGTAGCCGTCCTCGCGGTAGGGGACACCGGACTCATCCGGCTTCAGGCGCGCGATGATCTCCTCGTAGAGCGCCGACTCCAGGGGCCCGTCGTCCGCCATGACGCGCTCGCGGTAAGCGTTCTCCGCGGCGAGATGCGCCAGCACCTCGGGATCGGCGCGCTCGTCGTCCCGCAGCCAGTAGTAGGGGTCCGCCCTGTCGCCGTGCGGCGACCGCACCCGATGAGGACGCAGCGCGGCTGCCGGAGGGTCGAGGTCGTGCTCGGTCATGCGGTTGAGGGCCTTGTCCCGGGGAAGCGCGGGAGTATAGTCGGATCGACAGGCTGCCCGCAGAAGGCGGCCGAGGAGGAACTATGATGACCGTGGATCACTTGTTGAAATCCAAGGGCACCGAGGTCTTCTCCGTCACGCCGCAAGACACGGTGCGGCGCGCCATCGAGGTCATGGCCACGCGCCACGTCGGGGCGCTCCTGGTCATGAATCAGGAAGTGCTGCTCGGCGTCATCTCGGAGCGCGACTATGCGCGCAAGGTGATCCTCAAGAACCGCAACTCCCAGGACACGCCGGTCGCCGACATCATGAGCTCGCCCGTGGTCACGGTGACCCCCGAGGACACCGTGCACCGCTGCATGCAGATCATGACCGACAAGCGCATCCGCCATCTGCCGGTGGTCAAGAACGGGCGGGTGCTCGGCATGCTCTCGATCGGCGACCTGGTGAAGGCCGTGATCCAGGAGCAGAGCGAGCACATCGAGCAGCTGGAGCGGTATATCGCGGGGTAGCCCGCAGTTGTAGGCTGTGCCGGAGCTGGAATTCACCGAGAAGGGTATTCGGCCGCTGGCACGAGGCGGCTTGCCGCATCAAGCGCTGGATGAGCTGAAGCGGTCGATCGCGCCGACACCACCGGCGCCAAACCAATTGACGAGTCCCGCCACCTAGGTATCATCACCCCATTACTTCGGCGCGCCCCGGGCTCTTCGCTCTTGGCTGTCTCCGCTGCGCCCACAACTGGTTTAAATGACTGATTTCATTAGGCTCTGCACGAGAGTGCAGGGCATGACCGTGCACGGGCGAAAGAGATGTTGAACCGCAACGGAGACAAAGCCCCCGCAAATGAAGCTGCGGCGCTCCCAGGAGCCGCCGCGGCACATCCCTCTGTGCGCGCTCCTATCGAGGCGGTGTCCACAGGGGTCGATCCCCGCGCCGCCGACTGGGGCCTGTACCGCCGCTCCTATGAAAAGGACTCGTGCGGCTTCGGCCTCATCGCGAGCTTGGACGACCAGCCCAGCCACTGGGTGCTCGAGACGGCGATGAGCTCGCTCAATCGCCTGACGCATCGCGGCGCGGTCGCGGCGGACGGCAAGACGGGCGATGGCTGCGGATTGCTGATCAAGCAGCCGAGGAAGTTCCTGCTGGCGGCGGCTCGCGAAGCCGGATTCAAGGTGGGCAGCCTGTTCGCCGCGGGGCTCGTGTTCCTCAATCGCGATCCGGAGCTCGCGGCGCGGTCCCGTGAGGCGCTGAAGGAAGAGCTGGACGACGAGCAGCTCTGGCTCGCGGGCTTTCGTGCCGTGCCCGTGAACGCCTCGGCCTGCGGGCCCGAGGCGCTCAAGACGCTGCCGGCCATCGAGCAGGTCTTCGTCAACGCGAGCGGCGAGCTGGACGAGGCCACGTTCAACCGCAAGTTGTTCCTGGCGCGGCGGCGGGCCGAAAAACGCCTCGAAGCGTCGGACCCGACGTTCTACATCCCTTCCTTGTCGGCGAGCACCATCGTCTACAAGGGCATGGTCATGCCGCAGCATCTCTCCGAGTTCTTCCCGGATCTCGAGGATCCGCGCATGGAGTCGTCGGTGGTGATCTTCCACCAGCGCTTCTCGACCAACACCCTGCCGCAATGGCGCCTCGCGCATCCCTACCGCTATCTCGCCCACAACGGCGAGATCAACACGGTGCAGGGCAATCGAAGCTGGGCGGTGGCGCGAGGTCCCCTGTTCCGCTCGCCGGTCCTGCCGGAGCTCTCCGACATCCTGCCGCTGGTCACCTTGAGCGGCTCCGACTCCCAGTCGCTCGACAACATGCTCGAGGTGCTGCTGATGGGCGGCCTCGATCCCATGCATGCGATGCGGATGCTGGTGCCGCCGGCGTGGCAATCCGTGGACATGATCGACCCGGACTTGAAGGCCTTCTACGAATATTACTCGACCCACATGGAGCCCTGGGACGGCCCCGCGGGCATCGTGCTCACCGACGGCCGCCATGTGTGCTGCACCCTGGATCGCAACGGCCTGCGGCCGGCGCGCTGGGTGATCACCCGGAACCGGCACATCACGGTGGCGTCCGAGGCCGGGGTGTGGGACACCGACCCGGCGGACGTGGTCAAGAAAGGCAAGCTCGGCCCGGGGGAGATGCTCGCGCTCGATCTGCAGACCGGGGAGCTCATGGACACGCGCCGGGTGGACGAGCTGCTGAAAAGCCGCCACCCGTACAAGACCTGGCTCAAGAAGGGCGTGCGCTACCTGCAGACCGACCTGATCGATCCGCGGCTCGCGGCAGAGCCATTCGACCGCGATACGCTGGCGGTCTTCCAGAAGATGTTCAACGTCTCTGTGGAGGAGCGCGACGAGATCATCCGCGTGCTCGCCGAGGACGAGAGCGAGGCGGTGGGCTCGATGGGCGACGATACGCCCATGCCGGTGCTCTCGCGCAAGACGCGCTCCCTGTACGACTACTTCCGGCAGCAGTTCGCGCAGGTCACCAACCCGCCGATCGACAGCCTGCGCGAGAGCATCGTGATGTCGCTGCAGACGCAGATCGGCCCGGAGTGCAACATCTTCGTGCCGGCACAGCGCCACGCCGAGCAGATCGTGCTGTCCTCCCCCGTCCTCTCGCAGCGCCAGTTGCGCCAGATCGTGGCGCTCGCGGACGACGGCGTGCCGAACGAGTTCATCGACCTGCAGCTCGACGGAAGCATCGACCTCGAGGCCGCGCTCTCGAGGCTCTGCGATCAGGCGGAGGCGGCGGTGCGCAACGGCAAGGTCGTGCTGCTCTTGTCGGACCGATATCCGGCGCCGGGCAAGGTGCCGGTGCACGCGCTGCTCGCGACCGGCGCCGTGCATCACCGATTGGTCAAGAGCGGCCTGCGCTGCCAGTGCAACATCCTGGTCGAGACGGGGACGGCGCGCGATGCGCATCATTTCGCCTGCCTCATCGGCTACGGCGCGACCGCGGTCTACCCATATCTCGCCTATCAGACGCTGTTCGACCTGATGCGCAAGGGCGCGCTCAAGATGGAGGCGGCCGAGCGGCAGGAGCTCGGCCGGAGCTTCCGGCGCGGCATCCGCAAGGGATTGTTCAAGATCATGTCCAAGATGGGCATCTCCACCATCGCGAGCTACCGCAGCGCGCAGCTCTTCGAGATCGTCGGGCTCGCGGACGATGTGGTGTCGATGTGTTTCGAAGGCTCGGACAGCCGCATCCAGGGAGCGGACTTCACGGACCTCAAGGCCGACGCCGACCATCTCGCGCAACGCGCCTGGGATCGCTCGGTCACGGTGGAACAGGGGGGCCTGCTCAAGTACATGCACGGCGGCGAGTACCACATGTACAACCCGGACGTGATCGCGCTGCTGCAGTCGGCGGTGATGAGCAGCGACTACGACCGCTACAAGCAGTTTGCCGCTGCGGTGAACGAGCGTCCGGTCTCTTGCATACGCGACCTGTTCAAGCTCAAGGCATTGGCGGAGCCGATTCCGCTCGGCGAGGTGGAGCCGATCGCGGCGATCCTGTCGCGCTTCGACAGCGCCGGGATGTCCCTGGGGGCGCTGTCCCCGGAGGCGCATGAGGCGCTCGCCATCGCCATGAACCGGATGGGCGCGCGCTCGAACTCCGGCGAGGGCGGCGAGGATCCCGCGCGCTACCGCACGGAAAAGAACTCCAAGATCAAGCAGGTCGCGTCGGGCCGCTTCGGTGTCACGCCGGAGTACCTGGTCAATGCCGAGGTGCTGCAGATCAAGATCGCCCAGGGCGCCAAGCCCGGAGAAGGCGGGCAGCTTCCCGGCCACAAGGTCAACGAGATGATCGCGCGCCTGCGCTTCGCGCGCCCGGGCGTCGGCTTGATCTCGCCGCCGCCGCATCACGACATCTATTCCATCGAGGATCTCGCACAGTTGATCTTCGACCTGAAGCAGGTCAACCCGGGCGCGCTGGTGTCGGTCAAGCTCGTGGCGGAGCCCGGCGTCGGCACCGTCGCGGCCGGCGTCGCGAAGGCGTATGCCGATCTCATCACCATCTCGGGATATGACGGCGGCACGGGGGCGAGCCCGCTGTCCTCCATCAAGTATGCGGGGACTCCGTGGGAGCTCGGGCTGGCGGAGACGCATCAGACGCTGCGCATCAATGATCTGCGCCACCGCATCCGGCTGCAGACCGACGGGGGGCTCAAGACGGGGCTCGACGTGATCAAGGCGGCGCTCATCGGCGCCGAGAGCTTCGGCTTCGGAACCGCGCCCATGGTCGCCCTGGGCTGCAAGTACCTTCGTATCTGTCACCTCAACAATTGCGCCACCGGCGTCGCGACCCAGCACAACGTGCTGCGCACCAAGTACTTCATCGGCCTGCCGGAGATGGTGATCAACTATTTCAAGTTCGTGGCGAGCGAGTGCCGCGAGATCATGGCCGCGCTCGGCGTGCGCACCCTGGCGGAGCTGATCGGGCGCACCGAGCTGCTCGAGATCGTGCCCGGCGATACCTCCAAGCAGCGCAAGCTGGATTTGAAGCCGGTGCTGGCCAACGCCGGACTGGTCACGGACCGGCCGCAGTATTGCACCGATGCGCGCAACGAGCCCGCCGACAAGGCGCGGCTGGCCGAGCGCATGCTCGCCGACATGCAGGGCGCCATCGCGACGCGTGCCGGCGGCGCGTTCGCCTACTCCGTGAACAACTTCGACCGCTCGATCGGTGCGCGCCTGTCCGGGGAGATCGCCAAGCGTTGGGGCAACTTGGGGCTGGAGGATGCGCCGCTGGTGGTCCACCTCACCGGCTCGGCCGGCCAGAGCTTCGGCGTATGGAACGCCGGCGGCCTGCACCTGCACCTCGAGGGCGAGGCGAACGACTACGTCGCCAAGGGCATGGCGGGCGGCAAGATCGTTCTCAAGCCCCACGCCGAGTCCGCCTTCGTCGCGCGCGACACGGTGATCATGGGCAATACCTGCCTGTATGGCGCGACCGGCGGCGAGCTGTTCGCCGCCGGCACCGCCGGCGAGCGCTTCGCCGTGCGCAACTCCGGTGCCCTGGCCGTCGTCGAGGGCACCGGCGATCATTGCTGCGAGTACATGACCGGCGGCGTGGTATGCGTGCTCGGCCGAACCGGCGTCAACTTCGGCGCCGGGTTCACCGGCGGATTCGCCTACGTCCTCGACATGGAGCGCGATTTCGTCGACCGCTACAACCACGAGCTCATCGACATCAATCGTGTGTCGCCCGAGGGCATGGGCGTGCACGTGCAACATCTGCGCGGACTGATCGAGCGCCACGTCGAGGCCACGGGCAGCGCGTGGGGCGTCCAGCTGCTCAATGATTTTCGCAGCTACATCGGACGCTTCTGGGTGGTAAAGCCGAAGGCCGCCGCGATCGAGACGCTGCTCGAGAATCTGCGGCGCGCCGCCTGAGCGCAGCCGCCGCCATGCACATCGCGCCGCCGCCGGTACACCGCACCGCCCGCATCCCCACAAGGTCCTGCCTACTCCGATCATGAGCGACAAGCACCTCCAATTCCTCGACATTCCGCGCCGGGACCCCGACAAGCTTCCGGTCGAGGTGCGCATCCGGGAATTTCGCGAGATCTACTCGCAGTACAACGCGCAGAGCGCCGCGCAACAGGCGGGGCGCTGCATCGATTGCGGCAATCCCTTCTGCGAGTGGAAGTGCCCGGTGCACAACTACATCCCGAACTGGCTGGCGTTGATCAACGACGGCAAGCTGTTCGAGGCCGCGGAGCTCTCGCATCAGACGAATTCGCTGCCGGAGATGTGCGGGAGAATCTGTCCGCAGGACCGGCTGTGCGAGGGCGCCTGCACCTTGAACGACGGCATCGGCGCCGTGAGCATCGGCGCGATCGAGAAGTACATCACCGACGAGGCGTTCCGACAGGGTTGGAAGCCGGATCTCTCCAACGTCGTGCGCACGGGCAGGCGCGTCGCGATCGTGGGCGCCGGTCCCGCCGGGCTCGCATGCGCCGACGTGCTGGCGCGAAGCGGCATCACGCCCGTGGTGTTCGACCGCCATCCGCGCATCGGCGGCCTGCTGACCTTCGGCATCCCGCCGTTCAAGCTGGAAAAGAGCGTGGTGGAGAAGCGGCGCGAGATCATGGAGTACATGGGCGTCGAGTTCCGGCTGGGCGTCGAGGTGGGGCGCGACGTCCGGTTCGATGAGCTCCTGCGGGACTACGACGCGCTGTTCCTCGGCATGGGAACCTACAAGTACGTCAAGGGCGGCTTCGCCGGCGAGGATCTGCCCGGAGTCCACGAGGCGTTGCCCTACCTGGTCTCGAACATCCATCGTGAGCTCGGGATCGAGGACGCGACCCTTCCGACCATCGACTTGCGCGGCAAGCAGGTCGTCGTGCTCGGCGGCGGCGACACCGGCATGGATTGCAACCGGACCGCCGTGAGGCAGGGCGCAAGCAGCGTCACCTGCACGTATCGCCGCGACGAGGACAACATGCCGGGCTCGCGCCGCGACTACAAGAACAGCAGGGAGGAGGGCGTCACGTTCCTCTTCAACCGGCAGCCGATCGAGATCGTGGGCTCGGACCGCGTGCAGGGCGTGAAGCTCGTGCAGACGCGCCTCGGAGCTCCGGGACCGCGCGGCCGCCGCATTCCCGAGGTGGTCGAGGGGACCGAGGAGACCATCGAGGCCGACGCGGTGATCGTTGCGTTCGGGTTCATGCCGAGCCCGCCGGCGTGGTTCGAGGATCATGCGCTCGCACTGCACCCGAACGGCCGGGTACGCGTCTCCGCGGCGCCGCCCAGCCGGTTCCAGACGACGAATCCCAAGGTGTTCGCGGGGGGAGACATGGTGCGCGGCTCCGACCTCGTGGTCACCGCCGTGTTCGAGGGGCGCGAGGCGGCGAGCTCGATCCTGCGATATCTCGGCTTGCGGCCTCAGTAGTCCTGCGGGGGCGCGGTCCCGCTCGCAGCGAGACCGCGCACCACCTCGCGGCGCGTCTCGAGCACGGCGGCGAGCGGCACGCCGCGAAGCGCGGCCACCTCGGCGGTGGTGAACCAGGCAGTGCCGGGTCCGAGCTCGTCCGCGTTGTAGGTCTTTGCGAGCCAGTTGAGCACTTCCGCGAGCTCTCGATCCGAGAGCACGGAGCTCTGCGCGCCGGGCACGCGCAGGATGTAGTTGCGGCCGGCGGGCGTGCGCATGAACCTGCCGAGCGAGCGCGCGAGAGGCGGCACCTTGCCGGGCACACCCTGCGCCTCGGTGCCGTGACAGCCCATGCAGTAGAGCATGTAGTCCTGTCCGGGCGAGGCACGGGCCGCGGACGACGCGAGCAGGACTGCCAGCACCGCACCCGCCGCGACGACGAGCGTCACGCCCCGCGCGCCTGACGCCAAGAGGGCCGCACCTCCCGCCCGGCCGCTCGAGCGGGCGCGCATCGTCAGAGCCCGAGCTCGGCCAGCACCTTGGCGCGATGCTCGCGAACGGCGGCGCCGTCGCTCGGCGCGGCACGCACCGCCGCGAGCTCCTGCGCGGTCAGGGGCTCGACCGTCGCCGGCGCGCCGGCGATGACGAAGACCACGAAGTTCAACGCGGCGGCGAGCTTGGCGTCGTCGAGCTGCGTGAACTCCGGCATCTTGAAGTCGAAGTGCTTGCCCTCGACGTCGATGCCGCCGAACATGCCGTTGAGCACCGTCAGGGCGAGCTGACGCCGGCCTTCGGGAATGGCGGCGTAGCGGGCAGGATACGCAGTCAGCGGCGGCGCGAGCGAAGGCTGTCCCAGGCCCTTGGGGCCGTGGCAGACGGCGCAGTTAGCCTGGAACAGCGCGGCGCCCTCCGCGTAGGGAGCAGCCGGCTCGTCCGCCATGGACGGACCGGATACGAGCAGGAGAGCGCAGACGAGTAGGGCGGCAACCGAGCGTTCCGCCGGCCCCGCGGTGAAGCCCGGGCTTCGCCCGCGCGACCGCATGGTCATTTCTCCGCGACGCCGAGGATCACCGACACCGAGCAGTGATAGTCCGAGTCGGCGTTCGCCATGCACCAGTTCAAATCGTTGTTGCGCGAGGGCCGGTACATCGGCTTTTCGCGCTCGTTGCGGTTGCACTCGCAATTGCTGCAGCTCACTTTCCCGCAGCAGTCGTTGTACGACACGATGTAGTCGCGCTCGTCGCCCGGATTGTGGCACGTGCCGATCCAGGTGATCGGGGAGGGCTGCGTGCCGGGTGGACAGGAGTTCGAGGAGCCGCCGCAGCAGGAGCACAAGAAACCATCGATGGCGCAGTATTTCCAGTAGTCACAGCTCTTGGGGTCGTCGGTGGCCTTGGCGTGCGCGCTCTTGTCGGCCGGCGTATCCGCGCGCGATCGATCGATCGGCAACAGCGGAATGAGCGCGGCGCCGGTGAGCACCTGTCCGAGAGCGGCAAGGAGGCTGCGGCGCGAGGTGCGTTGCGCGAGGGCGCGCGAGGATTTCTCGAATAGACGATCGAAGGAGCGCATGCCGATGCCCTCTTAAGGAGTCATGATGAACCAGGGCGTCTGCCCCAGCTGCTTCTCGACGTGACGAAGGTGCCCGGTGCGGGCGTCGAACACGGCAACGTCGGAGTTCTCGCTCGCGGTGAACATCAGCGGCGCGTCGTCCTGCGAGACCTGTATGGCGGTCACGGGCTCGATCTTGAGCGGCGCCATGGGCCAGCGCGCGATACGCTGGTGAGTCTGCATGTCGAACACCCAGATCTCGGTGCCGCCCGCCTTGTGCGAGCCCTCGACGCCCTGATGCATGGGCACATAGAGCTTGTTCGATTGCCGATGGATGGCGCCGACCTGCTGTCCGCCGGGCCGCCAGTGGCCCTTTTCGGCCGGCGCCACCAGCGACCAGGCCTTGTGGGCCACGGGCGCCGCGCCGGAGAAATCCACCTCGTGCACTTCGCCGAGGAACGACAGGAACGCATATCCGCCGTTCATCGGAATGCCCTGGACGAAAACCGGATCGCCGTCAGGATCGAAGAAGGCGTCGGAAAACGCGCGCGAGACCTCGTGGCCCTGCGCATCGAGCGTCACCGTCAAGAGCTTGCCGCTCTCGCAGAGCGAGGACACGCGGTAGGTCCCGGACGGGATGACCAGCACGCATCCGGCCGTATCGATCTCGGCGAGCACGGTGCCCTTCACCGGATCGAGCACGCCGAACGACGCCGCGGGCGTCACGTAGGACACGAACATCAGGCGGCTGTCGGGGCTGTAGTTGACGTTGAAATACGTGGGCAGCGTCTCCGCCCGCTTCGTCGGCAACACGATCTCGTGGGTCACCGCAAGCGTGGAGTTGTCCGTGAACTCGACCACGTCGGTGCGGGTGCCGCGGCTGCCGCGCGAGAAATACGTGGTGGCGACCACCGAGGTCTTGCCGTCCGGCGACAGGTTGAACCCGGGATTGAAGCCGGCGTCGATCTGCCCGAGGCGGCGGTAGGTGTCGCCGTCGAACACGTTGACGCGCGAATCGATCTCGTTCAAGAACGCCTCATCCAGCACATAGATCCGGTGCGGACCCGCGGGCGGCACCGTGGCGACGCTCAGGTGCTCGGCGGGCAGCGGCGGAGCGGCGGAATGCCCGGCGGTCGGCGGCGCGGCAAGCGCGGAGGTCGAAGTTGCGATGCACAGGTATGCAGCGCGAGCGATTGTTTTGTTCATCGAAACATCCCCATCGGCGGCCGACCCTGCACCGGAAGCTTGACATTATCCCGGCGCCGGCATGGCGCGACCCCGAGTTTCGCACATTTGTTACAGGAACGGAAAGCGTGCACCGGAGCCGTGCGTTATCATCCGGCCATGACGCTGGACCCGGCCATCGGCACGCTGATCATTGCGTGCATCGCATTCCTGTTCGCGAGCGCGGGCCTGCACAAGCTGCGCGACCTGCGGCAGTTCGAGGAGAGCTTCGCGGCCTATGATCTCGCACCGTGGCTCGTGAGGCTCGGTGCGACCTGGATCCTGCCGGCCGTCGAGATTGCGGTCGCGGCGGGGTTGGTGATCGGCGCCACGCGCGCAGCCGCAGTGGGCGCCGCGATCCTGCTGCTGTCGACCTACGCAACGGCCATCGCGGTCAATCTCGCGCGCGGCCGCCGCGATCTCGCGTGCGGCTGCGGCGGTCCCAACGATCGCCGTCCGATCGCGGCCTGGATGGTCTGGCGCAACGTGCTGATCGCAATGGCCGCCGCCGCCGGTCTCGTGCCGTGGAGCGTCCGGCCGCTCGGCGTCACCGACGCGATCACGGTGGCCTTCGGAGTCATGACGGTCGCGCTCGTATATCTCTGCGTCGATCAATTGCTCGGCAACGCGGCCCGCTCCGCGGCGCGAGGCGCGCGATGACGCCGCTCGCGGTCTCGGTGATCGTGCTCTGGATCGTGGTGCTCGCGTTGATCGCGGTGGTGTTCGCGCTCACGCGGCAGCTCGGCGTGCTGCACGAGCGTATTTCACCGGTCGGGGCCCTCATGCTGAACCGCGGCCTCAAGGTGGGCGAGCGCGCTCCGGTCGTGGACGTCGTCGACCTCGACGGCGGCACCTTCGAGATCGGCGCGCCGCGCACGGACGGCAGGAGCACGTTGTTGCTGTTCGTCTCGCCCACCTGTCCGGTGTGCAAATCGCTCCTGCCCATCGTCAAGTCGAGCGGCCGCCAGGAGCGCGAGTGGCTCGAGATCATTCTCGCGAGCGATGGAAATCCGGAAGAGCACCGCACCTACGTCCGCGACAACGATCTCGCGCAGGCCCGCTACATCATCTCCGCCCCGCTCGGCATGACCTACCAGGTGAGCCGCCTGCCGTTCGCGGCGCTGCTCGACGAAAGCGGCGTGCTGCGCGCGCGCGGGCTGGTCAACTCGCGCGAGCACCTCGAGAGCCTGTTCGAGGCGAAGCGCCTGGGTGTGGCCTCGCTGCAGGACTACTTCGCCGCGGCGAAGTAGTCTGTCCCGCCGCGTCCGCCCGCTACCGATCGTCGTCCCGCCACCGCGGCGTCGTCCAGCCACCGCGGCGTCGTCCCGCACCGACGCGTCACTTCGTTCCGGCCGAATAGACCTCGTTGCCCTCGAACCAGGTCTCGAGCACGCGCGTCTTGGCGATGTCCCCGGCGTGTCCTGCGTCCGCGAGCGCGAGGATGTCCCGGTCGAGCACGATGAAATCCGCCGACTTGCCCGCCTCGAGCGATCCGGCGACGGAGTCGCGATGCAGGAAGCGGGCGCCGTTGATGGTGTACGCATCGATGAGATCGCGAATGCCGAGCGCCTGCGCGGGGTTCTGCGGCTTTTGCCCCGGGAGACGCCGCGTCATACCGATCGCCATGTT
>DATAYZ010000036.1:0-22710 GCA_036272295.1 Steroidobacteraceae bacterium
ACACGATCACGCAGTACTCTCAACTCTCGTCACGGGCCTCGTGGCGTATCGATCCCTCGATGCGCATCGCCGACAGACGCTCTTTCTCCGGCTCCGCCTTGCCGGCACTGAAGCGCAGGTGGTGACGGCACCCCGGGCAAACATTCTCGCTTTGCAGGACCACCGCCTTGCAGTGCGGACATACGCGTGTCGCACCCAAGGTGCCGGCCCGGGCGACGGCCATCGTTAGTTGCCGCCCCCGACCGCGGGCTTGTTGACCTTCACCTTCTCGTCTTCCCAGCCGAACTCGACGTGCCCGCGCATGCGCGAGCCGGCCGCGACGGTGATCGAGCCGGCCTTCACGTCGCCGACGATGACGCCGCCTTCCTGCACGTCGACCCGCTTGGCGGATTCGATGTTGCCGAGCAGCTCTCCGCCCACGACGACCACGGCCGCGGCAACTTGCCCGGTCAGATGGGCGCCCGAGTCGATGGTGAAGTTGCCTTCGATGCGCACGTCACCCTTGAAGCGGCCGCCGATGCGCACGTTGCCGGCGCCCTCGATCTTGCCCTCGATGTTCAAGTTGGCGGCAATGACGGACTCTCCGCCCTCGCCCGAGGCGCGCGGGGTCGGCCGGCGCGAGGAAATCGCCGTCGCCGTATCGACCGGAGCAGCCGGTTGCGCTCGCTCGGGGGCGGAAGGCGGGGGCGCGGCAACAGGACCCGCGGGGCCCGGGGTGGTCTTTTCGTTCCAAAGCGCCATGAGGATGTTCTCCCGTTGACTGATAGGACGGTCAAGCCTACACGCTAACCGCGGCCAATGTCATCGAGCCCTTCTCTTTTTTGGGCGGCGGAACCTGTCTTGGAACGGCGACGGTTTCGGGGTCGGGACGATGCGCCGGGCCGCCGCCGAGCGCGACTCGCGCGCCGGCGCCGACGGCGTCTCGACTATAATCGGCGGGGCAACGACGTGGGGGATTCACTTGTTTCAACAGATCAAGCAGCTCAGCCCGGATGCCATCCTCGGCTTGATGGCGAAGTTCCGGGCAGATCCGTCCCATTCCAAGGTGGATCTCGGGGTGGGGGTCTACCGCAATCTCGATGGGGAGACCCCGGTGCTGGATGCGGTACGCCGGGCCGAGCGCGAGGTGCTGGCGGCTGAGACCACCAAGAGCTACGTCGCCGCTGCGGGACGCGAGGAATTCAACACCGCGGTCGAGGAGCTCGTGCTGGGCACCGCGCACCCCGCCCGCCGGGAACGGCGCGCCCGCACCACCCAAACTCCCGGCGGCTGCGGCGCCCTGCGGGTGGGGGCCGAGCTGATCCGCGCCGCCGCGCCGGGCATCTCGGTACACGTCAGCGACCCCACCTGGGGAAACCACACGCCTCTCCTCGGAAGCTCGGGCCTCGGCCTCGAGCGCTATCCCTATTACGATCCGGTGTCGCACCGCCTCGAGGTCGAGGCCATGCTCGATCGCTTGAGCCGTGCCCCGGAGGGGGACGCGGTCCTGATCCATGCGTGCTGCCACAACCCGACCGGCGCCGATCTCGCGCCGGCGGACTGGCGGGCGGTGGCCGAGGTGTTGCAGCGCCGCCGGCTGGTGCCTTTCCTCGACGTCGCCTATCAGGGTTTTGCCGAAGGCCTGGAGGAGGACGTGGCGGCCGTCCGCATGATCGTCGAGCAGGTGCCCGAGAGCTTGATCGCGATCTCCTTCTCCAAGAACCTCGGACTGTACCGCGAGCGTACCGGCGCCCTGATCGCGGTTGCCGAGAGCGAGAGCCGCGCGGATGCCGTGCGCAGCCACATGCTGCAGATCGCCCGCAGCATCTACTCCATGCCGCCGGACCACGGTGCGGCGATCGCGGCGCGCATCCTGATGGACCCGGCGCTGAAGAGGGACTGGATCGTGGAGCTCGACGCGATGCGTGACCGGATCACCGACATGCGTGCGCTCCTGGCGCGGCGCCTGATCGAGGCGACGGGTGATGAGTCCTATGACTTCATTCGCGCGCAGCACGGCATGTTCTCGCTGCTCGGTGTTTCGCCTGCGGCGGTCGACCGGCTGCGCGAGCAGCGGCACATCTACATGCTCCAGGACAGCCGCATGAATCTCGCCGGCATCACGCCGGGCAACGTCGACTATGTCGCCGAGGCGATCGCCGCAGAGCATCGGCTGGAAGACGAGCCCACCGTGGTGGTGGCCCGCCGCTGACGATCAGCCGCCGAGCGCCTCGCTGAGCGCCGATACCTCGGCGGCGGACTCTTTCATGATGCTGGAGACGCGGGCCTGATCGAGCCCAAGCCGTTGCGCCGCTCCCACATCCTTCAGCAACTCCTCGAGCGCCGGCAGGTCCCCGCGGTTGGCCGACAGAAGAATGGCCACTGCGATGACGTCCCCCAGATCCGCGGGTCCGTCGACCGCGCGGCCAAGGTCGTCCTGCTCGCCGACGGCGCTCGCCATCGCTTCGGGGAAGCTCCAGTTCTCGAGAATCGCCTTGCCGATGGAGGCGTGCCATTGGGCGATGATGTCCTCGAGCGTGGTGTTGTTGCCGAAGAGCTCGGGGTGATCGGCCGCGCGCGTCAGGACGTACAGCTTGCCGATGGCGTGCATCATGCCCGTGAGCATCGCCTCGTCGGCGTTCACCTTGCTGCAGCTGCGCGCGAGCACATAAGAGAACGCCGCGACGGAGCTCGAGCGCTCCCACAGCGCGGAGAGGTGATGCTCGAGGCCGCGCAGCTTGCTCGCCTTGCGGATCTGCGCCATGGCGAACGCGATCGACGCGCTCCTCACCATGTTGTAGCCGATGCGATTGATGGCGGCCCGCAGGTCGGTCACGGCACGGCCGGTGCGATTGATCGATGCAGAGTTCGCGATGCGCAGCAGTCGGGCGGCGAGCGCCGGCTCAGACCCCACGACGCGCACCACCTGTTCCACCGTGGTATCGGGATCGGACAGGATCCGCCGCACGCGGATCGCGATCTCCGGGAACGACGGGAGGTCCACGTTGCCCTGGGACAGCTCTGCCGCCAGGGTCCGCACGAAGTCAAATTCGGGGTGGGAGGCCGTCTCTTGTAGCGATGTAGTCAAAATTCGTCTCACGGTGCGCCGACGCCGCAAGGACGCTCTGGCTCCGACGCATCATGGGTCGGCCGGTCCCGCCGGATCTTTAGGGCGGCGGCATATTTCGTGAAATCGCGACTCAGTCGCTGGTCGGCGGGCGGGCGGGTGTGGAGCGGCTCTTGAAGCGCTGCTGGACCTCGCCGTGGCGGGTCCGCTCGGAGTAACGGCCGCCGCTGTAGACGCTGACCACGCGCCTCCAGAAGGCGACGGCGCCCGGGTTGCGCAGGTATTCGATGATTTCCCAGCCACCCGCGAAGCGGTCGAAGATGAGAACCGCGGCGTCCCGTCCCATTCCGACCCGACGGTGCTGCTTCAGGATGAAGAACTCGGACATCCGGTAGTCAGCGGCAGGCTCGCCGGCAGCCGGAATGCGCGGACGGGTGACCAGGGCGAAGCCGACCGGCTCGGCCCCCTTCACGATCACCAGCGGGTGAGCCTGGTCGTTCGAAAACCAATTGGCGAAGATCTCTTCTTCACGCGGCGGGTCGGCGCCGATCACCGAATAGAGCCCGGTGTTCAAATCCGCCAGCGAATCGATGTAGTCGCTGTAGACGCTCTGGATCCACTGGCGATCCTTCTTCGAGTGCTTGCAGTCGCGGATGCTGACTAGCAACGAAATCGCCCCAAATCAAAAACACACAACCCGGGTGGACCACCGTCTGGTGGTCCGCCCGGGCGTGTTCGATCGCTACCGCGCCGAATTAATGCGCAGCGGAAGCGGCGCTTGCAGCGGCATCGGCGGCAGCGCTCGCGGCCGCGGCGGAGTCCGCAGCGGAAGAGGCGGCAGCGTCAGCAGCCGGGGCGGCGGCCGGGGGAGGAGTGGTGTCGGCAGCCGGGGCAGGAGCCTCGGACTTGCTACCGCAAGCACTCAGCACGAGTGCGGCCACGAAAGCGCTAAGAGCTAGTTTGGTCTTCATCTATCGATACCCCAGAAATATATTGAGAGGAAATTTTTAAGGCCGAGCGTTTTATTGGGCCTTCAAACCCAAGTGTCCCGATCGATTTTAGAGGGTTTCGCCGTATTTTCATATCTCTTTCGCGGTGCGTTACGCGCCTTTAACGGTTGCGATGCGCGAGTGGGGTTAAGAATTCTCCGGCGGCGACCGGTCGCCGGAGCATACTGGCGCCACGATTTCATCCGGAAGGCGGGGACCCGTGTCTCAAGTCAACGTCGACGAGCTGTACGAGCCTCACCTCGAGACCCTCCTCCGGCGCACCGCGCGATCTCTGCAGGAAGCCGGTTTCGATGCGCTGGTCATCCATGCCGGGGCACCGCCCCTCCAGTTCCTGGACGATCAGGACTACCCCTTCAAGGTCAACCCCCACTTCAAGGCCTGGGTCCCCGTCGTCGACAACCCTCAGTGCATCCTGGTCATTGCGCCCGGGTCGCACCCGAAGCTGCTCTTTCATCGCCCAAACGACTTCTGGCACAAGGCCGCCGCCCTCCCCACCGAGCCCTGGACCCGGGCGATCGAGATCATCGCATCGGAGGCACCCTCCAAGGCGACCGATCACTGGACCAGGCTAGGACGGGTGGCTTTCGTCGGCCCGGAGCCGTTCGCGGCCGGCGCCCCTGCCGGAAGCCTCAATCCCCCGGAGCTCCTCAAGAAGCTGCACTATGACCGGGCGGTCAAGACCCCCTACGAGCTCGAGTGCATGCGCCGGGCCACGGCGCTCGGTGTTCGCGGCCACCGGGCGGCGGTTGCGGCGTTCCGCCGGGGAGCCTCCGAATACGAGGCCCACCTGCGCTATCTGGAGGCCTGCGCCCAGCGCGAGGAAGAGCTGCCCTACAACAACATCGTGGCCTACAACGAGAACACCGCGGTCCTGCACTACCAGCACCTCGAGCGCTCGGCCCCTGCCTCGCTACGCTCGTTCCTGATCGACGCCGGCGCCCAGTATCGCGGGTATGCCTCGGACATCACACGTACGCACGCCGCCTCCCCGGGCCGCTTCGCCGAGCTCATCGAGGAGGTGGATGCAGCTCAGCGGGGACTGGCGGCACAGATCATCGCGGGGCGCGACTATCGCGAGGTGCATCTGTCGGCCCACCGCGCGCTCGGCGATGTGCTCGAGCGTACCGGCATCACCAAGGTCCCGGGCGAGGCCGCCGTCGACCTGCGTCTCACCGGCGTGTTCTTTCCCCACGGGATCGGCCATCTGCTCGGGCTCCAGGTCCACGACGTGGGGGGCGTCATGGGCGATGCCGAAGGACGCGAGCGCAAGCGCCCGGAGGGCCACCCCTACCTGCGCCTGACCCGCATCCTCGAGCCCGGGGTGGTGGTGACGGTGGAGCCCGGGCTCTATTTCATCGACTCGCTGCTCGCCGCGGCGCGCGCCGACGACCGGCGCAAGCACATCGACTGGGCCGTGGTCGAGGAGCTCAAGCCGTTCGGCGGAATCAGGATCGAGGACAACGTGGCGACGACGGATGGCGCGCCCGAAAACATGACACGGGAAGCCTTTGCGAAGGCCCCTTGAGCCCTCCGGCCGGCGTTCAGACGATGTTCCGCCTGACGTGCTCCCAAACCTTGGAGATCACGACGGACCCCTCGCCCACCGCCGAGGCCACCCGCTTGACCGACCCCGCCCGCACGTCACCGACGGCAAAAATGCCGGGGCAGGACGTTGCAAACGGCGCAGCGGGCGAGCCGGCGCCGGTGATGACGAACCCTTTGTCATCGAGCTTCACGAGACCGGAGAGCCAGTCGGTGTTCGGTGCCGCGCCCACCATGATGAACAGGGCCCGCGTCGCAACCTTGCGTGACTGCGCGGTCCTGGCATCGCGGATGGTGACGCCTTCCAGATGCTCGCCGCCCTCCAAGGCGGCGACTTCACAGTTGTACTCGATCGCGATGCCGGGATCCGCTTCGAGGCGGCTGGTGAGATAGCTCGACATCGAAGCGGCGAGCGATGAACCCCGGACCAGCACACGGACGCGCCGGGCGTAACGGCACAGGAACATCGCCGCTTGGCCGGCGGAGTTGCCGCCGCCGATGATCACGACCTCGATGTCCTTGCAATACCGAGCCTCCATGTCGGTGGCCGAATAGTAGACGCCCGCACCTTCGAAATCGGCGAGCCGCTCCAGCGGCAGCCGCCGATACTGCACACCGCTCGCCACGACGATTGCACCGGCGCGCACCCGTTGGCCATTCTCGAAGACCGCGCAAAAGGTGCCGTTGCCCAAGGCCTCGAGCGCCGTGACCCGGCGCGGCATCGCAAATCGCGTGCCGAACTTCATGGCCTGCACCTCGCCGCGCCAGACGAGGTCCGCTCCGGAGATGCCCGTCGGGAACCCCATGTAGTTCTCGATCCGGCTGGACGTCCCGGCCTGCCCGCCCAATGCGATGTCCTCGACGACCAACGCGCACAGACCCTCGGCGCCGGCATAAACGGCTGCCGCCACCCCGGCCGGTCCCCCGCCGACGATCAGCACGTCGAAATGCTCATCGCCGTTGAAGTCGATGTTGAGCCCGAGGAGCCGCGCTATCTTGTCCGGCGTCGCATCGGTGATGGGTACCTTGCTTCCGAATATCACGGCAGGGGTGCTGGCATCGATTGCGCAGCTCTCGGCGGATGCCTCGGCCTCCGGGCTGTGCAGAGGCACCGACGCGTAAGGCAGGCGGTTGCGGCTGGCGAACTCCGCAATGCGACGCACGTTGCGGTCGACCTCCTCGCCGATGAGGTACAAGCCGCTGCGGCGTTCCTCGAGCTGCCGGCGGCGGCGGGCCGCAAACACCATGATGATGATGTCCGACATCTCCGGGATCTGTGACATGAGCTTGAGGAAAGGCTCGCGCGGCACCTCGATCACCCGCGTGTCGACCACCGTGCGTAACGGCAATGAGGCGGTGCCGCCATACAGGAGACTGATCTCCCCCATGAATTGGGCCGGACCGATCGTCGATGAATACTGGCGTTCGCCGGTGAACGGATTGACCACTTCGATCTCGCCGTCTTCGACGTAGACGAAGCGGTCCGCCTTTTCGCCCGGCTGAGCCATGAACGTGCCCTTGGGATACGTCACGACCTGTCCGGCCGCCCGCAATGCCTCGACGTGCGAGGGGGAAAGCGGTTTCCGGATCATCTGACGCAGGTCTTCGCCGATCGTTTCCACGGGAGCTCCTTCGGTTGAATTCCAGCCTCTGAAGAAATCACCGCCGGGCGGGCCTCCTCTGGACCGTCCGCAGTATCTCCAGTATCTTCGTCGCAATGCTATCTCCAGGGATGGATGTTTCCATTTCGAGGACCTTCTCCCTGGCGCTGCTCGCGCTCTGGCTTGGCGGGTGCGCCACCTATCAGCCGGTGCCTCCGGGGTATGCCGGAGCCACAGCCGAGATTGCCGATTCGAGTTCAGCCGACTCGGGACGGTGCGCGGACTTCTTCTTCATCGACTCTTACGACGGCCATGGGATCGAGAACAGCCTCTCCGTCACGCGGCGACGAAACTCCGGGCGGGGATTGGCGATGGATGTCGAGCAGTTTTCGCGTCCGGTTCCGGCGCAGCAAGCGACTTTTCATTTGTCCGGCAGGACGCATTGCGCGGCGCCGATCCTCGAGGTTGCTCATACCATTTACGAGATCGAGGGAGACGTCGCTTTCACTCCGCGGGCTGGAGCGAGATACGACGTGACCGGCGAGTTCTCACCGGATCACAGCGCCATTTGGATCGAGGACACCGCCAGCCATCGTCAAGAGAGCGGCAAGCTGATGATGCACGGGTCGACCGCGATGAATCATGCCGCCCTGCTGCTAGTCGGCCCAGGGATGGCGAAATCTTCGAAGAGCGTCGAGACGATCCCGCCCCCCGGGTCGCCGCAGACCACCGGCCATCCATAGGACCGTGATCTCAGGCGCGCAAGCCTGACTCGCTCAGGCGGCGGCTTTCTTACGGCGCTTGGGTGCCGGAGCCGCTTCCTCGGCCGTATCCGCGTCCGCCTTCTTGCCCTTCTTCTTCGGCGCCTTGGCGGCGGGCTTGCCCGCGCCCTTTGCGCCCTTGGCCGACTTCGTGTCGTCGCTCTTCTCGACCTCGTCGGCGGCGCGCTCGACGAGCTCCATCAGCGCCATGTCGGCGGAGTCGCCCGGTCGGGGCTCCATCTTCAGGATGCGGGTGTAGCCGCCGGCCCGCGCCTTGAACCGGGGACCCAGGTCATCGAACAGCTTTTCCACCACGCTCTCATCGCGAAGGCGCGACAGCGCGAGACGGCGCTTGGCCAGCGAGTCCACCTTGGCGAGGGTGATCAAGGGCTCCACTACGCGCCGCAGCTCCTTGGCCTTCGGCACGGTGGTGCGAATGGTCTCGTGCCGTAACAGCGACGCCGCCATGTTGCGCAGCATGGCATGACGGTGAGCGCTGTTACGCGACAATTGCCGCCCGATGTTTCTATGCCGCATGTTCTAACCCTGTCTGTTGTCCCGCGCGCAAGCGCGCCGATCTCTACACTGCCGGCGCGCGCAAATCCGCGCCCCTCCTGATTCCGCGCCGCTGCTTCTCCGTGCCGCAGCGGCGCCGGCGGGCTTAGAGGCCCTCGCGCTCGTCGTCGCGCTTCAAGCCCGGAGGCGGCCAGTTGTCGATGCGCATCCCCAGGGTGAGGCCGTGGCTCTCGAGCACTTCCTTGATCTCGGTGAGGGACTTCTTGCCGAGATTCGGCGTGCGCAGCAGCTCCACTTCGGTCCGCTGAACGAGATCGCCGATGTAGTGGATGTTCTCCGCCTTCAGGCAATTCGCGCTGCGCACCGTGAGCTCGAGCTCATCGACCGGACGCAGCAGGATCGGATCGAACTGGGTCTCGGTCGCCTTGGTGGTGGCCTCATCCTGACCCTGCAGATCGACGAACACCGACAGCTGATCCTTGAGGATGCCGCCCGCGCGGCGGATGGCCTCTTCCGGATCGATGGTGCCGTTGGTCTCGATGTCCAGGATCAGCTTGTCCAGGTCGGTGCGCTGCTCGACGCGCGCGCTCTCGACGTTGTAGGTCACCTTTCGCACCGGGCTGAACGAGGCATCGAGTTGCAGGCGGCCGATGGCGCGCGACTGCTCCTCGAACGCGAGGCGCTGCGCCGCGGGACGGTAGCCGCGACCGCGCTCGACCTTGAGCGACATCGACAGCTCGCCCGCCTTGGTCAGGTTCGCGATGACCAGATCCGGATTCAGGATCTCGATGTCATGGTCGCCCGCGATGTCTCCGGCGGTCACCGGGCCCGGGCCCTTCTTGTGCAAGCGCACCTCGGCCACGTCGCGGGTATGCATGCGGATCGCGACGGCCTTGAGGTTCAGCAGGATGTCGACGACGTCCTCCTGCACGCCCTCGATCGCGGTGTACTCGTGCAGCACACCCTCGATCTCGATCTCCGTGATCGCGGCGCCCGGCAGGGACGACAGCAGCACCCGGCGCAACGCGTTGCCCAGCGTGTGCCCGAACCCGCGCTCGAACGGCTCGATGACGATCCGCGCATGGCGCGGCGACACGGGCTGCACCTTGACGACCCGCGGCTTCAAGAACTCATTGATGGATCCCTGCATGGAAACCTCGCTAACGATCGGGTACGACGCAGCCCGAGAGGCTGCGCAGCACTACTTGGAGTACAACTCGACGACCAGACTCTCGTTGATGTCCGGCAGGATGTCCTGTCGTTCCGGGACCGACTTGAGCACACCCGAGAATTTCTTGTCGTCCACATCCACCCAGTCGGGGAAACCGACCTGGGAGGCCACGGTCAGGGCCGCGGTCACGCGAATCTGCTTCTTGGCCCGCTCGCGCAGATTGATCACATCGCCCGCCTTGCACTGGTAGGACGCGATGTTCACCAGCTTGTCGTTGACGCTGATGCCTTTGTGGCTCACGAGCTGGCGCGCCTCGGCGCGGGTCACCGCAAACCCCATCCGGTAGACCACGTTGTCCAGGCGCAGCTCCAGGAACTGCAGCAGGGTCTCGCCGGTCGCGCCCGGACGGCCCGCGGCCTTCTGGTAGTAATTGCGGAACTGACGCTCCAGCACGCCGTACATCCGGCGCAGCTTCTGCTTCTCACGCAGCTGCAGGCCATACTCCGACAAGCGCTGCTTGCGCTCGCTCTTGACGCCGCCCGGCGGCACCTCGAGCTTGCACTTCGACTCGAGCGGCTTGGACCCGCTCTTCAGGAACAGATCGGTGCCCTCGCGACGCGACAGCTTGCATTTCGGACCGGTGTACTTGGCCATTAAAAACCCTTGAGCGTTTGAGCCGTCAGACGCGGCGCTTTTTCGGCGGACGACATCCGTTATGGGGGATGGGTGTCACGTCTTCAATGTTGGTGATCTTGAGCCCGCAGCCGTTCAGGGCGCGCACCGCCGACTCGCGGCCGGGTCCCGGCCCCATGACGCGAACCTCGACGTTCTTGACTCCGTGCTCCTGCGCCGCGGTGCCCGCGCGCTCCGCAGCCACCTGGGCCGCAAACGGCGTCGACTTGCGCGAGCCGCGGAATCCGCAGCCGCCGGAAGTCGCCCAGGAGAGCGTGTTTCCCTGCCGATCGGTGATGGTGATGATGGTGTTGTTGAACGACGCGTGGACGTGCGCAATCGCGTCCAGGACGTTCTTCCGGACTTTTTTCCGTACCGGCTTGCCGCCCGCCGCCGCCGCACCTTGAACTGGTTTCTGGTCTGCCATGAGTGTCTATTACCCTTACAACTTGCCCGGCGGCGCGTTCATCTTGACCGCCTGCTTGCGCGGACCCTTGCGCGTGCGCGCATTGGTGCGCGTACGCTGGCCGCGCAGGGGCAGGCCCTTGCGATGGCGGATCCCGCGGTAGCAGCCGAGATCCATGAGCCGTTTGATGTTCATCGAGACTTCGCGGCGCAGGTCACCCTCGACCGCGAACTTCGCCACCTGCGAGCGCAGCGAAGCCACCTCGGCATCGGTCAGGTCCTTGACCTTGACCGAATGCTTGACCCCGGCGGTGTCGCAGATGAGCTCCGAGCGGCTCTTGCCGATGCCGTAAATGTGAGTCAGTCCGATGACCACGTGCTTGTTCATCGGTATGTTGATGCCGGCGATACGCGCCATCTAAATCTCCGCCCGCGCTCTTGAAAAAAAGCGCGCTAGTATATAAGAAAACCGCCCTGATTCCAAGGGTACTCAGCACTTCCCAGGCGCTTCGCGCCACTTCCCAGGCGCTTCGCGCCACCTTTCAACGGGGTCGAAGCGACCCCGACCGAGACTATCCCTGACGCTGCTTGTGGCGGGCGTCCGAGGAGCAAATGATGTAAACGATGCCGCGCCGCCGCACGACCTTGCAGTTCTTGCAGATCTTCTTCACCGAAGGACGAACTTTCATTTCTTGGCTCCAATGCCGCGCAAGCTGGCTTTTTTCATCAGGCCCTCGTACTGGTGCGACATCATGTGCGAGCTGGCCTGGGCGGCGAAGTCCATGACTCCGACCACGATGATGAGGAGCGAGGTGCCGCCGAACTGGAAGGGCACGGCCGGATTGACCATGCGCACGATCTCGGGCAGGAGACACACGGCCATGATGTACAGGCCGCCCCAGAGCGTCAGGCGGGTCAGGACCCGGTCCAGGTACTCGCCGGTCTGCTGACCGGGCCGTATGCCCGGAATGAAGGCACCCGCCTTCTTGAGGTTGTCCGCCGTGTCGCGGGCGTCGTAGACCAGGGCGACGTAGAAGAATGCGAATCCGATGATGAGCAGCGCGAACAGCAGCACATGCAGGGGCTGGCCGTAGCCGAGCACCACCGCGACCCGCTGCAGGGTCCGCTGGATGACGTTCGGGTTCGGGCTGTTGCCGAAGAATTGGGCGATGGTCGCCGGGAAGACCAGCAAGCTCGAGGCGAAGATCGGCGGGATCACGCCGGCCATGTTCAGCTTGAACGGCAGGTGCGTGCTCTGACCCTGCGTCATGCGCCGGCCCACCTGACGCTTGGCGTAGTTCACCTGGATCTTGCGCTGCGCGCGCTCGACGAACACGCAGAACAGCGTCACCAGGAGCACGACGATCGCGATCAGCAGCACCACCAGCGGACTCATCTCGCCCGAGTGCACCAGGTCGAGGGTGCTCAGGATGGCCCTCGGCAGCCCGGCGATGATGCCGGCGACGATGATCATCGTGATCCCGTTGCCGATGCCGCGCTCGGTGATCTGCTCGCCCAGCCACATCACGAACAGCGTGCCGGTGGTGATCGACACGGTGGCGACGAACAGGAACTGCGGGCCCGGATTGGACACGAGGCCGTTGCCCGCGTTCTGAATGGCGAGCGCCGCACCGAAGCCCTGGAACGCCGCCAGGCCGACCGTGCCGTAGCGCGTGTACTGCATCAGCTTCCGCCGTCCCGACTCCCCCTCCTTGCGGATCTGGTTCCAGGGCGGGTACACCATGGAGGCCATCTGCACGATGATCGAGGCGGTGATGTAGGGCATGACGTTCAGCGCGAAGATGCTGAAGCGCTGCAGCGCGCCGCCCGAGAACATGTTGAACATGCCGAGCAGCGTGCCGTTCTGCTGCGAGAAGAACGCGGCGAAGCGCGCCGCGTCGATGCCGGGCACCGGGATGAACGTGCCCAGCCGATACACCACGAGCGCGCCCAGCAGGAACCACAGGCGCTTGCGCATTTCTGCGAAGCGCGTGAGGTCCGCGAGACCCGCCGACGGATTGGTGCTCGATGTGGCCACGCTGCCCTCTTAAGCCTCGAAGCGGCCGCCGGCCGATTCGACCGCGCTGCGCGCACCCTTGCTCGCGGTGACGGCCTTGTCCTTGATGACGAAGGGCTTGGTCAGCTTGCCCGAGACGATGATCTTGACCCGCTCGGTGTACTCCGGCACGAGGTTTGCCGCGATCAGGGCGGCAAGAGTCACCTCTGCGCCCGAGACCCGCTCGAGATCGGTGAGCGTGAGCTCGCTGCGCGAGGCCTTGATCGCCGACTTGAAGCCGGTCTTCGGCAGGCGCCGCTGGAGCGGCATCTGGCCGCCCTCGAAGCCCACCTTGTGATAGCCGCCCTTGCGCGCGCGCTGTCCCTTGACGCCGCGCCCGCAGGTCTTGCCCTGTCCGGCGGATGCGCCGCGGCCCACCCGCAGGTGCTCGCGCTTGGAGCCGGCCGCCGGCTTGATGGTGTTCAATCGCATGTTCTAACCCTTCGGGGCCTTGGCCTTGGTTCCCGCGCCCTCCGCCTCGACCTTGAGCATGTGGCTGGCGGCGTTGATCATTCCCCGATTCGATGGGGTATCCGCCACCACCACACTGTGGCCGATGCGGCGCAATCCCAACCCCCTGGCGGAGTTGCGGATGTTCTGAAGCTGGCCGTGCAAGCTCTTGACCAGCGTGACTTTCAACGATTTATCGCTCATGACTCACCCACGAGCTCCGCGACCGTCTTGCCGCGCTTCGCGGCGATGTCGTCCGGGGTCCGCAGCTTGGAGAGCGCATCCATCGTCGCTCTCACCACGTTGATGGGATTGCGCGAGCCATAGCTCTTGGCGAGCACGTTGCGCACGCCCGCGCATTCGAACACGGCCCGCATCCCGCCGCCGGCGATCACACCGGTGCCGTCGGCAGCCGGCTGCATGTACACGCGCGTGGTCCCATGCCTGCCTTTGACCGCATAGAACAGGGTATCGTTCTTGAGAGAGACGCTCACCAGGCTCTTGCGCGCCTGCATCATGGCCTTGGAGATGGCCACCGGCACTTCGCGCGCCTTGCCGTAGCCAAAACCCACCCGGCCGGCACCATCGCCGACCACCGTCAGGGCCGTGAAGCCGAACTGCTTGCCGCCCTTGACGACCTTGGCGACGCGGTTCACGGCGACCAGCTTCTCCAACAGGTCGTCCCCGGTCACCGGTTTTTCTACTCTCGCCATATGCCTCTTCCCATCACTTTATTGACACAGAGTTAGAACTCGAGGCCGGCTTCGCGCGCGGCATCGGCCAGCGCCTTGATGCGCCCGTGATACATGAAGCCGGAGCGGTCGAAAGCCACCTTGCCGATACCCTTCGCCTTGGCGCGCTCCGCGATGGCGCGGCCGACGGCCTTGGCGGCCTCGATGTTGCCGGTGGACTTGAGCTCGCCGCGAACGTCCTTCTGCAGGGTCGACGCGGCGACCAGCACCTTGTCGCCCTCCGGCGCGAAAATCTGCGCGTAGATATGCTGCGGCGTGCGGTGCACGGACAGGCGCATCGCGGCCAGCTCCTTGATCTTGACGCGCGCCCGGCGTGCCCGGCGCAAACGCGTGTCTTGCTTGGTCAGTTTCATGGTTACTTCTTCTTCGCCTCTTTCAGCGAAATCTTCTCATCCGTGTACTTCACGCCCTTGCCCTTGTAGGGCTCCGGCGGCCGGAACGCACGAATCTCGGCGGCGGTCTGGCCGACGCGCTGACGATCGATGCCCTTGACGATGATCTCCGTCTGGCTCGGCGTCTCGATGGTGATTCCTTCCGGGATCGCGAAGTTGATGAGGTGCGAATAGCCGAGCGTCAAGGTCAGGCTCTTCGCCTGCACCGCCGCGCGATAGCCCACCCCGACCAGCTCGAGTTTCTTCTCGTAGCCCTTGGTCACGCCCAGCACCATGTTGGCGAGGTGCGCGCGCGTCGCGCCGGCGATGGCATTCAAGCCTTCCGCACTGCCCTCGGCCTCGACCTCGAGATGCTTGTCCTGCTGCTTGACCTTGACGCCGCCCTTGATGGGCAGCGTCAGCGAGCCTTTGGCGCCCTTCACGGTCACGCTGTCGGCGCCGATCGTGGCGCTGACGCCCTGCGGGAGATCGACCGGTTTCTTTGCTACGCGGGACATATGGAAAACCTATGCAATGTTTACTGGACTACGAACAGCACTTCGCCGCCGGTTCCGGCCGCTCGCGCCTGCGCGTCGGACATGATGCCCTTGGGCGTCGAGATCACCGCGACGCCGAGGCCACCCAGCACCTTCGGCAGCTCGTCCTTGCCGCGATAGATGCGCAGGCCCGGACGGCTGATGCGCTCGATGCGATCGATCACCGGCCGGCCCTCGTGATACTTGAGCTCGATGGCGAGCGTGCTCTTGGCGCCCGCGGTCTCCACGTGAAACCCGCCGATGTACCCCTCGTCCTTCAGCACCGCGAGGATCGCGAGCTTCAGCTTCGAGGCCCCGACGCCGACCGTCGGCTTGCCCGCAGTCTGGGCGTTGCGAATTCTGGTCAGGAGATCTGCAATCGGATCAGTCATGCTCATGGTGCGCGCCTCACCAGCTCGCCTTGGACAGGCCCGGAATCTCGCCGCGATTCGCCGCTTCCCGCAGCTTGGTGCGCGCCAGGCCGAACTTGCGGTAGACGCCGCGCGGCCGTCCCGTGATCGCGCAACGATTGCGCTGGCGCGACGGCGATGCGTCGCGTGGCTGCTTTTGCAGCTCCACCTGCGCCGCGGCGCGCTCCTCCTGTCCGGTCTTCGGGTCCCGGATCAGCTCTTTCAGCTCGGCGCGGCGCGAGGCGTACTTCTTCGCCACCTTGAGGCGGCGCTTCTCGCGCATGAGCATGTTCGTTTTTGCCATGGGCTACCTTACTTGCGGAACGGAAAGTTGAAGGCTTCGAGCAGCGCGCGTCCATGCTTGTCGTCCGCGGCCGACGTGGAGATGGTGATGTCCATGCCACGAATTTGATCGATCTGGTCGTACTGGATCTCGGGGAAGATGATCTGTTCCTTCACCCCCAGGCTGTAGTTGCCGCGGCCGTCGAAGGAGCGCGTGTTGATGCCGCGAAAATCACGGATGCGCGGGATCGCGATGCTCACCAGGCGGTCGAGGAATTCGTACATCCGGTCGCCGCGCAAGGTCACCTTGCAGCCGATCGCCTGGCCGTCTCGTACCTTGAAGGTCGCGACCGACTTCTTCGCCTTGGTCACGGCCGGCTTCTGACCCGTGATCTTGGTGAGATCCGCGGTCGCCGCATCCATGATTTTCTTGTCCGCAACCGCCTCGCCCACGCCCATGTTGACCGTGATCTTGGTGATGCGCGGGACCTGCATCGTGTTCTTGACGCCGAGCTTCTGCTTGAGCTCGCCCACGATCTTTTCCCGATAAAGTGTCTTGAGTCTTGCTGCCATGAGAGTACCCGTTACTTCGCGTCCACCATCTCGCGGCTGGACTTGAAAATTCGCACCCGGCGACCGTTCTCCAGCGCCTTGAAGGTGACCTTGTCCGCCTTCTGGGTGGCCGGATTGAATATCTGTACGTTCGAGATGTGCACCGGCGCCTCGCGCTCGATGATTCCGCCCTGCACGCCGGCCTGAGGGTTCGGACGCTGATGCTTCTTGCTCATGTTCAGGCCCTCGACGCGCACCCGGTCGTCGTCCAGCACCGCGATCACGGCACCCTTGCGGCCCTTGTCGCGCCCGGCGATCAGGATGACCGTGTCGCCCTTGCGGATCTTCTTCATCAGAGAACCTCCGGCGCGAGCGATATGATCTTCATGAACTGCACGTTGCGCAGCTCGCGGGTCACGGGTCCAAAAATTCGGGTGCCGATGGGCTCGAGCTTGTTGGTCAGGAGCACGGCGGCGTTGGTGTCGAAGCGGATCAGAGACCCGTCCGCCCGGCGCACGCCGCGCTTGGTGCGCACCACCACGGCGTCATACACCTCGCCCTTCTTGACCTTCCCGCGCGGGATGGCGTCCTTGACGCTCACCTTGATCACATCGCCCACCGCGGCGTAGCGGCGCTTCGAGCCGCCGAGCACCTTGATGCACATCAAACGCTTGGCGCCGGAGTTATCGGCCACATTCAGCATGGTACGAAGCTGGATCATGACGGCACCTCAATTAAGCCCGGGCGCGCTCGACGACGCGCACCAGCAGCCACGACTTGTGGCGCGACATCGGCCGGCACGGACGGATGGCGACCAGATCGCCCTCCTTCGCCTCGTTGTTCTCATCGTGCACGAGCACCTTGGTGGTGCGGCGGATGTACTTGCCGTAGGTCGGGTGCTTGACCAGACGCTCGATCGACACGGCGATGGTCTTGTTCATCTTGTTGCTGACGACTTTGCCGAACCCCAAGCGCTCACTGGCGGCCTTATGTACTCCGCCGGTATCGGCGGCGGGTGTGCCGGTGTTCTGTTCTATTGTTGACATCAGGCAACCCTCATTCGCTTCACGCCGCTGGTCATATACTTCGCGCGATTTGTCATGCGCTTCGCGCAACTGCTACGGGGTCGAGGCGACCCCGTCCGATGAAATTCGTGCGTGATCACTTGCGCACCTGTGCGAGCACGGTCTTTACGCGCGCGATGTTCCTGCGCACCTTCAAGAACTGGTCGGGCTTCGCGGCCTGTCCGGTGGCGCGCGCCATGCGCAGATTGAACTGCTCGCGGCGCAGCTTGAGGAGCTCCTCGTTCAGCTCCTTCGCCTCTTTGTCGCGTAAATCTTTAGCCTTCATGAATTGATCCTCTTCCGGGTCCGGCGTCAGGCCCGCGCCTGCCGCTTGACGAACGCGGTCGACACCGAGAGCTTCGCCGAGGCCAACCGGAACGCCTCGCGCGCGATCTCCTCGCTCATGCCCTCGATCTCGAACAGCACCTTGCCCGGCAGCACCTTCGCCACCCAGTACTCGACGTTACCCTTGCCCGAGCCCATGCGCACCTCGAGCGGCTTCTGCGTGATCGGCACGTCCGGGAACACGCGGATCCAGATGCGCCCGCCGCGCTTCACGTAGCGGGAGATCGCGCGGCGCGCCGCCTCGATCTCGCGCGCCGTCATGCGGGCGCGGTCGGTCGCCTTGAGGCCGTACTCGCCGAACGCCACGGAGTTGCCGCGCTGTGCGCTGCCGCCGATCCGGCCCTTGAACTGTTTGCGGAATTTGGTCCGCTTAGGCTGCATCATGGTGAGTTACCCGTCAGGCCGTGGCCGCGGGAGCTTCCGCCGCCGGCGGCGGCGGCGGCGCGGTCTTCTGGCCTTCGCCCTCGGCGTCGGGCGCCTCGACTTCCGGCTGATCGAACACTTCGCCCTTGAAGATCCACACCTTGATGCCGATCACGCCGTAGGTGGTCATCGCCTCGGCGACCCCGTAGTCGATGTCCGCACGGAAGGTGTGCAGCGGCACGCGGCCCTCGCGGTTGGACTCCGTGCGGGCGATCTCCGAGCCGTTCAAGCGGCCCGAGATGCGCACCTTGATGCCGAGCGCGCCCGAGCGCATGGTGTTGGTGACCGCGCGCTTCATGGCGCGGCGGAACATCACGCGCTTCTCGAGCTGCTGCGAGATGCCCTCGGCGACCAGCTTGGCGTCGAGCTCGGGCTTGCGAATCTCGGCGATGTTGAGGCGCACGTCGTTCATGGTCATGCCGAGAATCTTCGCGACCGCGGTGCGCAGCTTCTCGATGTCCTCGCCCTTCTTGCCGATCACGATGCCGGGGCGCGCGGTGTGAATGGTGATGTTCGCACGGCGCGCGGCGCGCTCGATGTGAATGCGGCTCACCGAGGCGTCCGCCAGCTTCCTCGAGAGAAACTTGCGCACCAGAAAGTCGGTATGGATGTTCGAGGCGAACGTCTTGGAGCCCGCGTACCACTTGGAAGTCCAGTCGCGGGTGATGCCGAGGCGGATGCCGATCGGATTTACTTTCTGACCCATTAGTCTTCTCGCTTGCCGTCGGAGACTTGCACCAGGATGTGGCTGTTGCGCTTCGCGATGCGCACGCCGCGCCCCTTGGCGCGCGCCTGGAAACGCTTGAACATCGGCGCCGGATCGACCTCGACTCGCGTCACCTTGAGGTCGTCGACGTCGGCATTGAAATTGTTGTAGGCATTGGCGATCGCCGAATCCAGCACCTTGAGAACGATGCGCGCGCCCTTCTTGGGCATGAACTTCAGCGTGTTGACCGCCTTGGTCGCCGACTTGCCGCGGATGGTGTCGACCACCAGCCGGCACTTCTGCGGAGAGATGCGCGCGTAGCGCAGTTTGGCCGTCGTTTGCATGCTTACTCCGCCGCCGAGACTTTCTTGTCGCCGGAGTGCGCCTTGAAGGTGCGCGTCGGCGCGAACTCGCCGAGCTTGTGCCCGACCATGTTCTCCGACACGAGCACCGGCACGTGCAGGCGGCCGTTATGCACCGCGATGGTCAGGCCCACCATGTCGGGCACGATCATCGAGCGGCGCGACCAGGTCTTGATCGGGCGACGGTCGTTCTTCTGGCTGGCGCTCTGCACCTTCTTGGCGAGATGCAGATCCACGAACGGGCCTTTCTTGAGTGAACGAGGCATAGCTTCTCCGGACCTAGATGCGCTTGTTCTTGCGGCGCTGGACGATCATGCTGTCGGTGCGCTTGTTGCGCCGGGTCTTCTTGCCCTTGGTCTGCAAGCCCCACGGGCTCACCGGATGAGGGTTGCCCTGGCCCGACTTGCCCTCGCCGCCGCCGTGCGGGTGGTCGACCGGGTTCATCACGACGCCGCGCACCGTCGGCCGCACGCCGAGCCAGCGCACCGCGCCCGCCTTGCCGAACACGCGCAGGTTGTGCTCGTCGTTGCCGACCTCGCCGATCGTCGCGCGGCAATCGATGTGCACCTTGCGAATCTCGCCCGACTTCAGGCGCACGCTCGCGTACACGCCCTCGCGCGCGGCGAACTGCGCCGAGCCGCCGGCGCTGCGCGCCAGCTGGCCGCCCTTGCCCACTTTCAGCTCGATGTTGTGCACGGTCGAGCCCACGGGGATGTGCCGCAGCGGCAGGGTGTTGCCCGGCTTGATCGGCGCGTCGGCGCCCGAACGGACCTCATCGCCCGCCTTCACGCCCTTGGGCGCGAGGATGTAGCGCCGCTCGCCATCCTTGTAGAGGACGAGGGCGAGGTGCGCGGTGCGGTTCGGATCGTATTCCAGCCGTTCCACGACGCCCGGAATGCCGTCCTTGTCGCGCTTGAAATCCACGATGCGATAACGCTGCTTGTGACCGCCGCCGATGTGACGGGTGGTCTGTCGACCCGAGTGATTGCGCGCTCCGGTGCGGTTGCGCTTGACGGTCAGCGACTCGAGCGGGCCGCCCTTGTGCAGATGCGAACGGTCGATCTTGACGACGAAGCGCGTCCCCGGAGAGGTCGGCTTCATTTTGATGAGTGCCATGGCCTACCCTTTAGCCCACTTTGCCGCCGGCAAAGTCGATCGACTGGCCGGCCTGGAGACTTACATAAGCTTTCTTGAATCCCGAGCGCCGCCCGGCCACGTTCTTAAAGCGGCGCGTCTTGCCCGGCTTGTTGAGCAGGTTCACGCCCTCCACCTTGACCTCGAACATGAGCTCGACCGCGGCCTTCACCTCGCCCTTCGAGGCATCGTCGCGCACGCGGAACACGTACTGTCCCGCCTTGTCGGCCATGTTGGCGCTCTTCTCCGACACGTGCGGCTGAATCAGCACGGTCATCAAGCGTTCCTTATTCATTCGCGCCTCCGAGGCGTTGATCCAGCAGCTTGAGCGCCCCGACCGTCGCCACGACCTTGTCGTGCTTGATCAGGCTCACCGGATCGAGCGAGGCCACGGGGATCACGTCGACGTACGGCACGTTGCGCGCCGCGAGGAACAGCTTTTCCTCGTAGGCCTCGACCAGGATGAGCGCGCGCGTCAAGCCCAGCTCCGACAGCTTGCCGAGGAGCTGCTTGGTCTTCGGCGCGGACAGCTCCAGCGACTCGACCGCGACCAGGCGGTCCTCGCGCACCAGCTGCGACACCATCGACTGCATCGCGGCGCGATACATCTTGCGATTCACCTTCTGGGAGAAGTCGCGCGGACGCGCCGCGAACGTCCGGCCGCCGCCAACCCAGATGGGGCTGCGGATCGAGCCCGCGCGCGCCTGACCCGTGCCCTTCTGGCTCCACGGCTTCTTGCCGCCGCCGCGCACTTCGGCGCGCGTCTTCTGCGCCTTGGTGCCGGCACGGCCCGCCGCCATGTATGCCGTGACGACCTGGTGGATCAGGGCTTCGTTGTAGGCGCGCCCGAACGCCGCATCGGACACCTGCAATTCCCCGGCCGCGGCGCCGTTGTGTAGCTTGAGCTTCATGATTACTTCTTCTCGGCCTTGTCGCCCTTACCGCCCTTCGCTGCCCCGGGCTTCGCACCGGCGGCCGCCGGCGCCTTGTTCGGCATCAGCTTGCGGCGGCGCTCCTGGCCCTTGGCCTTGACCGAGGGCTTGATCACGACCCGGCCGCCTTCCGCGCCCGGAATCGCGCCCGAGATCAGGATCAGGTTGCGCGCGGCGTCCACTTCGACGACGCGCAGGTTCTCGATGGTGCGATTGCGCACGCCCATGTGGCCGGACATGCGTTTGCCCTTGAATACGCGGCCCGGCGTCTGGCGCTGGCCGATGGAGCCGGGCGAGCGGTGCGACAGCGAGTTGCCGTGCGTCTTTCTGCCGCCCTTGAAGTTATGGCGCTTCATCGTGCCGGCGAAGCCCTTGCCGACCGTGGTGCCGGTGACATCGACGATCTGACCGGCGGTAAACATGTCGACCTTGATCTCGCCGCCCGTGGCCAGCGCTTCGCCCTCACCCTTGCCCAGCCGAAACTCGTGCGAGCTTGCGCCCGCGCCGACGTTCGCCTTGGCGAAGTGACCCGCCAGAGCCTTCGAAACGCGTGAGGGGCGCCGGCTGCCGATGGTGACCTGAACCGCGCGATAGCCGTCGTTCTCGTCGGCTTTGACTTGCGAGATACGATTCGGCAACGCCTCGACGACCGTCACGGGCACGGTCACACCGGCGTCGGTGAATACTCGGGTCATGCCGCACTTGCGGCCAACCAGACCAATGGTCATTTGTCGTTCCTCTATACGGCGGGCCGCTGCGATTGGCTGCCCGCTTGCGTTGCAACAGACCGGCGGTTTGGGCTTCGTGACCCCGAGGACCCGTAGGATTCGGCGTCGGCGCCCACGCGCTCCGACCTTAAAATTGGACGGCGAACTATACGCTCGAGAGGCTTGGGTGTCTAGAAGCGTGAGCTACGGCGGCGCAAGGCCAAAAGGGGGCTTTTGTCTGTCGGCGACGCTTTTGGGCCTTTACCGCTAGTTCAGCTTGATCTGAACATCCACGCCCGCGGGAAGCTCGAGCTTCATGAGCGCATCCACGGTCTTGTCCGTTGGATTCAGGATGTCCATCAGCCGCTTGTGCGTGCGGATCTCGAACTGATCGCGCGCGTCCTTGTCGCCGTGCGGCGCGGTCAGCACCGTGAAGCGCTCCATCTTGATGGGCAGCGGCACGGGACCCTTGACGGTCGCGCCGGTGCGCTTTGCGGTGTCGACGATCTCGCGCGCGGACTTGTCGATCAAGCGATGATCGAAAGCCTGAAGACGAATCCGAATATTCTGATTTGCCATAAACTTTCCAAGCGCCTGGCGCTTTTCAGGATTCCCAGGCGCTTCGCGCCGAATTCCCAGGCGCTTGCGCGCCGATTTTCAGGCGCTTCGCGCCACTGCTACGGGGCCGAAGCGGCCCCGTCCGATGAGGGGTGCGGATATTACGCGAATCCCCGCGAAAACTCCAAAAATAACCTGGGCCGGGCTACGCGATGATCTTGGCGACGACGCCGGCGCCGACGGTTTTGCCGCCCTCGCGAATCGCAAAGCGCAAGCCCTGCTCCATCGCGATCGGCGCAATCAGCTCCACCACTATCTTGATGTTGTCCCCCGGCATCACCATCTC
>DATAYZ010000037.1:0-82449 GCA_036272295.1 Steroidobacteraceae bacterium
CCGGCGCCTCAGCCAGCGTCGCATACACGAGGGTGGCGCCCGAGGAGTACCCGACCAGCGTCGGCGACAGGTACTGCTTCACGCCGAGCCGGGTCTGCAGATAGCGGCCCAGGTTCTCGAAGTCGGTCGCGGGCGAGACGCACGCGTCGGAGGACTGCTCGAGCTGCGCGAGATAATGTCGTATGTCGAAGCCGGCCACGAGCGTGTTCTCGGCCGCGAGCCGGCGCGCCATCGAGACCACGCCGAGATTCCAGCCGCCGTCACCCGAGGCGAACAGCGCCACGTCGCGCGGCTCGCCCTTCGGCCGATACACGGAGATGTCGCCGAAGCGTCCGAAGCTCCAGACCTCATCCGGCGGCGGCGCCCCGGACGTCGCGCCCTGCGCATCGGCTTGCTCGGACGATTCACCGGACGCCGCCGGCGTCGCGCTCCCGGGCGGCGCCGCTGGCGCGCCGGGGGGCACTGGCGCCGCGCCGGAGGGCGCAGGCGGTGCGCCGGCCGGTACCGGCGGCTGCGTCTGTGCGGGCACCAACGCGCACCAGAGTGCCGCGGCGATTCCGGCCGCGCGGCGTGCGCCTCGTGCCGGTCGCGCCATCATGCTATTTCCGCAGCACCTTTCGTCATGCTATTTGCGCAGCACCTTGCCGACACCGCCCGAGATCAGCGCGGTGACGTCGAGCAGCGCGCCTCCCGTCGAGAGGCCGCCCGAGGCAGCCAGGTAGCGCGGGCGCCAGATGGGCAGGAACTTCTCCTTGAACTTCCGCAGCCCTTCGAACGGATAGAACATCTCGCCATACCGTTGCACCATGCGCCCGAGCCTGTGCCAGGTAGGCGCGAGCGAGTGCTCCTCGAGGCCGGAGAGCGGCGCCATGCCGAGATTGAACCAGGGGAACCCCTGCGCCTTGCCCCAGAGCATGCACTCGATCAGCAGATAATCGATCACGCCCTTGGGTGCGTTGGCGCCGTAGCGCATCAGGTCCACCGACAGCTCGCGCGAGCCCGCGCGCCACAGGTTGGCGAATGCCACGATGGCGCCGGCACGGCGGACGATCCCACAGTCGAAGCGCTGCAGGTAGAGCTCGTCGAAGTATCCGAGCGAGAAGCGCTTCTCGGCCGTCTTCTTCTCTTCGAGCCAGGCGTCGGATACCGCGCGCAGCTCGTCGATGATCTCGGGCACCCTCGCCGCCGGCACGACCTCGAAGCGGGCCTCGTCGCGGATCGCGCGGCGGTGCGACTGGCGCAGGTCCGCGCGCGCGGGGCCCTCGAGCGAGAAGCCGCCGAGATCGACCCGTGCCTCCTCGCCGAGCTTGCTCAGGTTGAGGCCGAGATCGATGTAGAGCGGCAGGTTCTCCGGCTTGACCTGGTAGAACACCGGCGACACGGCCATGACGTCGCAATGCTCGAGAAAGTCCCAGGCGAGCTCCTCGCACGGCCCGGGCGCACCCACCGGGTCGCCCATCGCGACCCAGCTGTTGCCCGAGACCTGATACATGATGAACGCGGTGCGATCGGCGTTGAACAGGAGATTCTTGTCTCCGAGCAGCGCAAGGTTGGCGATGGTGTCGGCGGACTCGGCCACCAGGTCGGTGACGCGCCGCATGTCCTCCTCGCTCGGCGCCGGACGCGGCGGTGGCCCCGGCCGGAGCAGGCGCCAGAGACCGTACGCCGCCGCGATCACCGCCGCGAGCAGCGAGGCGCGGAGGCTGCGCGGCGCCGATGCGTGGAAGGCGAAGTCCCACCACAGGTCGTTGTCGTACGCAACGTGGCGATAGGCGAAGATGATCAGCCAGGGAACCGCAACCAGCACCAGCGCGAAAGCGACGATCCACGGGACGGAATAGTGCTGGTCAATCAGCGACGCGTGGCGCCGGAAGCGGCTGCGCGCCGACACCAGCATGACCACGACGACCGACAGGATGATCGCCTCCTCGTAGTCGAAGCCCTTCAACAGCGACAGCAGGATGCCGGCGCAGAGCAGCCACACCGTGAGCCACCACGCGGCGTCCAGCCGGCGATACAGGCCGTGCGCGATCACCAGCAGTCCGACGCCCACCGCGCTGCCGAGCAAATGCGACAGCTCCATTATCGGCAGCGGCACGAAGTCGCGCAACGCGAGAAGACGCGAGTGCACGCCGGGGGTCGCGCCCGAGAACAGCAGCACCACTCCGGCAAGGAACACGGCGATGCCGATGGCCTGGGGCGTGACCGCGGACAGGAAGGTGCGCACCAGCCGCGCCAGCCTTACCGCGGGGCCGCGATGCACCCAGACCTCATGCGCACCCAGCAGGCAAAGCGCGATTCCAAAGGGAACGAAGTAGTAGATTGCGCGATAGGCCACCAGCGCGCCGAGCAGGCTGCCCTTCGGCACCGACGGCATCAGCAGCAGCAGCACGGTCTCGAACACACCGATGCCGCCCGGCACGTTGCTGACGATGCCCGCGGCGATGGCGAGCAGATAGATTCCGGCGAAGGCGCCGAAGCTGAGCGATGCCTGAGCCGGCAGCAGCGAGTACATGACCGCCGCGGCGAACAGGAGGTCGGCGCAGGCCACGCCCACCTGGGCGAACGCCACCCGCGGCTTCGGCACCGGGATCACGATGCGGCCATAGCAGAGCGGCTGGTGCCGCGTGAGCACCAGCCAGAAATACCCGCCCACCACCGCGAACAGTCCGGCGCCGGCGCTCACCGCGATCCACGCGTGCACGTGCAGGACGGAGCCCGACATGCCCGCCTGCGTGAGCAGCGACAGGCCGAGCAGGAAGCCCGCGCCCAGCAGGAACGTGACCGTGCCGAACGCGATGATGGTCGCGATCTGCTTGGCACCGAGACCGAGCGCCGTGTAGGCCCGATAGCGGATCGCGCCGCCGCTCAAGGTGTTGAGGCCGACGTTGTGGCCCACCGCGTAGCCCATGAACGAGATCAGGGCGATGCGCGGATACGGCACGTGGGCGCCCGCGAAATGGACGGCCAGCGCGTCGTAGAGCGTCAGGGACGAATAACCCAGCAGGGTGAACAGCGCGGCCCGCGACACCTTGTCCGAGGAAATCGCGTGAACGTGCGCGAGGATGTCGTGCCAGCGATACTGGCCGAGCAAATGGTGCAGCCAAAAGAGCGCCAAGCCGAACAGGCCGAGCCCGAGGAAGGTGGTCCACGGCGGGACCTTTCGAGGTAATGCCGAGTGTGCCAAGTCATGTATCGTAGCAGGGCTCCCAGGCGGCGCCGCAACCTGCTAGGGTGATGTTGAAACGATTACAAGAGGGGGCAGATATGAGCGACGACCGGCAAGCGAACATGGATCCAACTCAAATCTACCGCGAGGAGATATTCACGGATCGCAGGATCGGCACGATCCGCCGGCTCACGCCGGTGTCGGCGGACGGCTCGGCGGACGCCTCGCGTCCCGTGATCTTCCTCGGCCAGGCGCAGGTCATGACTCCGATGGGCGCCGTACCCCTGAGCTTCGAGCTCGAGGCGGCGACGTTGGATGCAGCCATCCAGAAATTCGGCGAGGTGGCCGAGCAGGCCGTCCAGCAGACCATGCGCGAGCTGCAGGAGATGCGGCGCGAGCAAGCATCGTCGCTGGTCATTCCCGATGCCGGCAGCGCCTCGGCGCTCGTCAATCCGAACGACGCATTGGGCCGGGGACGGCGCCGCTAGTATCCCACCCAGAACGACAGATACACGCCGCGCTGCGCATCCTTGCCGGCGATGCGTCCTAGATCCGCCCAGGCCGCGATCAATGACAGGTTCTTGAGCGGCGACCAGCCGAGGAGCACGTCCTCGGCCCCGTTCTCCTCGAAGGCACGCAGATTGCTCGGCTTGTCCCGATATTCCGCGCCGAGCAGCACATCGTCGCTGAGCATGATTGCGACCGAGGCCTCGGGCATGTACTTGTAGCCGCTGCCGTCTCCTCCAAAGCCGAGCAATCCGAATTGATTGGCGCGGGTGCGCCGCACGGTTGCATCGACGACCAAGTTGCAGCCCGCGACCGCCGCGAACCAGAGCTTGGTGGCCGACAAGTACAGATCCACGTCATCACCGCTCGCCGCGCCCACGGCGCGTGGAACGCCGGCGAAGTCCAGCGTGCGCTTCCATTCGGCACCGAGCGCGATCTGCGGCATCCACTGGTCGGGCGCGAAGACTGCGTCACCCGCGAGCCGCACCTTCATTCCGACGATGTCCTGACCCAGGGTCAGGCCGGGCGCGACCGATCCGGCGTCGAACCGTTGCCGGGCGAATGACAGCTCGACGCGATCGTGCCAGTCGACGCTGGCTCCTCCGGAGCGCAGCGAGAAGTCCTGGGTTGAGACGTACGTCACGAATGCCGACGCGCCTGACTCCGTGTCGGTCTCCAGGCCGCCGATCAATGCCCACGGAACCAGTCCGCCCCCCGCGCCGCCCTCCACCTGGCTCACTGCGCCGGTCCATTCCAGCCGCTCGCCGGCCCGGGCCGGACCGCCTGCGCCGAGCAGGATCAACGTGGCCGCCGGCCCGATCCAAGTGCGTGTCATGACGGGACATAAGATAGATTTCCCATCTCCCGAATATTGTGTCCAACCGCACAGCCTGCCCGGCCTGGCACGTTTAACCTAAGCCTTTAACGGGTTTACTTATGACCAGACGCGCGCATCGCCTGCTGGCCGCATCGTCGCTGCTGCTCGCCGGGGCAGGTTTCGCCGCGAACGCCGGCGCGAGTGCCAGCCTCTACGACCGCCTCGGCGGGGAGCCGGGCGTCGCCGCTATCGCATCCTCGCTCATCGATCGCGCGTCGTCCGACCCCAAGCTCGCGGGCCAGTTCAAGAACTCCAATCTCGGCCGCATCAAGCACCTGCTGGCCGAGCAGATCTGCGACCTGTCCGGAGGTCCTTGCACCTACTCCGGGGATTCGATGCGCGAGGTGCACGCCGGTCACCATATCTCGCAAGCCGATTTCTACACGATGGTGCAGGACCTGCGCGACATACTGAAGGCGCGGCACGTGAGCCAGGGAGCCGCCAACGAGCTGTTGCGGCTGCTCGCGCCGATGAAGCGCGACGTGGTCGAGCCTGCCGACGCCGTGCCATGAGGCTCTCCGCCCGCGCCGCATCCGGGATGCTCGCCGCGCTCGCGGCACAGGTCACGCTCGCGGCGCCGGTGACCGTCACCGCCACGACTTCGACGGGAGCGCCGGCCGAGGACGTCGTGGTCGTATTCGATCCCCTCGACGCAGCTCCTCCGCCCACGCACGACACGGCCGTCGTCGATCAGATCGACAGGACCTTCGTTCCGCGCGTGTCGGTGGTGCGCACCGGCACCTCCATCATGTTTCCGAACAGCGATCACATCCGGCATCAGGTCTACTCGTTCTCGCCGGCCAAGACCTTCAGCATCAAGCTGTACGCGGGCTCGCCCAAGACGTCGGTGGAATTCGACCACGCCGGCCTCGTGGTTCTCGGCTGCAACATCCACGACAGGATGGTGGCCTTCATCGGAGTCGTCGACACCCCTTGGTTCGCCAAGACGCCGGCAAGCGGCGTGGCGACGCTGGACATGCCTGCCGGGCGCTACCGGATGCGAGCCTGGCACGAGCACGCCCGTTCCGCCTTCCCGACGCGGGAGGTGACCGTCGGCACCGGCGCGCTCGGCGTGCCGATCAAGATTGACATCGACCCTGATTCCGCCCGAGTGTCGGACTGGCCCGGCTAGCATGGCGCTCCGTACCCGCATCGCGGTGACTTTCATCCTGCTGCTCGCGACGGCGCTGGCCGCGGCGCTCGGCGCCGTGTCGGCCACCAACCGCGTCAGTGCCGGCCGCGAGGTGCAGCGCCAGATCGACATCGGCGCCTCGGTCTTCCAGCGGTTGCTCGAAAGCAACCAGCGGCAGCTCACCCAGGCCGCCCAGGCGGTCGCGGCCGACTACGGATTCCGTGAAGCCGTATCGACCCGCGACACCGACACCCTGGTGTCGGTGCTGGAGAACGCCGGCCAGCGGATCGGCGCGGCGATGGTGGTGCTCACGTCGCTCGACGGCGACGTGATCGCCGCGTCGGGGTCCCACGTCAAGGCCGGTACGCAATTCCTGCTGTCGCCCGAGCAGAAGAGCGGCGCCATGAGCGAAGGGGCCACCACCGTACGCGTGGATGGCGGCCGCATCTACCAGCTCGTCACCGTGCCGGTCCGCAGCCCCCTGCCGGTCGCGTGGATCGCCATGGGGTTCGAGCTGGACGCCAAGCAGGCCCGTGAGCTCGCGGATCTCACCGGTCTCGCGGTCATGCTCTCCGTGGACTCGGGCGGGCATTCCACCGAGCTCGTCAGCGCCGTACCGACCGGCGAGGTGCGCAGCCCGGACGTGGTGACGCGGCGCATCGCGCTGTCTCGGTGGGGCAATGCATCGGTGGTGGCGACGCTGTCGCGGTCGCTTGCGGATGCGCGCGCGCCGTTCGAGCGCCTCACCAAGGTGCTATACCTCATCGCGGTGGTGAGCTTCGTGGCGTCGGCCCTCGCCGCGCTCTGGCTGGCGCGCAACATCACCCGGCCGCTGCAGGATCTGACCCGCGCCGTCGATCAGATGCGGGGGGGCACCTATGACGTGGCGCTGCGTGTCGCCCGCCGCGACGAGCTCGGCGTGCTCGCGGAAGGCCTGCAGCTCATGCAGTCCGCAGTGCAATCGCGCGACCAGTCCATCCGCCGGCTGGCCTATGAGGACATGCTCACCGGCCTCATGAATCGCACCGCCTTCGTCGGCGAGCTGAGCCAGGCACTCTCCGCAAACCGCTCGCGCATCGCCGTCGCGATCCTGAACCTGAACCGTTTCCGGCGCATCAACGAGCATCTCGGGTACTCGGTGGGCGACGCCGTGCTGACCGAGATCGCGGTCCGCCTTGCCACCGTGCCGACGGTGCGCTCCGCCGTGGCGCGTCTCGCCGCGGATCAATTCGCGGCGTTCACGCGGCTCGAGGACGATGACAACCTCCAGGGCTGGGGCACCTCGCTCATCATGGCGCTCGCCGACCCCGTGTGGGTTGCGAAGCAGCCGATCGACATCTCGGTGACGCTGGGCCTGGCGCTCGCCGGCTCGACCGGAACGTCGGCGGACGAGCTGATGCGCTGCGCGGATCTGGCGCTCGAGCGCGCCCGCAGCGAGAAGCGGGCGCTGGCGGTCTACGAGGAGACGCTGAAGCCCGCGGCGATCGACCAACTGTCGCTGCTCGGCGAGCTGCGCCGCGCCGTCGAGCAGAACGAGCTGCAGCTCTTCTTCCAGCCCAAGATCGAGCTCTGCAGCGGCCGAGTCAGCGGCGCCGAGGTGCTGCTCCGCTGGCAGCACCCGACCCGCGGGCTGCTCTCGCCGGCGGACTTCATCCCCTTCGCCGAGCAGACCGGATTCATCCGCCGGCTGACCCGCTGGACGCTCGAGCGCGCCGTCGGGCAGGCGGCGGCATGGCAACGCGCCGGCAAGCCGATCGGCATCGCGGTGAACATCAGCGTCGATGACGTGAGCGACGTGCGGCTGGACTCCCGTGTCGCCGGGATGCTCAGCCGTCATCAGCTGCCCCCCGCCCTCCTTACGCTCGAGATCACCGAGAGCGGCTTCTTCGAGAACCCGGCGCGTGCCCTGCGCGTGCTCGAGGCGATAGCGGCGCTCGGCGTCAGCCTGTCGATCGACGACTTCGGCACGGGCTATTCCTCCTTGAGCCACCTGGCGCGGATGCCGGTTCACGAGATGAAGATCGACCGCAGCTTCGTCAACGGGCTCGAGTCCGACGCGGAATTCGCGCCGGTGGTGCGCGCCGCGATCGACATGGGACACGGTCTCGGCCTCAAGGTGGTCGCCGAAGGCATCGAGACCGAGGCGGCCGCCGCCCGGCTCAAGGAGCTGGGATGCGACATCGGTCAGGGATACCTTTACGCACGACCCATGCCGCTCGCGACTTTCGAGGCGTGGCTCGAGGGCCGTGAGCGCATCCCCGTGATCGCAGTGCCGGTCGATTTCCCGATCGAGGACGTAGCCGACACCGTCACGCTGGCGCTCTACTGAAGTCACCCCGCGACACGCATGCGCGCGGGACCGTTTCCGCGTAAAGTGATTGTAATGAGTCGCGTGAACATCCTGGGTGAGGCGCTCGACGGCCTCGGGCGGTGGTATGTCGCCGTTCCCCCTTTCCTGATCATCGGCTTCCTGGCGGCGCTGTTCTTCCTGACGGGGGCAGGCCAGGAGCGGCTGCAGGAGGCCAGCGAGCGCCTGCAACAGTCCGCGGGCCGCGTCCACGCCATCGACGAGCTGCAGACCGCGCTCGCCCGCTCCGTCGCCACGCAGCGCGCCTACCTCGTCACCAGCGATCCGAAATTTCAGGGCATCTACGCCAGCATCGTCGCGAACGTCGAGCCGCGGCTCGATCGGGTGCAAAAGGAATACGCCGGCGACGACGCGAGCGATTCCGATCTGCGCACGCTGCACGTGCTCATCGGCAAACGGCTCGCCGACCTCACCATGCTGATGGCGATCCAGAAGTCCCAGGGCGCCGCGTCGGCCACCGCGCTGGTCAAGACCAACGTCGGCTCGGACACCGGGGAGGCCATCAACGACATCCTGGAGCGGCTGCGCGCGCGCGAGTCGCAGGAGCACGATGCGGCCGAGGCAAACTGGTCGAGATCGCTGGTCTTGAGCCGCTGGATCACCATCGCGGGCACGCTGTTCAACATGCTCCTCGTCGGGGTCGCCGCGCGCCTGGTCTATGTCGACCTGCGCAGGCGCACGCTGCAGACCGCCGAGCTGCGAGACCAGAAGCTGCAGCTCGAGCGTGAGGCGGAGGAGCGCAACCATGAGCTGCTCGAGCTGTCGACCCATTTGCAGAGCGTCGCGGAGCGCGAGAAGGCCAGTCTCGCGCGCGAGCTGCACGACGAGCTGGGCGGTCTCCTGGTCGGGGCACGCATGGACATCTCGTGGGCCGAGCAGCACCTGGCCAAGGACAACCCCGACATGAAGCAGCGGCTGCAGCGCGTGCAGCAGAACCTGTCCGCCGGCGTCGATCTCAAGCGGCGCATCATCGAAGAGCTGCGCCCCACCCTGCTCGACAACGTCGGCCTGTTCGCCGCGCTGCGCTGGCAGCTGAAGGAGACCTGCGCCGGCGCCGGGCTCAAGACCATCGAGTCCTATCCCGAGGACGAGCCCAAGTTCAATTCCGAAGCCGCCATCGCCCTGTTCCGGATCGCGCAAGAGACGTTCACCAACGTCATCAAGCACTCGGGCGCCAAGACCGTCGACATCACGGTCGACCTCGACGACGAAGCGCTGATGATGCGGATCGCGGATGACGGCAAGGGCATTCCGCCGGGCCGGCTCACCGCCGTCGGCTCGCACGGCCTCGCCTCCATCCGCCACCGCGTACGCGCGCTCGGCGGCAAGCTCGACGTGCGCAGCCCGCCTTCGGGCGGCACCGTGCTCCTGGTGCGTATCCCGGCCGCCAATGCGCTGCGCAAGGTCGCGGATCCCGAGCTCAACTAATGCCCGGACTGCGGCTCGGCGGCGTTGCCGCGCTGCTCCTGTGCGCGACGAGCGCGTGCGCGGAGTCCGATCGCGACGCGTTGCGGCACATCGTTCAGGATCAATGCCTGCCGCCCTGGCGTGCACACCAGGGCGTCGCTCCCTGCGAGCGCCTGGTGGTGCCCGCTCCGCCGCACGAGCGCGGGGGCTACGCCGTGCTCGCCGATCGCAAGGGCGGCGCGCACTTCCTGCTGATTCCGACCGCCACGATCTCCGGCGTCGAGAGCCCCGAGCTGCAGGCGCCGGCCGCGCCCAATTTCTTCGAGGATGCGTGGCGGGCGCGGGATCTGCTCGCGACGCGCGTCGGCCACGACGTCGATCGTGCCGCGACGGGGCTCGCCCTCAATCCGCGCCACGCCCGCTCGCAGGACCAATTGCACATCCACATCGAATGCCTGAGCCCGGACTTTGCGGCGGCGCTCGGCGCGGCGGCGCCCGCGATCGGCGTCACCTGGGGCACGATCGAGATCGGCGGCTCACGCTATCTGGCGATGCGCGCCGCCGGCGAGGAGCTGGGTGCAAATCCGATCGCGTCGCTCGCCGCCCAACGCCCGGAGGCCGCGGCCGAAATGGCGGAGTACAGCTTCGTCATCGCCGGGATGCGCTTTGCCGGCGCCCCCGGGTTCATCGTGCTGGCGCGAAACGGTCCCGCCGCAGAGCTGTCGTTGGATTCGACCTGCGCGCTCGCGACGTTGAAATAAACTTTCACCGGAGGAGTGAATCTTGAGCCGACTCTGGGATTTCATCGCGTCCGGCACCGGGGAGATCGCCGGCGAGTTTCACGGCCGCGAGGCTTCCGTGCGCCTCGCGCAGCTCGCGGGCGCGTCGATCTTCGGCGGCGCGCTCGAGCGGCTGCGCGGGCGCTCGGTGCTGCTTGCCGTCCGCGACCAGCTCGCCGCCGCGCTGGCCTTGGTCGAGCTCGACGGCGTGGCCCGCCGCATGGTCCTCTGCACGCCCGACTTGACCCTCGAGCAACTCGAAGGCGTCGCGCAGACCGCCGAAGCGGAGGCCATCGTGCTCGACGCGTCGGGCGCCGCCGCCGCGTTCGCGGCATCCCCCGCGGGCTCGATCACGTCCATCGGCGTGTCGCCGCTTCCGGTGCCGGCCGAAGTCGACCGCGGACGCGCAGAGCGGACCGAGTGGGTGCTGTTGACCTCGGGCACGACGGGCACGCCGAAGCTCGTGCTTCATTCGCTCGACAGCCTCGGCGGCGCGTTGCCCACCCGGGCGCAGGGCGGCGAACGCATGGTGTGGAGCACCTTTTACGACATACGCCGCTACGGCGGCCTGCAGATTTTCCTGCGCGGCGTGCTCTCGCGCTCGCCGCTGGTGCTGTCGAGCGCCGGCGAGAGCCTGCGCGACTTCCTGGGGCGGGCGGCGGCGGCCCGCGTCACGCACATCTCAGGCACCCCTTCGCACTGGCGCCGGGTGCTCATGAGCGGCGATGCGTCGATGATGGACCCGGACTACGTCCGCTCCTCCGGTGAGGTCGCCGATCAGGCGTTGCTCGACAACCTCCGCGCGGCCTACCCGCGCGCGCGCATCGCCCATGCGTTCGCGTCGACCGAGGCAGGCGTGGCATTCGACGTGAGCGATGGAAAGGCGGGCTTTCCGCGGGAGCTCCTCGAGCGCGGCGGCGACATCGAGCTCAAGGTCGTGGACCAAACCCTGCGCATCCGCTCCCGCCGCAATGCCGCGCGCTATCTCGGCGCGGCCGCCGCCGCGCTGCAGAGCGATGACGGCTTCGTGGACACCGGCGACATGCTCGAGCTGGTCGACGGCCGTTATTTCTTCAGGGGCCGGCGCGGCGGCGTCATCAACGTCGGCGGACTCAAGGTCTACCCGGAGGAGGTCGAGGCCGTGCTCAACGCGGACCCCCGCGTGCGCATGTCGCTGGTGCGCGCGAAGAAGAGCCCGATCACGGGGGCGCTGGTCTCCGCCGAAGTGGTGCTCGCGGATGCCGCGATCGCCGCGCAAGGCGCGGAGGCCGAAGCCGTGAAGAGCGATCTGCTCGCGGCCTGCCGCCGGTCGCTCGCCGCGCACAAGGTTCCGGCCCTGTTGCGTTTCGTGCCCTCGCTCTCGGTGACGGCGGCGGGCAAGCTGGTGCGGCCCGCCGGATGACGCGGCGCGGCGATGGGCGAGGCCCGGTTGCCCGCGCGACCCTCTAGACTCGGGCGGCGCCCGACGACAGCGCGGCGTGCACGCCCGCATCGATGCGCACGTAGCGTCCGTGGGCCGGATCATCGAAGTACAGAGGATCGCTGATGCGGGCGGGATCGAAGCCGCTCTCCACCAGCTCCTGCTTGCGCGGCTTGAACGTGCCGGTCGCCTCGATCCGCGCGATCAACCGCAGGAATACCGGTCGAGCATACGAGGGCAGCCGGCCCGCGACCGCGGCGCGAAACTGATCGACGTCGAAACCGCCGTCGACGATCAACGCGGCCATCCCCGCGCGGCCATCGGTCCCGGGGACGGATACGCCGTACACCACCCCGTCGAGCACGCCGTTCACGGTGGTGAGCGCGGTGAGCACCTCGGCCGTCGAGACGTTCTCCCCCTTCCAGCGATAGGTCTCGCCGACCCGATCGACGAAATAGTAGAAGCCCTTTTCGTCGCGGCGCATGAGATCGCCGGTGCGGTACCACGCATCGCCGGGTTTCAGCACGTTGCGCAGCACCTTGCGCGCCGACGCCTCGGCATCGGCATAGCCCTCGAAACGGCCCGCGAGCTCCCGGCCCTCGCCGGGGATGAGCCCCACCGCCTCCCCCACCTCGTTGGGGCCGCAGCGCTCGCACAAGCCGTCCGCGTTGCGGCGGGGCTCGCCGCGCTCGATGTCGAAACGCAACAACGCCACCGGCAGCCGATGCGCCAGGAACGACGGGATCTTGCCGATCGCCCCCGGCTGCCCTTCGCAGTTGTACAGCGAGAAGTTCCCTTCCGTCGATGCGTAGTACTCGAGGATGCGCGGGATCTTGAAGCGGCGCTGAAACGGCTCCCAGACCTCGGGACGCAACCCGTTGCCGCAGGCGATGCGCAGCGAGTGGCCGGTCTCGATCTCCTGATGCGGCGCATTGTTGAGATATCGGCACAGCTCGCCGATGTATTGAAACAGGGTGCAGCGCTCGTCGCGCACGTCGCGCCAGAAGTCCGAGACCGAAAAGCGGGCACGGATCACGACCGCGCCGCCCCCCACCAAGGTCGCGCCGGTGGCCACGACGCCGCCCACGCTGTGATAGAGCGGCAGGCAGTTGAACATGCGATCGGCCGGGGTGGTGTCGAGGAGCCCGGCGAACCAATGGCTCCATTGCATGACGCGGTAGTGGCTGACCTTCGCGGCCTTGGGCAACCCCGTCGTCCCGGAGGTGTAGATGTACAGCGCGGTCGCCTCCAGCGGCACCTCCGGCGCTTCGCCGTCGGCGAGCCGCTCACCCGACAGCGCCTCGAGCTCCGGCTCGAGCGCGCCCGCACCCGCCGCTGCGCCGCCTGCCGTTGCGCGGCCCGCAGCTGCGCCGTCCGCCGTTGCGCCGCCGCCCTGCGTCCGCACGAACACGTGCGCGGGCAGCCGCGCGCGCACCTCTGCGATCCGGGCGGCGAGGTCGGCGCCGGCGATCACGCCCTTGGGCGCGACGATGTTGATCGAGTGCGCGAGCGCATCGCCCGCAAGATGGTTGTTGATGAGCGCAACGGTCGCGCCGATGCGCGACAGTCCGAGCCAGACGGCCATGTACTCGGCACAGTTCGCCATCATCAGGCAGACGGTGTCCCCGGTACGCAGGCCCCGGTGCAGTCCCCAGCGGGAGTAGCGGTTCGCTCGCGCCGACAGGGTGCGGTAGCTCAGGTCGGCTTCGCTCGAGACCAGCGCGGGTGCATCGCCCCAACGGTCCGCGAGGCGCTCGATCAACGCAGGCAGCGTCACGCCCGCCTTCTCGATTCCGGCGGTGCGCTCGAGCGCGCGAATCCATGCCTCGCGCGCCGTCTTCGAATTCGCTTCCGTGGGCTGTGTCACAGGTAGCGCACCGTATCACGACTGTCCACCGCCTTGGAGTTACACTGTGCGCAATTCTGGACAGATCCACGGCATGAAACGGGAAACGATCGCGATACACGGCGGCTTCGACTCGGACCCGGCGACGAAGGCGGTCGCCGTGCCGATCTATCAGACTGCGGCGTACTCCTTCGACAGCGCGGAACACGGCGCGGCGCTGTTCAATCTCGAGGTGCCGGGCTATCGCTATTCGCGCATCAGCAACCCGACCACCGACGTCCTCGAGGACCGCGTCGCGCAGCTCGAGGGCGGAGTCGCCGCACTCTCGGTCGCCTCGGGCCAGACGGCGCTGTACTACGCTACGGCGAACCTGACCGAGATGGGCCGCAACATCGTGTCCGTGCCGCAGCTCTATGGCACGACCTACACCCTGTTCGGCCACATCTTCCCGCGCATGGGCGTCGAGGTGCGCTTCGGCAAGACGGACCGCGCCGCCGATCTCGAGGTGCTGATCGACGAGAATACGCGCGCAATCTTCTGCGAGACCGTCGGTAATCCCGCGGGCAACGTCTGCGATCTCGAGGCGCTCGCGAGCCTCGCGCACCGGCATCACATGCCGCTGATCGTCGACAACACGGTGGCGACGCCGATCCTGGTGCGGCCGGTCGACTTCGGCGCCGACGTCGTGGTGCATTCGCTCACCAAGTTCATGGGCGGCCACGGCACGACGCTCGGCGGCATCATCGTCGACTGCGGGACGTTCTCCTGGAACGACAACGCGGCGCGCTATCCCATGTTCACCCAGCCGGACGAGTCCTACCACGGCCTGGTCTATACCGAGCACTATGGGAAGGCCGCGTTCATCGGACGCTGCCGCAGCGTTTATCAGCGCACCATGGGCGCGGTGCTCTCGCCCATGAACGGCTTTCTGTTGCTGCAGGGTATCGAGACGGTGGCGCTGCGCGTCGAGCGGCACGTCGAGAATGCCCGCAAGGTCGCCGAGTTCCTCCGCGCCAGCCCACGGGTGGAAGCGGTGAATTACGCCGGATTTCCCGAGAATCCTTACTATCCGCTGGTTCAAAAGTACCTCGGCGGCAACGCGTGCTCGCTCATGACTTTCGAGATCCGCGGCGGGCTCGAGGCGGGCATGCGCTTTTACGACGCGCTCTTGCTGTTCAAGCGCCTGGTCAATCTCGGCGACGCCAAATCGCTTGCCTGCCACCCGGCCTCGACGACGCACCGGCAAATGTCGCCGGAGGAGCAGCAGGCCGCCGGCGTCGCCCCGGGCGGCATACGCTTGAGCATCGGCATCGAGCACATCGACGACATCATCGCCGACCTGGACCAGGCGCTGCAGGCCGCGGTGCGTTAGCCATCCATGAGCCAGAGCGGCATTCCTGACGCGGTCGCGGCACTTTTCCCGGCCCCGGCAGAGCGCGAGCGCATCGAGAACTGGCTGACCGGGCACCTCGCGGACTCCGCAGCCCGCGTCCAGCGCGGCCGGGTCACCCCCACGATCGACCTCGGCGCGCTCGCGTCGGAGCTGGCATCGTTCGACTTCGCCGAGCCGCGGCCGCTCGAGGACCTGCTCGGCTGGACGCTCGGACACCTGGAGCACGGCATCGTGCAGATGTCCAACCCGCGATACTTCGGACTGTTCAATCCGGGCCCCAATTTCCCGGCCCAGTGCGCCGACCGGATCTCGGGCCTGTTCAACCCCCAGCTCGCAAGCTCGGGCTCTTCGCCCTTTCCGGTCGAGCTCGAGAAGCACGTGGTGCGCGCGTTCGCACGGCGGGCCGGACTTCCCGACGGAGCCACCGGGCACTTTGCGACCGGCGGCTCCGAAGCGAACTGCACGTCGCTGATCTGCGCGCTCACGTCCGCGCACCCGGACTTCGGGCGCGACGGCGCGCGCGCGTTCGGCGGCCCGGCGCGGTTCTACACGTCCCGCGACTGCCACATCGCGTGGCTCAAGATCGCCCACCAGGCCGGGATCGGACGCAACGGTCTGCGCCTCGTGGACACGGACGGCACCGGACGCATGGACCCCGCCGCGCTGGAACGTGCCATCGCCGAGGACCGCGCGGGCGGCGCGGTGCCGGTCATGGTGGTTGCCACCGCGGGAACCACCGGCGGCGGCATGATCGATCCGTTGCAGGCGTGCGCCGACATCGCGGCCCGTGAGAAGCTCTGGCTGCACGTCGATGCCGCATGGGGCGGCGCGGCGCTCGCCTCGGAGCGCTTGCGCCCGCTGCTCGCCGGCATCGAGCGCGCCGACTCAATCACGATCGACGCGCACAAATGGCCGGCCGCGACCATGGGCTGCGCGCTGTTCCTGACCCGGCACGGCCACCTTCTGGCGGAGGCCTTCCACGCCTCGACCAGCTTCATGCCGTCCAGCGTCTCGAGTCTCGACCCCTACCTCAACAGCGTGCAGTGGTCGAGACGCTTCATCGGCTTGCGTCTGTTCCTCACCCTGGCGTCGGCGGGCTGGCGCGGGCTCGGCGCGCACGTCGAGCGGGGCGTCGCGGTGATCGAGGAGGTCAAGCGGCGCCTGATCGACCGCGGATGGACGGTCGCGAACGACTCGGGGCTCGCGGTGCTGGATGCGGTTCCACCGCCCGGGCTCGGCGAGGTGCGCGCACTGGTCAAACGCGTGGTGGCAAGCGGCCGCGCCTGGGTCGCGCCCACGACGTTCGAGGGCCGCGACGTGGTACGAATCTGCGCCACCAACGGCGAGACACGCATGGAGGACATCGAGACGCTGGTCGCCACGCTCGACCAGAGGCCTTAACGTCGGCTTTTCCCCGGGCTTCACATCCGCGTGACCGAACCCGCCCGCTTTTTATCAATATATTTATCTCCCCGTTCCTAGGATGCGCGTCGGTAGCAGCGCCGCAGGCGCGCGCGAGGAGATCACGTGGGTCTGAGAAGCGTTTTGCCCGCGGCGCTGGCCGCGGCTCTGCTGGTTTGGACGATGCGGCCGGCGCGCGGCGCCGAGCGCTCGCTGGCCGCCGCGGCGGTATCCGACGGCGCGATCGTCGGCCTGGTGCGAAATTCGGCCAACGCCCCGGTGGGCGGCGCAACCGTAACCGCCGTGAGATCCGGGGGCGGCGGAATCCGCGCCACGATATCGGGCAGCGACGGCATGTATTCCTTCGCCGACGTGCCTGCCGGCTCCTGGGTCATCACCTCGCACGTCGATGGAGCGCCTGACTCCGTCACGCCGCCGCTCGAGGTGACGCCCGGCAAGGCCAGCAGGAAGGACGTCGTGATGAGCGTGAGCGGCGGGAGCGCCCCGCGCTCGGCCGCAGCCGCCCCTTCGCATCCTGCTGCAGCCACGGCTGTGACGGTGCCTGAGGCGCTGCAGGCGCCCGACCCCGAGACCGACACCTCTGCGCCCCTGGCCAACGTCGGCTACATCGGCTGGATGAACGGAACGCCGCGGGAGAAGGACCCGGTCTTCGAAACCAAGTTCTTCACGCCCGAGGTGCGGCTCGACGTGAACTACCTGCAGAGCCTCAACCATCCGATGGATCACACCATCGACGGCTCGACCGAGGAGTTCCGCTCCGGCGAGTTTCAGCTCGAGCAGGTCAGCTTCGGCGGAGACTTCCACTGGGACAACGTGAGGGCGCGCTTCCTCTCGATGTTCGGCATGTTCTCGACCACGACTCCGCGCAATGACGCGAGCAACGAGGTCGGCCAGTGGCAGCTCTCGGACGCATACCGTTATTTCTCGGAGGCGAACGCAGGCTACCACTTCGACGTGAGCCACGGCCTGAACGTGGACGCCGGCGTCTTCGTGTCGTACGTGGGGCTGTTCAGCTACTACAACTACGACAACTGGACCTACCAGCCCTCGTTCGTGTCGTCGAACACCCCGTGGTTCTTCAATGGACTGCGCGTGCAGTGGTGGCCGACGCAGAACCTCAAGATCGAGCCCTGGCTCATCAATGGCTGGCAATCCTATGCGAAGTTCAACCGCCGCCCGGGTCTTGGCGGACAGGTCCTCTGGATCCCGAACGACAGCCTGAAGCTCGTGTTCAACACCTACAGCGTCGGTCAGGACAATTTGAACTGCCAGTCGAACGCGGCCGACGGCCGCGGGACCATGGATACGATGTGCCAGCCGCAAAACGGGGGCAATCCGAACGCGGCGGCGGGCTCGTATGTCGCTGCGGCACCGGGCGTCAACTACGCCAACGTCACGCGCGTCCACGAGGACGACAGCCTGCTGGTCAAGTACTACGACGCGCGGGGCCAGGGCGGGCACGGCATTTCGAAGATGGCCTTCAGCCTGACGTGGGACTTGGGCTGCGAGTACGGCGGAGGCGTGCACTGCATGCACGGGCCGAACAAGGAGGAGTTCCTCGGCATGATGCTGTACAACCGCGCCTGGTTTCACGACGACCTGTACGCCATCACGTTGGGCGGCGGCTTCATGAACAACCCGGGCCGTTACCTCGCTCTGACGCCGCCGATCAACGGTGCGACCGCGGTGACCGGCTCCCCGTACTTCACGCAGCAGCCCGGACAGAAGCTCTCTCAGTGGGACACGCAGCTCAACCTGCAGTACATGCCCAAGGACTGGATCACGTGGTGGACGGAGGCGACTTTCCGGCATTCGAGCGTGCCGTACTGGGCGGGACCGGGCGGCATCACGCCTCCCGGCGGCAACAACGGCTCACCCGCGAGCTGCGTGGGAGGGCCCGCCGACCCGACCAGCGGCAATTGCACCGCCGCCGACTGGTTCCCGGACCTCCGCACCCGGGAGATCGTGCTCGGCGCCGGCGTGATGGTGAAATTTTAGGGAGCAGGCGCGGCTCCCCGGCCCCGTCACCGGGGCTTCCGGGGGATGAAGCCCGCCGCCGGGCTCAGCCCGACTTGCGCATCGAGAGCATGCGCACCACCAGCGCCTGGATGGCGGCCACGGAGTGAAAATTCTCCGGAGTGATGTCCGACTGGGGAATGGCTATGTCGAATTCCAGCTCGACGGCCAGCATCAAATTGACCATTTTCAAGGAGCTGATCCCGAGCTCGCTCAGCTGCTGGTCCACGGGAAACGGATGCGGCGGTGCCGCGGTTCCTCCGATGGCCTGCCGCACCAGCACGACGAGCTGCTGACCTACTCCCTCGATCTTCTGCGCATCCAACGATCTAACCTCCAGGCCGAACGGCGATCATACCGTGTGGAAATGGCCCTGTTGAGACGTTTGACACGGACGGTTTGCTGAATGGATCACACAATGTAATCAGAGTCTTACATATGCTTAAGCGCGGGTCGAAGCTTGCTTCGCCCGGGGGCCGGCGGGCGAATGCTCCAATCAGGCGGCGCTGCCGCATAATGATCGGGCCGCCCCGGCTCGAAAGGTGACTTGGAATCCAAACGTAGGACCAGCATGGAACCTCAACGTGTCCCGGGAACCGCCCGGGTCCTCAATGTCCGTCAGAATGACCTGACCGCGCGCGCACGGGCCGCCGCGGAGGTGGCGCGCTCGAACGCGGCCGCTGTCGATGCAGAAGCCCGGTTTCCGAGCGAAGCCTTCGGCGAGATCCGCAAGCAGCGCCTGCTCGGCATCCAGGTGCCCCAGACCCTGGGCGGCGACGGCGCCAGCATCGGCGAGATCGCCGACGTCTGCTACATCCTGGGTCAGGCGTGCTCTTCCACGGCGCTGATCTACGCCATGCATCAGATCAAGATGGCGTGCATCGTGCGTCACTCCAAGGGCAGCGCCGCGCACGAGAAGATCTTGACGCGCATCGCCGCCGAGCAGCTGCTCATGGCCTCCTCCACCACCGAGGGTCAGGCCGGCGGCAACGTCCGCTCGAGCGAAGCTGCGATCCAGAAGGACGGCGATCAGGTCACGCTCGAGCGCAAGGCCACGGTCATCTCCTACGCGGTCGAGGCCGACGGCATCGTGACCACCGCGCGCCGCTCCGCGGACGCGGCCGGCTCCGACCAGGTGCTGCTGGTTCTGCTCAAATCCGATTACACGCTCGAGCGCCTGCAGGTGTGGGACACGCTCGGGATGCGCGGAACGCACAGCGAGGGCTTCACCTTGCGCGCGCGCGCCGCGGCCGATCAGATCATGCCCGAGCCGTACGAGCGCATCCATGCGCAGTCCATGGTGCCGTTCGCGCACCTCCTCTGGGGCTCGGTGTGGGCGGGAATCGCCGCCGCCGGCGTGACCAAGGCGCAGGCGTTCACGCGCGCGGCGGTACGCGGCGCAAACGGTCAGATGCCCCCCGGCGCCGCGCACTTCACCCAGGCGGTCTCGACGCTCCGCACCTTGCGCGGCCTGCTCGCGGGGAACCTGCGCAGCTACGAGGCGGTCATGTCGGACGAGAAGGCGCTCGGCGGGCTCGAATTCCAGTCCATGATCACGCTCACCAAGGTGCAGGCGTCGGAGCTCGCGGTGACCACCGTGCTGTCCTCGCTGCGCGCGTGCGGCCTGTCGGGCTATCGCAACGACACGGAATTCACCATCGGCCGACTCCTGCGCGACGTGCTCTCCGCGCCGCTCATGATCAACAACGACCGTATTCTCACCAATCTCGCAACGACGTCGCTGATGACGCCGCTGCCCACCTCCATCAGTGGCTGAATCAAACATGTCCAACGTCAACTCGAGTGCGGCCAGCGCCGCGCAGGCGCCTGCCGATCCCCTGGCTCACATCGCCGACGGGCTGTTCAAACCCATGGGCGTGGACGGCGTCTACGCCCGCACGGCGTTGTACACGCACGTGGTCGAGCGCCTGGAGTCCTACATCACGCACCTCCGGGACCCCAAGTCCGAGGTGATGCGCTTCCCGCCGGTGATGAGCCGCAAGCAGCTCGAGAAGTCGGGCTATCTCAAGAGCTTTCCGAACCTGCTCGGCTGCGTCTGCGCGCTGCACGGCTCGGAGGCCTCGATCCGCGCGGCCGTCGACCGCCACGAGAACGGCGGCGATTGGACGACTTCGGTGACGTCATCGGACCTGGTGCTGTCGCCCGCCGCGTGCTATCCCGTGTATCCGATCGTGGCGACGCGCGGCCAGCTCGCCGCGGGCGGCTCCCTGTTCGACATCGAAGCGGACGTGTTTCGTCACGAGCCGTCGCGCAGCCTCGACCGGCTGCAGTCGTTCCGCATGCGCGAGTTCGTGCGCATCGGCTCGCCGCAGGAAATCCTGGAGTTTCGTGAGAGCTGGATGGCGCGCGCACCCCAGATCGCCGCAGACCTCGCGCTGCCGTTCAAGCTCGACGTTGCGAACGATCCGTTCTTCGGCCGCGTCGGGCAGGTGATGGCGGTGAGCCAGCGCCAGCAGGCGCTCAAGTTCGAGCTGCTGATCCCGTACTACCCGTCGGCGTCGCCGACGGCGTGCATGAGCTTCAACTATCATCGCGAGCACTTCGGCCAGGTCTGGGGCATACGCGACGCCAAGGGCGAGCTGGCCCACACGAGCTGCGTTGCGTTCGGCATCGATCGCTTGACCGTGGCGCTGTTCGCGGTGCACGGGTTGGACACGGCCAAATGGCCGTCCGCGACCCGCGCCGCGCTCGGGCTGTAAGCCGCCATCCCGCTCGACGCCCGCGTCCGGCGATTCCTCGATGTGCTGGCGGCGAGCAAGCCCCCGCACATGGCGGACACGACGGTCGAGGAGCGCCGCCTCGGGCTCGCGCAGCTGATGAAATTCGGCGGCCCGGAGGCCCCGGTCGACGGGCTCGATGATCGCAGCCTGCCGGGCCCCGCCGGGCCCTTGAGGGCTCGCGTATACACCCCCCTCGATACGCACGACGAGGTGCTCCCGGGCCTCGCTTATTTTCACGGCGGCGGCATGGTTGCGGGGACGGTGGCCACGCACGACGGCATCGCCCGCGCGCTCGCCAATTCCAGCCGCTGCCGCGTCGTCTCGATCGACTACCGGCTCGCTCCCGAGCACCCGTTTCCCGCGGCGCTCGACGACGCCGTGGCCGCGGTGGCCCGGGTCGCCGAAAGCGCGGGTGAATTCGGCATCGATCCGCGGCGCCTGGGCGTCGCCGGCGACTCGGCCGGGGGCACCCTCGCCGCCGCGGCGGCGCAAGCGCTGACGCGCATGGGCAAGCCGCGTCTCGCGCTGCAGGTGCTGATCTGCCCGATCCTCGACTACGGCGGGAGCACGCCCTCGAAACGCGAGCTGGCGAGCGGCTATCTCGTCGATCAGTCCACCCTCGACCATGACCTGCGCTACTACCTGCCCGCGGGCACCGACCCCGCCGACCCCAGGATTTCGCCGCTTCGTGCCGCCGACCTCACGGGCCTGCCCCGGACCCTGATCCACACCGCCGAGTTCGACCCGCTGCGCGACGAGGGCCGGGATTATTACGACCGCCTCACCCGCGCGGGGGTGGAGGTGTCCTACACTTGCCACGCGGGTATGATTCATCTCTTCTACGGGCTTGGCGGCGTGATCCCCTATGCCCGCAGCGCCTTCGAGCAGATCGGCGGCGAGATTCGGGCCGCGATGGGCTGACAAAGGAGACGGTTGTGGCGGAGCGCGTGGTGGCGGAACGCTTGATTCGAGATCTGCACGCGGCGCGGGTCGGCGGCGACCTGGCCGGGATGTGCAGGCTGTTCGCGGATCAGGGACGATACGAGATCGTCGGTGCGAGCGCCGACAAGCCCATCGCGATCCGTGCCAACGGGCTGGCTGAATTCAAGCCCTGGCTGTCGATGATGGTGAAGGTGTTCCGGCTCTCGAGCTACGACATGCTCTCGCTGGTGGTCGAGTGGCCGCGCGCCACCGCGCACTGGCGCACCGACATCTACTCGAAGGTCACCGGTGTCACCGTGGCCACCGAGCTGGTCGACCTGTTCGAGCTCAGCAACGACCGGATCCTGAGCTATACCGAGTTCTTCGCACCGCGCTGAGCCCGACGCGCATGGACGACCGTAAGGGCAGCCCGGGCGGCACCACCCAGCCGAACGACCCCCGCGCCGTCCCGGGCGAAGCGGCCCTGCCCCCCGATCCCGAGTGGCTCACCGTCGCACGCGAGCTGCGCGCCATGGCGCAGACCGGCCTCGCCTTCACCCAAGATCGCTTCGATCGGCAACGCTATCTGCGCCTGCGCGAGCTCGCCGGGGAGATGCTGGCCCGCGGCACCGGGGGCGACACCCGCGCGATTCTCGAGGTCCTCGGTCTCGACGAGGGCTACGCCACGCCCAAGGTGGACGTGCGCGGCGCGGCGTTCATCGACGGACGGGTGCTGATGGTGCGCGAGATCACGGACGGCCGCTGGACGCTGCCCGGCGGCTGGGCCGACATCCACCAATCCCCGATGGAATGCGTCGTGCGCGAGATCCTGGAGGAATCCGGCTTCGAGGCGCGTGCGCTCAAGCTCGCGGCGGTGCGCGACTACCAGCGCAGCGGCCATCCGCGGCGCAACCTGGATTACATCTACAAGCTGTTCTTCATCTGCGAGATCACCGGCGGCGAAGCGCGCCCGAGCGACGAGACCAGCGAGGTCGCATTCTTCGCGCGCGATGTGCTGCCGCCGCTCTCGCTCGGCCGCGTGATCCCGGCGGAGATCGAGGAAATGTTCCGGCACGCCGAGAACATGGCGCTGCCGACATATTTCGAGTGAGCCGCGCCCCGTCGTGAGCGCAGTCCCGCGGCGGGCCGACCGCGCCGTGCGCTGGACGCCGCCGCGAGCACGGCCAGGCGGGTGCCGCCCCGAGCGCGGGCGCCGCTGCCGGCGTCCGACGCCCAGTCCCTCCGTTCAGCCCGGTGCGCCCGGCAGCACCAGCGTCACGCGGAGGCCGCCGCCTTCGCGGTTCGCGAGCTGAATGCGGCCCCCGTGGGCCTCCGCGATCTCGCGGGCGAGCGCCAGGCCGAGGCCAGTGCCGCTGCGTTTGGTGGAGTAGAACGGCAGCAGCGCCTGCGCGAGGACGGCCGGGCTCATGCCGGCGCCGCGGTCGCGCACCTCGATGCGCTGTTCCTCCTCGGAGCACCGCACCTCGAGCTCCACGTCGCCGGCCGCGCCCCCGGCCTCGTGCGCATTCTTCAGCAGGTTGATCAGCGCCTGCTCGACCTGCCCGCGATCGAACCATCCCGCCTGACCGGGAGGCGGCGCGGGCCGCGAAAAGCCCTGCTGTCGCTGCAAGCCTTCGAGGAACGCGGCCCACTCGATCGCCTCCGGACGGGGTGCGGGCAGCTTGGCGAAAGCGGCGTAACCGCTGACGAACTGGTGCAGATGCTCGGCACGCTCGGCGATCGCCGCAAAGACCCTGGGCAGCGCGGCATGGTCGCCGCGCCGCGCGATCTCCGCGCCGGAGTGAGCCAGCGAGGACAGCGGGCCCAGCGAATTGTTGAGCTCGTGGCTCAACACGCGGATCAGCTTTTTCCAGGTGGCGACTTCCTGGCGGGAAAGCTCGCGCGTCAGGCGCTTGAGAAGGTACAGCTTGAAATTCCGGCCCTGGAGGATGAACGCGCGTTGCGACAGGTGAAAGGTCTCCTCGACGCTGTCGATCTCGGCGGAGAACAGGCTGTCGCCGTTGGCGGCGGCCGCGGCGCGCAACGCCTCCGGCGAGCTCTCGAGGGCGTCCGCGAACCGCAATCCGTTCAGGCTGCGTCCCTCCGAGATCAGGTGCCGCGCCGCGATGTTGGCATAGGCGACGCGATCCTGTGCATCCACCAGCAACAACGCCACCGGCGAGTTCTGCATCACGGTGTCCAGCAGGAGCTCGCGCTGCACGAGATGCGCGCGCTGCGTGCGCAAAGCCGCCGCGAGCTCGTTGTGCGCAGCCATGAGCTCGCCCAGCTCGTCGTCGCGATCCGCGACCAGCGACATGCTGAAATCGCCCTCCCGGTAGCTCGCGACCGTTCCGGCGAGCGCGCGCAGCATCTGTGCGATCGGCCGCATCGCGCGGCTCGCGAGCCATTCGACCGGAAGGAACAGGAGCGCGATCGCGAGCAGCGCACCGAGCGCCGGGGCGCCGAGCCAGTGCGTCAGCCACCCACCGAGCGCCGCGCCGGCCGCGGCCACGGCGAGCAGCAGCAACGCGGCCTTGGCCTTGAGCGCAAGCCGAAGCCGCGGGCGCATCGGCTCAGCCGCCGGACGGCCGCAGATTGAATCGCTCCATGCGTCGGTACAGAGCCTGCCTGGAAAGCCCGAGCACCTGCGCCGCCCGGCTGACGTTGCCGCCGGCCTCGCGCAAGCTGCTCTCGACGGCCTCGCGCGTCGGATGGTCCGGGTCGCGCTGACGCGGCGCCTCCGCGTCCGGGGCCCGCGGCGCGGGCAGGTTCAGGTCCGCGACGCTCACCACGCTCTCGTGCGCCAAAAGCCTGGCGCGCTCGATGGAGTTGCGCAGCTCCCGCACGTTTCCGGGCCAATCGTGCGCGAGCAACGCCGCCGCCGCCTCATCGCTGAGGCTCAGCTCGGCCCCGAGGAAATGCCGTGCAAGCGGCAGAATGTCGGCCGTCCGATCGACGAGCGGCGGCACGGCGATCTCGATCACGTTCAACCGGTAGTAGAGGTCCTCGCGGAAGCGGCCCTCCTTGATCAGCACCGGGAGATCGGCGTTGGTCGCGCTCAGCACCCGCACGCGGGTGGTGCGCGTGCGGCTGGAGCCCAGCATCTCGAACTGCCCGGTCTCGAGCACGCGCAGGAGCTTCATCTGCCCCGCCAGCGGCAGATTGCCGATCTCGTCCAGAAACAGCGTTCCGCCGTTCGCCGCCTCGAAGCGGCCGGTGCGCGCGCGATTCGCGCCGGTGTAAGCCCCCGCCTCGGCACCGAACAGCTCGGCCTCGATCAGCTCGGAAGGTATGGCGCCGCAATTGACCGCGACGAAAGGGCCGGCGCGAACGGCGGAATTGGCGTGCACGATCTCGGCGATGCGCTCCTTGCCCGCGCCGTTCGGGCCGGTGATCAGCACGCGCACGTCGCTGCGCGCGACGCGGCCGGCGAGCTCGATCACGCGCTCCATCGCGTCGGACGCATATACGATGCCTTTCAGGTCGTAATGCTCCGCGAGGCGCGCACGCCGCACGCGCCGCTCGTCCTGGATGCGCCGGTAGTCCCGCGAGGTCTCGGCGAGCTCCAGGAGGTTCTCCACCGACGCCAGCAGCTTGTCGTTGTTCCAGGGCTTGCCGATGTAATCCGCCGCGCCGGCCTTGACGAGCCGCACGGCCGATTCGAGGTGCGTCCAGGCGGTGAGCAGGATCACCGGCAGGTCGGGCTGCCGTTCGCGGATGGCGCGGAACAGCGCGACACCCTCCTCGCCCGAGGTCGTGTCCGCGCTGAAATTCATGTCCGCGATCACGAGATCGACGCGCTCGCGCGCGAGCTTCGCAAGTCCCTGCGCCGGCGTGCCGGCCGACAGCGTGCGGATGTCGTGCAAGCCGAACAGGAGCTCGAGCGCGTGAGCCACCGCCGGGTTGTCGTCGATGATGAGTATGGTGCGCATCAGTTTCGCAGCGAAACGCCGAGTATACGGCGCCCGGACGCCCCCGACGCCATGGCCGATACACGGCTCACTTCGTTGCGCACCATGCCGCTGACGGGCCCGACGTCACGCGGCTCGCGTCGCGAGCGCCGGCGGCACCGACGCGGCGCGCAGCGCCGGCCAGAATACCGCGGCCTGGCCCAGCACCACCACCACCAGTGCGCCGGCGATGACATAGCCGAACTGCAGCCGCGGCATCTCGAAGCTCATCACCATCCAAAGGTTCAGCGCGATCGCGAGACCCCCGCCGACGATTGCGCCGGTGGTCGCGATCAGCAGATTCTCTGTCTGAAAGTAGCGCACGACGCCGTTCCGCGTCGCGCCCAGCGCGCGGCGAATGCCGATCTGCTTGCGGCGCTGCGCCACCCAGTAGCTGGTCAGGCCGACGATGCCGAACGAGGTCACGGTCAGGAGCGCCGTGCATACGACGCCGAGGATCACCGCGAGCCCGCGGTCGTCGCGATAGATATCCGCCCGCGCCTGCGGTAGCGACCGCACCTGGTCGATCACGCGTGCGCGGCTGATCGCAAACAACTTGTCCTCTCCTGCGCGCATCATGGCCGCGAGCTGCCCGGGCCGCGCGCGCACCACGTAATGCCCGCCATGCCATACCAGCTTGAAAGGCACGAGCACGGAATTGTCGTTGAACTTGCTGCCCCAACCGTTCGCGGACACCCACGGCACCTGCAAGCGGTCGACGATGCCGACGATGGTGCTCATACCCTTGGTGAACTGCATGCTCATCGGCTTGCCCAGCGCGTCGCCCTGGGGATAGAGCTTGTCCGCGAGCTGGCGCGTGATGATCACCACCGGCGCCTTCGGGACGGAGTAGTCGTTCATGGAAACCACCTCGGACGGGGTGAAGTTGCGGCCCGCGATCAGCTTGAGCCCGAGAGTGGGAATTCCTTGCGGACCCGCGAAATAAAGGGCAGCCAATGTCAGGGCCCGATTGGGATCGAGATCGGTGCCGACGCCCTCCGTGGAGCCGCCATCCGACAAGGGATAGGAATTCGTCACATAGGCGTCGACCACGCCCGGCAGTGAGCGCAGCGCTGCGAGGTCGCCGTCGATGCGAGCCTCGAGGTCGGTGGGCTGTCCCACCCAGCCGTTGTCGATGACGAAGACGTCCGCTTCGTCCGCCCCCGTCGGCCTCTTGCTTAGCGCAATACGCTGCTCGATTAGAAACAAGGCATTGCACAGGATGGCGAGCGTCACCGCGATTTGGGCGGCGATCAGGATGGCTCCCACCTTGTTGCGCCGCATGGCGGCGAGGATCGGATAGACGTCCATGATGACTCCTATTGAGCTTTGAGCTGCCAGGCGGGCTGTATCCGGGTCGCGCGCCAGGTCGGGTACAACCCGGCGAGGGTGGTGGCAACCACGGCGAGAACCACGGCGATGGTGATGTCGACGGCGTCGAGACTCGAGAGCCGGCTGATCTCGTCGGACAAGAGCGCACGCAGGCCGAACAACCCGAGGGAAGTGAGCCCGAGCCCCAGCAATCCGCCGGCGAGGCCGACCACCGCGGTCTCGGTCAGGCATTGCATGAAGACGGCACCACGGCTGGCGCCGAGTGCGCGCCGTACCGCGATGTCGCCCGATCGTCCCATGATTTTTGCGAGCATCAGGCCCATCGCGTTCAGCAGACACACGAACAAGAAACTGAACGAGACCAACACGAGGATGCGCGCCTCGTCGGACACCACGTGGTTGTACGCCAGCCACTCTCGCACGTTGCGCAAGCGCGTGAGCGCCTGCCAGTGGAATCGACCGCTCCGGCGCTGCTCTATGGCGTAGTTGGTCAAAAACGACCGGTACCGCGCCACATCCGCCGCGGCCGGGAGCTCCACCCAATATTGGACCCACACGCATTCGGAATGGATTCGGCCTTCCCAGCCTCCCGTGCCCACGTCGCCGTCGCAATTGAAGTTGCCCCACATCTCCATCTGCTCGTCGATGGCGGTGGTGAAAGGAATGAACATCTGCTCGGTCTTGCCGTACTTGTCGGTGTTCAGGTCGAAGAAGCGGGGAACGGGGTTCCAGCGGGCCGCCACCCCGACGACGCGAAAGCCCCTGCCGTCGAGATCGACGGTCTTGCCGACGCTGTTCGCGCCTCCGAACAGCTTGTCGTTCAGCTCGCGGCTCAGCACCACGACGTCGGAGTGATTCGCGTCATCGGACGCCGGCCATGGCTCGCCGTACACGAACGGCACGTCGAACATGCGGAAAAAGTCGGTGTAGGCGGCGCGGGTCGACGCCTCGAACGGCTTGAGGTCGGAATTCGCCGGAATGACGGTGCGCCCGCCGTGGTACATGGCGCTCTGCCGACGGCCCTCGTGCGCGTTCATCAGGGCGACCGCATCCGGGTAGCTGATCTGCTGTTGAAGATGCTCCTCGTCGCCGGTCGCCACGGTCACCTTGTTAGGCGGCCAGTTGCCGATCTGCAGCGTGAACAGCTGCCTCGACTTCTGCGGAATCGGGTCCGTCGCCATCGCCCTGAACAGGGTCAGCGTGGTCATCGAGGCGCCGATGCCGACGCCGATGGCGGCGATCATCAACGCCGTGAGCACGAGATTGCGCTTGAGGCTGCGCATGGCGAGACCAAAGTAGTAGTACATCATGACGAATCCCTCAGTGTGAAAGTGACGCCGTGCGGCGCCCGATACCGCCTCAGTCTCAGGTGCCCGTCGCGGCCGAGGCGGCGGCTCCGCCGCCCGTCACCAGGCGCGGCGGCGGCGCGAGGTCCACGACCTGGCCGTCGACGATGTGCACCTCGCGCTGCGCGCGCACGGCGAGCTCCGGATCGTGGGTCACCATCACGATGGTCGCGCCGTCGCGGTGCAGCTCCTCGAGCAGCTCCATCACGCCGCGCGCCATCTGCGTATCCAGATTTCCGGTCGGCTCGTCCGCGAGCAGGAGGCGCGGCGAGCCCGCCAGCGCGCGCGCGATCGCGACGCGCTGCTGCTGTCCGCCCGACAGCTCCGAGGGATAATGCCGGCTGCGCGCCGACAGTCCGACGCGCCCGAGCGCATCGCGGATGCGGCGCTGGCGCTCGGCGCCGTTGAAGCCGCGGTAGCGCAGCGGCACGTCCACGTTGTCCTCGACGTTCAAGTCGGGGATCAGGTTGAAGGCCTGGAATATGAAGCCGATCTTCTCGTTGCGCAGCCGCGAGCGCCGGTTGTCGTCGAGGCCCCGCACGTTCACGCCGTCGAGCAGATACTCGCCGCCGGTGAACTCCTCGAGCAGCCCCGCGATGGTCAGGAACGTGGTCTTGCCCGATCCCGAGGGTCCGGTGACCGCCACGAAGTCCCCCTCGCGCACGTCGATGGAAAAATCCCGCAGCGCGTAGGTCTCGACCACTTCGGTGCGGTACGCCTTGGACAGATGGGTCATTTTGAGCATCGCGAGCCTCTTGGATATCGGTTGATTCGGTGATTGCAGGGTGCGCCTTCAGCGGCTGAGGATGACGCGCGGCGCGTCCTTGAACTCGTCGGTGCCCGAGATCACGATTTGGTCGCCGACCGACAGGCCGTCGAGAATCTCCACCTTGGCGATGCTCTGGGCTCCGAGCCGCACGGGGCGGCGCTCCGCCACGTCGCCGTGAACCACGTAGGCGAAGTTGCCGCCTTCCTGATCGACGAAGGAGCCGCGGTCGACCATGAGCACGTTGTCGCGGCGCTCGACGAAGATGCGCACCGACAGCCGCTGGCTCTGGCGCAGTCCCGCCGGCTTGGCGTCCGCGAAGCGCAGGCGCGCGGTGACCTGTCCGCCGACGACCTCGGGCGACACCCCGCTCACCACGGCCTTCCAGTGGCGCCCGGCGCCTTCGAGGTCCGCCGCCATGCCGGCGCGCAGGTCCCGGGCCAGGTACTCGGTGACCTTGATCTCCACTTCCAGTGCGGTGAGGTCGACGACGGTGAGCAGCGGCGCGTCCTTGGCGACGCTCGACCGGTCGGCTACGAGCACCTGCCCCACCTGGCCGTCGACCGGCGACTTGACGTTGAGGCCGTCCACCTGGCGCCTCAGGTCATCGACCATGAATTGCTGGCGATCGAGCAGCGCCTTCTTGCCGTCCACCTCGAAGCGGTTCTGGCTGGGCTGCGAATCGTACAAGGACTTCGCCTGCTGCAGGGCGAACTGCGCCTTCTCGAGCGCATCCTCGGCCTTGAGCGCCTGGAGCTCGGAATACGAGCCGAGCTCGTAAGCCTTGCGGCTGCGGTCGCGCTCGCGCTGCGCCGTCTTCAAATCGACCTGTGCCTGCGTATAGGCGGCGCGCTGTTGCGCGAGATTGCGCCCCGCCTCGAGGCGCGCGCGCTCCCAGTCGAGCTTCACGCCGGCGAGCGTTGCGTCCTCCTGCGAGAGCTTGGCGGTCAGATCCGGGCCGTCGACCACCGCCAGCACCTGGCCCCGGGTGACGGCATCGCCGGCGTGCACCTTGAGGGAGACCGTGCCGAGCGCATTGGCATACAAGGTCGGGCTCACCGCGGCGACCACCTGGCCGTCCGCCGCGATGTCGTGCACGAAGCTGCCGCGCTCCACCGTGCCGAACGCGAGACGGCTGCGATCGACCGAGCCGCCCGCGCCGGAATAATGGGCCAGCCAGCCGACGAGCGCGAGCACGGCGGCCCCGATCGCACCGCCCGCGATCAGGAGCGGCCGGCGGCGGCGCCAGATGCCCGGCTGCTCGATCGCGCGGTCCTGGGCGGCGGTATCGCGCAGCATCACGGGCTCCTTGGGCAACAGCTTCATGTCCCCGCCTCGATCAACAGGTCGTCGATGGCGGCAAGGTCGCGCTCGGTCAGGCGTCCGGCTTGCTGCTTCAAAGTCAGCAGGTTGGTCAGGTAGTCGTAGCGCGACTGATTGTAGGCGCGCTGCGCCGCGTAATAGTTGTTCTGCGCATTCAGGAGATCGAACTCGGTGCCGGTGCCGAACTCGACGTTGCGCCGGCTCGCCTCGACGGCGGCGGAGCCCGATTCCACCGCACGCCGGCCGGCGCCGATGCGCTGGATCCCGGTGACGACGCCGCGGAACGCGGCCCGGGTCTGGCGCTCGGTGTCGCGCTGAGTCGCATCGTAGCTCGCCTGCGCCTCGCGGTAGAGCGCACGCGACTGCCGGACCGCCGAGGCCACGGCCCCGCCCTGGAACAGCGGCCAGCTGAACGACACGCCGACGGTGTCCAAAGTCTGGTTTCCGCCGAGCACGACATCCTGGTGCAGATTGGATGCGGACGCCGCCAACGACACGGTCGGCAGCGCGCGCCCTCGCTGGGCGGCGATGTCCCGGGACGCAGCTTCCATCTTGAGCTCCGCGGTACGCACGTCGAAATTGTCCTGGCGGGCCGTGCTCACCCAGTCCTCCGCGCTGGCCGGCTCCGGCGTGAGCAGCGGGATGTCCGCGCGCAGCGGCGCAACCTTGGCCGCGTGGGTGCCGACGATCTCGGTGAGCGCGAGATTGGCGTCGTCCAGCGCGTTCTGCGCGTCGATGACGCTCTGCTCCGTCGCATCGTAGAAGGACTGCGCCTGCTCCACGTCGCTGCGCGGACCGACCCCCGTCTGCTGGCGTGCCTTGGCTTGATTCAGCAAGGTGCCGAACGCCTCGCGCTCCGCGCGATTGGTCGCGAGCTGATCGGCGGCGGAGAGAATGGCGAAATACGCCTGAGCGACGCGCAGGAGGAGGCTCTGTTGCGCGCCGCTGTAGGCAGCCTGGGCGGCCGCCGCCTGGAAGCTTGCCTCCTTGAGCTGACTGAACGCCTGGAAGCTCCACAGCGTCTGGGACATGTTGAGTCCGAGACCGTGGGCGTTGCCGTAGCAATGCTGCACCCCGGTGACCGCGACCAGGGCGCAGTCCGACTCGTAGCTTCCCTGCGGCTGATCGGACTCGAATCCCAGGCGCTCGCGGGCCACCGCGGCGCTCGCGGACACCTGCGGCAGCCATTGCGCGAGCGCCTGCGGCCGCACCTCGATCGCGGCGTCGCGCTGGAACCGGGCCGCCTGCAACGCCGCGTCGCGCGTCAGCGCGAGCTCATAGAGATCCTTGAGATCGTTGGCGGCCGCCGGCCTGGCCGCGGCGAGCGACACGAGCGTCACCGCCGCGAGGAGGTGGCGCAACCAGCTGGATTCCGTGACGGCCGCACTCATGACCTCATCGAAGCAAGCGCCGTGCCAGGCGCTCGCGTGAGTTTTATCCTATTGTTTGATAAGACTTTTATGTGACGGCTGATCCCGGCCCCCAGTGTCCGCGGACAGTGTCCGCGGACGCCATCGGACAGAGCTGCCCGGAGCCATGAGCCTCATGACACGTCCCGGACCCTGCAAGTTCTGCCCGCAGAGGGCGCCAACCGGTATCCTCGCGTGGCGCGGCGGTATCGAGCGCGCGCACGATGGGCAAAAGACGTGAAGAATTGAGGATGGCTGACGACGATATTCTGCTCGCGATCGACCAGGGAACGAGCTCCACCCGCTGTATCGCGTTCTCTGCCGCGGGCGCCGTGCTCGCCACGGAGCAGCAGGCGTTCAAGCAGATCTACCCGCAGCCCGGGTGGGTCGAGCACAATGCCGAGGTCATCTGGGCGACCGTGCTGTCCACGGCGCACCAGGTGCTGAAGAGTGCCGCGGTCGCGGAGCGGCGCATCGCGGCGGTCGGCATCGCCAATCAGCGCGAGACCACCGTGCTCTGGGACCGGCGCACCGGGGTGCCGATCCACAATGCCATCGTCTGGCAGGATCGCCGGACCGCGGACCGCTGCCGGCAGCTGCGCGAGACCTCGAGCGAGGACGACGTGGCGCGGAAAACCGGCCTCAGGTTCGATCCGTACTTCTCCGCCACCAAGATCGCCTGGATTCTGGATCGCGTGCCGGGCGCACGCGCCGCGGCGGCGGCCGGCCACCTCGCCTTCGGCACCGTCGACTGTTTCCTCGCGTGGCGGCTCACCGGCGGGCGGCTGCACGTCACCGATGCCACCAACGCGAGCCGCACCGCGCTGTACGACATCGGCAAAGGGTGCTGGGACGAAGAGCTGTGCGAGCTCTTCCGCGTGCCGCGCAGCGTCCTTCCCGAGGTGTGCGACAGCGCCGGCGATTTCGGCGCCACCGACGCATCGACCCTCGGCCGTGCCCTGCCGCTTTGCGGCATCGCCGGCGACCAGCAGGCCGCGCTCATCGGTCAGGCCTGCTTCGGCCGCGGCGACGGCAAGGTGACCTTCGGCACCGGTGCGTTTCTGGTGCAGAACACCGGACGCGAGTGGGTGCGCTCGCGCAACCGGCTGCTCGGCACCATCGCGTATCGCCTCGGCGGCGAGATCACCTACGCGCTCGAGGGCTCCATCCTGTCGGCGGGCTCCACCATCCAATGGCTGCGCGACGGCCTGGGGCTGATCGATCGAGCCGCGGATGTCGAGGCGCTCGCGGCCACGGTGCCGGACAGCGGCGGGGTGTACCTGGTCCCGGCTTTCACGGGCCTCGGTGCGCCGTACTGGGATCCGGATGCGCGCGCCGCCATTCTTGGCATCACGCGCGGCTCGACGCGCAGCGAGATCGCGCGCGCGGCGCTCGACAGCGTCGCGTTCCAGACCCATGACCTGCTCGCGGCGATGGCCGCCGACGGTCAGGCGCCCACCACGCTCAAGGTGGACGGCGGCATGTCGCAGAACAACCTGTTCATGCAACGCCTGGCCGACGTGCTCGGCATGCTCATCGCGCGTCCGAGGAATGCGGAGTCGACGGCGCTCGGCGCCGCGTGCCTCGCGGGACTCGGCTGCGGTATATATCGCTCGCTCGACGATCTGCGCGCCCTGGAGCGCCCCGATGAGCGGTTCGAGCCGCGCCTCGCGGCACGCGAGCGCGAGACGCAGCTGGCGGGCTGGCGCGATGCACTGCACCGGATCACGTCGGGGAATCCAGCGCTCCGATGAGGCCGCGACTCACGTACCACAGAGGGCGGCGCCGCTGTGCGCGCCGCAAATCAACCTGATGCCCAACCCAGCCCGGCACTTCAGTCTCGACACGCTGCGCGAATCCGGCGGCGCGATCGCGCCCGGCCTCGCCTCGACGCTCATCGTCGCGCTGGCCGCGACGTATCTGTCGGATCACTATCACGCGCCGCCGGTGATCTTCGCGCTGCTGCTCGGCATGGCCTTGAACCAGCTCTCGGGCGAGGCGCGCTACGCGCCCGGCATCAACGTGTCCGCGCGCACCTTGCTCCGGATCAGCGTGGCGTTGCTCGGCCTGCGCATCACCTTCGGCCAGGTCAGCGCGCTCGGATGGTCCACCGCCGCCATGGTGGCGGTCATCGTGCCGCTCACCATCGGGTTCGGCTGGATGACCGCCCGGATGATGAAGCTCGACGGCCGTTTCGGCGTCCTTTCGGGCGGTGCGGTCGGCATCTGCGGGGCTTCCGCGGCCATGGCCATTGCCGTGGCCTGGCCGCGCCGCGACTCCGAGCGCGACACCGTGGTGGTGATCGCATGCATCACCACCTACAGCACCATCGCCATGGTGCTCTACCCCGCGCTGGTGTCGCACCTGCACCTCGATCCGCTGCAGACCGGCCGATTCCTGGGCGGGTCGATCCACGACGTGGCACAGGTGGTCGCCGCCGGCTACGCCTCCTCGCCGCAGGCCGGCGATGCGGCCACCATCGTCAAGCTCATGCGCGTGACCATGCTGCTGCCGGTGGTGCTCGTGATCAGCATGCTCGCGGCGCGACGGCGCGAGCCGGCGGAAACCCTGGGCAAGAAGGTGCCGCTGCTCCCGTGGTTCCTGACCGTCTTCGTCGTCCTCGCCCTGCTCCACGGCTTTTCCCTGGTGGCGCAACCCATCGTCACCGTCCTGACCGAGCTCTCCAAGTGGCTCCTGGTCACGTCCGTCGCCGCGCTCGGCATGAAGACATCGCTCCGCGACATGATGGCCGTCGGCAAATCCTCGATCGCGCTGATCGCCGTCGAAACCCTCTTCCTCGGCATCGTCGTCCTCTCCTGGATACTGCTCGGCGGCTGACCCAGGCGGCGCCGGCGGGGCCTCCCCCAACCATCCGCCTCTCCGCCGGAACGGCCCGCCTCGGTCAAAGCTATTCGGTGACTGCTTCCCGGTAGGGGTCTCGTGACCGTAGACAGACCGATCGTATTCGACGGCCGGCTAAGTTCGGCGGACCCCCTACCGGAAGCAGTCACCGAATAGCTTTGACCGAGGCGGACCGTTCCGTCGGGGGCGGATGGTTGGGGGAGACCCCGCCGGCGCGCCGCCTGGGTCAGCCGCAGGCTCGCTAGCGGGTGATGTCGACGACGAGGCGTCCGCGTACTTTGCCATCGAGGAGAGTGGGAGCGCGCTCGATGACGTCGCCCAGGGAGATCTCCTCGGTGAGCATGTCGAGCTTCGCCACGTCGAGATCGGCGGCGAGCCGGCGCCATGCCTCGAGCCGGTCGGCGCGGGGACACATCACGCTGTCGATTCCGGCGAGCGTGACGCCGCGCAGGATGAACGGCGCCACGGTCGCGGGAAAATCCATTCCGCCCGCGAGACCGCAGGCCGCGACCACCCCGCGATAGCGCATCGACGCACACACGTTGGCGAGGGTGTGGCTGCCGACCACGTCGATCGCGCCGGCCCAGCGCTCCTTCTGCAATGCTTTGCCAGGAGCCGAGAATGCGCCGCGCTCCAGGATCTCGGCGGCCCCGAGCCGCTTCAGGAACTCGCCTTCCGCGGGGCGCCCCGTCACGGCGACCACGCGGAATCCAAGCTTGGCGAGCACCGCCACGGCGACGGTGCCGACGCCGCCGGCCGCGCCCGTCACGAGGATGTCGCCGCCTGCGGGCGTCGCGCCGTGGCGCTCGAGCGCCATGACGCACAGCATGGCGGTGTATCCCGCGGTTCCGATCGCCATCGCCTGGCGCGGTGTGAACGCGCCGGGAAGCGGCACCAGCCACTCGCTCTTGACTCTCGCGAGCTCGGCGAGACCGCCCCAATGCACCTCGCCCACCCCCCAGCCGTTCAAGATCACCCGATCGCCCGCACGGCATGAGCCGCTGTCGCTGCGCTCGACCGATCCCGCGAAATCGATGCCCGGCACCATGGGAAACTGCCGCACGACCGGAGATTTGCCGGTGATCGCGAGCGCGTCCTTGTAATTGACGGTGGAGTAAGCCACGCGCACCGTGACATCGCCCGCAGGCAGCCGTGCCTCGTCGAGCGCGGTGAGAGTCGCACGATAAGGACGGTCATCGCGCTCTACCAGGATTGCCTTGAACATGATTGCCTCTGGGCGTCGGAGCCGCACGCCGGCCCCGCGTGCCAGTATACTCAACGTTGGAAATCGGCAACGAATCGACCCGCCGTCCGACCGCGCACATTCATGACCGGATCTTCGACAGCCTCGCGGCATCGCTGCGCTCGGCGCCGCTCATGGCCCGGCACCGTCGCGGCATCGCTCGCGGCGTTCGCGTTCGCGCTCGCGCCGGCCGCGCCCCGTAGCGCGGCGGCGGCGGATGCCGTCGACGCGCGGGCGGATGCCATCGTGGTCGAGGTCATGCGCGAGCATCGCATTCCGGGCGTCGCCCTCGGCGTGGTGCGGGATGGCCGGCTGATCAAGGCCCGCGGCTACGGTTATGCAAATCTCGAGTGGAAGATTCCGGTGGCGGCCGATTCGATGTTCCAGTCGGGCTCGGTGGCCAAGCAATTCACGGCGACGGGCGTGATGATGCTGGTCGAAGCGGGCAAGGTCAGGCTCGACGATCCCATCTCGAAGTATCTGCCGGAGAGCGCGGCCGCACCGTGGCATGCGGCGACCGTGCGGCAGCTTTTGACCCATACCTCCGGCGTTCCGGACATCTTCGGCGAGGACGATGCCACCTCCTACGGCAAAGGCATTCTCGATTTCCGCCGGGACTACACCGAGGACGAGCTGCTGCACCAGTACCTCCCGCTGCAGCTCGATTTCCCGCCGGGCGAGCAGTACCGTTATTCGAACACCGGCTACGAGCTCCTCGGGTTCCTGATTCACCGGGTGACGGGGAGGTTCTACGGCGACTTCCTCGCGGAGCGCATCTTCGAGCCGCTCGGCATGACCTCGACCCGCATCATCAGCGAGGAGGCGATCGTTCCGCATCGCGTGGCGGGATATCGCATCGTCGACGGACGCCTGGAGAACCAGGAGTGGATTGCGCCCTCGCTCAATACCACGGCCGACGGCGGCCTCTACGTCAACGTCCCCGATCTCGCCAAATGGGACGCGGCGCTGTACGGCGATCGCGTCCTGCCGCAGTCTGTCCTGCGCCAGATGTGGACGCCCGTCCGGCTCAACTCCGGCAAGACCTATCCCTACGGCTTCGGGTGGGACGTCGACGTGGAGAACGGTCACCCGCTGATATCGCACACCGGCAGCAATCAGGGCTTTGCGATCAGCATTTCGCGCTACGTGGGCGATCGCGTGACCGTCATCGTCCTGACCAATCTCGACTCCACCCATTCGGAGACGCTCGGCATCGCCCGGCGCGTCGCGCCGCTCTACTTCCCCGCCGGGCGTACGCCGGCCAAATCCGGTATCGTGGGTACACCATGACCGTCCGGACCGCCACCAAAAAGGACGCACGCGGACCCTCGCCGCGAAGGCACCTGCGCTCGTCGCGAAAGCGCCGGCCGTCGTCCCGAAAGCGCGTGCTCGCCGTCGATGTCGGCGGCACCCACGTGAAAATGCGCGTCTCGGGTCGGCGCGAAACCCGCGAGTTCGAATCGGGCCCGAAGCTCGGGCCGAGCGACATGGTCGCGCACATCCACGAGATGACCGGCGACTGGGTCTATGACGCCGTGTCGATGGGCTACCCAGGCGTGGTGCTGCACGGCGTGATCATGTCCGAGCCGCACAATCTCGCCTCCGGATGGGTGGCCTTCGATTTCCGCAAGGCCTTCGGCCGCCCCACCCGCATCCTGAACGACGCGGCCATGCAAGCCATCGGCAGCTACGAGGGCGGCCGCATGCTGTTTCTCGGCCTGGGCACCGGTCTCGGGTCCTGCCTGATCGTGGACGGCATCGTCGCGCCGATGGAGCTTGCGCATCTGTCGTTCAAGAAGGGCCGCAGCTACGAGGCCTATCTGGGCGTGCAAGGCCTGCGCCGGCTCGGCGCCAAGAAGTGGCGCCGGACCGTGGCCGATGTGGTCGGGAAGCTGAGCGCGGCGTTCGAGGTCGACTACGTGGTCTTGGGCGGCGGCAACGCGCGCAAGCTGAAGCGATTGCCCAGGAACGCCCGCCTCGGCAGCAACGAATTCGCGTTCACCGGCGGCTTCCGGGTGTGGCGCGACGTGCCGCAGGCGGCCGCGAAGCCGTCGAAGCGGATCCTCGCGATCTGGTAACGCCGGCTTTCCCGGCGTCTCGGGGCTCGAGGCATACGGTCTTGCGCGGCCTCGCATCGCTGCCTCAAGGACCCTCGAGCAGCGCCATCAGGGTTCGCTCACCGATACGTGCGAGCCGGGTGTTCCCCGCCGCGCCGGCCTCGAGAAAGACCGATGCGAAATTAACGGCCCAGCCTTTGGCACGCGCGAGGGTCGCGGGCGATACGACATATTCCTCGATAGCCTCGGCGCGCCGGGCTCGATCGCCGACCATCATCCAGATCGAGGCAAGGTCGGTGGCGGGATCGCCCGCCGCCAGGTCGCCCCAATCGACCACGGCCGCCGGCCGCGCGGTTTCGACGAGGATGTTCTGCGGATGCAGGTCGCCGTGAATCCACAGATGTGTGTCCTCGAGCGGCGCCGCGAGCGCGCCGCGCCAGATCTCACGCGTCAGATCGCCGACACGAGCGCTCCCCGCCCCCCCAAGACAGAGTCCGGCGTCATCCAAGCGCAGCGCGCCCGCATCGAGCCGGTCCAGGCGAGCTTCAACCACCGCAGCTCGCTCGGCGAGCACGCACCCGCGCGCCGGATTGCGCGGCGCGGCGGTCGGCGCGGGCCGATGGAGCGCGCGCATGAATCGCGCCAGCACGATTCCGACGTCAGCGCCGACATCGGCGAGGTCGGCGGCCACACCGGGCAGCCACGGGATCACGCTCCACGCGTACGGATACCCGGACTGTGGACGGCCGATGCGCACGGCGACCGGCGCGGGGAGCGGCAATCCCGCGGCAACCTCGGCGAGCCAGCGCTGCTCGTTGAGGATCAGCGGCGCCGCAGCCGCGCGGCGCGGCAAGCGCACGGCGAGATCCGGCCCGAGCCGGTACATCTCGTTGTCCCAACCCGACGCGGCGCGTTCGAGCGCCAAGCACGCAAGATCCGGGTGCTGCGCGCTCAGGAGCGCGCGCACTCGCTCGGCGTCGATCACGCAATCGGCCGCCGGCGTACCGGGGAGGTCGGGACCGAGGATGGCCATGACCGAAGCCTATGGCGAATCCGCGGCGACTGCTAGGATCGGCAGCCATGACAGGCACCTTGGCCGCTCGTTGACGTGCGCGTCCTGCTGGTGGAAGACGATGCGATGATTGCCGGGGGCCTGCAGACCGCGCTGCGACAGCAGAGCTTCGCCGTCGATTGGGTGAGCGACGGCACCCGTGCCGAGGCGGCGCTGCACTCCGACGAATTCGACCTCGTGCTCCTGGATCTCGGGCTGCCGGGGCGGGGCGGCCTCGAGGTGCTGCGCGGGATGCGCCGGCACGGCAATTCGACTCCCGTCATCATCGTGACGGCGCGCGATGAGATCGAGACCCGCGTCGCCGGCCTCGATTCGGGCGCGGACGACTTCGTGGTCAAGCCGTTCGACCTGGACGAGGTCATGGCGCGCATCCGCTCGGTGCTGCGCCGTGCCGCGGGACGCGGCGATCCGGCCGTTCAGCACGGCGACATCCGCCTGGATCCGGTCGCGCGCACCGTCGAGCTGCGCGGCGCCCCCGTCAGCCTGTCGCGGCACGAGTACGCGGTGCTCGAGGCGTTGTTGCAGAGACCGGGCGCGATCCTCTCGCGCCCGCAGCTCGAGGACCGCCTGTACGGCTGGGACGAGCAGATCGGCAGCAACGCGGTCGAAGTCTACGTGCACGGGCTCAGGCGCAAGCTCGGCAACGATGCGATTCGCACCGTGCGCGGCGTCGGCTACTTCGTGCCGAAGTCATGACCTCGATTCGCGCCCGACTGCTCGTCGCGCTGACCCTGCTCGTGGTCGTCGCCTCCGCGCTCGCCGCGGCCGTCACCTACCGGCGCGTGCTGAGCGAGACGTCGTCGCTCTTCGACTATCAGCTGCGGCAAATGGCGCTCTCGCTCGCCGGACAGATCTCGCTTGCGCCGCGCATCGAGGTGCCGCGAAGCCAGGGCGACGTCGACTTCGTGGTCCAGATCTGGGACCCGTTCGGTGCGCGCGTCTACCTCTCGCGCCCCGGACTTCCCTGGCTCAATCAGGCCGTGCTCGGCTACGCCGACGTGCGTCTCCAGGGCAAGACGTGGCGCACCTACGGCATGCAGACCGGCGACGGGGTGATCCAGGTCGCGCAGCCCGCCTCCGTGCGCGAGCAGCTCGCGCGCGCCGCCGCGCTGCGGGTGGCGGTGCCGATCATGCTGCTGCTGCCGTTCATGATCGCCTGCATGGCCTGGATCGTCCGGCGCAGCCTGAACCCGCTGTCGCACGTGACCGCGGACATTCAGCGGCGCGATGCGGGAAGCCTCGCCGCCCTGCCGTCGGGCGACCTGCCCGACGAGCTCAAGCCCCTGGTGGATGAGCTCAACCGTCTGCTCGAGCGGCTCGGTGAATCATTTGCCGCGCAACGCGCGTTCATCGCCGATGCCGCGCACGAGCTGCGCTCGCCGCTGACGGCGCTGCGGCTGCAGCTGCAGCTGTTCGATCGCGCCCCGGACGAGACGGCGCGCGCAGCCGCGCGGGAGGGTCTCGGCGGGGCGGTGGAGCGGTCCATCCATCTGGTCGAGCAGCTGCTGACGCTGGCGCGCAGCGATCCGCAGGAACCCGCGCTCCCCGCCGAGAACGTCGACCTGCGGTCGATCGCGGCTCAGGCCATTGCCGACACCCACCCGCTCGCGGTGGCGCGCTCGATCGAGCTGTCATTGGACGGCGAAGGGTCCGCCTCCATGCGCGGCGACCCCGACGCGCTGCGCGCGCTGGTGCGAAATCTGGTCGACAATGCGGTGCGCTATTCGCCGCCGGGCGGCTCCGTGCAGGTGCGCTGCGAGACCCGTGCGGAGCGTGTGCGCCTGCAGGTGACCGATTCGGGCCCGGGGATCCCGGGCGCCGACCGGGCACGCGTGTTCGACCGGTTCCATCGGGTCTCCCGGCAGGAGACGGGCTCGGGCCTCGGGCTCGCCATCGTCAAGGCTGTTGCGGCGCGGCATAACGCCGTCATCGCGCTCGGTGATGCCCCGCGCGGGGGGCTCGAGGTCACGGTGGAGTTCCCGCGGAGCCCGGACGCCGCTCCTTAAGGTTGCCTTAAGCCAGCCATGAGAGCTTGTCCTCAGACACCAACCTCTGAGGAGTTTTCCCGTGCAAATCCATAACCGAACGCTGGCCCTCTCCGTCGTGGGCCTGCTTGCCATCGGGACGGCTGCCGGCGCGGCCGCGCCGTCCTTGCTTCATGCCCATGCCGTACCGGTGGCCAACACCGCCGGCGCGGACACCTCTGCGGCGCCTCCGGCGTCCTTTCAACCCGTGCCGCTTGGCACGGCGCCCAATTATCGCGCCATCGTCAAGGAGAACCGGGCGGCCGTGGTGGGCATCACCACCGAGGGACCGATGCCCACCTCGGAGCTCGGGCAGACCTCGCCGTTCGGCGATGACGATGACAACCCGCTCGCGCAGTTCTTCCGCAGCCTGCCGCGACAACCGCGTCAGCGCGGCATGATGCATGCTCAGGGATCCGGCTTCCTCGTCTCCTCGGACGGAATCTTGCTGACCAATGCGCACGTCGTCAACGGCGCGAAGGAGGTCATGGTCAAGCTCGCAAACCATCGCGAATACAAGGCGAAGGTGCTGGGAGCCGACAAGACCAGCGACATCGCGGTGCTCAAAATCGACGCGCATGACCTGCCGTTCGTGCACGTCGGCAATTCCGACAAGCTGAGCGTCGGCGACTACGTGCTCGCGATCGGCGAGCCGTTCGGCCTCGAGGAGACCGCGACCGCCGGCATCGTCAGCGCGACGGGGCGCTCGCTTCCCGGCGACGGCTACGTGCCCTTCATCCAGACCGACGCGGCGGTGAACCCGGGCAACTCGGGCGGGCCGCTGTTCGATTCCGGCGGATCCGTGGTCGGCATCAACGCACAGATCTACACCAACTCGGGCGGCTACCAAGGCGTCTCGTTCGCCATCCCCATCAATCTCGCGATGCAGGTGAAGGACCAGATCGTCAAGACCGGCAAGGCGACGCACGCGCGCCTCGGCGTCGAGGTGCAGACGCTCACGCAATCGCTGGCCGACTCCTTCAAGATCCAGGCGCCGAACGGTGCGCTGGTCGCGAAGGTGGAGCCCGACAGCCCCGCCGCCAAGGCCGGCATCAAGGTGGGCGACGTGATCCTCAAGATGAACGGCAACGAGATCCAGGACGCGGGCCAGCTCTCCTCGGCGGTCGGAACCACGACGCCCGGCGACAAGGTGCAGCTCGACATCTGGCGCGACGGCAGGTCGATGAGGCTCGATGCCACGGTCGGCAACGCGAGCAACGGCGTCGAGACGGCGAGCAACGACGGCAACGGCGCATCGCCGCAGGCACGCCTCGGGCTCGCGGTTCGGCCGCTCAGCCCGGATGAGAAGCGTGAAGCAGGCATCTCGGCCGGCCTCGTGGTCGAGGAGGCGCAGGGACATGCGGCCGACGCCGGCATCCAGCCGGGCGATGTGGTGCTGTCCGTGGACGGCACGCCCGTCGAGAGCGTCAACCAGCTGCGCAAGCTGGTTCAGGGGCACGACAAACAGATCGCCCTGCTCATCCAGCGCGGCGAGAACCGCCTGTTCGTACCCGTCACGCTCGGGTGATCGTCTCGCGGGCGCCGCGTCCAATGGGACCGGCGCCCGCGCTTTTGTAGTAAGGTCGCGCCAGGGAGGGAGCACCGATGATTCCGCCGTCCGATTTCGATCATGCCCTGGAGCTGAGCCCGCGCCGTCATTCGACCGCCGCGACGAGCCACGGCGCACTGGTCGAGGAGCAGCTCGAGCACTTTGGCATCGATCCCGGGTCCAATCACGGCCGCGCCCTCGCGCGGCTGGTCGGGGCCCTGGGAACGGCCAACGGCGCGGCGCACGAGGTGTGGTCGCTGACCAGCCGCGAGCTCTCGAAGCTCGATCGCAGCGACCGCATCGCCTGGTTCAACGCCAAGCGTTTTGCGTGCTTCCAGCTCGCCAAGGTGCTCGACACCCTGCAAAACCCGTTGCGCGCGACCTATCAATCCCTGATGGACGATCCCGGCACGGCCGGGGTCAAGGGCCCCTACCCCCTGTTCGACAACGTCACGGCGCTCTTCAGCGCGACGCCGGTGATCACCCGAACGGCAACCTACGTCTACGCCTGCGCCGAATGGGTCGAGGACGCCTTTCAGGGAAAGGAGCTGCTGCACGAGATCTATTCGCGCCTGCTGAATCCGACCTCGATCTGCCTCGCCAATCACATCGTCGACCTCGAAGCAGGTCCCGAGGCATCCGACTATTTCGCCTGGAATTTCAATTCCGGCATGGCCGCGATCGACGCGACGCTCGCGAACCTGACCGGCAACGAGGACATCGTGCTCGCGAGCCGCAACGTCTACGGCGGCACCTATCAACTTTTGCACGACTGGTACGGCAAGCGCAGCAATCTCAACGTCGCGGTCGAATGGTTCGACGGCGAGGATACCGCGAGCTTCGCGGCGCGGCTCGGCGAGGTGGAGCAGAAGTACCGGGAGCGCCGCGCCAAGGGCCGGCAGGTGTTCGTGTATCTCGAGTCGCCCTGCAATCCTCACGGCTACGTGCTCGACGTGCCGGGGATCTGCCGCGCGTCCCACGCCAAGGGGTTGACGGTGATCTGCGATGCGACCATCGCGACGCCGTTTCTGCAGGCGACCCTCAGGCGCAAGGACCGCGCGGAGCGGCCGGACTTCGTGATCCACTCCTACACCAAGGATCTGTCCGGCTCGGGCAACACCACGGCGGGCGTGGTGATCGGCAAGGCCGAGCGCATGTTCCTCCCCAAGGGCGCGACCGTCCGCACCGCGGGCCACGACGGCGTCACCCGCGAGTTCCGCTGGGACGAGACCATGTTCTGGAACGTGTATTACATCAAGGGCGCGTTCCTCGATTCGGACAAGGCCTTCGAGGTGCTGAGCGGCATGCGCACCGCCGAGCTTCGCCTGCTCGCGAAGTGCATCAACACGATCGTGCTGGCGCGTTGCCTCGCGCTGAACCCCATGATCAACGTGCACTGCGCCGCCGTGCCGGGTGACCGCAACTTCGATCTCACCGCGCGCCTCATGAAGGTGGGTCTGCCGGCACCGCTGTTCACCATCGATTTCGAGGGTACGCCTTCCCACCCGCTCCAGCTCCCGCGTGAGCGGCTCAAGCGGCTCTTCGACAGCCTGGAGCCCGCCTTCGGCCTGCAGGTCAGCCTGGGACAGATCAACACCGTGGTCCTCTGCCCGGCGCTGACCAGCCATTCCGAGCTCGGCGCGCAGGCGCTCGCCGATGCGGGGATCTCCGCGAGCACCATCCGCATCTCGGTGGGGGACGAGGACCCGCGCTATCTGCTCGACCATCTGACGCGGGCCGCGCGCCTCGCCGCCGCCGACGTGGCGCCGGAGTTCGTCGCCGGCTTCGCCGACGGGGACAAGGTCGGCGAGGTCTACGCCGAGGTCTACATCGAGGTGCACCGGCGCTGGGCGCAGGCCAGGCGCGACGCCTGGAGTCGTGGCATACTGAAGACGTGAGCCCATTCACGCCCCGAGATGCGCGGATTAGCGGCCCGGCTTTCGCTGAAAGCCGGGGTCGATGGTCCGCGTATCAACTGATGGGTATGAGGTGTGGCATTCATGTCTTCCGAGCCGATCTCCTTGTGGCGTCTCAAGGTCCTTGCCGACGCTGATCCCTGCGCGCTCGCACGTGTATTCGAGCGCTTCCAAAACCTGAACGTGCTGCCCCGGCGGATCGTCGCCGAATACGGCACCAACGCGACCGTGCACGTCCAGGTGGACGTGAGCGGCATGCCGGAAGGGCAGCTGCGCAACATCACGGCCAAGATTGCCGAGGCGCCGGGCGTCGTGAACGCCTACTTTCACGCCCTGTAGGGGGCGCGAGGCGGCGAGAAGTGGGCCAAACAGTACTAGTGCCTGTCAACGGCCACTAGGCATCGAGGGCATTCCACCGTTGCCGGACTGCATTGCGGAGCAGCAGGGCATCCGCCCATCTGTCGCTGAGATCGTTCCCGTCGGACCCCGAGATCGCGTAGGGCTGCGGACCCAGTTCGCAGACGAAGGCGAGTGCGGCGTCCGGCGCGGCGCGGCGCCGCCAGCTGCTGAAACCGTAGCTCCACCAGTCCAGGAAGAGCTCCAGCCACATACGATGCTGCGGAAAGGAAACCTCCACCTGGACCTGCTCGCGGCTCGCAACACGGCCGTGAAACGCCCATGCGTGGTCGAGTACCCTGTGAATGTATCCTTCATTCTCGGTACTCACCGGCCACGCAAACTCCCTGCCGACGAGATAATGCGATAGATCGGCGACCAGGCGAAGATCTGGAAAGCAGTCCAGCAGGTCCAGAGTGAAATAGAGGTCGGTCGTCATTCGGTTGCGATGCGTCTCCAGATAGACGGGAAAGGGGGCATCGTCCGCAAGGCGCCGCCAGCCCTCGATCAACGCGATGCAGTCTTGCAGCCGGCGCGGTCGCACATCCGGTTGAATGTTGACATAGTCCGCCCCGCATTCCGCGGCAAGTTCCAGCGCCGGCGTCAACTCGTCGATCGTGGTCGGGAAGCACTGTGCCTCCAGTGCGAGGTCATGCGGTTTCCCGAGACGTGCCGCGCGGCGAAAGTCCGCCGCATCGGTGAGCGACATGCTGATTCCATCATAACCGGCGCCGACGATCGCCTCGAGACTCTCCTCCAGAGTGCGTTCGGGCAAGGTCGCATGCCGCCGTTGCATCGCCCACATCGACTGCAGGAAGATCAGCCGCTGCATGTCGGGCCGGACCGCGTGATCGCCTGATCGATGCGCCGTTGATCCGGCGGGGCCGCCGGCCGCCGTCCGCTCCTCACTTTGACCCTTTGATCCTCGCGGTAAACGAAATATAGACGGTGCGAGGTGCACCCGGAACCACACTGCTCACGTACGGCGACAAGTAGCGCGTATCCAGGAGATTCTCCACATCCGCCCTCACGGTAAAAATCGCGCCGGGAGTCGTGAACGCATAACGGGCGCCCAGATCCACCAGGGTGTGGCCGGGGATATCGTACCCGTTGGTTGCCAACAGCGGGGTCGAGCTGTTGTACGTGACATCTCCCGTCAGGGCGAAACCATGGAGATACGGAAGCTTGTAATCGGCGTATACAGTGGCGCTTCTTCTCGAGACGCCGGGAACGTACTTGTCGTCGAGCGCGGGATTTCCGGTTTGCTTCTGAAGAGGCTTCAAGAGGGTGGCTCCCGCGCTCAGGTCCAATCCTCCCGGAAGACTTACGCCCGAGTTGAGCTCGACGCCTTGAAACTCGTTTTTCCCCGTCTGCGTATACAGGTAACGGTTCGGCGACAAAATTTCCGTGTATTCTAGCGGCTGCTCGGAATCGAACAGGTTCAAATCCCAGTGCGCCCGAGTATCCCACCATCGCTTGAAGCCGAGCTCGTAAGACTTCAGTCGAAGCGGCCCGAATCGTTCGCCGGCATTGACATAGGTCGCCTGGAGCGGAGCCGTTCCGCCCGGACTGATGGAGTCTGCATAGGTCGCATAGAAGCGCATCCCCTCCTGCGGAGAATAGGATATGGAGCCGCTCGGCGAGAGGCCGTTGGCCGTGGTATCGGCGAGGAGGTCGGAAGATGATTGGAGCACCTTCGTTTCGACCTTGCCTTCGTTTGCGCCGATCCAGACGTCGAAATGGTCGCCGATTTTGACGCGATCTTGGATGTAGCCCTGGGTGTACCAGATGGTCTCACGATATTGGTCGTACAGCGTCTCGGAGGTCGGCGCGGCCGGCTCGGGGTAGGCTCGCGGGTCGTACAGGTTTTGCGAGGAATACTCCGGCACCGCAGCGCCGCTGGCATCATAGGAGTAATTGTAAAAGGCGCTTGGAAGCCTCAGATGTTGGCGCAGCTGGGAGCCGCCGATCGCAAGCGAATGCTGCAGACCGAAGGTCTCGAAGGACCCGGATACGTCGAGGCGGAATGATCGGTTTGAATATTGCTCGAACCCGAAGGTTCCGCAGTTGTAGCTTCCCTCACCCGTAGTGAGATCGGGATCGGTAAGCACGCAATTTTTCTGCAGCACCTTCTGCGACTCGGAGGACATCGTGGCCACCGCCCGCCACGACGCCCATAAGTCCCGGGAGAATCTAGCACCGACGCGGTCTCCGTGGCGGTCGATGTTCGACCATGGTTGCTCGGTCGAGTTGCGCGGGTCCAACTCTGGAATGGGGCCTGTCGGATTTCTCGAGAACGCCACTTCGGAAAACCCCGGCGAGTTCCGATCCAGCCTCTGCGCGTCGATCTCCGCCTTGATCCCCGCAATGCCGCTGTAGGTAAGCGCAACCGAGGCGCCGCTCCGCTCGCCCCGTTCGAATCCGCGCTGATATACGCTTACATCGTCGTACAGCCCAATCACGCGGATTCCGTCCCCAGGGTACTCGCCGAACGGAATGTTCGCGTCGAGCAGGTACTTGTAGTCCCCCCAGGAAGTGGCCCGCACGCTGGTCTCAACATACTCTTCCGCAACCGGACGCTTCAAACGATAGTTGAGCGATCCCCCGCCCTGGGTAAGAAACCCGAATTGAATCGAATTGGGCCCCGTCAGAAGCTCCGCCGCGCCGAGGAACTCTGCGGCGTCCCAAATCACATTACCGCTGTAGGTTCCCTCGAGAAACTGATAGGCATATTGCCCGCGCACGCGGGGATGCTCGCCGCCGGGTGAATCGCTACCGCGCTGAACGCCCGGAAAATTCTTGAGGATATCGAGCGTGGTGTCGATCATCTGATCCGCGAGGACATCTTCCGTGATCACCTCCATGTTGCGGGGCACGTCCTCGATGCGGGCATCGACGAGGGAGCCCACCGAGCCACGGGTGATGCGGTAGGCGGTGACGACCACCGCCTGGAGGTCGGCGTCGTCCGACGCGGACATACCCTTGCCTCCGGTCGCGTCGGGCGCCTGCGCAAACAGCGGCAGCGCCCATGCGCTCAAAGCCGCCGTAAGAAAACGCGCCCGCCTCGAGGCTACCCGCGAACCAGCAATCCGACTCTCATTTGATTTCACGACATATCCCCTTTTGCCGGACGCACGAGACAAACGGCCTCATTTCGTCCTTTTGTTCTAATGCTATCGTTATCATCCTATCAATCAAACGACTCACTGTCAAAATCGCAAACAATTCCAACTTGATCGGCGCGGTCCTGGAACGGCGCACCCGGCCTAGTGTCCCCGCGATCCATCCCTAAGGACCGGCTCCCGAAGGCGCATCGCGCCTGCGTTTCGGCCTTTACCCAGCCTTTTCGCGCCAGAATCGCCGGCGCTCCACCCAGCGTTGACCAAGCCGTTCAATTTCGGCCTTCGACGGCGCGCGCTGCCATCCGTATCGTGTCGCCTGCCCACATCGGCTACGGGCGTGCGCCGCGACCGAGTGATAACGTTGCCATGACTAACGGGCCGCCTCGAACAGCACGAGCTCCGAGTGATACATCGAGCTCACGCGAATTGGGATGCCTTCGAATTTCAATTTGGCGCCCGGCATGTTGAACGATTCACCGGTGTTATCGAGTGTAACCTTGTAGTTTTTGGAGGCGTCCAACCCGCGTGCGCGCAGCAGATATATGTCGCCGTCGGCGTCGGGCAGGCGGAACACGCCGGCATAATCCTTCGATGCGTCGGGCGACGCCGCCTCGAGCACGATCCAGTCGCCGGGCTCGGTGCTCGGAGAGATGGGTGTGTGATGAAAGATTCTTTCGCTGCTCAGCATCGGCCGAACGAAGCGCTTGTAGAGGTCGACGTGATGCCGAATGCGGCCCAGGAGCTCGGGGGTCAGTTCGCGCACGGTCGGCGCGGTCGTCGACATACCCATGCGGCTGAAAAGCAGCCGCCGGTATTGAAAGTCAAGATCACCCCACATCGAAGTGGTTGCGACCACCACGCCCGCCCAGCTCACGCCGTACTCCGGCGGAAACGCGAGGGTGAAGCCGTTGGTGACCTTCAGCGCCTTTACGGCCGACCATTCATCGGACTGTTGCGCGTAATCGAAATTGGCCAGCATGCCGAGGTCGTTTCTTCCGCCGCCGCCGGCGCAATTCTCCATGATAAGGGCGGGAAACCGCCTGCGAATGCGCGCGTACATGCCGTATACGGCGTCGTAGTGGCGCCAATAGGTGTTCTCGGCAGCCCCGGCAACGACCTGTTCGGGACCGTTGTAGCCGAGCGAGGTAGTGTTGTAATCGAGCCGGAACAAATCGATCCCGTAGTCGTGCACGGCGCGCGCGATCGTATCCTCGATGTATGCCGCAACCTCGGGATTGGTGACATCGAGGACGGACACCTCGGAAGCTCCCGGAATCTTCGCGAGCCAATCGGGGTGCTGCTTGACGACTTCGCTGGCCGGTCCAGCCCTTTCGATGTCGAACCAGAGCCCGCACTTCAGACCCTTCGCGTGGGCATAATCGCAAATCGGCCGCAGGCCATGCGGCAGACGCGACAGGGTCCGCCAATCCCCTGCCCTGTTCCACCAATCCATGGGCGAATCGTTGACCGCGCCGCTCCATCCGGCATCGATCGTGAATACCTCCGCCCCCGTCGCCGCGGCGACGTCTATCGCGTCCTTCAAGTACGACTCGGAATAGACGTCCGCAACGTAGCCCCAAGAGTTGACCTCGACCAGATTCATGCGGGCCAACGGCGATTGCTTCAATACGGATGAGCGCACATATGAGTGCGTCGCCTGGATTGCCTGGTCCAGATCACCGAACATGTGCCCGACATGAATGTGGGGTGTCGTCACCGTTTCTCCGGCCCGTAGCAGTCGCTGCGGTGATGGGCCGCCAAGAGTTGCCCTGAAATACAGCGACGCCGCGCTGCCGCTGGGTGAGTCCACCGTATCGAAGGTGAAGCGATAGCTGCCGGTCCAGGCGAAGTGGATCACGAAATTTTCCGCGGTGATGTTGCTCCTGATGAGCGAGAACGGCGTTCCGTACAATTTTCCCTCGTACGAGAATTCGCCGTTATGCAGGTCAATCCAGCGGAAATCTCCCTCGTGGACGCCTTCCATTCCGGGCTTGAGAATGGTGAACGGAGCTTTTGCCGTCGGCGGCCGGTGTTGCGCATATTCGCGGGGCGCGAACAACATTCCGGAGAATGGCGAGACGTTGCCCAGGGATATGGTCGCCGCGTCTTTGTTCACGATCTCCAGCCACCGCTCGATGAACGGCGAGCCGTCCAATTGCGTGTGTACCCTCACTAGCGTCGGCCGGAGCTGACTGCGCAGCTCGACGATGACGTGCTTGCAGTGCGGACGAGGACAAGCGGCTTCGGCCATCGATACGACCTGCCAGTCGTGCCAGAGATCCTGGCCGTCCACTGTCACGGCAAAGGAGTTCGCAATCGGCTCGCTGTTTTGATTGGGATCATCCACGGGCGACGGGTTGCCGGCCGCGGGCTCGAAATGAATGTCGGGCTTGATGATGCCGTCCGGCGACCAGTACTTGACCCGGTAACGACCGTCGTACAGTTGCTCCTCGTAGACCAGATTCCCGGAGGTGTACCTCACCGCGGGTCGCGGGTCATGACGAAACTCGACCGCTACCGACGGCGCCGGCGATGCTTGAGCAGCCCCGGCTACGTCGACCGAATGCGCACGGGCGATCGCCGCGAAATAGGCCAGCACGATGCACAGCGCGCCGCAAGCCGAAAGTCTTTTGATCATGGGGCTGCCTTCGAACTTGAGATTGACGGGATGTCTCTGATAACGATAGCATAACGTGTGATCACCATACGAGCTCGCGCATGAACGGTGCAGGGCCGTCCTCGGAGATGTCGATGCCGGATGAAAATGTGGACGCCGCCCGCGACCAGTTTAGAGAGCTGGGTTATTACCTGAATACGGAGCCGATGATTTCCGGCGCCCGGATCGACGCGGCGCGTCGTGCCGTGGATCGCGTCATCGCCGGGGATTATGAGACCGGGGTCGCGCCGGTGCAGCGTAATTGGCTGCCGGGAGATGACCCATGCAAGCTTTGCAAGATCGATCAGGCACATCTATCGGATCGGACTCTCTGGAATGTCGTCACCGATCCCCGGTTGGGGGAACGCATCGGTCGCGTCGTGAATGCGCAATTCGTGCAGCTATGGGCGGTTCAATTACTGTTCAAACCACCGGGCCCGTCGGATCTCGGATCGATCGGCTGGCATCAGGACATCGCCTATTGGAAGGATGCGTGGGAAGGCGAGGTATTCACGGCCTGGCTGGCGCTTTCCGGTGTGGGTTTGGACAGCGGCCCGATGATCTTCGTGCCGCACTCCCACCGCTGGGGCGAGCTCGGAAATTTGGATTTTTGGAATACCGACCGCGAATCCCAGCGGGAGCGGATCGGGATACCCGCCGGCGAGTCCTGGTCCGAGATACCGGCGGTATTGCGCCCCGGCGCATTCTCGCTTCACAGCCCATATCTCGTACACGGAAGCGGGCCGAACACCAGCCAGTCGCCCCGTGTCAGCCTTGCGCTGCATCTACGCACCGAGCGCTCAAAACCGAATCTTCGGGCGACGCAGTTTCCCAAATACACGGCCAGCTACATGCCGTATCTCGACCGGCCCGACATATGTCCGATGATCTGGAAGATGCCGTGATCGATGCGGGACGGGCGCTTCCCGCACTATAGGCCGGCCGCGTCCAGAATTTGGTAATACCGGACGAGATTCGCCTTGGTTATCACTTCAGCGGGCAGCTCGGTCGCGAATGGCACGCTCTTTCCCGAGGCAAGATCAGCGGCGAGTTCCGCCGTCTTGGCGCCTTCCTCATAAAGCGGCTGTGCGAGCACCCCATAGACCTCGCCGTCCTTGATCAGATCGAGATTTTGGCGGATGTAGTCCTTGCCTATGATGATCAACCCACGGGTCGTCGCGCGTGCGGCCCCCGCCCAGGTCTGCGCTCCATTACCAGTCGTCGAGAACACGCCGTCGATCTTCGGGTTGGCCTGCAGCATCGCCTCGGCTTTGGCTTTTGCGCTTGATGGCTCGAAACCCTCGAGCTCGGGAGCGAGCACCGTAATCCCCGGAAAGCGTGCCGCGAGGGCAGCTTTGAACACCTGCGCATCCTGATTCTCTTCGGTATTGAAGCTTCCCTGCGTGACGGCCACGACGCCCCTGCCGTTGAGTTTGCCGCCCAACGCCTGCGCCACTGCCTCAACGGCCCGCGTACCGTTCTGGGCCACAGCCGCGCGCAGGCCGACGATCTCGCCTTCTCGAGGGATGACGTGCCAAGTGACCACCGGGTAACCCTCTCGCGCCAGCCGGGCAATATAGGGACGTAGCGACGGGTCGAGCGCAAAGACCGCAACAGCGCCGTAGTTGTGTTGCGCAAGCGCGGCATCGGCGTCGGGAATCGTAGCGGATACGTCGAATCGCGTCGCGCTCGGGTTTCCGACCACCACACACCGGTAGCCAAGCGCCTTGCATCGCGCGAGAAAGCCGGTCTGCATTATTTTTGCCACCGGATGATCCCTCATGGGCTGTACCCAGAGAATCGCCTTGTCGGTGCTGCCCGGGCGGTCGCAAGCGACAGGCATCAAGGCGAGCAGGAAAAAAGCCGGAAAGCACCAGCGCAGCCCGTGCAGGCCCCAAGAACGACCTTTCATGTTCGTGCCATCCACCGCATCTCGCCAAATTCTATCGAGGTTCTCACTTCCGCGGTCCCGCAATGTACGCCCTGTGTCCCGTGACCGCCAACAACAGCGTTCCGCGCGAAGAAGCCACGTAGCGCGCCCCCTTGCCGGCGCCACGGCCCACCTCCCTAACGGATATCCGGGCGCCGCCCCAACTCGATGGAACGTCCCAGGTAAACGTGCCGCCTTCCGTGCTGTAGAGGAGGACCCGGTTCTCATCGAGCGGCAATTCACGCCGGGCTCCATCGACCGATCTCACGCCATGATCGATCACGGTCCAGTACCCATCGTGAGTCACTTTCGAGACGGTGCCGTCACTGAATCGGCCGACGTAGTCAACCATTCCAGCGAATTTTCCACATCTGCCCAGCGCTGCTTCTTCGGCGCCTGCACCCTCCGCTCCGAGCCATACCAGATTCTTTCCTGCCAGATAAGATTGCGTGAGATTTCCGAGGAAGTACATATCGGAGATTTGGTCTTCGTCATACCGCTCGACCGAAAACCCGTCGACCCGGCTGATGAAGTCGCGCGTCGAATACACGCCATCCATCGACCACCCGAGCACTTGTCCGCATCCTTCCCGATATTTACCGCCACCGAACAACTTGCCGTGCATCATCAACAGGTGAAATGGATCGGTGATGGCCGCAAGATGCAAGGAGCGCTCCACCGTGCCGAACCACGCGTCGTCGGGTCCTTCGATCGAGGGCTGGACTCCGCGCTCGACCAGCCATTCGAGAATTTTCCTGCCGTAGAGGGCTTCCGAAACGATGCCAATATCTTCACCCGGCCCGGTGCTGATGTCGGTGGCTCGAAAGGTATCGAGCTCCAGCAGGCCGCTCACCGGCACCAAGTCGAGCATTTCTTGCATGCGCCGCTGGAAATACCCTGACCGGTACTGTTTGGTGGCCGAAATCCGGTAATCGTCCGGCGCCCCATCGAAATATCGCGCCCAGACGAATGGCGCACCCGTCCGATCGAATTGCAGCACGGTCGGATCGAACTGCGGGTTATCTCGCTTCGCATCGTTGAGATTGATGTGAAAATGAATGCTGGCGTTGTACCGCGCGGCCTCCTTAATGAGGATGCGCAAGCCCCCAATGCCGCCCACGCGATCATTCACCTGGTTGAGCGCCGGATAGCCGGTGTCATGTCCCGTGAACTGCCACCCCACCAGCACCACGTGTTGAGGCGCGCCGCCGGTCGAGTGCGCGACCGCGCGCACGATTTCGAGCGTGTCGGCAAATGACATGATCGGCGGATCATACCCCCCCACGGGCCGCTTCTCCGGCTTCACCCAATCGAGAATCACACTGTAGTTGAACGACCGCGGATCGTGGATCGAGGTCGGCGTCCGCAGCTGATCGTGCAGCCAAAGCGCCGCTTCCATCCAGTTGATCGCGCCGTCCGCGTTTCGATCCTCGGTGAGCACTGCCACGCGCGCGTGGAGAAGCGGTTGAACCTCTCCGCCGATGCGATAGTAGTATCTCCCGAGCCAGATGGCGAAGTCGGTGGCGGTCCCCTCGCGGCCCAGCAACTGTGTCTCGAGCTTCCAGTACGGAATGTTGTCCCAGATCGTCGCACTTATTCCTGGCACATTGGCCGAGGCCCAATTCGCTCGCGAGGGAGTCGCCTCGGCATCTTCGTCGCCGATCTTCATGAAGTGCGCAGTCGATGGCGGCAACAGCCCTCCGAAGGGTCCCTTCCAAGGTACGGGTTTGTATTCACCCCGATAAGCTTCGCCTTTACCCGCCATGGAGGGCACACGAATCAGGTAATGATCGGGAAAATCCAGCGTCGCCAGCTGGAACCCTCCCTCCTCGTGCACTTCGATCAGAGCGAGATCGAGACCTTGCTCGGACGCCTCGAGCCGCCATTTGAGAAGCAGGCCCAACGCCCGAAAGTGCATCGAGTAGACCACAGCCGAGGATGTCGATACGAGGCCCACGTCAAAATCCCCTGCCGTATAGGTCCGTCCATTCAGCACGATGGCGGGACGGCTATCGGGCTGCGCACCCTGAATTTCATCGCCGGCGCGCGTTCGATAGGCAAACACGCGCGGAAACTCGGGATCGAGACTCATCTCCAAGGCAACGCTGCGAATCGTGAGTGTGGCGGCGGTCCGCGACAGCGCGTGAGGAGCATTCGCGGATATCGCCAGGGTCACGAGGCCGAGACACGCAAGCCGAGCGATCCGATGCCGCGGGCCGTCCCGGGACCCGCCGCCCGATGGCTTTTTGGCCGACACGCCGATCACGTCATTACCGTCCCGGTTTGATTTCGCGAACTCAAATCAGTAGTGCGGTCAATCCGCCGTCGACCGTGAACCCCGTTCCCGTGACGAAGGAGGAATCCTCGGAGAGCAAGAACGCAACCGCCTTTGCAATCTCCGCGGGCGCAGCGATTCGTGGAATTTTCCCGGGATCGAACGACAGACCGAGTGCCTCGGGACTGCCCGCCGCCTCGATCACGGCGGCCGCAATTCGAGTGGCCACGGATCCCACCAGCACCGCGTTGACTCGAATGCGATCTATTGCATAGTCCAGCGCCATCTGCCGGGAAAGCCCCAGAATCGCCGCCTTGCTCGTTGCATATGCAGGCACCATCGGTACGGTTGCCAGCGCGTGCACCGATGCGATGTTGACCACCGAGCCGCCGCCGCTTGCTTGCAGGTGTGGAAGCGTCGCACGACAGACCCGAAAGACGCCGGTCAGGTTCACGGCCAAAGTGCGGTTCCATTCGTCATCGCTGAGCTCGTGCAGGCGCTTGCCCTCCTCGTAGATGCCGGCGCAATTCACCACGCCACTCATACGCCCGAATCTGGCCGCGGCCGCGGCTACCGCGGCCCGCACCGAGCTTTCCGCGGTTACATCCATCTCCATGAAATGGAATGGCCGACCCCGTGATCCATGAGAGTCCGCCAGGGCACGCCCCTCCGCCGCGTCGAGCCCGGCTCCGAACACGGAGACGCCGCACGCCACGAGGTGCTCGGCAATGGCGCGCCCGATGCCCGTTGCCGCACCGGTGACGAATACGACCTGACCCGACAACGACCCCGAGCTCACGCTACGCAGCCTGCAGCGGCCAGCGCCCGTGCCGAAGACCGTAGGACGCGATCTTCACCGCCTTCGCCGCGTATGAACGAATCGACGATCCTTCCGTCCGCCACCACGACGCAGCGATGGGCGATTGCGATGATTTCGTCGAGCTCCGACGCAACAACGATCAAAGCCGCGCCGTTGGCGGCCCACTCGAGCATGTGACGGTATATCTCGTGGCGCGTCGTCGCGTCCACACCCTTGGTAGGCTCGTCCAGCAAGAGTATGCGCGGCGCCCGCAGGCGCACCCGCGCCATCAACAATTTCTGCTGGTTGCCTCCCGACAGCGTGACCGGTGTCTGGCGCAGCGAATGCGCCTTCAGGCCGAGACCTGCGAGTGCGCCCCCCACGGCTGCGGATTCCGCACGCTTTTGCACGACGCCCCAGCGCGACAGGGAGCTCAGAGCGCCGATGGTCACGTTCGCGCGGATCGATAGATTGAAGAGCAATCCGGTATGCTTGCGGTCCTCCGTCAGGAGCGCGATCCCGGCGGCTCGTGCGTCGGCCGGAGTACGTATTTTTACCTTCCGGCCGGCGATTCGAATGACGCCGGTATGAGGAATGACCCCATAGAGCGCGCTCAGGATCTCGGTCCGGCCCGATCCCAGCATTCCTGTCAGCCCCACTATTTCACCTGGCCTCACGTCCAAATCCACTCGCTCGATTCCTCGATGCGCACCGAAAGCGCTCTTGACCGACAGGTTCCTCGCTTCGAGGACCGGGTGGGCGTCCCGCGGCGGCGCGGGGCATGGATAGACTCGTTGGATCGTGCGCCCGGACATGGCTCGAATGAAGCGCTCCTGGCTGAAATCGGCGCGCTCGACAATTGCCTGGACCGCCCCATCCTTCAAAATGGTGGCCCGGTCGCACAGACTCATGATCTCCGGCAACCGATGTGAGATGTAAACGATCGACGCCCCGGCCGACCGCAGTCGCATCAGAACACCGAGGAGGCGCTCTACCTCGGCGCTCGGCAACGATGCAGTCGGCTCATCCAGCATGATCACGCGCGGCCGTGCCGATATCGCACGCGCGATCATTATGAGGTGGCGGCAGGCCGAATCGAGACCCCCGACCAACGCCCGCGGGTCGATCGCCAGGCCGAGCTCCGCCAGCAGCTGCGTAGCGCGGTCACGCAAGGTGCGACGATCGACCAACAGGCCGCCCCCCGGAGCGGTATGGCCGGCGAAGATATTCTCCGCGACCGAGAGCGCCGGCAGTACCTCGATTTCCTGGGGAACGTAGCAAACGCCCTGGCGGCGCGCATCTGCGGGCGAAGCAAACCGGACCGGAGCTCCATCCAGCAGAATCTCCCCCTCGAAGGTGCCGCTCGCGTGAACCCCATTGAACACCTTGACCAACGTCGACTTGCCGGCGCCGTTCTGGCCCAATAGCGCATGGATCTCGCCGCGCAGGACCTGCAGATTCACGCCGCGCAGCACCCGCACGCCAGCGAACGCTTTCACGATCGCGCGGGCTTCGATCGCCGGTCGAATCTCAGCGTTCATCCGTGAGCCCTCCTTCGGCTTGCACGAACAGCCGCCGGCGCAGCACGTCGAGGCCGACTGCCGTCACCATGATCACTCCGACCGCGATCTGCTGCCAGTTCGCGGAGACCCCGATTATCACGAGCCCACTCTGCACCACCTGGAGCAGGAGCATGCCAACGAGTCCCGCTGCCATCGAGCCCACACCACCAAACAGGCTGACCCCGCCCACCACCACGCCGGCTATGACGGTCAACTCCCAGCCCGTGCCGATCGAGGTTGCGCCGCTCCCAAGGTCTGCCATGACGAACATCCCGGCGGCCGCGGACAAAAGCCCTACCAGGGTGAAGGCGGCCAGCTTGTAGCGCACGGTATTGATGCCCACCAGCCGTGCAACCTCGGCGTTACCCCCGGTCGCGTAAAGATTGCGTCCGCCGACGGTGCGTCGCAGGATAAAGTCGCTGGCCAGGGCGGCGAGCGCGAACACGACGAAACTCCATCCAAGCCCGAGGAAAACTCGCGCCTGCCCTACGGCGCCAACAATATCGGGAAGTGGGTAAACGGGATAACCCTTCGTTACGACTTGAATCAGCCCTTGGCCGATGAACAGCATGCCTAATGTCTGGATGAATGCGGGAATCCGCAATCGCACGACGACCAATCCGTTCACCGCTCCGAGCAGCGCCCCCGTTGCCAATCCGGCCAGTACCGCCAGTGGTACCGGCAACGAGAAGGAAGCCATGAGCGTGGCGCAGACGACGGAGGCAAGGCCCGCCACGGATCCCACCGAAAGATCGAACTCGCCGCAAATCAGCAAGACTACCTGGCCGATGGCGACAATTCCGACAAACGACACCACCGTAAGCATCGCCCTCACGTTGCGTGCGGAGAGAAAAGCGGGCTCGATCAGGTAGAATAAGGCGACTGCAACGGCTAGAGCACCGACTACGCCTAGCTCGCTTGCCGCCAGCTGGACTAGCTTACGCTTCAGAGACGCGGTTACCATTTTTCGCGTGCAACCTAGACTTGCTGAGCCGTGATGATGGAAACGAGGGGTCGCGGCGAGGGAAATCGCTCATGAAGTACAAGACCAAAGCCACGGATAGGGGCGCGTCGCGCCGGATCGACATGAAGGAGATCGCACGCCGTGCCGGCGTCGGCGTGATGACCGTGTCGCGTGCCCTTGGCAGGCCGGAAATGGTCTCCGCCGAGACGCGCGAGCGAATCATGAAAATCGTCGAGAGCTCCGGATTCATCCGCGATCAACTCGCCTCCGCGATGCGCACCGAGCGCCGGATCATCGGCACGATCGTTCCGCCGCTCATCAATTCCGGCATCGCCGATCAAGTTCAAGGCATGTCGGATGCGGCACATGAAGCTGGCTACCAATTGCTGCTGATGCAGGGAGATTTCGACAGCGATGCAGAGGAAAACGCCATCCGCTCGCTGCTCGGATGGCAACCCGCGGGGCTCATCCTGCAGGCATTCGTGCAGTCGGACAAGGCGCGCGAGATCATCGTTAGAAGCAACACGCCGGTCGTCGAGATCAGTGAAGTCCGAGGTCGCGAGCCGATCGATCTCGCCGTAGGCATTTCCAATTTCGATACCGCTCACGCAATGACCACGCATTTGATAAAGAAGGGCTACCGCAAGATCGGCTTCGTCTCGACTCCCGCGCACGGCAACGACAGATTGCAGCAGCGACGCATCGGCTACCGGGCGGCGCTGGAGGATGGCGGGCGCAAGTACTCCAAGGACCTCGAGATCGAGGTTCCGATCACGCACCAGGACGGAGCCAAGGCCATGAGCGTATTGCTGGAGCGTGACCGCAAGCTGGATGCGATATTTTTTTCCAGCGATACGCTTGCAATCGGCGCCGTTCAGGAATGCCACCGGCGCGGGTGGCAAATCCCGGCGCGGCTCGCCATCGCAGGTTACGGTGATATCGATCTGGCATCGCAACTCTATCCGCGCCTCACGACGGTTCACGTGCGGCGGCACGAAATGGGCCGGCGGGCGGTCGGCCAGCTCTTGCGGAGATTGCGTCGGGAGCCGGATGTCGCCCGCATCGTGACCATGTCTTTTTCCATCATTGACGGCGAGAGCGCATAGCGGCGAGCTCGCCGCGATCATCCGCCCGGCCTGGCGCCCAGACGTCGCTCCCATCCTTCGGTCGTAATGTTTAGGAATGCGTCCGGGTCGTAGGGATGCGCGCGTGCAACCGTCTCGACCAGCTCGATGCCAAGTCCCGGTGCTTCCGGCAACGAAAGGTGTCCGGTGGCCGCGTCGATGGCCGGCCGCCAGGTGACGAGCTCGTGCGTCCATGAATCATTGAACGCATCGAAATGCTCCTGGATCAGGAAATTGGGAACCGCGCCAGCCAGCTGCAGGCAAACGGCGGTGGCTACCGGTCCTCCGCTTTGGTGCGGGGCGATCCAGCTGCCGTGAGCCATCGCCACGTTGGCGACCGCCATGCTGTTGGTGATGCCGCCCAGGGACATGGGCTCCGGTTGAAAGATATTGACTCCGCCTCCCGCCGCGAGCGTGAAAAACTGACCCACGGTATCGTACATCTCGCCCGTCGCAACCGGTATCGGACTGTGATGAGCCACCGCGTGAACACACTCTTGCCGGTCGCGTGTCGTTGGCTCCTCCCACCAGTAGATGTTCAGCGGGGCCAGCCGGCGCGCGGCCCGCAACGCGTCGACCTCGGTGAAGCGTGCGTGGACATCGATCAGGATCAGGGTCTCGCCGGGCAACCCGTCGCGCAGCGCCTCGATGATGTCGAAGGAAAGCTGCAGGTCGGTCTCGCTGATGAACCCCTGCGCCGTCCCAAACGGGTCCACCTTCATGGCCTTGAATCCCTTGGCGACGACTGCTTTCGCCGCCGCAAGAAAGGTCTCCGGCGTGCGCTCCGTCCGATACCAGCCGTTCGCATAGCCCAGGACGCTGTCGCGAACGCGTCCACCCAAGAGCTGATACACGGGCACGTTGAGCGACTTGCCGAGAATATCCCAGCACGCGACTTCGACTGCCGCAATCGCCGTTCGGTGGATGTGACCGCCGTCGAGGGACACGCTGTCCAGCATCCTTTTTGCGACCGCATTCACCTTGCGCGGATCTTGCCCGATGACGAACTTCTCCAGCTCCCGGACCGCGGCTTCGGTGGTGCGTATGAAGCCGTTCAGCGTTCCCTCTCCGAGCCCGGTAATGCCGGAGTCGGTGTGGACGCGAACGAACAACCAGTTCTTCCAGCCTGCTCCGACCGCGAACGTCTCGATACCGCTGATCTTCACCGAAGAACCTCCATTGCAGTGGCGACGAGTTGCGGCGCAGTAAGACCACTTCGCCGCTGCAGAGTCGCGACAGACCCGCATTCCACGAATCGATCCGCCAAGCCCACTCTCGTGAGCTGCTTGTCCACACGCCTGTCGAACAGCGCCTCTGCGACCAATGATGCGAGACCGCCTCGAACCACGTGATTCTCGACGGAAATGACGCTTCCCACTTCTGAGCAGAACGACGCCACGGTGTCGGCATCGAAGGGCTTCAACGTCGACACGTGCAGCACTCCGGCCTGTACCCCTTGCGCCGCCAGAGCGTCCGCGGCATCCAGCGTTCGTTCGGTCATCATTCCGGTGGAAACGAAGCCGATGTCCTTACCGGCGCGCAACTGGCGCGCCTTGCCGATTTCGAATTCGTAATTCGAGTCGAGCACCACCGGCACGCTACCACGCAGCAATCGCATGTAGACGGCGCCCCTGTACTCCGCGATTTTTCTCGTTGCGGCTGCAATCTCGATCGCGTCGCAAGGATCGACGACCACGAGACCCGGTACGGCCGTCATGATCGCTAGATCCTCGATCGCCTGATGAGTTCCGCCATAGCCGGTCGTCAGGCCGGGTAACCCCGCGATGATCTTGACATCCATCCCGGCGTGCGCGCACGCGATGGCGATAAAATCATAAGCGCGGCGCGAGGCGAACACTCCGTAGGTCGTGGCGAATGGCGTATACCCCGTGCGCGCAAGTCCGGCGGCGACGGCGATCAGATTCTGTTCCGCCATGCCGATGTTGAAGAATCGCTCGGGAAACGCGTCCCGAAAGGGGAAAATATCGGTGTACTTACCGAGATCGGCGGTCAGGCCGACGATGTCAGTTCGTTCGCTGGCCACTTGCACAAGCGCAGACCCAAACGGTGCGTTGATCGTGGAGCGCGTCCCCGCGTCTTCGCTCTGATCGATCGTCCGGGTAAAGTTTGGGGATGCAGTGCTCACCGTCATCATATCTCCAGGTTTGCAAGCTCACGCTCCAAGGTATCCCATTCGCTGGGGTCCACGCGTATGAAGTGCGATTTCTCGCGCTGCTCCAACGACGGAACACCTTTCCCGGGAAGCGTGCGCAGCACTATTACGTGAGGCTTTCCATCGCGGGTACGCGCGTGAATCAGGGCCGAAACAACGGCGTCCATGTCGTTTCCATCGATTTCCTGGACCTGCCAGCCAAAGGCCTGCCACTTGTCCGCCACCGGCTCGATTCCAAGGACGATCGGCCCGTCTGCCTGGATGCCATTACAGTCCACCAGTGCCACCAGCCCGTCCAGGCGAAAATGGCTGCCCGCCATCGCTGCCTCCCAGGTCGAGCCTTCCTGCAACTCGCCATCGGAGAGCTCGCAGAAAATCCGGGCGGCCGAATCGCTCAGGCGTTCGCCCAACGCCATCCCTACCGCCTGCCCAAGCCCGTGACCGAGCGATCCACTGATGATTTCGACGCCGGGAGTGGTATCTACCGTGGACATCGCCAGGCGGCTGTCGTCGGCGCCATAGGTGCTGAGCTCTTCGAGTGGAATGACACCCGATTCAGCCATTGCGGCCCACAGCACAATCGCGTAGTGCCCCGTGGAGAGGATGAACCGGTCTCGACCAGCTGCCTTGAGATCGAGAGGATCCCAGCTCATCTCGTGAAAGTACAGGGCCGCCACCACGTCCGCCATGGCGAGGCCTTGACCGAGATACCCTTGACCGGGTCCGCGCGCCATTTTTACCATGTGTTGCCGCAGGGCGCACGCGCGCCGGCGCAAGCCGTCCATTTCAGACTCGGTCACGGTTGGTCGAGGGTTCGTGGTGACCATGTGTGGAGTACTGGTCGCCATCAGTCGCGGTCCAATCCGCCGCTCACGTTGAGCCGCTCCGCCACCACATAATCAGGAGCGTCGAGCGCCAACCAAACTATGGATGCCGCGATCTCCTCGATGAAAGCACGTCGGCCGAACGGTACGCGCCGAGTTCGCTCATCGAGAAACGCCTGCACATCGTCGCGACCTTCGACACGCGCCAACGATTCTTCCGTCAGACGCTGCATTTCGGTATCCATCATCCCCGGCGCCACGCTGTTGACCGAGATGCCTTGCGGCGCCAACGCAACAGCGGCCGCGCGCGTGATGGAGTCGACGGCCGCCTTACTGGCAGCGTACGCGGCATAGTTGGGAATCGCCATTCGTGAAGCAGGAGAAGTGATGTTGATGATGCGCCCGGAGCGCCGTGCGACCATGGCGCGTCCGGCCGACATCGTGAGAAGCGCCAGAGCCCTTACATTGATCGCGAGCGTCGTGTCCCACAACTCGGCGGTCATCTGGAAAAAGGGCTCGATCGCGCCGATCGCCGCGTTGTTGACGACGATGTCCAGCTGACCCCACCTGTTCACGACGGCGTCCACCGCCCGCTGAGGCGCGCCGTCATCTACCAGGTCGAGTATGGCGGTAGCCACCTTTGCGTCCGGCCGAATGCCCTTCGCAATGGATTCCATTTCGGCAAGCCCGGCGCCATCGCGATCGATGGCGGCGACCGCCACGTCACGGGCGACGAAGCATAGCGCAAGCTCTCGACCCAGACCCGCCGCCGCGCCTGTTATAAGCACTGTTTTCAACATCCCCCCTTCGGGAAGAAGCGGCGACCCCGCTTCTCGTGGTGATAACGTTATCTTTCATCGAACTAAGAAGCAAGATGTTTATGGTCTGTCAGCAGTTAAACGGGCGAGAAGGGACTCCGCGTACCCCTGCGTTTAGCGCGAATAGGCCGCCAGCACGGGGATCCCTTGCCAGTTGCTCTGGCGTATAGCCGAGCCTCGCCGTGGTTACATACAGCACGTCGAGGTCGCTTCCTCCGAACTCGCAGCAGGTGGGCAACGCCGTGGGCAGATGCACGGTCTGCATGAGTCGTCCGTCCGGATCGTAACGTAAGATCTTTGCCTGGAACGGCACGGTTACCCAATAGCAGTCATCTGCATCGACCGTTGCTCCATCCGCCACGCCGCATAAGTCGCTTAGATCGGCAAATCGCCTGCAACGGGCGACCTGCCCCGTTGTGGGATCGAAATCCCAGGCATTTACATATGGCGTGTGGCTGTCGGCATGATACATGGTGCGTCCGTCGACGCTCCATGCGAGGCCGTTCGAGCAGCCGACATCGCCGACGATTCGATGACATGTCAGGTCGGTATCCAAACGGTACAGCGCCGCTGTCTTTGAGGGTTCCTCCTTGGTTTCCTGCATCATCGAACCCGCCCAGAACCGTCCCTGGCGGTCGGTGCGCCCATCGTTCAATCGCGTCTGCGGCAGGTCCGCCTCGGGATCGATGATCGCCGAGTACCTTCGCGTCAACGGATCGAAGAAATGAAACCCGCTCGCAAGCCCCACGACCAAGCCGCCGAGCGACCGCGGCGAGACGCAGCCCACCGCTTCGGGCGCGGCATAGGTGTGATTGCCACGCGTCACCGGATTGAACCGATGGATGCAGTTTCCGACGATATCCACCCACCAAAGCACGCGCTGTGCCGGATCCCAAACGGCGCCCTCCCCCAGTTGCGCCTTCGCGTCCAGCACACATTCGATTTCTGTCATGGTTGCACCTCTCCGCTCGATCAACCGCAAGTTCCGCTTGCAATTCCCGACGCCGCCTCTTCATACTGCCACATCCGACATGGGACCGATATCATGCCGTCGTCGATCATCGCAACGGCCTGCTGAGGCACGCGGGCGCATGGCCCTCGCGCCGTCCGATCGGATCCTGGAGATCCGCGCAGGGGCGATGGCACTCGGCCTGGTTCCGGATATGGGCGGCAGCATCGCCTTTGCGCGGATGGGCTCCATGGACCTTCTCAGACCGCTATCTGCGGAGGCCTTTGCTGCGCGCGACATTCTCGGGGTGGCTTGCTTTCCAATGCTGCCCTACGCGAATCGGATAGCCGGCAACGAATTTGAATTCGATGGAACTCTGCACCGAGTAAAACCGAATCTCTCGAATGTGCGGTTCAACGTTCACGGCAGCGGATGGCTTGCGCGCTGGAGCGTCGCTGCCCGTACACGCTCGAGCGCCCGGCTTTCGCTTGATCACCAGGACGAAGACGGTCCCTATTCGTATCACGCCGAGCAAATCTTCACGCTGAGCGCCTCGGGCTTCGAGATTTCCACATTCATGGAAAACCGCGGACGCTTCAGAATGCCTTTCGGATTGGGCCAGCATCCGTGGATGCTGCGTGACGACGATGTGACCGTTGCGTTCGAGGCAACACGATTCTGGCTGGCATCGCCTGACGGCGAAGCCGGCGAATGCATAACCGTCCCGCCGGAGCTCGACTTTGCGAGGCCGCGCCCCCTTCCATCGGGGTGGCGCGATAACTGTTACGGACGATGGCGCGGGGTTTTCGAGCTATGCTACCCGAGCCGGGGCTTCATGCTGCGGGCGGAGGCCGATCCGTTGTTCGGCCACCTGATGTTCTATGCGGACCCCTCGAAACCATACTTTTGTCTAGAGCCTCAGAGCAATGCCTCCTGCGCGTTCAATCAGCCCCAAAGCCGTGGAGAGGAGCTCGGCATCGTGGTGCTCGAGCCAAATCAGCGTCTCCAGGGCACCGTGCGGTTTGGCGTCGCCTTCACGGCGTGACCGTCAGTGTCGTGCGCAATACGTCCTCGGAAGTGCGTCCAACCATGATCTCGAACTCGCCCGGCTCGATCGTGTATCTCATCGCGGCGGTCCAAAAGGAGAGCTTGGAAGCGTCCAGGGTGAAGCGCACTGTCCGCTGCTCGCCCGCTCTCAGGTAAATCCGCACGAAGTCCTTCAGCTCTTTGATCGGGCGAGTAGCCGAGCTGACTTTTTGATGAATATAGAGCTCAACTATTTCGTCGCCGGCTACCCCGCTGGTGTTCGCTACGTCGACGGCGACGACGGCGCTGCCTTGGGCGGCCATCGATTTGCCCAGCAGGCGAAGATTTGAATACCTGAAGGTTGCGTAGCTCAGTCCGTAGCCAAAGGGAAACAACGGCCGCTCCTTTTCGGTAACGTAATCAAAGCCGCGAGCGCTCGGCTTGTGATTGTAATAAACCGGTAATTGCCCGACGGACCGCGGAACGGTGATCGTGAGCTTGCCCGATGGATTGACGTCGCCGAAGATGATCGCGGCCGCGGCATTACCCGCTTCTTCCCCCGCAAACCAGCCATCGACGATTGCCGGTGCGTTGGCGGCAATCCAATCGATCGCGAGCGGACGGGCATGCATCAAGTAGACAACGACCGGCTTGCCCGTCGCAATCATGGCCTTCACCAGATCGTCCTGATTGGCCTGGAGGTTGAGATCGCTCATGTCGCCCGGGGCCGTCGAGCCCGCCTCCTGTGAAAACTGCTCGTTCTCTCCGACCGCGACGATCACCAGATCGGACGCGCTTGCCACCTTGGCGGCTGCCTCGATGAGGAGGCGGTTGTCTTCAGGCGAAGGCAATTCGAGTCGGCCCGCATTTTGGTAATTGCTGTGACGCACGGCATCGGATGGTCGACTCAAACGGCAACCCGGCGAATATGCGACTTCAGCCCGGGAACCGACTCTGGCTCGGATTCCGTCGAGCAGGCTCACGTTCTTTTCTGGGACCGCCGAGTAGTCGCCCAACAGGTTCGTCGCGGCACCCGGACCGACCACCGCGATGCGCCGATAGCGGTCCAGACGCAGCGGCAGCAAATTATGGTCGTTCTTGAGCAAAACAATCGCTTCCTCGGCAGCCCGGCGCGCCAGTTGGCGCCCCGCCTCGCGTGCGGCGTGGCTTCTCGCGACAAGCAGATCAATGGGTCCCTCCTCGAAGAGGCCGAGCTTGAATTTCAGGGTCAGCACACGCGCGACTTGGGCATCAAGACGGGCCTCCCTTATGCTTCCTTCCCTGACCCATTCAGCGAGATGACTGAAATTCCTGCCGGATGGCAGGTCGACCGTTACGCCGGAATTGAACGCGCGCAATGCCGCTCGCCGCTCGTCGGGCTCGACCGCGTGCGTCCTCCAAAGCTGGTCGATTCCCCACCAATCCGAGACGACGAGCCCCTCGTAATGCCACTCGGTGCGCAGCACGTCCTCCAGCAACCATGGATTCGCGTGCGCGGGAATACCATCGATCTCGCAGTAGCACGCCATGATTGCAGCGGGATTGGCGCTTTGAATCGCCAATCGAAAGGGCTCCATGTGCACCTCGCGCAAGACCCGCGTTGAAAAATTGGCGGGGCCCTGGTTGATTCCACCCTCCGGTTGCCCATGACCCGCGAAGTGCTTGAGCGTGGCTGCCACATGGTGAGACGCAATGGATCCGTCGGCGCTGCCCTGCAGCCCTCTCACCACGGCGCCGCCAAGAATTCCATTGAGATAGGGATCCTCGCCGAAAGTCTCACCCGTGCGTCCCCAGCGCGGGTCACGTGTGACATCGATCACCGGCGACAGCACTAAAGTCGTGCCACGAGCCCGGGCTTGATCGGCGATGTAACCATAAATTCTTTCTAGAAGCTTCGGGTCCCACGTGCTAGCGAGCGCAATGCCGTGCGGGAACACGTCCGCATTGGAGAGCAACAGGCCATGATGCGCCTCGTCGACGAACACGGTCGGGATGCCAAGCCGGGTTCGCGTGCGCAAGTAGGCTTGCACCTCATTACGCCAGTCCACAGTTTGCTCCAAATCGGCCTCAAAATCGGGGTTGATCATCCCGAGGCCCTGCTTGAACAGCGCAGACATGCGCCCTGGGTCTCCCAGGATGCCGTCACGCAATCTGAGTTCGCCGGCATAGGCGCTCTGAAGCTGGGCTTGCTTTTCATCCAGCGTCATTCGGCTGACGAGATCCGCCACTCGCGCCGGCACCGGCAGCTTGGGGTTACGATATGGCGGAACTGCATCCGCGGAATAAGTCTTAGCCAGCACGACGGTCACGATCAGGTAAACTGTGATCAACCTCCTTCGAATTGCATTTCTGCCGCAGCTCATGTGATTGCCTTGTGCGCCGGCCAAGTGCGGCACTCTGGGAACTTCGTCTCTGCTCAGACCATTGATAACGGTATCATAGAAGCGTTCGCGCAGATGCCAACATACGTTAAGGTCAATGGCCTCGTGCTGCGAGAGCATGGTTCTTTGCGGCGGCCAAATGCTTTGTGTCACAAAGCATTTGGCGGGAAAGAGCCGCGCAATCCGGTCGCGTGCGCCGAGGCTTTATGACCGCCACACTACGCCTGCCGGGGCTGATCCAGCGGCACCTCGAGAGCGCCGCGGCGTCGCTGTTCACCGCGGATCAAGAGCGCCGCGTCGACTTCACGCAGCCGCATGGCGAGCCCGCCCTCGCCGCGGCGAGCTCCGTCTCGTGGCGCGTCTTCAAGAATCCCATCTCGCTGTTCATGGGCGGCGTCGCCGCCGTGGTGCTCGAGCTGGCGGAGCCGCGCGTGTGCGCCGCCATCTGGGGACAATCCACGTTCCGGCGAGACCCGCTCCGGCGCCTGCGCCGCACCGGTCTCGCGGCCATGGTGACGGTGTACGGTGCTCGCAGCGTGTCCGAGCCCATGATCGCGCGCGTCGCCCAGATGCACGGTCGCATCGCCGGCACGACGGCGGCCGGCGTGCCCTACTCCGCAGCGGATCCCGGGCTCGTGACCTGGGTGCATGCCACCGCCGCGTACGGTTTCGTCGAGGCCTATCATCGCTACGTCGAGCCGCTGAGCGTGCACGACATCGACCGATATTTCGCGGAAGGAGCGCCGGCGGCGCGCCTCTACGGGAGCCCCGATCCGCCGCAAACCGCAGCGCGGGTACGCCAGCTGTTCGAGAGCACGCGTGCAGCGCTCGAGCCGTCGCCCGTCATCCCGGCCTTCCTGCGTCTCATGCGCGAGACGCCCGCATTCCCCGTCCCCATGCTGGGGCTGCAAGGCCTCCTGGTCCGCGCCTCGCTCGAGCTCCTGCCCGAGTCCATCCGCCTCTGGCTCCGGCTCACCGACGAGATGGAATTGCGCAGCTATGAGCGCTGGGCCGTAGCGGCGGCCGCCCGGGCCGCCAACCGGCTCCTTCTGATGCAAAGCCCGCCGGTGCAATCCTGTCTCCGGCTCGGATTGCCGGCCCGCCACCTCTACGATTGACGGCGTCGCTATGCGGGGGGCTCGGGCGACGACTTCGGAGTGAACGGCAGCCCATCGAGCATGTCGCGCACGCGCGCTGCGAGATCGGCATACGTGTACGGCTTGGTGATCAGATTGACGCCCTTGTCGAGCCGCCCGTGATGGAAAATGGCATTGCGCGCGTAGCCGGTCGTGAACAGCACCTTGATATCGGGCCGCAGCTCCCGCGCCTTCGCCGCGACCTGCGCACCGGTCATTCCGGAGGGAAGCACCACGTCGGTGAACAAGAGATCGACGCGGGGCTGGCGCTCCAGCAGCCGCAACGCCGACGGCCCATCATGCGCCTCGACGACGCGATAGCCGAGCTCGCGCAGCGACTCGACCGAATACGTGCGCACGTCATCGTCATCCTCGACGACCAGGATCGTCTCCTCGTTGGCGCCCTCCGGCACGATGGGCTCGACCGGAGCCTCGATCGCCGTATCGGCGGCGAGCAGCCGCGGAAGGTAGATCTTGACCGTGGTCCCGATGTCCTTCTCCGAGTAGAGCTTGAGATGGCCGCCGGACTGCTTCACGAATCCGTAGACCTGGGACAGCCCCAAACCGGTCCCCTTGCCGACGGGCTTGGTGGTGAAGAAAGGCTCGAACGCCCGCGCCTGGGTGCCTCCGTCCATTCCGCAACCGGTGTCCGAAACGGAAATGCAGACATATTGCCCGGGGATGACCTCGGCGTGCGAAACCGCGTAGGCCAGATCGATGTGCGCGTTGGCGGTCTCGATGGTCAGGCGCCCGCCCTCGGGCATGGCATCGCGAGCGTTGACGGCGAGATTCAGGACCGCCGCCTCCAGCTCGGTCGGGTCGGCCTCGACGCGCCAGAGCCCGGCGCCGCGCACGGATTCGACCGACACCATCTCGCCCAGTGTCCGGTGCAGCAGGTCCGACATCCCCGCGACCAGGTGATTCACGTCGACGGGCCGGGGGTTCAAGGGCTGACGCCGCGAAAAGGCGAGCAATCGCTGCGTGAGCGCACCCGCGCGCTTCGCTCCGTTCATCGCCGCATCGACGGCGCGCTGCTGGCGCGGCGCGTCCTCGGGCAGGATTCGCCGCAACACCTCGAGATTGCCGACGATCGTTTGCAGCAGATTGTTGAAATCGTGGGCGACACCTCCGGTGAGCTGTCCGATCGCCTCCATCTTCTGCGATTGCCGCAGGGTCTCCTCGCGGGCACGCAGCTCCGCGGTGCGCTCCTCGACGAGCTCCTCCAGCGTGCCGTTCATGACGCGAAGCGCATCCTCCGCCGCCTTGCGCTCGGCCAGCTCCTTGCGGGCGGCCGCCGACAGCCGCGCATTGTCGATGGCCACGGCGGCCTCGGCTGCGAGGCCGGCGACGGCGAACTCCGACTTCGCGTCGAACACCCCGATGTCCTCGTGGCCGAAGAACAACCCGCCGAGCACGCCCTCCGAGCGGGAGATCACGGGGACGGCAAGATAGCTGTGAACCGGAAGATGACCCGGCGGCATGCCGTGGTAGGGCAGGTTGTGTCCGTAGCGCGGGTCGCGCGTGATGTCGTCCGATCGCACGATGCCGGCGCCGCTGAAGGTGGCGCCGAACACGGCGGTGTTCCTCGGCATCGGAAACCGGTCGAAGCTGTCGGACGAAACGCCCGAGACCGTGTAGAGCATGTAGCTCTCGCCCTGCTCGTTGACCAGGTTGTAGAAGAACGCGCCGAACTTCGCGCCCGTGAGCTCGACGCCGGCATCGGTGACGATCTGCACCAGACGATGCAGGTCCGTCTCCAGCGCGAGCGATGAGCCGGCCCGATTCAGGATCTCGAACGCGCGCCGCTCGTCGCGCACGCGCTGCTCCGCCTCGCGCTGCGTGGTGCGGTCACGCAGGATCTTGGTGAAACCGATGACCCCGGCACCCTGCATGATCGGCGCGATCTCGCCGACCGCCCAGAAGCGCGAGCCGTCCTTGCGCACGCGCCAGCCTTCCTCGCCGCCGCCGAGGCCGCGCGCGCGTGCCTCCGTATATTCGGACGCGAGCACGTGACGTGCCTGGTCTTCCGGAGTGAACAGGCGATCCAGCGTCTCGCCCTCCATGTCGGCCGCCTCCCAGCCCAGCAGCCTGCTGGCTCCGGCGCTCCAGGTCGTGATGCGGCCCTCGGGATCGGTGCTGATGATGGCGGTGTCGACGGCGCTGTCCACGATCTGCCGCCATTCCGCCGCGGTCAGCTTTGCTCCTTCGATGGAATGGTTCTCGGGCATGGCTCTCGCAGGCGCGGCGAAGTGCATCGTGGCAACGAGATCCACGATGCCGCTTTCAAAAAGCAGGGTCAAGAATTATGCTGCGGACCGCATCGAGCGGATGTAAAAGATACAAAAATCACACGCCCGCATGTTCACGCGCGAAGTGAAGAGTTGCCGCGGATCGTCTGCCGCGACGCTCTCTTTTACTTTGGTTTTCACTAAAGTAAGCGGCGGCGGCCCCGCTCCGACGTAGTCCTACTCCCCGAGCCAGGGACTGTCCTGTCGAACCTCGATCAAGGTGGGGCGATCCGCGACGAGCGCGTCGCGCACGGCCAGCGCCAGTTGCTCGGCGCCGGCGGGACGGACGGCGTGGCAGCCGAGGCTCTGCGCCAGGCGCAGGAAGTCCGGGCTCTTCGGCTCGACGCCGATGCGCGGAATTCCCCGGCTGTCCATCTGGTCGACGATCTCCTTCAGGGCATCGTTGTTCCAGACGATGACCGGGAGCGCGATGCGCTCCTCCGCGGCGGTGGCCAGCTCGCTGACCGTGAACATGATCCCGCCGTCGCCCGCGACCGCGACCACCGGGCGGTCCGGCGCGCCGATCTTCGCGCCGATCGCGAGCGGCAGCGCGACGCCGAGCGCGCAGTAGGTGCCGGAGTAGTACCAGCAGCGCTCCCTCTCCATCGGCATGGCGAAGCAGCCGGTGTACACGATCTGGGATGCGTCGCCCATCACGATGGTGTCCGCGGGCAGCGCGGAGCGCAGTATCTTCCAGACACGCGCGTGCAGCCTCTCGAGATCGGACATTTTCGCGCTGTTGCTCTCGAGCACGCGCCGGACGCGCGCCTCGCCCTGCGCACGCCGGGATTTCGGTGTGCGGCTCGCGAGCGCGTCGGACAGGGCGCGCAGCGCGGCACGGGCATCGGACTGAATCGGCACCGCCGCGGCGTAAACCGAGGTGAGCTCCTCGGGATCGATGTCGATCCGGATGATGTCGCCCGTGATCTCGAGCTTCGCCAAAAAGTGATCCCCCATGCCGACCTCGGAGCCGACCACCAGCACCACGTCGGCGCCGGCGAGCGCCTCCCGGCTGGGATCTTGCAGCACCGAGCAGCCCAGCGACAACGGATGCGATTCCGGCAGTATCCCCTTGCCGGCGTTCGTCGAGAGCACCGGCGCGCCGATGCGCTCGGCGATTTCCGCGAGCGCCTTGCCCCCGCCGGCCGCGCCGCCGCCGACGAAGATCAGCGGCTGCCCGGCCTGCGCGAGCAGATCGGCGGCCTCCTCGATCGACCGGGGATCGGGCATCGGCAATGACGGTGAGCGGCGCGGCTGCCAGTCCGCCTCGACGGTCTCCGGCAGCATGTCCCGGGGCAGCGACAGATGGACGGGCCGCGGCCGGCGGCCGCGAAACACCGCGTAGGCGCGCGCGATCAGCTCCGGCAGCTCCTCGGGATACCGCACCATCGCGCTGAGCGCGGTGAAGCCCGCGGTCACGGCGGCCTGGTCATTGAGCTCGTGGATCGCTCCCCAGCCCTTGCCGTGCGTGCGCGTCGCCGCCGCACCCGACAGCACCAGCATCGGTTGCGAGTCGCAGTACGCTTGCGCGATGCCGGTCGCGGCATTGGTGACGCCCGGACCCGCGATGATGGTGCACACGCCGGGCTTGCCGGTCGAGCGCGCATAGCCGTCGGCCATGAGGCTCGCACCCTGCTCGTTGCGGCACTGTACGTGGCGGATGCCCGCTCGCCCGATGCCGCGGTACAGCTCCACGGTCATGGTTCCCGCCATGCCGAACACCGTGTCGACATCGTAGGCCGACAACAATCTCATCACGGCCTCGCCGCACGTCATGGAATTCACGGGCATGCTCTCGTTTCCTCGGTTCAGCGCCCGCTGCGGTGCGCTCGGGACCGCGAACGTTAGCACACGCCAGCGACCTGTAGGCCGGCACGGCTACCCTTGATCGGGGTTCTCTTTCCGCGCCTTGCGAAAATCGTCGGCCGTGGTCGCCGTCGCGGCGTGCCCCCAGCTGTTGCGGATATAGGTGGCGACCGCGGCGAGCTGCTCGTCGCTGAGGTGCCCGCCGAAGGCGGGCATCGAGGCGCCGGTCGGCTCTGCGGCCGTGGCCACGCTTTGCGCCCCGTCCAGCAGGGCGTGTATGACGGACGTCGCTTCGCGCGAAGCGACCGCGGAATCCTGCGCGAGGCTCGGAATCATGTAGGGCACGCCGCGCCCATCGCTCTGATGACAGGCAGAGCAGAGATCCTGGTAGATCGCGGCGCCCGCCTTCATCTCCGGATCGGCGGCGGCGAGGGCGCTTCCGGGCGTCGAGCTCGAGGGCCGGCCCTTGAGATAGACCGCGATGGCGTGCAGGTCCTGCTGGGACAGGAGCGACGTGCTGGCGGTGACGACCTCCCCCATCGGCCCCGCCGCGGCGGACACGGCGCTGTGTCCGCTCTTCAGGAAGGCTGCGATCTGGTCGTCGGCCCACCGCCCGAGGCCGAGCGCATCGTCGTCGGTGATGTTGGGGGCGAACCAGCCTTGGAGGGAATAGCCTTGCAGAGCCTCGCTCTTGCGGTCGCCGCCCAGGAGCGTCTTGGGCGTGTGGCAGGCGGCGCAATGCCCGGGCCCGAGCACGAGGTAGGCTCCGCGGTTCCATTCGGAGGAGTGTTGCGGGTCGTCCTTGAACGGCTCATCGTCGAAATACAGCGCGTCCCAGAAGTACATGCCGGCGCGAATGCTCAGCGGGAACGGCAACTGGTTCGAATTCACCGCATGGCTCACGGCCGGCACCGTGCTGAGGTATGCGCGGATGGCCGCCACGTCCTCATGCGTCATCTTGCGGTAGTAGGCAAACGGCATCGCCGGATAGAGGCGGGCCCCATCCGGTCTCTTGCCCTCGCGCACCGCGCCTTCGAATTGAGCCTCGCTCCAGCCGCCGATGCCGGTTTCCCTGTCGGGTGTGATGTTGGGCGAGATCAGCGTGCCGAACGGGGTGGGGATGCGCCGGCCGCCCGCGAAGGCGGCACCGGATTTCGGGTTCGTGTGACAGGCCGCGCAATCCGCGGCCGCCGCCATGTAGCGGCCCCGCTCGATGCGCGCGAAATCCTGCCCGGCGGTCTCGTCGGCGGCCAGGCTCGGCTGGCCGCCGCACGCGGCAATCAGCACTGCGCTGGTCGTCGTTTGCAGGCCGATCGCCGCAAGCTGCATCAGGCGCCCGGCGCCGCTACGCATGAACCAACGGTCCCGGATTCTTGAGGTACTGCGTCTTGATCGCCTGCGCCGACCAGTAGGCGAGCGCGGCCACGGTGCCCGTGGGGTTGTATCCCGCATTTTGCGGAAAAGCGCTCGCGCCCATGACGAAGACGTTGTGGACATCCCAGCTTTGCAGGTAGCGATTGAGCGCGCTGGTACGCGGATCCGACCCCATGATCGCCCCGCCGTTCAAATGCGTCGTCTGGTACTTGGTGATGTCGTAAGGCCCCTTGCGGTATTCCTTGTCGATCTGCTGCGCGCCCATGGCGTGAAAGATCTCCGCGAAGCGGTCGGTCAGAAACTGATTCTGCTTGAGCTCGTTGTCGTGAAAATCCATGGTGATGCGCGCCAGCGGCCGCCCCAACCGGTCCTTGTAGGTCGGATCGAGGTCCAAGTACACGTCCCGGTAGCTGTACATGCTCCCGTGCACGCCCGTGCCCGGCTTGATCGCGCTCAGGTAGTTGTCGCGGACCGCTTGTTTCCACCGGCTGCCCCATTTCGGCGTGCCCGAAGGAACCGGCGTGGTCTCGATCGGGCGGCCGTTCGTCTGCACGTTGCCCATGTAGCCGCCGCCGACGAACCCGTGCGGCCCGTGGTCGAAGTTGTCGCCGTTGAACTCATCGATGCACATGCCGATCGCGCCCGAGGCGATGAACGGATTGAAGCGAAACTTCGACTTGTCGAAGAACGCGGTGACGTCGGAGATGGTTTGGTGCGTGAAGTTGCGGCCCACCACCCCGGTGTTCGCCCGCGGATCGTACGGCGCGCCGATCTTGGACAACAGCAGCATCCGGACGTTGAAGATGGAATACGCCGAGAGGATCACGAGGTCCGCCGGCTGCATCCACTCCTTTCCCTGCGCGTCCACGAAGGTCACGCCGCTGGCGCGCTTGCCGTCGGGGGCCAGATCGATGTGCAGCACCTCGCTCTCGGTACGCAGCTCGAAACCCGGCTTGCGGACCAGCACCGGCAGCAGGGTCGTCTGCGGGCTCGCCTTGGAGTAGTTCGCGCAGGCGAACCATTCGCAGAATCCGCAATAGGTGCACGGCGCGAGACGGACCCCGAGAGGGTTGCGGTAGGCTTGCGAGAGATTCCCGGAAGGCTGCGGGAAGGGTTTGTAGCCGAGCTCGCGTGCGCCCTTCGCGAACAGCGTGTGTCCGAAGGGCTGCTGCTGCGGCGGCGTCGGGTAGGGGCGTGAGCGCGGCCCCTCGAACGGATTGCCGCCCTCCAGGATCCTTCCCTGCAGATTGCCGGCCGCTCCGGACGTGCCGCAGAGATACTCGAACCGGTCGTAGTGCGGCTCGAGGTCATCGTACGTGACGCTCCAATCCTGGATGGTCATGTCCGCAGGGAGGAATTTTGCGCCATAACGCCGGGTCAGATGCGTGCGCAGGACGAAGTCGGTCGGCAGAAACCGCCAGGTCTCCGCGTTCCAGTGGACGCCTCCGCCTCCGACACCGTTGGGCGGCATGAACGCCCCCCAGTTGCGAATCGGCAGCGCGGTCTGATCCATCTTGTTGCGGAACGTGAACGTCGTCTGGTCCGGCCGCAGGAACAGCTCATGGCGGATGCGATAGCGCAGCTCGTCCTGCGCGTAGCTCGGCAGGACATCGGAGGTGTCGCGCCAGGGGCCCCTCTCGAGCGCGACGACGCTCAAGCCGGCGTCGGTCAGCTCCTGCGCGAGGATCGAGCCCGTCCAGCCCAGGCCGATTACGACGACATCACGATGCGGGAGGCGTTCCATCAGCTCAGGTGGGCTTGGGCTTGGGATTCCAGTCGGCTCGCCCCTGCATGCTGACGGGCGGATACGGATACGGCTCGTTGTGGCGGCCGACCCACTCGCGATAGTCATAGCGTGCGCCGGGGTAGCCGATCATTTTCCACGCGCACATGTCGCGGTTCCCACCGTAGATGGGATCGGCGAAGAACCCCTGCTGGACGTCGGTGACCATGTCCTCGAAGAACTTCTTGCCGTCGAGACCCTCGAGCGGGAGCGAGCCGTCCTCGATGCCCCGTAGGAGCGCGTCCTGCTCATCCGGCGCGAGCTGCGCGAAGGTCCTGCCGCCGCCGCCGCCGTCGCGGGCATGACGCTCGATCGACGCGAGCGCAGCGCGATACTGCTGCGCGGGATCCTTGTCAGATTGCGGGCCCTGCTGTTGGGTGCCCTCCCGAAAGGGGCCTTGCACGTACAGCCCCTCGGCGTGCCCGTAGCCGCCCGCGAGTTGGCGGTCGATGAAGACCGCGCAGCCGGCTTCCTTGCCCCCGGGCGTCTGCGGATCCGGAGGGATGATCCGATCCACGATGGCCTGCACGGTTGCGGCCTCTTCGGCGCTGAAATATTTCCATCCGGCGGGGTCGACCGGCCGCTGAACGGAGGCGGACGACGGATCGAAGGGGAGCTTGCCGTGGATCACCTCGGCGGATGACCATTTGTCGGCGAGGAGCAGCGCAGCGCTGCCGATCAGCACCTCCCTGCGATTGACCGGCTTCATCGCAACGCGTCGCTCATCCTAAGGCTCTCCGTGCTCACCGCCGAAGCATCGCAGGAGCGGAGCGTGGCCGGAGAGTCGCGGCAGGCGCAGCTCGATGTGGGAAATTTCTTACGCCACGTGCGCACCTTCGGGCCCTGGTGCTGCGGGCGCCGCGCCCGCCTCTGCCGCGGGCGTCGCCTACTTGACCCGCGGCTGATCCACCGGAAAGTCGGTTCGCGTCAACGGGTCGACGCTGCCGAGCCCGAGCAGCACGATCAGCCAGAACATGGCCGCGACCGCGAACGCCCGCACGATCGCCGGCCCGCGCCGCACCTCCATGAACCGGACCGCGACGACCAGCACCATGAGCGCGGCAGGAATCATGAGCAGCGGCCGAAGGCCGCGCGGCAGCGGCAGATAGCTCGCCGCGAGCTCCGCCGCGCCCAACACCACGAGGGCACCCCACGCGCGGGCCAGCCGCCATGCCTCGGCGCGCACGTCGATCGTCGCCCGATCCAACGGGCCCTGCGGCGCGGTCTCCCGGCGGTCCGGCATCGTCATCATCCTCTCCCGACGAGATAAATGAGGGGATAGAGCGTCAGCCACACGATGTCGACGAAGCTCCAGTAGAGCCCCACCGCAATGACCGGGGTATGGTAATCGCGCGAGAAATCGCCGCGCCGCACGCGTGCGATGATCCAGCACACGAGCGCGATGCCGACCAGCATGTGCAGGCCGTGCAGGCCGGTGCCGATGAAATAGAACACGTAGAACAGCCGGGCGCCGGCCTCTGCGGATCCCCGCATCGGGAACGACGGGTCCGACGGGAACAGGTGATGCGCGAAATCATCGCGCCACTCCAGGCCGAATTTGAGCGCGAGGAACGCCAGGCCGAGTGCGAGCGCCGCGGCGAGGCACTTCGCGACGCGGCGCGTGTCGCCGGCGCGGATGAAGATCACGCCGAGCGCATACGCAAAGCTGCTGGTGATGAGAATCGCGGTGTTGGTCGTGCCGATCACGAGCTCCGTCCGGCGCGCGCCGGCATCGAAGCCCGCGCGGCTCCCGTGCCGCATGTAGATCCAGGAAAGGATGAGGCCGCCGAAAAAGAGCACTTCGGTCGCGAGGAAGAGCCACATGCCCGCGATCGCCGTCTCGGACTGATAGGCCGGATCCCGATACTGGAAATCATGGCGGACGCCCGCGCCGGAGCCGTGCCGCGGCGGTGCCGCGGCGGCGACCGCGAGGGAGCCCGGCGCAACGGCAACGTCAGACATGCGGCTCGGCCGCCACGGGCGGCGGGTATTCGTACGGGTCTTCCGTGACGACCGGCGTCTCGATGAAGTTCACCGTCGGCGGCGGCGAGGGCGTCCGCCACTCCAGACCGGACGCGCCCCAGGGGTTCGCGGGAGCGCGCTCGCCGTAGAGCAGCGACCACACCAGATAGCAGAGCGGCAGCAGGTAGGCCGCCGCGAGAATGGTGGAGCCGGCCGAGGACAGCACGTTCAGCACCTGGAACTCCGGCGCATAGGTCGCGTAACGGCGCGGCATTCCCAGATAGCCCAGGATGAACTGCGGGAAGAAGGTGAGGTTGAACCCGAGGAACATGATGAGCGCGGCGGCGCGTGCCCACATCTCCGGGTAGAGCCGTCCGGTGATCTTCGGCCACCAGTAATGCAGCCCGCCGAAGTAGGCCGACACCATGCCGCCCACCATGATGTAGTGAAAATGCGCCACGACGAAGTAGGTCTGGGTCAGATGCACGTCCGCCGCGAGCGCGGCCAGCCAGAGGCCGGTGACGCCGCCGATCGTGAACAGGCCGATGAAGCCCAACGCGTACAGCATGGGCGCGTCGAAGCGGATGTAGCCCTTGTGGAGCGTGCCCAGCCAGTTGAACACCTTGATGGCCGAGGGCACCGCGACGAGGTAGCTCAGGATCGAGAACAGCACCGCGGAGTAGAGCGAGGTGCCGGCCACGAACATGTGGTGTCCCCAGACGAAGAAGCTGATGACGCCGATCGCGACGCTCGCCCAGACCAGGAACTTGTAGCCGAAAATCCGCTTGTGCGCGAAGGCGGGGATGATCTCGCTCACCACGCCGAACCCCGGCAGGATCATCATGTACACCGCCGGGTGCGAGTAGAACCAGAACAGGTGCTGAAACAGCAGCGGATCGCCGCCGAACGCGGGGTCGAACACGCCGATGTGGAACAGCCGCTCGAGCAGCACCAGCAGCAGGGTGATCGCGAGCACCGGTGTCGCGAGCACCAGCAGCACGCTCAGGGAATAGAGCGACCACAGAAACACCGGCATGCGATACCAGGTGAGGCCGGGGGCGCGCAGGCGATGAATCGTGACGATGAAGTTGAGGCCGGTGGCGATCGAGGAGAAGCCTGAAATGAAGATTCCCACGGCCGCGAGCACGACGTGGCTCTTCGAGTACGAGGTCGACAGCGGCGTGTAGAAGGTCCAACCGGTGTCCACCCCGCCGACGAACAACGCCCAGAGGGTGATCGCGCCGCCGACCATGAACAGGTACCAGCTGAACAGATTGAGGCGCGGAAATGCCAGATCGCGCGCGCCGAGCATCAGCGGTATGACGAAGTTGCCGAGGGTGACGGGCACGGCGGGCACGAGGAAGAACCACACCATGATGACCCCGTGCGCCGTGAACAGGCGGTTGTACGCTTCGGAGGAGCCGAGCAGGCCCTCGGGCACCACCAGATTCAGCCGCACCAGCGCCGCCGCGCTGCCGCCGATGAAAAAGAACGCCGTGATCGCGGCCATGTAGAGGAGCGCGATGCGCTTGTGGTCCGTGGTCAGAAGCCAGCTCTTGAGCGTATGGCCGTCCGCCAGATAGGAGCCCGTGACCTCGCCCGCCTCCACGGTCACCGGGCGTTGCGCCGAGACCGGCCCCTCGCCGGCCATCATGGCGGCCGCTCCGGCGACAGCGTCTCGATGTAGGACACGAGCTTCAGAATGTCCTCCTCACCGATCTGACCGGCATAGGACGGCATGATCGGCGCATAACCCGCGACGACCTCGCGCTCCGGCGCGACGATCGAGTCGTGGAGGTAGCGCTCGTCCGCCCGCACCAGGGTCCCATCGGTGAGCGGAACCGGGCTTCCATACAGCCCCGCGAGCGGCGGCGCACGCACGGTGGACTCGGTTCCGGGGGTGACCCCATGACAGCCGCCGCACCCGAAGTGCACGAACAAGGCACGCCCCTGTTCCTCGAGACCGCCTGCGGCGCCGTTCTGCGCCAGCCAGCGCGCATACTCCGGCGGCTTCAGCACCACGACCTCGCCGGTCATCCTCGAATGGTCGAGCCCGCAGAACTGGGTGCAGAACAAATGGTACGTTCCCGGCTCGCGTGCCTTGAACCAGAGGCTCTCGTAGCGGTCGGGAAGCACGTCGTGCTTGATGCGGAAGGCCGGGATCGATAGATCGTGGATCACATCCTCGGAGGTCATCACGAGCTCGATGGGCGTGCCGACCGGGACGTGCAGCGCATTGATCTCACGCTGGCCGCCGTCGTGCTCCACCTTCCACATCCATTGCTTGGCGATCACGTAGATCTTGAGCGCGTCGGGCGGGGCCTGGGACAAGCGCAGGTAGAGGTCCGCGCCCCAGACGAACAGCCCGAAGAACACCGCCAGCGTCGCACCGGTCCATGCCGCCTCCAGGCGCCAGGTCTTCTCGTTGACCTCGCCGCGGTCGAGACCGCTCGTTGCGCGATACCTGACGACGTAGAGAAACAGCAGGAAGAAAACCAGCGCGAGCACGGCCGCCGAGATCGCTAACAGCGCCCACAGCAGATGATCCACCTCCGGCGCAGAGTCGGCCGCCTGCGGAAGGCTCAGGCGCACGATCGCCGCCGGTGACGTGCCATGCGCAGCAACAAGACCGCGAGCAGAGCCGCCGTTGCGATCGCTCCCAGGCGCAGGACGCGCAGCACATCGAGCGTATAGCGTCCGGTCGACGCATCGAAGTGAAAGCAGAGCAGCAGGATCGGCGACGCCGTGCGCGCCGCGATGTCCCCCGATCGAGCGCGCATCACGGCTGCGCGTACCTCGTCGGAGCGGTAACCGACGCCGAGGAGATAGCTCGACACCCTGCCGCCGGGCGTGGCGAACACGACGCCGGCGGGATGGATGAATTGGCCGGCCGCGGTATCGCGCTGCGCGTGGAAGCCGATCGCACGGCTGATCGACGCGATCTGCGCCCCGGTCGCGACCAGGTAATGGAAGCTTGCGGGCCTGGCGGCCGGGAAAGACGCCGCATCGTCCTGCTTGGCCGAGCGCGCCTGCTCGACGCTCTCCGCGGGGTCGATGCTGACGGCGGCCAGCGCGAAGTCCCGTCCGGGCTCGAGACCGCTCGCTCCGAGCGCGCGATACAGGCTCGCCCGCACCACTCCGCAGAGGTTGGGGCAGTGGAAATAGCCGAGCACCAGAATGAGCGGCACGCCGTGAGCGAGGTCTCCCAATCGAGCCACCTGACCGTCCGAATCGCGCAGCGCGTCCGCGAGCGGCAGCTCCGCGCCCGGGCGCTCGTCGAAGGCGAGTTGCGCGGGATCGAATGCCGGCTCGCGGCGCGGAGCCGCGCCGCAGAGGCCGCCGAGCAGGAGCGTGCCCATGACGAGCGCGCCGACGGCGGCCGAGACGCGGATCATGGCTGCCGAGGCGCGGGGCATGGCCGGCGAGGTGGGCGTCATGGCCGCCTCTCCGCGGGCGCGGGCCATCCCGCAATCCCCTCCTTCGCCACCTTGCGCATGGCCTCCTCGATCGGGATGTGCGCGGTTCGGTGCGCGGCGTCCCACCCGCGGCCTTCGAGCACGTGCATCTCGCCCGCGCGAAAAGCGGCCATGTCGGCCTCCGGGTTCATCTGCAGCCGCGGCGCGGGGTACGGTGTCGACGGCAGCTCGAGGATGCGATCGAGGCGGGTCTTCGGGTACATCCAGAGCGTGAGCAGCGCGCAGCCGAGGAGCAGCGCGCCCATCGCCGCCACGGCACCCCAGATGAAGCGTTCGTCGATGTCGCGGTGCTCGTGACGCGCCGCCGGTATCACCCGCTCGTGCTCCCCGCTATGCATGGGCCCAGGGTCCCGGCCGGCCGTGCGTCCAGTGGCGCAGCGCGGCCGCGGCGGCCAGCGACAGCATCGTGATCATCGCGGCGGCATCGAGCCACGCAAGCTGGCGCCCTGCGGCGGGGATCACGATCCACCAGGCCCGCGGGATCTCCATGATCACGAGCACCACCGCGATCCAACCGAGCGTGCGGCGCGAGCGCTGGACCTGCGGCCAGAGCAGCGCCAGGAACGGCAGGGCGAAATGTCCGATGGCGATGAGCGCCGCGATCCTCCCCCAGCCGCCGTGCAGGCGCGGCAGGTACCAGAGCGCCTCGCGCGGCAGATTCGAGTTCCAGACGATCAATAGCTGCATGAAGTCGAGATATGCCCAGAGCACGAGCAGCGCGAGAAGCAAGCGCCCGAGATCGCGGGAAGGCGCCGCGCCCGCACCCGGCATCAGCCCG
>DATAYZ010000038.1:0-37816 GCA_036272295.1 Steroidobacteraceae bacterium
TCTGCATCCGCGCGCGGTTATTGAACTTATTGGCTTCGAAGCCGGCATCTTCGTTCGGTGTGAGTGTGCATTCTGTTAACCCACTCACAGAAGAGCCGCCTGACATCGGTTTCTCATGTCGTCCTGGCGAAACCCGCGCGAAATACGCCCGCAGAATATAAGGGGAGTGTGACGCGTGGGCATGTCGCGAAACGACGACGTCGTCCGGATGAGACATTCCGGCCCGGCTTTCTCGATGCGTATATTGCGCCCCATCGGAATCACGACAGGCAAGCGGAAGTGCATATGGACAACGGGATGGCGAGGAGAGAGCAGCGGAGCGTGCGGCGCGCCAGATCATCGCCGGTCGCAACCCATGGGTGGCTCTGCGCAACGGCGGCCATCGGCGCGATCTTGTTCAGCGCCGTCAGCGGCGCGCAGGCGATCGACAAGGACCGGGCGAAGCGCATCTACGACCGCATCGCCGGAGTGCCGGCCACCGACGCGCAGCTCAACACCATTGCGGGAGGGTCCGCCGCGGCCGCCGCGCAGCTCGCGACCCAGGACCCGGCCTTCTATAACAACACCATTCGCAATCTGGCGGCGCCCTGGACCAACCGGGACCAATCGGTGTTCGTGCCGCTCAACGACTACACCGCCACCGTCGTCGGCATGGTGCGCGACAACGTGCCCTTCAATACGCTGCTCTCCGCCGACATCATCTACATAGCCGACGGCGCCGCCGGGGTCCCGGCGTACTCGAACTCGAACAACGACATGTACGAGGCCCTCGACACCGACGGCACCGATCTGTCGGTGCATCTCGTGCAGAGGACGCAGTCGTCCGTCACCGGGCTTGCGACCGCGGCGACCGCGGGCGTCATGACCACGCGCGGCGCGGCCAGCGCCTTCTTCATCAACGGCACGAACCGGGCCATGTTCCGCTTCACCATGATGAATCACCTCTGCTCCGACCTGCAGACGATACCGGACACCACGCGCCCGCCCGATCGCATCCGCCAGGACGTGACGCGCAGCCCGGGCGGCGACTCGAGCCTGTTCCTGAACAACTGCATCGAGTGCCACAGCGGCATGGACCCGATGGCGCAGGCCTTCGCCTACTACAACTTCAGCTACAACCTCGCGACCGATCCGAACGGGACGGCCGGACAGCTCGTCTACACCGCGGGTCAGGTGCAGCCGAAGTATTCGATCAACACCAACAATTTCCCGCAGGGCTTCATCACGCCGAACGACAGCTGGAGCAACCGCTGGCGCAGCGGGGTCAATTCGCTCCTCGGGTGGGACCCCAATCAGTCGGGCAGCGGCGCGGGGGCGAAGACCCTCGGCCAGGAGCTCGAGGGCAGCGCCGCGTTCGCGAGCTGCCAGGTCACCAGGGTGTTCAAGTACGTGTGCCTGCGCTCGCCGAGCAACACGGGCGATACGACACAGATCGCGACCATGGTCGCCTCGTTCAAGTCGAACAGTTACTCGCTGCGGCAATCCTTCATCGATGCCGCTGTCTACTGCACGGCGGGGATGTAACATGAGCCTGCAACGCTTCTCGGGTTTGCGACTGGCCGCCATTCTCGTGCTCGCCGTGGGCGCACTCGCGGCTTGCGGCGGCGGCGGCGCGCCGACCACCGTCTCCGCCGCCGTGGCGCCGACCAACGCGGCCGATGCTTACACCGGCCCGGCGCCGGCCACCTCCGACGTGCAGGCCTTCGCGGTCAACTTCTGGCAGAACATCCGCGGCCAGAACCGCTGCGGCCAGTGCCACAACGCCACCTCGCCGGCGCAGATGCCGAACTTCGCGCGCAGCGACAACGTGAACCTCGCCTATGCGCAGGCGAACACCGTGGTCAACCTGCAGCAGCCGTCCGCCTCGCTCATCGTCACCAAGGTGAGCGGCGGCCACAACTGCTGGCTGGCCGACCCGAACGCCTGCGGCGAGATCCTGACCACCTGGATCAGCAACTGGGCGAATGCCACCATCGGCGGCACCGGAACGCAGGTGCAGCTCCAGGTGCCGCCCTCCCAGACCGTCGGCAACAGCAAGAACTTTCCGGCGGCCCCGACCGATTTCTCGACCACCGTCTATCCACTGCTGACCCAGTACTGCTCGAAGTGCCACGCGCCGACCGCGGATACGCCGCAGTCGCCGTATTTCGCCTCCACGGACATCACCCAGGCCTATCAGTACGCCATCCCGAAGATGAACCTGAACGCGCCGGCGAGCTCGCGCTTCGTGAGCCGCCTGGCCGTGGACATGCACAACTGCTGGAGCCAGTGCTCCACCGACGCGGCGGCCATGCAGGCCGCCATCCAGGCCTTCGCCAACAAGGTGCAGGCGACGGCGGTGGACCCGAACCTCGTGATCAGCAAGGCACTGTCCTTGACCCAGGGCACCGTGGCGAGCGGCGCGAACCGCTTCGATGCCAACGTCATCGCCAAGTACGAGTTCCAGACCGGCACGGGCCTCACCGCGTATGACACGAGCGGCGTCGATCCGTCCGCGGATCTGACCTTGACCGGCAGCGTGACCTGGGCGGGCGGCTGGGGCATCACCATGGGCGCCGCGGGCGGCAAGGCCCAGGCCTCCACCGCGGGCAGCAAGAAAATCCACGACATGATCGAGGCGACCGGCGAGTTCAGCGTCGAGGCCTGGGTGGCCCCGGCGCTGGTCGCCGTGAACAACGCCTACATCGTCAGCTACTCGGGCGGCGATGCGACGCGCAACGTCACGCTCGCGCAGACCAATCAGGACTACGATTTCATCATGCGCAGCTCCGCATCCGATCTCAACGGCATGCCGCAGCTGCAGACCCCGGACGCCGCGATGGTCCTGCAAGCCTCGCTGCAGCACGTGGTGCTGACCTATGACCCGGTCAACGGCCGGCAGATCTACGTGAACGGCGTGAGCACCAAGCTCACCGATCCGCAGAAGGGCAGCACCATCTCGAACTGGGACGACACGTTCGCCGTGGTTCTCGGCAACGAGGTCTCCGGAGACCGGCCGTTCCAGGGGCTGATCAAGTTCGTCGCCATCCACGACCGCGCGCTCACCGCCGCGCAGGTGATGGAGAACTTCAACGCGGGCGTCGGCCAGCGCTATTATCTCTTGTTCGACGTGTCGGCGGTCACCGGCGTATCCAAGGGCTACGTGATGCTCACGGTGAGCCAGTACGACAGCTCGAGCTATCTGTTCGCCTCGCCGACCTTCATCTCGCTCGATCCGTCGGTCAAGCCGGACGGCATCGTGGTGAAGGGCATCCGCATCGGCATCAACGGCACCATCCCGACCGTGGGCCAGGCCTACATTCCGCTCTCGACCGCGGTCACCTCGGCGGGCTACACCTCGCAAGGCGAGCTCTTGTCGCGGGTCGGAACCGTCATCGCCATCCAGGGCGGTCCGCTCACCGATCAGTTCTTCCTGAGCTTCGATCAGCTCGGCAGCAAGACCCACGTCACCACGGATCCGGTGCCGATCCCGATCGCGCCGAGCTACCCGGCGCCGGTCGCGGCCATCGGCGTGCGCACCTTCGCGCAGGTCAATGCCTCGCTGTCGAAGCTGACCGGGGTGCCGACCACCAACTCAGCCGTGGCGCAGACCTATCTGGCCGTGCAGCAGCAGCTGCCCGCGACATCGACGCTCGAGAGCTTCTCGTCGTCCAACCAGATCGGGATCGCGCAGCTCGCGATCCAGTACTGCAACGTCGCGGTCAACACGCCGTCGCTGGCCGCGCAGCTCTTCCCCGGGATCAGCTTCACGAGCTCGCTGTACGGATCGACCGGCACGGCCGCCGGCGCGAACCAGGTCTCGAGCGCGCTTGCGGCGCGGGTGCTCGGCACCGGCCTCAGCACGCAGCCCGCGACATCGAGCGTAACCAACGAGCTCAATGCCCTGATCGGCAAGCTGTGCACCTCGTCCACGTGCAATACACAGGCACGCGTGCTCGCCGTGACCAGCGCGGCCTGTGCTGCGGCGCTGTCCAGCGCCGACATGTTGATCGATTGATACAGGAGTAGAGGATGCGTATGCGTAACAAGCCGCCCAAGGGTCTCGGATTGAAGGAGCCTCTCCGGCACCCGGATCATTCGCGGCCGCGCACGCGGCGCGAATTCGTGGCGCAGGGATTCCTCACCGGCGCGGCCACCGTCGTCGGCCCGACCTTGCTCGGCATGCTCGGCAATCCGCGCTTCGCGCGTGCGAACGGACTGGACGGCGACATCCAGACCGCGGTGACGAACTGCGGCATCACCACGGGCGCGGGGAAGATCCCCTTCATCTGCTTCGACCTCGCGGGCGGCGGCAACATCGCCGGCTCCAACGTGCTGGTGGGCGGCCCGAAGGGCCAGCTCGATTTCCTCTCGGTGGCGGGATACAACAAGCTCGGCCTGCCGGGCACGATGGTGCCGAATTCGAGCACCACCGGCGACAACTACGACGCGACCTTTGGTCTCAGGTTCCACGCGGACAGCGCGCACCTGCGCGGCATCAAGACCCGCGTCAAGAGCGCGACCGCCCTTGCGAATACCATGGGCACGGTGATTCCGGCGCTGTCGCAGAACGACACGAACGTGAATCCGCACAATCCGATGTATGCCATCTATCAGTACGGAGCGCGCGGCGGCCTGCTGAACCTCATCGGCTCGGAGAGCTCGATGTCGGGCGGCAACTCCATGGCTCCGGCCTCGATGATGATTCCGAGCGCCGCGCCCACCAAGGTCTCGAGCTCGGCCGATACCGTCGGCCTGGTGAGCACGGGCCAGCTGAGCACGCTCCTGCCGCTGCTCTCCGACGTGACCTCGGTCATGGAGTCGGTCAAGCGCATCAGCGACGCGAAGTACTCGACCGTGCATGCGTACAGCGATTCGACCTCGAACGCCAACGCGCTGGGCACCACCGGCACCTCGGCCTGCGGGTACACCAAGGCCGCGTACACGGTCAACCAGTACGGCGATCCCGCCACGGTGAACCCGGACATCGATTCGCACATCGTCGGCTCGAGCGGCATCTTCACGACCGCCGAGTACCAGGCGAGCTCGGACTATCAGAAGACCGCCGCGATCATGAAGCTCGTGATCGACGGCAATGCGGCCGCCGGCACCATCGAGATGGACGGATTCGACTATCACACCGGCGACCGAGCCACCGGCGAGGCGCGCGACTTCAATGTCGGCAACTGCATCGGCGCCTGTCTGGAATATGCCGCGCGGGTGAACAAGCCGGTGATGATCTACGTGTTCAGCGACGGCTCGCTCGCGAGCAGCGGCATGATCGACAGCTCGGCCGGAGGCCGCGGCAAAGGCGTATGGACCGCCGACAACCAGAACGTCGCATCCACGTATTTCCTGGTCTTCGATCCGCGCGCGCGCCCGGTGCCGGCGCAGAGCGACAGGGAGATGAGCCTGCAGATCGGCAACTTCAATCCGGACGGGTCGCTCAACACCAGCGGCAGCCCGGCGGGCAACAATGTGTTCAATCTGGTGCAGATGGTGGTGCTCAACTACATCGCTCTGCACGGGGCGGGCGCCGATGCGGCCTTCGCGGGCCTGTATCCGTCACCGAACCTCAACAACACTCTCGGCACGGGAAGCGCGCTCGATGCGCTGATCGCCTACCAGCCGCTCGCGAGCGTGGTGGGCGGCAGGGTGACCTAGCACGCCTCGCATCCCCGGGACGGCGGCGCCACGCCCTGCGTGCATTCGATCCGCAGGCGGAGCGTCGCGCGCTGCGAATCGTGCGGAATTTCCGGCAACTTCCACGAATGTGCGCCAAGTCATACCGAAACGACGTTATCGGCCTCCTGTTGCGTTGACACTGCGGCTTGCATTGTGCGATTTTGCATAAGGTCTGATCAGGGCAAACCCGCCGAAAGGCGGGGGCGCAAAGCTTCCGGTCTACGGGGTGTCCCACCCAGGACAGCGGGGTTACCAGCGTGATTGATGTACCGCATGCGTAGAGCGTCGTTCGCCGCCGGCTTGATGATGATCGGTGCCGCGTTGAACGTCTCGATCGCGGCGGCGCCGACGTTGGTCGGCAAGGTCGCGCCGGACTTCGTGCTCAAGGGGCTCGACGGGCGCAACCTGCGCATGTCCGAGTACCGCGGCCAGGTCGTGCTGGTGAATTTCTGGGCACGCTGGGCCGGGGAGGCGCGCGAGGAGATTCCCGCGCTCGATCGCATCAACACCACCTACGAGCGCGCGGGTCTCGTCGTGCTCGGCGTGTCGGTCGACGAGGACCTGGGGCGCGCGCGCGAGTTCGCGGGTGCGATGAAGGTGTCCTACCCGATCCTGTTCGATACCGGGTCGGACATCGGCAAGGAATATCTGCTGCAGAAGATGCCCGTGACGATCCTCGTCGACCGGTCGGGCGTCGTCCGTTATGCGAACGTCGGATACAAGCGCGGCGATGAGCGTGCTTACCTCGATCACATTCGCGAATTGCTGCGCGAATAAACGATAGGTCCAGTTATGAGTCTCAAGCATCGAGCCATGTCGATCACGGGCGCCCTGTTGCTGGCGGCCGCCAGCGTCATCGCCGCCCCCCAGCCTGCGCAAACACCCGCACCCGCGGCGGTCGCGGCGCCACCGGCCGCAGCCGCGACGGGCGCGCCGAGTGCGACGAGCGCACCGAGCGCGGCGGGCACGGCGGGCACGGCGGGCACGGCGGGCGTGGCAGGTGCACAGAGCGCGGCAGGTGCACCGAACGCAGCGGGCGCACCCAGCGCGGCAGGTTCACCCAGCGCAGCGGGCGCGGCCACGCCGGGCGGCGCCCCGGGCGCGGCGCCGGCACCGGCCGATGCGCAACCGACCGAGTTCAAGACGCTCGACCAGGATGTGCAGGGCCTGAAGAAGGACGTGATCGACCTGAACAAGGATCTGTTCGTGCTCGAGGAGGAGCTGCTCTTCCCGGCAAACACCCAGGTCGCCGTCTACGTGTCCATGGATGTCGGCACCTTCTTCGCCCTCGACTCGATCACGCTGAAGATCGACAACAAGGAGGTCAAGAACTACCTGTACACCGCACGCGAGGCGGATGCGCTCCTGAAGGGCGGCGTGCAGCAGCTCTACCTCGGCAACCTCAAGGTCGGCAAGCACGAGCTGGTCGCGTTCTTCACCGGCAAGGGGCCGATCGAGCGCGACTACAAGCGCGGCGCGACGCTGAATTTCGACAAGGGCGTCGGCGCCAAATATCTCGAGCTCAAGGTCACGGATCACGTCGCCAAGCATCAGCCGGAATTCGCGATCAAAGACTGGGAATGAGGCGTGCAACGGCTGACTGACAGATTCGGGCCTCCCGTCCTTGTCGGACTGCTGGCGCTCTGGTCGTGCTGCGGAGCGTACGCCAAGAACGTGCCGCCGGACCCGAACGGACTGCCGCCGCAGGACGTGAAGGATCTGCACTACGGCGACGTGCTGTTCTACTTCTACCAGGACGATTACTTCGATGCGATCACGCGGCTGCTGGCGGCCAGGCAGCTGAATCGCATACCGCATACCGAAGGCGAGGCGGAGCTCCTGCTCGGCGGCCTGTATCTATCGCTCGGCGAGCATGTCGAGGCGGGACGCATCTTCGAGGCGCTGCTGCGGCAGAACGTGTCCGAGAGCGTGCGCAACAAGGCCTGGTTCTATCTCGGCAAGGTCTGGTACCAGCGCGGCTACCTGGCCGAATCCGAGGGTGCGCTGCGCAAGGTGTCCGACAAGGTCGACCCGCGCATCAGCGCGGAGCGCTACATGCTGCTCGCGCAGGTGATGATGAAGCAGGGCCGCTACGACGACGCCATCGCCGCGCTCGGCAGCTGGCACGGCGCCCCCGATTGGACCGCCTACGCCGAGTTCAACCTCGGCGTCGCGCTGGTGCGCAAGGACCGCCTCAACGACGCGATTCCCCATCTCGATCGGGTCGGGCGCATCGTGACGCGCAGCGAGGAGCTGCTCGCGCTGCGCGACAAGGCCAATCTCGCCCTTGGGTTTGCTCTGTTGCAGGCGCAGCGCCCGGCCGAGGCCAAGCCCGTCCTCGAGCGCGTGCGCCTGGAGGGCCCGTATTCGAACAAGGCGCTGCTCGGCGTCGGCTGGGCGGACGCAGGGGGCGGTGACTTCAAGCGCGCGCTGGTCCCCTGGCTTGCGCTGCGCAAGCGCAACCTGTTGGATTCCGCGGTGCAAGAGTCCTTCCTGACGGTTCCGTACGCCTACCTGCAGCTGCAGGCCACGGGGCAGGCCGCGGATTTCTACAGCACCGCCATCGACTCCTTCGACGCCGAGATGCGGCGCATCGACGACTCGATCGAGCAGATCCGGGAGGGCAAGCTCCTCGACCGCCTGCTGGACGACGACAAGAAGGACGCGCTCACCTGGTACTGGCAGCTCACCACGCTGCCGAATGCGCCCGAATCGCGCTATCTCTACCAGCTCCTCGCCAGCAACGAGTTCCAGGAAGGACTCAAGAACTACCGCGAGCTCAACTACATGAGCCGCAATCTGGATCGCTGGCGCGAGGACATCCTGGTCTATGACGACATGCTCGATACGCGGCAGGAGGCGTACAACGAGCGCGTGCCGAAGGCGGACGCGGTGATGAGCGCAACGGACCTGGGCGCGCTCACCCGCAAGCGGGTCGAATTCGAATCGCGCATCAACGAGATCGAGAAGTCCGACGATGTCGCCGCGCTCGGCACGCCCGACGAGCAGCGCACCTGGGCACGCCTGCAGCGCATCGAGGAGTACCTCGCCGCGCATCCGAACGATCCCGATCTCGCGGAGATGCGCGACAAGTTCCGGCTGGTGAAGGGCGTCATGTACTGGCGCTTGTCTGCGAGCTTCAAGGCACGCCTGTGGAACGAGCGCCGCTCCGTCAAGGAGCTGGAGGCCGAGATCCAGGAGACGCAGCGCCGCTCGGTGCTGGTGGGCCAGGCGCGCGCGGCCGCTCCGACGAACACCGGGGCGTACGCCGCACGGGTGGCCGCGGTGCGTGCGCGCCTCGATGCGATGCAGGAGCGCGTGGCCGAGGTCTCCGCGCGTCAGAACCGGTATCTGCAGGTGCTCGCCATCCGGGAACTGGAGGCCCAGAAAGTGCGCATCTCGACCTATCAGATCCAGGCGCGCTACGAGCTGGCATCGATCTATGACCACGCGGCGAACGCGCCGGCCAAGCCGCAGGCGCAAGCGCCGGGCAAGCCGCAAGCCGGCGCACCGGCGCAGCCGCCGAGCGACTTGCCGCCGCCGGGCAACGCGTCGCCGAGACCGCAACCGGACGGTTCGGTGAAGCCGCAGTCATGAGCCTGCGCCGTCTCTCCGCCACCGCTTGCGCCATCGCCGCCCTGGCCGCGGCGGCGGGCGGCTGGCTGCCGGCAACGGCTCTCGGGGCGCAGAAGCCAAAGGCCGCTCCGACCATCAAGGACCTGGAGTCGCAGCAGGTCGACGTGAGCACGAATCCGCCCACGAACGTCGACGAAAGCAAGACCATGGAAAGCTACAGGAAATTCCTGGACTTGAACGCGGGCGACGCGGCGCTGCGCGCCGAGGCGCTGCGGCGTCTGGGCGACCTCAACCTGGAGAGCTCGGAGTCCGAGCGCATCGCGCACGAGCTCGAGACCAACGAGGGGCTGCGCGCCACCGAGGCCATCCACCTCTATTCGGCTCTGCTCAAGGCCTATCCGAAATATGAGCGCAATGATTCGGTGCTATACCAGCTCGCCCGCGCGTACGAGCTGAACACGCAGCGCGACAAGGCCCTGGCATCGCTCGACCAGCTGGTGGCGAGCTATCCCAACAGCCGCTACATCGACGAGGCGCAGTTCCGCCGCGGCGAGCTGCTGTTCTCCGACAAGGCTTACCCGAAGGCGCAGAGCGCCTATGAGGCCGTGATCAAGATTGGACCGTCATCGCCGTTCTACACCCAGAGCCTCTATAAACACGGCTGGTCGCTGTTCAAGCAGGGGGAGAACGAGCGCAGCCTGGATTCCTTCGCGGGCGTGCTGGACGCGGTGCTCCTGCCCAGGGGCGCGCGGCGCATGGTCGACATCGACACGCTGAGCCGCCCGAATCGCGAGCTGCTCGAGGACACGCTGCGCGTCATGTGCATCACGTTCTCGTATCTGGAGGGCCCGAAGTCGGTCGACGAGTTCGTCCGGCACCGGCCGCCGCGGCCGTACTCCTATCTCCTCTATGCGCGTCTCGGCGATCTGTACATCGAGAAGGAGCGCTACACCGATGCGGCTGACAGCTATCGGGCCTTCGTCTCGCAGGACCGCAACAACGAGAATGCGCCGTTGCTGGAGATGCAGGCGATCGAGGCCTATTCCAAGGGCGGATTCCCGCAGCTCGTGCTGCAGGGCAAGCAGGAGTTCGTCGAGAACTACAGCTTCGGCACGCCGTACTGGCAGGGGCGCGACCCCAAGAAGGAGCCCAAGGTGGTCGCGGTCCTCAAGACCAACCTCAAGGATCTCGCGCAGTACTATCACGCGCAGGCGCAGCGGACCAAGAGCATCACGGATTACCAGGATGCCGCCAAGTACTACCGCGCGTACCTCACGTCGTTCCCGGACGATCCGGACTCGGCGGTGACCAATTATCTGCTGGCCGACACGCTGTTCGAGAGCCGGCAATACCTGGATGCCGCGCACGAGTACGAGCACACGGCCTACGGGTACGGCACGCACGAGAAGGCGGCCGCGGCCGGCTACGCCGCGATCGTGGCGTACGGCAAACACGAGGAGACCCTGAGCGGCCCGGCCAAGAGCGAGGTGCACGCGCACGCCCTGGACAGCTCGCTCAAGTTTGCGCAGACCTTCCCGGCGCATCCCGAGAGCGCACAGGTGCTGATGCGCGCCGCCACCGAGCTCTACGACGTGAAGGACTACGCGCGGGCGATCGCAGCCTCGCAGGCGCTGCTCGCGCGCCAGCCGCCGGTCGACACCACCAAGCAGCGCGTGGCGTGGACCGTGATCGGCAACTCGAACTTCGACCAGGGGTCCTTCGGCAAGGCGGAAGAGGCGTATACGCACGCGCAGACGTTGATGGCCGCGGGCGACCCGGAGCGGCAGGTGATCGTGGAGCGCCTGGCGGCTTCCATCTACAAGCAGGGCGAGCAGAAGAGCCAGGCGGGGGACAGCGCCGGCGCGGTGGACGACTACCTGCGCGTGGCGACGCTGGCCCCCGGCGCCAAGGTGCGCGCGAATGCCGATTTCGATGCCGCCGCGCTGCTCTTCAAGGCGAAGCAGTGGGACCGCGCCATCGTCGTCCTGGAGGGATACCGCCGCAATTTCCCGCAGAGCCCGCTGCAGGGCGAAGTGACGCGGGATCTCGCGGTGGCTTATGCCGAATCGAACCATCCGCGCGAGGCGGCCGCCGAATTCGAGCGCATCGCCCAGAACCCGGCCGAGAACGCCGACGTTCAGCGCGAGGCGACCCTGCAGGCCGCGGACCTCTACGACAAGGCGGGCGACACGGCCCGGTCCAAGAGCATGCTGGAATCGTTCGTGAAGCATTTTCCACAGCCGCTCAATCCTGCGATGGAGGCGCGCAACAAGCTGGCATCGATGGCCTCCAAGGGCGGCGACATCGCCGCGCGCGACGCGTGGCTCAAGGACATCGTTGCCGCCGATCGTGCGGCCGGCGCGGCCCGGACCGATCGGAGCCGCGCGCTCGCGGCGCACGCGACCCTGACCCTGGCGGCGCCGGCGCGCGAGGAATTCAAGCGCATCAAGCTGGTGGCGCCGCTCAAGAGGTCGCTGGTGGAGAAGCGCAAGGCGATGGAGGCGGCGCTCAAAGGCTACGAGCAGGCCGCGGACTACCAGGTGCTCGATGTCACCACCGCGGCGACGTTCGAGAGCGCCGAGCTGTACCGTCAGCTCGGCAAGGATCTCATGAGCTCCGAGCGCCCCAAGAACCTCAACAAGGACGAGCTCGAGCAGTACGACGTGCTCTTGGAGGAGCAGGCGTTCCCGTTCGAGGAGAAGGCGATCAAGTTGTACGAGGTGAACACCGCGCGCGCCAAGGACGGCACCTACGATGAATGGGTTCAGAAGAGCTATGCCGCGCTGGCGGAGCTCAATCCCGGACGCTACGGCAAGGTGGAGATCGGTGAGCAAGCGGCTGAATCGATTCGCTAGCGTCGCGGTGCTCGCGATGCTTGCGGCGTGCCAGAGCGCACCGCCGAGGGCTGCGTCGTCCCCGTCCGACTCCAAGGCGTCCGGTCCCGCGGCGACGAGCGGCGCAGCCAGTCTCGGCGGCACTACGGGTGCGCGAAATCCCGCCGGCGCAAGCGGCACGGCCGGGGTCGCGCTGCCGGGCACCCCGAGCCCGGGCGGCACCACCGCGGCGAGCGCGGCGGGCGCGGCGGGCGCCGGCAATGCCGGCGGGGCGAATGGCGGCGGGGCGAATGGCGCGGCGGCCGGTGCTGCCGCGGCGGCATCGCCCGCGCCGCCTCCGATTCCCGAGCGCGCGGCGCAGCAATATGCTCAGGCCCTGCAGTCGATCAAGGCCGGCCGCACCGCGGACGCCGAGCTCGAGCTCAAGGCTCTGACGGCGGCGTATCCCGACCTCTCCGGGCCGGAGCTCAATCTCGGCCTTCTATACGTGCACGACTCGCGCCTACCGGAGGCTGAGACCGCACTGAAGGCGGCAACGACGGTCAATCCTTCCAACGTGGCCGCCGGCAATGAATACGGCATCGTGGAGCGCCGGCTTGGAAAATTTGCGGAAGCGGAGGCGGCCTATCGGCGTACGATAGCTGCGGATGCCAATTACGCGCCCGCGCACTTGAACCTGGGCATCCTCTACGATCTATATCTGTCGGAGCCTCAGAAAGCGCTGGACGAGTTCGAGCGCTACCTCGAGCTTGCCGGCGACAACAAGCAGGTTGCCGGATGGGTGGTGGAGTTGAAGAAGCGCGTCGGCGCGCCGCCCGTCCCCGCCAAGAAGGAGTCCTCATGAACACGACCGTCTGCATGAGCTCGAGCCTGGTGCTTGCCGGCGTCCTCTCGGCGGGCGCCATCGCCCAGACCCCATCGCCCCCCTCGACGACACCGCCAGCCGCGCCCGCGGCAGGTGCTCCTGCCGCGCACGCCCCTTCGACCCCTCAGGCCGAGGCGGGCGAGCCGCGCGCCGACACGTCCTCGACGCCGGAGCCCGCGGCGTCCGGGCCGGACGCCGGGTCCGGGGCGGGCAACCCCGCGGAGGGCGCGGGCCGTACGCCGGCGGGGGTTGCGGGCGCGCATCCGAAGGCGGGTGCTGCGAGCGCGGCCGCAGGCAGCCCGGGCGGGGCCCCGGCGGCCGCGGGCGGCGCGGGTGCGGGGGCCGATCACGGGGCGGCCAGGTCGGCCCAGAGCGGGGCTGCGAAGGGCGCAAAGGCCGATAGACTGGACCTCGGGTTGGCGACCGTCACCGGCGACCACGAGCAGCCCAAGGTGCTCTATATCGTGCCCTGGAAAAGGGCCGACATCGGCGACCTCGAGGGCAAGCCGATGAACAGCCTGGTCGATGAGATCCTGTCGCCCGTGGACCGCGACGTGTTCCGGCGCGAGGTCGTGTATTACAAGGCGATTCAAGCGGATACGTCCCAAAATGGTGCGCCGGCCACCCCGGCGGCGAAGGTTGAGAAGTGAGTCATAGCCGGTTTTACGAAATCTGATTCAATCTCCGAGATTGGAGCGGTGGGTATTTCCTAGGTAGGAGCGCGCAGATGAATTTCATGAATTCGGTCGTCAATTTCTTCAAGGACGGCGGGGTGTTCCTCTACCCGCTGGCCGTGATCTTCGTGGTCGGCGTGGCGATCGCCATCGAGCGATTCCTGTACCTGACGCGCGAGACCCAGCGCAACCGCAGCCTCTGGGACGAGCTCGTACCGGCGCTCGGAAACGGCAATTTCAAGCAGGTCGCGGCGCTGACGCAGGGCTCCAAGGCGTCGATCGCCACGATCTTGAACTATGGCGTCGCCCGGGTCGCGAGCGCGCGCCGCCGCGACGACATCGAGAAGGCAATGGACGAGAGCCTTCTCGAGGTGATCCCCCGCATCGAGAAGCGTACGCACTACCTGTCATCGCTGGCGAACGTCGGCCTCTTGATCGGTCTGCTCGGCACCATCACCGGATTGATCGGGGCGTTCAGTGCGGTGGCCACCGCGAATCCCGCCGAGAAGGCCAGCCTGCTCGCCGCCGCGATCTCGGTGGCCATGAACAACACGGCATCGGGTCTTGCGGTCGCGATCACGCTGCTGACCGCGCACATGTTCCTCGAGGCGAAGACCACCGCCTTGATCGACAGCCTGGAGATTGCGTCGGTCAAGTTCTTGAACTCGATCACCGAGCGAACCTTGGATCGCCCCGAGGCTGCGGCACCCGTCCCGGGGCCGGCCGCGCGTGCTTCGGTGGCGGCTCGAGGCAGCATCTAGCTCAGACCCGGTGCTCGACGCATGAAGTCCAAGTCCGCGCGACTCGTTCGCCGCAATCACGCCCGCTACCACCAGGGGCGCGACGATCTGAACATCGTGCCGATGATCGACATGATGGTGATCCTGGTGTTCTTTTTGATCTTCACCGCGGTGTTCTCCAAGACCAACATCCTGCAGCTCAATCTGCCCACCAACAGCGCGCAACCGGTCGAGGAGCTGCCGAAGGGGCTGAAGCTCGAGGTCATCATTCACCCCGACGATCTGCTGATCAACGACAGCAACTCAGGGCCTCTGAAGACGCTTGCGAACACCGCAAAGGGCTACGATTACGAGGGGCTGTCCGAGTTCATGCGCCGGGTAAAGTCGCAGTTCCCGGACATGACCAAGGCCACCATCCTGTCGGGGCCGGCCGTGCCGTATGACACGCTGGTGCAGGTGATGGATGCGGTGCGCGTCTACCAGCTGCCCGTAGCGCCGTTCTCCAAGGCCGAGCTGTTTCCGGACATCGCCATCGGGGATGCGCCCACGTGACCTCGTACCGCATCAAGCGCCATCGGCAGCGCCGGCACGGCGCGAATCACTTCGCGCTCATCCCGTTCATCGACATGATGACCATCCTCATCGTGTTCCTGCTCGCGCACACGGCCGAGGTCGACATCCTGCCGAACACCAAGAACATCTCGATCCCGCAGTCGCTGTCCGAGCGCAAACCGGGCGCCACGGTGGTGGTGATGGTCACCAAGGATTCGGTGTTCGTGGACGGGAAGCTGGTCGGGTCCGTGGCGGACGTCAACAACAGCCAGGGCCCGTTCTTCGCACCGCTCAAGGACGCGCTGGTGGCGCAGAACCAGCGCAGCGTGACGGGCGCGCAGGCCGATCCCGCCAAGCGTGAAGTCACCATCATGGGCGACAAGAGCACGCCCTACAGCCTGCTCAAGAAGATCATGCTGAGCTGCAGCGAGGCCGAGTACGGCAAGGTGTCCTTCGCCGTGGTCGAGCGCGAGAGGGCGGCGTCATGAGCGGCACCGACGGCGCCGAGGTGACGGCATGAGCGCCTCGCAGACCATGGCCACCGGGCTGCCGCCGCTCTACCGGCGCTACGACCTGCCGTGGTCGCCGTCGGAGGAGATGGAGCGGCGCTTCCGCAAGATCCTCCGCAACCTCGCGATCGTCGCCGCCCTGTTCGCGGTCGTCCTGCCGTTCCTGCCGCGTCACGAGCGCCAGCTCAACACCGAATCGCTGCCCGAGCGCGTGGTCCAGCTCGTGGCGGAGCCGCCGCCGCCGCCACCCCCGCCCGTTCCGAAGCCGGAGGAGAAGCCGGTGGAGAAGGTGCCGGCGCCTAAGCCCGTGCCCGAGGTGAATCCGCGCCTCAAGGCCCAGAAGAGCGGCCTGCTCGCGCAGATGGATCAGCTCGCGGCGTTGCGCGACATGGACATGGACAAGTTCAAGAACCAGGCGAAGACCGCCGATCCGGGTGACGTGAGCGTCGTATCGCGCGCGCTCATCACCGCGAAGACCGGGGGCACCAGCGGCGGCATCAGCGCGCCCACCTCGAGCGGACTGGCCGCGGGCTCCGGCTCGTTGAACGGCATCCGCACGACCCAGGTCACCGATCCGAAGCTCGCCACCGGCCAGGGGTCCACCCGCTCGGGCGGCAGCGGCAAGGCCTCGCGCAGCGCGAGCGAGATCGCGCTGGTGTTCGATCACAACAAGGGCGCGATCGATGCGCTGTACGCGCGCGCCCTGCGCGACAAGCCCGCCTTGCAGGGCAAGGTGGTGATCGAGCTCACCATCGCGCCGTCCGGCGACATCACCGCGGTGCGCATCGTCTCCTCGGAGCTCAACGATCCGGAGTTCGAGAGCAAGCTGCTCGCGCGCATCCGCCTGTTCAAGTTCGACGCCAAGGACGTGGCCCCGCTGACCGCCACCAAGCCCATCGACTTCTTCCCCGCCGGATGAACATTCAATCCGAAATCGAATTCTTCGCCGACCTGGGCATCATCGACAAGGCACGCTTCGTGACCCGGTTGATCCACGAGATGTGCGAGGAGGCGAAGCTCGGCGCGGGCGACGGCAACGATCTCGTGCGCCTGCGCTTCGCCAACGAGATGGGCCAGCGGCTCGCGCGCTTCGCATACCAGCTGCTCGGGGAGGACTCCGCGCGGCCGCAGGACGACGTGGTGGTGCGCATGCTGCTCGGCGCCCGCGCCGACAAGAAGATCGAGCGCATCGTGCACAATGCCTACCGGCGCGTGCTGACGAGCTTCGAGAGCTTCGACACGACGGTGGTGTTTCACGCGCATTGACCTGGGCCGGACGCGCTCGGTCGTCACGGCTTACGCGCGCTTATTGCGGGCGGGCGCCCGCTTCCTCCGGCTGCGCCGCATCCGCCTCGAACAGGTGCAGGAGCTGCTCGGCCGATTCGCGCGTCGTGTCCAACATCTTCTTCTCGTCATCCTTGACCGAATGCTGTTTCACGAGGGTCGCCTCGTCGTACGTGCGGAAGCGCCGGACCGCGTCGGCCGCCTTGGCGCGTGAGGAGCCCAGCGACTCGAGCACGCGCTCCGACATCTCCAGGCTCGAGAGCAGGGTCTCGCGGATGATGTAGCGGACCCCGAGGTCCATCAGCCGGAAGGAGTGCTGCCGATTGCGCGCGCGCGCGAAGATCTTGAGGTGCGGAAAGTGCTTGACGATCATCTCGGCGGTGCGCACCGACGCCTCGACGTCGTCGATCGCGAGGACGAACACCGCGGCGTTCTCGGCGTGCGCGGCGCGCAGGAGCTCGAGCCGCGACGCATCGCCGTAGAACACCTGGTTGCCGAAGCGGCGCAGGAAGTCGACCTGGGTCTGGCTGGCCTCGAGCGCGGTGAAGGCGATCTTCTTGGCGCGCAGGATGCGTCCGACGATCTGGCCGAAGCGTCCGAAACCCGCGATGATCACCCGCGGATAGAGCTCCTCGGGCGTGTCGAACGGCCGCTCGTCCGTCTCCTTCTTCTTGAAGAGCGAGTCGTGCACGACAAGCAGCAGCGGGCTCATGATCATCGAGGCCGTCACCACCAGGACGAGCAGCTCGGCGGTCCCGGCCTCGAGGATGCCGAGCGTCGCCGCGAGGCCGAACAGCACGAACGCGAATTCGCCGCCGGACGGCAGGCTGAAGGCGAGCCCGCGCCCGGCGGCGGTGGACATGCCGGCGGCCTTGCCGATGCCGCGCAGCACGGCGACCTTGATGAGCATGAAACCGAGGGTCAGCCCGGCGATGACGAGCGGCTTCTCGCGCACCAGCTCGAGATTCGCGGACATGCCGACGGTGATGAAGAAGAGCCCGAGCAGCAGGCCCTTGAACGGCTCGATGTCCGCTTCCAGCTCGTGCCGGTACTCGCTGTCGGCGAGAAGCACGCCCGCGAGGAACGCTCCGAGGGAAAGCGACAGGCCGACCTGATTGACGAGCAGCGCCGTACCGATGACGATCAGCAGGCCGGCGGCGGTGAAGGCTTCGGCCACGCGGGTGGCCGCGACGATCCGTAGCATGGGGCGCAGGACGTAGCGGCCGCCGACGATGGCGGTCGCCAGGACCGCCACCAGCTTGACCGCCAGCCAGCCGCCCGGCCCCGCGGTCTTGGCGGAGGCCACGCCGAGCAGCGGCAGCAGCGCGAGCGCCGGGAGGACGGCAATGTCCTGGAACAGGAGGATGCTGAATGCGGAGCGCCCGTACTGCGAACTCAGCTGGCCCCGCTCGGAGAGGAGCTGCAGCACCAGCGCGGTGGAGGACATGGACAGGCCGAAGCCCACCACCAGCGCGGCCGGGGCCGGCTGGCCGAAGCCGTAGTATGCCGCCGCGCCGATGACCGCGGTGGTGGCGAGCACCTGGGCGGTGCCCAGGCCGAAGATGGGCTTGCGCATCACCCAGAGGCGCGAGGGCTGCAGCTCCAGGCCGATGACGAACATGAGCAGTACGATGCCGAACTCGGCGATCTGCTGGGTGCCGTCGAATTTGCTGATCAGGCCGAAGCCGGACGGCCCGATGATGATGCCCGCGGCGAGGTAGCCCAGGACCGAGCCCAGCTTGAAATAGCGGAAGATCGGGATCGCAACGACCGCCGCGGCGAGAAATATAGCGATCTGCGCCAACAAGCTCATAATATTTCTCCGTTCATCGGCAGGGCAGAGCCTAGCACTATGTATCGCCAAAGCATTCAGTTTCCCATCAAGGACGCGGCCCTGCGCGATGACGTACACGCGCTCGGCGAATTGATCGGCGAGACGCTGCGCGATCAGGGCGGCGCCGATCTGTTCGACCTCGTCGAGGGCGACCGGCTCGCAGCGATTCAGCGCCGCGAGGGCGACGGCGACGCGGCCGCCGGGGCCGAGCTGGAGCAGCGCACGGCGGGCCGCTCCGCCGACGCGGCGACCGATCTCACCCGGGCGTTCTCGATCTGGTTCCAGGCGGTCAACACGGCCGAGAAGGTGCAGCGTGTGCGCCGGCGCCGCCAATATCTCAGCGACTCGAGCACGGTGCAGCCGGGGGGCATCGCCGATTGCATCGCGCGGTTGCAGCAGGGCGGCGTCACCTTGATGCAGGCGCTCGAGCTGATCGGATCCATGAGCCTCGAGCCCGTGTTCACCGGGCACCCCACCGAATCGACCCGCCGCACCATCCTGCGCAAGCAGCAGCACATCGCCGAGGATCTGCTCGAGCGGCACAATCCGGCGTCGACGTCCGCGGAGATCCACACGCTCTGGGCGCGGGTGCGGCTCGAGCTCACCAGCATCTGGCAGACCGAGGAGCATCCGCGCGAAGGCCTGACGGTGGTGGACGAGCGCGAGCACGTGCTGTTCTATCTGATCGACATCCTCTACCGGGTGGTGCCGCTGTTCTACGAGGAGATCGAGGCGGCGCTGGCCCAGGCGTACGGCGTGCCGGTCGAGTCGCTCGACATCCCGTCCATCCTGCATTTCGGCTCGTGGGTGGGCGGCGACATGGACGGCAATCCCGATGTCCACGGCAAGACCATCCGCGAGACGCTGCTGCGCCATCAGCAGCTCATCGTCTCCACGTACTTCAGCGAGTGCGGCCAGCTCGCCGAGACGCTGAGTCAGAGCGCGAGCCGCGTGGGCCTCTCGTCGGCGCTCGCCGAGCGCATCGCCGCCTACAGCGCAATCCTTCCGGGCGCGCAGAAGCTCGCGCCGGCGCGGCACGATCGCATGCCCTACCGGATGTTCTTCGGGCAGATCGGCGAGCGGCTCCGGGCGACGTACGAGGGCCGGCCGAACGCCTATCAGGGTCCGGAGGAGCTCTTGTCGGATGTCGGCCTGGCGGCGGACAGCCTGCTGCTCAACCGCGGCCGCCACGCGGGCTATTTCCTGATCCGGCGCTTCATGCGGCGGGTCCGCACGTTCGGATTCCATCTGGCCACGCTCGATGTGACGCAGCACACCCAGGTGCACGATCAGGTCATCGCGCAGGGGCTCGGCGACCCTTCGTGGCCGTCCCGCTCGGCGGAGAACCGCCTCGAGCGCCTGCGTGATCTGCTCGCCCGGGATCAGGGCCCCACCTCCACGTTCGACGCCATCGGCCGCCGCACGCTCTGGGTGTTCGACTCGATCGCGCAGGCGCGCCACAAATTCGGGGTGCGCGCGATCGGCGAATACGTCGTGAGCGGCGCGCAAGGGCCCGAGGATGTCCTCGCCGTGTTGCTGCTCGCGCGTTGGGCCGACATCACCGACAAGCGCACGGGAGAGTCGCCGCTCGACGTCGCGCCGTTGCTCGAATCGATCGGCTCGCTCGAGAGGGCGGGCGACATCCTGCGCGAGCTGAACCTCGAGCCCGCCTATCGCCGGCACGTGTCGGCGCGCGGCAATCGCCAGGTCGTGATGATCGGCTACTCCGACACGAACAAGGAAGGCGGCATCGCCGCGTCGCGCTTCGCGCTGCAGGTGGCGCAGACGCGGTTGCTCGACGCCGCGCGCGATGCCGGCATCGACGTGCTGATCTTCCACGGACGCGGCGGCACCCCGTCACGAGGCGGTGGGCGCACCGAGAACCTGGTCGAGGCCGTGCCGGACGGCGCGATCCGGGGCGTGCTGCGCCTCACCGAGCAAGGCGAGGTCGTCAACCAAAGCTACGGGCTGCGGCCGATCGCCATGCGCACGCTGGAGCGCTCCTTCGCGTCCGTCGCGCTCGCCACGGCGCACGCGGGCGACCGGCGCCCGGCCGCCGCGCCGCAGGTCGAGGCGATGCGCACGATCGCCGCGGAAAGCCTGGCCGCGTATCGCGCGCTGGTCTACGACAACGTGGGATTCTTCGACTACATGCGGGCCGTGACGCCGCTCGACGTCATCGAGCGCATGCACATCGGCTCACGCCCCGCGGCCCGCTCGCTCGGCGGCGGCATCACGGCATTGCGGGCGATTCCCTGGGTGTTCGCCTGGACGCAGAGCCGCCACATGCTGCCCGGGTGGTTCGGCTTCGGCAGCGGACTCGAGGCCGCGACCGAGCGCCACGGCGCCGAGGTGATCGGCTCGATGGCGGCGCACTGGCCGTTCTTCACCCATCTCCTCGACGACGTGGAGTCGATGCTCGCGCGCACCGACCTCGGCATCGCCGGCCACTACGATCTCCTCGCCGAGCCGGAGCTGCGCACGCACGCAGAGATCATCGCGCGGGAATACCGCTCGACGGTCGCCCACGTCTTGAGGTTGCGCGGGTCCGCGCGCCTGCTCGACGGCGATCCAACCCTGCAGCGCTCGATCCAGCTGCGCAATCCGTACATCGATCCCATGCACCTGATGCAGGTGGACCTGCTCGCGCGCTGGCGGCGAACCGGGCGGCAGGACAAGTCGCTGTTCGGGGCGCTGCGCGGGACGATCGGAGGGATCGCGCAGGGGCTGCAGGCGACGGGCTGAGAGCCGCGCGGGAAGCACCCGGCCTTTCCCGGCAACGAGGTCAAACCCCGGGGGCTTTGGCGCTTTCCCAGTAGTCGGTGTGCACGAGCGACTGCAGCGCGCAGCCTTGCGTCCACTGCGTCATCTCGAGCATCGGCCGGGGATAGAATTCCGGAACGCGTCCCAGGCAAAGGACTGCAATCGGCTTGCTCCCCTCGGGCATCCGCAGGAGCTGCCGCAACGCGTCGGGGTCGAACAGCGAAACCCATCCCATGCCGAGACCCTCGGCCCGCGCGGCGAGCCAGAGGTTCTGGATGGCGCAGGCGACAGAGGCCAGGTCCATCTCAGGCATGGTGCGCCGTCCGAAGACGTGCTTGTCGCGGTCCGGTCCCAGCGCGGCGACCAGCACCTCGCCGCACTCCAGAACCCCCTCGACCTTGAGGCGCATGAATTCCTGGTCGCGCTCGCCGAGCGCATGGGCGGTCCTGACGCGCTCATCCTCGACGAGGGCGTGAATGCGCCCGCGCAGCGCGCGGTCGCAGATGCGGATGAAGCGCCACGGCTGCATGAGCCCGACGCTCGGCGCCAGGTGCGCCGCGGCGAGCAGGCGCTCGAGCAGCGCGGGATCGACGGGATCGGCGCAGAAATGCCGCATGTCGCGGCGCGCCGCCATGACGCGGTAGAGGGCGTCGATCTCATGCTGCGTGAAGTCGGCCATGAAGGGGATTATCCCCCACGTCGAGGCCGGCGGCTCACCTCAAACCCGGCGCCTTCGCCCCCTCAGCACTCCGGCACATTGACCGCGAGCCCGCCCTGCGAGGTCTCCTTGTAGATCGTCGACATGTCGAGGCCGGTCTGGCGCATGGTGGCGATCACCTGGTCGAGCGACACCTTGTGCGAGCCGTCGCCGCGCATGGCGAGGCGCGCGGCGTTGATGGCCTTGACCGAGCCCATGGCGTTGCGCTCGATGCAGGGGATCTGAACCAGGCCGGCGACCGGGTCACAGGTGAGGCCGAGGTTGTGCTCCATGCCGATCTCGGCGGCATTCTCGATCTGCTCGTTGCTGCCGTGGAGGGCCGATACCAGGCCGGCGGCGGCCATGGAGCACGCGACCCCGACTTCGCCCTGGCAGCCCATCTCGGCGCCCGAGATCGAGGCATTCTGCTTGTAGAGCATGCCGACCGCGCCGGCGGTGAGCAGGAAGCGCTCGACGCCGGCATCGTCAGTGCCCGGCTCGAAACGCCGGTAATAGTGCAGCACGGCGGGCACGATGCCGGCGGCGCCGTTGGTGGGGGCGGTCACCACCTGGCCGCCGGCGGCATTCTCCTCGTTGACCGCGAGCGCGAAGACGTTGACCCAGTCGAGCGCGTGCATGGGACTCGCCGGGTCGCCGCTCATGAGCTGGCGGTAGAGCTTCGGTGCGCGGCGCCGCACGCCGAGCACGCCGGGGAGCAGGCCCTGCGCCTCGAAGCCGCGACGCACGCAGTCCTGCATGACCTGCCAGATGCGCAGCAATGCGGCGCGAGTCTCGGCGTCGCTGCGCCAGGCGCGCTCGCGCGCCAGCATGAGCTCGTGGATCTCGAGTCCGTGAGCCCGGCCGAGCTCGAGCAGGCGCGCGGCGGAATCGAACTCGAACGGCGGTACGGCCCGCGCGGCGCCCGCGGCGTTCTCGGCGCCGGCACGCACGATGAAGCCTCCGCCGATGCTGTAGTACTCCTCGCGGGCGAGCAATTCGAGCGCCGCATCGTGCGCGGTGAAGCGCATGCCGTTCGAGTGGCCCGGCAGCACCTGGTCGATGTGGAACAGGAGGTTCAGCGGCTCGTCGAACGCGATTTCCCGGCGGCCCAGCAAGCGGATGCGCCCCTCCGCGCGAATGCGCTGCAGAGTCGGCTCGACCGCCGCGGAATCGATGGTGTCGGGGCTCATGCCCTCGAGCCCGAGCAGCACGGCGCGATCCGTACAGTGGCCGCGGCCCGTGAGGGCGAGCGACCCATAGAGCTGGGCGGACACCTGGTGGGTGCGCTCCAGCAATCCGCGCTCCGCGAGCAGGCACGCGAAGCTGCGCGCGGCGTTCATCGGCCCCATGGTGTGGGAGCTGGACGGACCAATGCCGATCTTGAAAACGTCGAATACACTCAAGCTCATGCGCGCATCATACCGTGCAGCCTGCGGTGGTAGAATTCGCGCGCGACCACGATTGGCCAGAACACGACAAGGAAGCGATACCATGCGCCGGAACCGGACTCACTTCACACCCCGGGCGCACCTCCACGGCGCCCGCCGCCCGGCCGGCCTTCTCGGCCTGATGTCCGCCGCGGCGGCCTGGCTCGCTTTCGGCGCGCCGGCCGTTCGCGCGGAGGGGATCCCCGCCAACATCGCGGCGGCGGTTGCGGATCCGGCGCGGCCCGCCGGCGACAAGGATCGGGATGCCAATCGAAAGCCCGCCGAGACCATGGCGTTCGCCGGAGTCAAACCCGGCGCCGCGATCGCCGAGCTGCTGCCGGGCGGCGGCTACTACACCCGGCTCTTCAGCAAGGCGGTTGGCAGCTCGGGGCATGTCTACGCACTGGTGCCGGCGCCGATGCCGAATGCGCCCCCGGACGCGCCGGACTTCGCGGCACGGGTCAAGGCCATCGCGGCGGACCCGGGCTACTCCAACGTCTCGGTGGTGGTCGAGCCGTTCAGCGAGCTCGCGGTCCCGGCGCCGGTCGATCTGGTATGGACGTCGCAGAACTATCACGACCTGCACAATTTCCCGGGCCTGGATCTGGGCGTCTTCAACAAGCTGGTGTTCGACGACCTCAAGCCGGGTGGCATTTACCTGGTGCTCGACCATGCCGCAGCCTCGGGTTCCGGTACGCGCGACACCAAGACTTTACATAGGATCGATCCCCTCGCGGTCAAGCGCGAGGTGCTGGCGGCGGGGTTCCAGTTCGTCGGCAGCAGTCCCTTGCTGCGGCAGAAGGGCGATGACCATACCCTCAAGGTGTTCGCGCCCGAGATTCGGGGCAAGACCGACCAGTTCATATTAAAGTTTCGTAAGCCCGCGAAATAGCGCCCGGCGCGAACTCCCGGGCCCCTGTAATGTCAACTGTGGCGGGCCTCCCGCGTTGATTACACAGGAAGATTTTGAGGACAGGGGTTTATGAAACTTTCGCACTTTCTCCGTCTTGCCGTTCCGGCCGCCGCAACGGTCGTGCTGGCTGCCTGCGTCACGCCGCCGCCGCGCACGGTGGCCGTCCCGGCGCCGCCGCCGCAGCGTGTGTTCGTGTACCCGGCCAACGGCCAAAGCCCGGAGCAGACCGAGCGTGACCGCTATGAGTGCCACACCTGGGCCGTGCAGCAAACCGGCGTAGACCCGAGCCGTGCCGACGCCAACGCCTATGAGCGCGTGGTGGTGCAGCCGGCGACGCCTCCCGGCGCCAATACGGCGGCCGGCGCCATCGGCGGCGCGATCCTGGGCGCCATCATCGCCGGGCCCCGTAATGCCGGTGCCGGCCTCGTGCTCGGCGGCGCCACGGGCGCGATCGTGGGGTCGGCCGCGGACGCCAACGCACAGGCCCAGGCGGGCCAGACGCAGGCTCAGATCAATCAGGCGGCGGCTGCCGGCCGCGCGCGTGGGGATACCTACCGGCGCGCGATCACCGCATGCTTACAAGGCCGCGGCTACACGGTGAACTGACATGAATCGAACGAAGAAGCTCGCGCTGACGATGGCGGTGTTGTCCCTGGGCGCATCGGCTCTGGCATCGGCCGGACCCGACCCGCATGACCGGCCGCACGGGGAGCCTCCCCGAGCCGCCGCGCCGCGCGCACCGGCCCCCCGGCCCGACGCGCACTTCGCGCCGGGACGGCCGGCGTTCGATGGCCGCGGGCAGATGCTCGACGCGCGTTACAACCACGGCCATTACTATCCGCCGGTCGGAACGATGCACGGGAGCTTGCCCGGCGAGTACCGGCCGTACTACTACCGCGGCGGCCGCTACTTCTTCAGCGGCGGCGTCTGGTATGCGCCGCGCGGCCCGGGCTTCGTGGTCATCGCGCCGCCGCCGGGCATCGTCGTCTCGGTGCTCCCGGGGTATTACTCGACGGTGTGGTTCGCAGGCGTGCCTTACTACTACGCCGACAACGTGTATTACACCTCGGCGCCGGACGGCGGCTACGTCGTGACCGATCCGCCCGACAATGCGGACAATCCCTCGCCGCCGCCGGATGCGCCGGCCGCGCAGAGCGACCTCATCATCTACCCGAAGAACGGGCAGACCAAGGATCAGCAAGCGGCGGATCAGTTCGAGTGCCACAACTGGTCAAAGGGCCAGACCGGCTTCGATCCCACCCAGCCCGGCGGCGGCGTCGCTCCGGGCACGCAGGATGCGGGCCGCAGCAATTACAACCGCGCGATGTCCGCGTGTTTGCAGGCGCGCGGCTACCAGGTTAACTGAGGCCGCCTCGTCGGCCGACGGCGGCGGATGATCGATTCCGCGCCGCTCCTGTCGCCAGGCGGCTACGTGAGCCGAATCCTACGGCAGGCGCTGGGCGCAGCCGACTGTGACGGGGCGAACGCTGACTCATCATTTGCAGCACAAAGTAACTCGTACTGAAGGAGATGAGGGATGGTCACCGCCCCCTTGAGCTCTGTGGTTCAAAAGAAAGATCTGCACATCGGTGGCTTGGGCGCGGAGGCGGCGAGCACGCTGGCCGCCGTCGCCGGGACGGTTCCCGGTGCAGCGGAGTCCCTGAGTCGCTTCGCCCGGCGCGCGGCTCGCGATGCCGACGATTTTCTGCGCGCGAACCCCTGGGCGGCGCTGGCGGCGGCGGCGGCGGCAGGTGCGGCCGCGGGCTATCTCCTCTCCATGACGCAGCAGCGCTCGCGCCGCTCGCGCTTGTCGAGGATGTTCCGATGAACGCCTTCGACAATTCGCGCCGCTGGCGCGAGTTCATCACCGCGGCACAGTCCTTGACGACGCGCGCCGCGAGCTACCCTGCGGTGCTCGAGGCGGTGCGGCGCAGCCAGGAATGGTTCAGCGACGCTGCCGAGGGTGTCCGCATCCGTTGCACCGCGAGGCTGGACGATGCGCCGATCGCGGCGGGCGCGCTCGCACCGGCTCGCGAAGCTCTTTAGAAGCGGGGTCTGTGGCGGTCTGAATACCACGGAAAACGTCCGCTGAGACCGGGCCGCGGCGGGCACGAAACCGGTCTGCGAAGCCATCTGAGCCGCCCGCAAGGCCTGTTGAAACCCGGCCCGCAAAGCCAGCTGAAAGCGGCGCGGGGCCTCCGTTCGTGCTCCTTTGCTCAAATTATCGACCGGTGATACCGTTCTGCGTCCCCCACGCCATCCAGACGGAGCTCTCTTATGTCCAAATCAGCGGATCTCAAGGCGCGTAAGTCGGCGGCCGTTCCGGCCGGCGTCGGGAGCCGGGGTATCTACGTCGCCAAGGCCGAGAATTCGGAGATCTGGGATGTGGACGGGCGGCGCTTCATCGATTTCGCGGCCGGCATCGCGGTGGTCAACACCGGGCATCGGCATCCGCGCGTCATGGAGGCGGTGGCGAAGCAGGCGCAGGCATTCGCGCACACGTGCTTTCACGTCGCCCCCTACGAGTCGTACGTGCACCTCGCGGAGCGCTTGAACGCGGTCGCTCCGGGAGATTTCCCTAAAAAGACCTTGTTCCTGAATTCGGGCGCCGAGGCGGTCGAGAACGCGATCAAGATCGCGCGCTACTACACCAAGCGCACGGCGGTGGTGGCGTTCTCCGGCGGATTCCACGGCCGAACCCTCATGACCATGGCGCTCACCGGCAAGGTGATGCCCTACAAGCGCGGCTTCGGACCGTTTCCCGCGGAGATCTTTCACGCCGAGTTCCCGCAGCCCTACCGCGGCATCACCACCGAGCAGGCGCTCGCCGATCTCGATCGCCTGTTCCATGGCGACGTGGATCCCAAGTCGGTGGCGGCGGTGATCGTCGAGCCGGTGCAGGGCGAGGGCGGATTCAACGTCGCGCCGCCGGATTTCCTGCGTGCGCTGCGCCGGCTCTGCGACGAGCACGGGATCGTCTTGATCGCGGACGAGGTGCAAGGGGGCATCGCGCGCACCGGCAAAATGTTCTCCATCGAGCACTCGGGCGTCGTGCCCGATCTCATGGCGGTGGCCAAGGGACTCGGCGGCGGGTTCCCGCTGTCCGGCGTGATCGGCCGCGCGAGCATCATGGACACCGTGCACCCGGGCGGCCTCGGCGGAACGTACGGCGGCAATCCGATCAGCATCGCCGCGGCGCACGCGGTGCTCGATGTGATCGAGTCGGAGGGGCTCTGCGCCCGCGCCGCGTCGGTCGGCGAGCGGATGCGCACGCGGCTTCAGGCGCTTGCGAAAGAATTGCCGTGCATCGGCGACGTGCGTGGACTCGGCGCGATGGTGGCCATCGAGCTGGTCAAGGACGCGAAGACCAAGGAGCCCGACGCCGAGCTGACCGCGGCGGTGTTGTCCGCGGCGGAAGAGCGCGGCTTGATCCTGCTCTCCTGCGGTACCTCGGCGAACGTAGTGCGTTTGCTCGCGCCGCTCACCATTCAGGACTCGATCTTGACCGAGGGCCTCGACATCCTCTTGGCGTCAGTGCGAGCCGCGTGCGGCGCACCAGCCGCGCGCGCCGTCGCCTAGGAGCGTGAGCTCCAGGCAGGAGCCCCCGCTTCCCTTCGACCGACCTCCGCTCGGGCGTACCGTCCCGTCCGGGTAAGAGCTAGTCGGGCACTGCTACCCGTAGGTGGGTCTTTAGGCCGCGGCTAGACCGCTGCTCATCAGGCGGCCCCCAGGTGGCCGTCGGAACATATAACGGGTAGCAGTGCCCGCCTAGCTCTTACCCGGACGGGACGGTACGCCCGAGCGGAGGTCGAAGGGAACCGGGGGCTCCTGCCTGGAGCTCACGCTCTTAGGCGACGGCGCCGTGGTGAGGTCAGAGCCGGAGGGTCGCGGTGATCCCGATGGTGCGGGGACGCCAGGTGTAGGCGTTTTGCTGCACCGATTCCAGCCCGAGCGGATTGGCCGCGTAGGCCGGGCTGTTCGCGTCCGCCTGCGAGAGCTGGTAGTTGATGGTCGTGCGCGAGTCGAACAGGTTGTCGCAGAACAAGGCGACCTGCCAGGTCCCGAGCGTGATGCCGGTGCGGGCCGAGGCGAAGTGCGTCGATGACAGCGTGTAGGTCTCCGGCGAGTACTGCACGGTCGCGGGATCCTGCACGCCGGCCAGCCACGGATTGCGCGACGTGTACTCCCAGTCCATGCGCACGAAGGCGGCCTTGTCGGTCACCTTGAAGTTGTACTGCCCGCCGACGGAGACCGTCCACGGCGGATTGGTGCCCGGGCCGCCGTCGATCGCCGCCTCGCCGGAGATCGCATCGCCCGACTGCACGAGCAGCGGCTTCGGCGCCGGCGTCGACACCGAGTAGCGCGCGCTGGTGTAGCCGACCGCCAGGTCGGCCGTGAATCCCGCGCCGAGCGCCAGGTCCGCCTGCACGTCGAAGCCCTTGGCGATCGCGGTGCCGAGGTTGTCGGTGAACTGCAGGCCGCAGTTGTAGGGCACGTACACGTTCTGCTGGATGTTCTTCCACTTGATGTAGTAGACGCTCGAGGCGATGCGGAAGCGGTCGGCGACGCTGTTCTTCGCTCCCAGCTCGTAGCTCTGCGTGGTATCCGAGTTGTACGTCAACGGCGCGCCGTTGGGATAGCCGGTCTGCTGCAACCCGCCGATGCCGTCGCAGTACCCCGGAAGCGGCGCGTTGCCGCCGCCGGGGCGGAAGCCCTTGGCATACGTGAAGTAGAACAGATTGCTCGGGTCCATCTGGAAGGACACGCCCGCCTTCGGCGTGAACGAGGTCTGGCTTTCCGATGCGCTCTCGAAGTCGGGCCCGTAGTTCTCCAGGCCGTCGCCATGGTGGCGCAGGTCGAAGGACATCTTCGCGTAGCGGCCGCCGAGCGTGACCTTCCACTGATCGGTGATCGAGTAGGTGGTCTCGCCGAAGCCCGCAATCTGCCGATCGTGCCCGACGTTGTTGTTGTAGTAGATGTCGCAGTTCGGGAAGCTCTGCGGCGTGCCGACGCCGTTGCAATCGTAGAAGTCGCCGCCGAAATAGCTCTGCGGCGTGATGCCAAAGAGCGCATTCCAGAACGGCACGATCTGCTTGTCCTGGAGCTCCTCGATGCTGGTCTCCTTGGACAGCGACCAGAACGCGCCCACGGTCCATTTCCAGGGACTCGTGTCGTCGTTCGACTGCCAGCGCAGCTCCTCCGTCCAGGATTGCTGCTGGTTGGTGATGGTGTTCGGGGTCGCATAGCCGGCGAAGCCCGGCGGCAGATGGATGCCGCGGCCGTCGATCAGCGGATACCACGAACAGGGCGGCACCGCCGTGGTCGAGGCCGAGCCGCACGATCCGATGATCCAGCTCTGGCTCTGGTAGTACGCGAGATCGTACGAGGTGCCTTGGTAGCCCGTGAGCTCGTTGCGGTTGTAGTAGGAGCTGTTCGAGATGATCTGGGTCTTGCCCACGTCGGCGACGATCTTGATCGCCGGCAGATAGTAGCGGTCGGGCACCGGGATGCGCTCGGGCGTGCCGTCGCGGAACTGGCCGCCGGCCACGTTCGAGTACGCCGGCCAGTAGTCCGATTCGTCGTGCTTGCGCGCATTCTGGAACATCACGCTCGGCGTGATCTTGAGGCCGTCCATGGGCTGGATCAGGAACGCGAGGCGCGCCGCGACCGTGTTCGCGTGGTTCGCGTCCTTGTCGACCACGGCTTGCGTGGTGGGGTCGATGCGGTCGATCCAGCCACCGTCGTAGCGATACCAGACGCTCGCGCGAAAGCCGAGCACGTCGTCGACGATCGGGCCGCCGTGCGCGACGCCGACCTCGTAGCTCGGCTGTCCCCCGCGCGTGAACGACACCTCGGTCTTCGCGTAGGTCGACTCCTGCGTGACGCTCGGCTGCGTCATGATGTAGCGCACGGTGCCGCCCTCGGAGCCGGCGCCGAACAAGGTGCCCTGCGGCCCGCGCAGGACCTCGACGCGGTCGAGATCGAAAGTCTTCGGCAGCGTGTCGTCCGGGTTGAAGCCGAGCGCCCGCATCTGGATCGGCGTGTCGTCGATGTAGATGCCGGTCGTGCCCGCGCCGCCGGAGGAGGAAATACCGCGGATGGAAATCGCGTTCGTGCCCGAGGTGTCGATGGACACGCCCGGCGTGAAGCGCACGACGTCCTGAAAATCCTTGATGCCCTTTTGATCGATCATGTCCTGGCTGAATGCAGTGACGCTGATCGGGACCCGTCCGATGGATTCCTCGTGGCGGGTCGCGGTGACCACGATCTCCTCGAGGCCTCCGGCCGCCGGAGAGGGCGTCGCAGTGGACTCGGCGTCCGCCGCGAGGGCCGCGCCCGAAAGGCCGATCGCACCGATGGCTATAAGGGTGCGCAAAAGCAACACATGCGAGGAAATACCGTAATTCATCGGCTTCGAAGCTGTGGCTACCATCGTGTCCCCATGAGGTAGTTATACGGTCAGATAACTATGGGCCGACAGTAGCACTCGCCTCCCTGTCCCGCAACCGCGCTACCGCTATGATCCGCGCCATGGAAGCGACACCGCCGCCGAGCTCGCGAAGCGTCCTGTCCGAGGCGCTCCGGCATCACCAGGCGGGGCGCCTGGTCGAGGCCGAGGCGCTATATGGCCGCATCCTCGCAGCGGAGCCCGGCCACATCGATGCGCTGCACTTCCTCGGCGTCCTGGCCCACCAGCGCGGCCGCCACGAGCTCGCCGTCGAGCTGATCCGCAAGGCCATCGCGGGCAATGCCCGCGTACCCGCGTTCCACTTGAACCTCGGCAATGCGCTGAAGGCGCAAGGCGACCTCGCGGGCGCGGCGGCGGCGTACCACCGCGCCTTGCGCCTCGACGGCGGCCATGCCGGTGCGCTGTACAACCTGGCGCTGGTGCATCAGGCCGCCGGCCGTCTCGTGCCGGCGGCCGAGAGCTACCGGGCCCTGATCGCCCGCAACCCCGGCCATGTCGAGGCGCACTTGAACCTCGGCAACGTGCTGCACGCGCAAGGCCACGCGGCCGAGGCGTCCACAGCGTATGCGCGCGCGCTCGAGCTGCGGCCGGATTACGTCGAGGCGCACGTCAATCTCGGCAATGCACAGCGCTCGCTCGGCTTGCTGACCGAGGCCGTCGGCTCGTATGGCCGTGCGCTCGAGCTCGCCCCGGGCTCGGCCGAGGCACATCACAATCTCGCCATCGTGCAGCTGCAGCGCGGGCATCTGCGCGCCGCGGAGGATGCGTGCCGTCGGGCCGTGGAGCACCGGCCGGGCTATGCCGAAGGGTGGGTGCTGCTCGGTAATGCCCTGCGCGAGCAGGGGCGGGGCGAGGAGGCAGCGCACTGCTACCGCCGTGCCCTGGCCGTCGAGGCGGAGAATGCCGACGCACGCCTGGGACTTGCGCTCGCCACCATCCCGCCGTTCGTGCGTACGGCCGCCGCAAGCGCGGCCGTGGCCCAGGACTTCGGCCGTGCGCTCGAGGACCTCGCCTCGTGGTGCGGTGCTCACCCGGGGTCTCTCGGCCGTGCCGCGGGCGGCGCCCAGCCCTTTTATCTCGCGTATCGGCCCGGCGATGCCACCCAACTGCTCCAGCGCTATGGCGATCTCGTCGCCGGCGAGGCGGCAGGGCACTGGCGCGATCGGATCGCCGGTCTCGAAGGGCCGCACGCGGTGCGCGAGCGCATTCGGCTGGTGATCGTGAGTGGTCAGGTCCGCCGCCACCCGGCCTGGGACGTGCTGTTGCGCGGCATCGTCGCGCACCTCGATCGTGCGCGGTTCGAGGTCATCGTCTACCACACGGCGTCGCTCGCGGACGAGGAGACGGCCTGGGCTCGAGCCCGCGTCGACCGGTTCGTGCAGGGACCCAAACCTCTCGCGGCCTGGCTGCACGAGGTCCGCGAGGACCGGCCCGATGTGATCTTCCATCCCGAGGTTGGAATGGACCCTGCCGGCTGCGCCATGGCGGCGCTGCGATTGGCCCCCCTGCAGGTGGCCGGCTGGGGGCACCCCGTGACCACGGGATTTCCCTGCATGGACCTCTACGTGTCGGGCGAGCTCATCGAGCCGCCCGATGGGGAGCGCCACTATCGCGAGAAGCTGATCCGGCTGCCGGGTACCGGCGTGTGCACCGAGCGGGCGTTCGCGGACGGCCCCCGCGAGAGCGAGGGGCACGCTTCGCCCGACGGGTCAGGCGCGGGCGGGGAGACATCGGCATCGCGGAGCTGGCACGATCCGGGGCGCGTCCCGGGCGTGGTGCGCTTCACGATCTGCCAGCAGCCGATCAAGCTCGATCCCGCGGACGATGCGCTGCTCGCGCGCATCGTGAAGCAGGCGGGCGCCTGCGAGCTCTGGCTGGTGTCGCCCGGCAAGCTCGAGTGGACGGCCGGCGCGCTGCGCGAGCGCCTCGCAGGTGCGTTACGGGCGGAGGGGGTGGCTCCCGAGGCGCACCTTCGCGCGACGCCGTGGATGGGCGCGGCCGAGTTCGATCGGTTCCTCGATTCGATGGACGTGTACCTCGATTGCCCCGCGTTCTCGGGCTACACCACGGCGTGGCAGGCGGTTCATCGCGGAATGCCCATCGTGACGCTGGAAGGCGGCTTCATGCGCCAACGCCTCGCCGCAGGGCTCGCCCGCCAGATCGGGATCACCGACGGGGTTGCCGCGAGCGCCGGGCAGTACGTCGAGGCGGCCCTGCGCCTCGCGGAGGAGTCTCGTGATGCGTCGAGGCGGGCGGAGCGGCGTGCGGCCATCCGCGCGGCCGCGCCGCGCGCCGATGCGAACCTGGCCGCCGTCCGCGCCTTCGAGCGCGCGCTCATCGAGGCGCTGCGCGACCGGCGGCGGGCCGCTACTTGCTCCGGAACGTGAAGGTGAAGCCGAAGGTGCGCGGGCGGTAGGTGAACTGCCGTTGCAGCCGGCTCTCCCCGTCGCCCGGGTCGATGCTCCATTCGTAGTTCGTCACCACATGCGTGTCGGCGAGATTGTCGACGAACGCGGCGACCTCCCATTCGCCGACGTGCACGCCCGCGCGCGCGGAGGCGAAATTGTTCGACGGCAGCACGTAGTTGGCGCCGTCGAATTGCTGCGTGGTCGGGTCCTGTCCGGGCGAGGCCCACTTGGCGTGGCTCTGGTACTCGTCGTCGACGCGCATGAACGTGTCGAGGTCGAACACGTTGAAGCGGTATTCCAGGCCGATGGACGCGGTGAACGGCGACTGGGGCTGCGCGCTCTGCCCGGTGATGGCATCGCCGCGCGACACCACCGGCGGATCCTCGAGCGGCGTCAGGCGCGAGTCCACGGTGTAGCGAGCGTCGGTGTAGCCGGTCGCGAGCTCCACCGTGAAGGCGTCGGTGATCGCGACATCGGCCTGCAGGTCGATGCCCTTGGCGATCGCCGTGCCGAGGTTCGCGATGAAGGAGATCTGGCAGACCGGCGGTATCACGGTCTGCTGGATGTTGTTCCAGCGGATGTAGTAGATGCTGCTCGCGAGCTTGATGCGGTTGTCGATGTTGTTCTTGGCGCCGATCTCGTAGCTGTTGACCGTGTCGGAATTGAAGGTCAGCGGCGAGCCCTTGATGCCGAGGTTCTCGAAGTCGGTGGCGCATGCGGCCTGCGGCACCGGATTGTTGCCGCCGCCCGGGCGGTAGCCCTTGGCATAGGTGAAGTAGTACAGATTGCGCGGATCGTACTGGTAGCTGAAGCTCACCTTGGGCGTGAACGAATTCTCGCTCTTCTCCGCGGCGACGGTCTGAGGCGACAGGAACAGCTGCGGGCCGCCGGTGAGCGAGTCGAACGAGTACTTGGAGTGCGACTCGCGCACGCCGAGCGTCAGCTTCCACTGGTCGGTGAAGCTGTAGGTGCCCTCGCCATACACGGCGATCTGCTGATCCTTGGCGTTGGTCAGCAGGAAGTAGGAGTCGTTCGGATAGCGCGGATCGTAGGGCACCGGATTCCCGTTGGGATCCGTGAAGATGTCCGTGTAGGGCATGCCGGTGGCGGCCTCGGTCAGCTCGTTCAGCTGCGGATCGTGGATCTGCTCGAGGTAGCGCTGGCGGTTGACGCTGAAGAAGACGCCCGTGGTCCAGATCAGCCGCGCCGCGGGATCGTTCGACTGCAGGCGGATTTCCTGCGTCAAATTCTGCTGGTAGTTGTCGACCGATGCCGGCGAGCGGTAGTCGGTCGCGCCGGCGGGCAGGTGCACGCCGTTGCCATCGAGCATCAGCGGCTGCTGCAGCCCGAACCCCGGCCCGAAGAACGTCTGATAGAAGCCCAGGTTGTAGAGCGTTCCGTCGTAGCCGGTCGTGTCCTTGCGATGGTAGTACGAGGTGTTGGAGACGAGCTTGGTCGCGCCGAAATCCGCCTCCATCTTGAGCGCGGGCAGATAGAACCGGTCGGGCGCCGACCGCTGGGTCGGATCCGCGCTCACGTAGCGATCCTGTCCGGGATTGGAGTACAGCGGCCAATAGCTCTCGACGTCGTTACGATAGCGATCCTGATAGTAGAAGCTCGGCGTGATGTGCAGCTGCTCGACGGGCGCATAGACCGCGGCGAGCCGTACGAGCATGGTCTCGTCGTAGTTGGTGTTCCTCTGGTCGGTGGCGAGCGTCACGGGGTCGATGCGGTCGATCCAGCCGCCGTCGCGCCGGTACCAGACGCTCGCGCGCACGCCGAGCGTGCCGTCGATGATGGGAGAGCCTCCGGCGATGCCGGCCTCGTAGCTCGGCGAGCCGCCCTGGGTGTACGACATCTCCTCGCGGCTGTAGAAGCTGGTCTTGTCGAGGCTCGGCTGCACGGTGATGTAGCGCACCGTGCCGCCCTCGGAGCCGGATCCGAACAAGGTGCCCTGCGGGCCGCGCAGCACCTCGATGCGGTCGATGTCGAACGACTTGGGCAGCGCCTCGTCCGGGTTGAAGGCGAGGGCGCGCATCTGGATCGGCGTGTCGTCGAGATAGATGCCGGTGGTGCCGGCGCCGCCGGTGGAGGCGATGCCGCGGATGGAAATGTTGTTGGTGCCCGAATTGTCGATGTCCACGCCCGGCGTGAAGCGCGCGACGTCCGTGATGTCCTTGATGCCGCGGATGTCCATGGCTTCCTGATTCAGCGCGGTGACGCTGATCGGCACCTTGCTCAGGCTCTCCTCGTGACGGGTGGCCGTCACGACGATCTCCTGGAGCGGTCCCGCGCTGGCCGCGGCGTCGGTCGAATCCGCGTCCGCGGCCTGGAGCGCCACGGGAGAGAGGGCCGCGATGACCGCGCAGATCCCTGCAGCCGGTTTCCGGCGGGCGTGGCCCGTACGCAACTCGAGTTGATTTTCGCGTCCCGGCATGATGCATCCCCGTGTTGTTATCCAAGAACGACAGCGCTCGTCCGGCGTGCCAATTCCCCGTTAAGCGGGCACCTTAGCTAGGCCGCCGCGGAAAGGCAAACCGGCCGTTGTCGCCGCGCAACGACGCGAGTCTCGAGGTTGCAATCGCGTTTGTGGGATCATGGAAGCATGACCGTACCGCCGCCGAATATCGCCGGGCGCCTCCGCCCGTGAGCACGCAGCCCTCCGACCGCCCCCGCGCCAAGAGCCTGACGCCGCTGCGCGCGCTGCTTCCGTTCCTCCGTCCCTATCGCGGGCGGATGGCTGCGGCGCTGGCCGCGCTGGTGGTGGCCGCCGCCGCGCTCCTGGCCCTGCCCGTGGTTCTGCGTCAGCTCATCGATCACGTGCTCGCCAATCGCGACACCAGCACCCTGAATCTCTGGTTCTTCGGGCTGCTCGCGGCGTCGGCAATCCTCGGCGTGTTCGCCGCGCTGCGGTTCTATCTCGTGTCCACCCTCGGCGAGCGGGTGGTGGCCGACCTGCGCGACGCGGTCTATCGGCGCGTGGTGCGCATGGATCCCCTGTTCTTCGAGACCACGCGGGTCGGCGAGGTGCTCTCCCGGCTCACCACCGACACGACGCTGGTGCAGGCGATCTCGGGCGTGAATCTGTCGATCATCCTGCGCTCCTCACTCAGCTTGATGGGCGGTCTCATCATGCTGGGCCTCACCAGCGCGAAGCTCACCGCGATCATCCTGGTGCTGATCATCCTCGTCATCGTGCCGCTGATCACGCTCGGGCGCCGGGTGCGCGGGCTGTCGCGGGCCTCCCAGGACCGCATCGCCGACACCAGCGGCCTTGCCGGGGAGACCCTGAACGCGATCCAGACCGTGCAGGCATTCACCCTGGAGGATCTGCAGACCGAGCGCTATCGCCGGTCCGTGGAGGAAAGCTACACGGCCGCGGTCCGGCGGACGCGCGTGCGCGCCTCGCTCACGGCGGTGGGCATCACGCTGGTGTTCGCCGGAATCACCTTCGTGCTGTGGCTCGGCCTGCGCCAGGTGCTCGCCGGCACCATGACGGGCGGGCAGCTGCTCCAGTTCCTGTTCTATGCCGTGTTCGTCGGCAGCTCCTGCGCGGCGCTGTCCGAGATGTGGGGCGAGATGCAGCGCGCCGCGGGCGCGATGGAGCGGCTCACCGAGCTGCTCGAGGCGCGGCCCGCGCTGCGTGCGCCGCCGCATCCCGCGACCCTGCCCGCCCGGGTCCGCGGCGCGATCCGCTTCGACAACGTCACCTTCCATTATCCTTCGCGGCCCGACACCGCGTCCCTCGCCCACTTCTCCCTGGAGGTCGCGCCGGGCGAGACGATCGCCTTCGTCGGTCCCTCTGGCGCCGGCAAGAGCACCACCTTCCAGCTGCTGCTGCGTTTCTACGATCCGGACACCGGCAAGGTCTCGATCGACGACCACCGCCTCGCGGATCTCGAGCCCGCGGCGATCCGTGCCCAGATCGGGCTCGTGCCCCAGGAGACCATGCTCTTCGGGGCGAGCGCACGCGAGAACATCCGCTATGGCCGGCCGGCCGCGACGGACGCCGAGATCGAGGCGGCGGCGGTGGCGGCGGCGGCCGACGATTTCATCCGCAAGCTGCCGGAAGGGTACGACACGTTTCTCGGCGAGCGCGGCACGCGGCTGTCCGGAGGGCAGCGGCAGCGAATCGCACTCGCGCGCGCGATACTCAAGGATCCGCCGATCCTGCTCCTCGACGAGGCCACGAGCTCGCTGGACGCCGAGTCGGAGCGGCTGGTCCAGCGTGCCCTCGAAAAGCTGATGCGGGGCCGGACCACCATCATCATCGCGCACCGCCTCGCGACCGTGCTCAAGGCGGACCGCATCGTGGTCATGGACCACGGGCGCAAGGTGGCGGTGGGAACGCACGCGGAGCTGCTGGTGACGAGCCCGCTGTATGCACAGCTCGCGGCGCTGCAATTCGCGGCGGTCTCGGCCGAGGCGCCGGCGGCCGACCGCGCGGTCGGCGCTACTTGATCAGCCCCTCGTCCTTGAGCGCCTGCTGCACCTTGGGGCGCTGCTCCACGCGCGCGACGTAGGCGGCGAGCGTCGGCCACCTGGCAAGATCGATGCCGACCCGCGGCGACCAGCGCAGCACGGTGAAGAGATAAGCGTCCGCGACC
>DATAYZ010000039.1:0-4813 GCA_036272295.1 Steroidobacteraceae bacterium
ATCATGTCGCAGCGGACGATGCCGCCGAAGATGTTGATCAGAATCGCGGTCACGTTGGGATTGGAGAGGATCAGCTTGAATGCCGCCGAGACGCGCTCCTTGGTCGCACCGCCGCCCACGTCCAGAAAGTTCGCGGGACGCCCGCCGTGAAGCTGGATCAGGTCCATGGTCGCCATGGCGAGGCCGGCGCCGTTCACCATGCAGGCGATATTGCCGTCGAGCGAGACGTAGTTCAGCTCGTACTCGGCCGCGCGCCGCTCCATCGGGTCCTCCTGCGAGTCGTCGCGCAGCGCCGCGAGGTCCTTGTGCCGAAACAGCGCGTTGTCCTCGATATTCAGCTTGGCGTCGAGCGCGAGCAGTTTCCCGTCCTCGGTCACGATCAGCGGATTGATCTCGACCAGACTGGCGTCCAGCCCCAGGTAGAGCTCGTAGAGCGCGTGCGCGATCTTGCCGAACTCCCCGCCCTGCGCGCCCGTCAACCCCAGGCCGAAGGCGAGCTGGCGGCACTGGAAGTCCTGGAGCCCGGCCGCGGGATGCACGTTCACACGGATGATCTTCTCGGGCGAGTGCGCCGCGACCTCCTCGATGTCCATTCCGCCCGCCGCCGAGACGACGAAGGCGATGCGCCCCGCCTCGCGGTTGAGCACCAGGCTCAAATAGATCTCGCGGGCGATCTTGGACCCGGTCTCGACGTAGACCTGGCTGACCGGCAGCCCCTCGGGACCCGTCTGATGGGTCGCGAGCCGGGTGCCGAGCATCGCCGCGGCCGCCGCCCTCACCGCCTCGAGATCCCGCACCACCTTGACGCCGCCGGCCTTGCCGCGGCCCCCGGCATGGACCTGAGCCTTCACCACCCAGAGCGCCCCGCCGAGCCGCTCGGCGGCGGCCACTGCCGCTTCGGGCGAATCCGCCACCTCGCCCCGGGGTACGGGGATCCCATACTCTGCGAAAAGCCGCTTCGACTGGTATTCGTGCAAATTCATGAATTGGACCTGCGCGCCGATAAGGGAAGGCGCGCTATTCTGAATTAAGCTCCAGTGCAGCGCAAAGCGGCGTCGAGGAACTCCGTTGATTCATCAGTTCGAGCCCGACATCAGTTCGAAGTCCGCCCTGAATTGGCGCGTACTGGGGCTCCTCAACCTGTACCGCGTCCTGGTCCCCCTCGTGCTCCTCGGGCTCTATGCCATCGGGGGCGCCCGCGGGCTGGAGATCGGCTCGCCGCGCCTGTTCTTCGGCTCGGCGGTGTTCTACCTCTGTTTCGGGCTCGCCAACGTCATCGTGGTGCGACGCCGTCTGGCGGGCGCCGGGGTGCAGACCCTGCTGCAAGGCACGGTGGACCTGACCGTCACGATCCTGCTGTTGCAATCCTGGGGCGGCGTAGGGAGCGGGCTCGGCCTCTTGATGCTGATGCCGGTCGGGGGCCTCGCGTTCCTGCTGACCGTGCGCAGCGCGCTCTTCCTCGCGGCTGTCGCCACCGTCGCGGTGCTTTCGCAGACCATCTGGGAGCAGCTCAGCGGCCACCTCGACATCGCCTCGTACGCGACCGCGGGTCTCCTCGGCATCGTGCTGTTCGCCATCGCGGCGGCGGCGAGCTTCGTCGCCGGCCGCATGCGCGAGAGCGAGGACCTGGTACGCCAGAAGGACCTCGACCTCGCCAACCTCGCCGAGCTCTCTCAGTACATCGTGCAGCACCTGCGCGAGAGCCTGCTGGTGGTCGACGGCGCCGACAAGATCCGCCTGATCAACGAATCGGCGGCCGAGATCCTGGGAGACGATCATGCCGTGCCCGGGGCGCTGGTGGGCGAGGTGTCGCCGCGCCTGCTCTACTCGCTCAGCACCTGGCGCCACAACGACCGTGCCGAGGACGCACCCTCGACCTTCGTCGCCGCGGACGGCGCGCGCATCATACAGCCGCACTTCGCGCCGCTCGGCGTCGCGACGCCGGGGCCCACCCTCATATTTCTGGAGGATACGAGCCTCATGGCCGAGCGCGTCCAGCAGGGCAAGCTCGCCGCGCTCGGGCGCCTCTCCGCGAGCATCGCCCACGAGATCAGGAATCCGGTCGGCGCCATGAGCCACGCGGGCCAGCTGCTCGCGGAGAGCCCGAGCATCGGCGACGAGGAGCGGCGTCTGACCGACATCATCCGCAACAACTCCGAGCGCGTCAGCGGCATCATCAACAACGTCCTGCAGCTGTCGCGCCGCGAAGCCACCCAGCCGACGCGCCTCACGCTCGCGGACTGGATTCACGAGTTCATGGACGAGTTCCGCGAGACCATGCAGGTCGCGCCGGGCCAGGTCGCGCTGCGCGAGGACGCGATCGATCTCGAGGTGCGCTTCGACCCGAGTCACCTGCACCAAGTAGCGTGGAATCTCTGCGAGAACGCGCTCAAATACGGCGAGGAGCGCGACGGCGTCCGCGCCGAAATCCACCTCGGCCGCCTGAGCCCGAGCAATCGCCCCTACCTGGAGGTCGCGGACTACGGCGACGGGATAGATGCGCAAGCGGCCGACCGCATCTTCGAGCCGTTTTTCACCGGCCGCAAAGGCGGCACGGGCCTCGGGCTCTTCATCGCGCGCGAGCTCTGCCAGTTGAATCGCGCCGTTCTGTTGTACGAGCCGCGCGGGGGCGGCGGCGGCAGCATCTTCCGCATCGTGTTCAGCGATCCGCGGCGTTGGGAGGGCTGAGGTGACGGGCATGGCGGGCGGCGAATCGGGCCCCCCGGCATCGGGTCGCGCGGCGCGAGAGCTACAATGAAGCGATGAGCACACCCAACGTACTGGTCGTCGACGATGAGCCCGATCTGTGCGAGCTGCTGTCGATCACGCTCAAGCGCATGGACATGAATCCGCGCACTGCCGGCACCGTGGCGGTCGCGCAGCGGCTGCTCAAGTCGGAGCGCTTCGACTTGTGCCTGTCCGACATGAAGCTTCCGGACGGCGATGGTCTCGAGCTGGTGAAATGGATCCAGCAATACTGCCCGGCGGTGCCGGTCGCGGTGATCACCGCCCACGGCAACATGGAGACGGCGGTGCGCGCCCTGAAGCTCGGCGCGTTCGATTTCGTATCCAAGCCCCTGGATCTCGCCGGTTTGCGCAAGCTGGTGGCCGCGGCGGTCAAGCTGTCCGAGGACGCGAGCGGCGACACCAGCCACTTCGCGCCGCGCCTGCTCGGCGAATCGCCCGCCATGCAGACGTTGCGCGAGATGATCGGCCGCGTGGCGCGCAGTCAGGCGCCGGTGCACATCTGCGGGGAGTCCGGAACGGGCAAGGAGCTCGTGGCCAAGCTCATCCACGAATCCGGGCCGCGCCGCGATCAGCCGTTCGTGCCGGTGAACTGCGGGGCGATCCCCACCGACCTCATGGAGAGCGAGCTTTTCGGTCACAAACGCGGCAGCTTCACCGGGGCGGTCGGCGACAAGAAGGGCCTGATCCAATCCGCCGAGGGCGGCACGCTGTTCCTGGACGAGATCGCGGATCTGCCGCTGCACATGCAGGTCAAGCTCCTGCGGGTCATCCAGGAGAAAGCCGTGCGTCCGATCGGCGAGCAACAGGAGACGCCGGTCGACGTGCGCATCCTCTCGGCCACGCACAAGAACCTGTCGCAGCTCGTGGCCGAGGGGAAGTTCCGCGAGGACCTGTTCTACCGCGTCAACGTCATCGAGCTGCGGGTGCCCTCGTTGCGCGAGCGTCCCGAGGACGTGCCGGAGCTCGCCGAGGCCATCCTGCGCCGCCTCGGCCGGCGCATGAAGGTCACGCCGCCGATGCTCGCGGACGAGGCCCTCGACGCGCTCGAGCGCTACGCCTTCCCCGGCAACGTGCGCGAGCTCGAGAACATCCTGGAGCGAGCCGTCACCTTGACCACGAGCGGCGAGATCCGCACGGAGGACATCCAGCTGCGGCCGTCGCCGAGCGCCGCGGCCCGCGGGTCGGCGACGGGTCCCGAGGGCGCGCCGGGCGCGCTGGGCGATCAGCTCGAGGGCATCGAGCGCGACGCCATCATCAAGGCGCTGGAGCAGACCCGCTATAACAAGACCGCCGCGGCCAAGGTGCTCGGCATGTCGTTCCGCGCACTGCGCTATCGGATCAAGAAGCTGGGCATCGAATGACCTTTGTGAACCATGCTCACGGTCCGCGACATGCGATGCGTCCTGGTTCACACATTGGGATCGCGTCGCACATCAGGGCCGCCCGTAAGACATAATCCCGACAATGATGGCGATGGACAAGCCCCCTGGCGCGAGCGACCCGCAGCCGTTCGCGCTGCGGCCCGTATTGGTGCCGATCTGCCTCACCCTGGGGCTGATCACGCTCTGGATATTGATGCATTACTACGCGGGCCTGAGCCGCGATGGCGAGCTCTACGCCCTCCAGGCACTGGCGCGCCTGCGGCCGAATCTCGCGGGCGACATTTATCTGGCGTACGGCTCGCAAGATCGGTTCACGATCTTCTCGCCGCTGTACGCGCGGGTCATCGCCCTCCTGGGTCTGCAGCAGGCCGCGCGCGTGCTGTTCGTGATCTGCACGGTGTGGTTCTTCGCGGCCTCGTGGGCGCTTGCGCGAGCCCTGTGGGATTCGGCCACCGCATGGCTTGCCACCGGCACGCTGATCATCTGCGTGAGTTTCTACGGCGGCTACGTCATCTTTCACTACGCCGAGTTCTACCTTTCCGCGCGCTCGCTGGGCGAAGCCTTGATCGTGACGGCGCTGGCGCTGCACTTTCACGGCCGCGCGCGGCTCGCCCTGGCCGTCGCGGTTGCCGCGCTCGCCATTCATCCTCTCATGGTTCTCCCCGGCCTGTTGCTGCTGATAT
>DATAYZ010000040.1:0-22193 GCA_036272295.1 Steroidobacteraceae bacterium
GGTGGGTCTCTGGGCCGCGGCTAGACCGCTGCTCATCAGGCGGCCCCAAGGTGGACGTCGGAACATGTAACGGGTAGCAGTGCCCGCGTAGCTCTGACCCAGACGGGACGGGACGCCCGAGCGGAGGCCGAAGGAGCCGGGGGCCTCCTTCCGGGCGCGCCCACGCTCCTAGCGGTGGCCGCCCATCTCGGCGGGCTCCAGGATGTTCGCGGCCCAGTCATTCACGGTGGCCTCGTAGATCGCCAATTCCTTGAGCAGGTCGGGCAGCACCCGCGCCCTGCCCATGGCGAAGCCCTGTCCGTAATCGACGCCGAGGTCGGCCATGCGCGCGCGCAGGACGTCCGTCTCCACGTACTCGGCGATGGTTTCCATGCACATGACCTTGGCGAGCTGTGCAATGGCCTTGATCATCGACTCCGAGCGGGGATTGACGACCGCGTCGCGAACGAAGCTGCCGTCGATCTTCAAATAATTGACCGACAGGTCCTTGAGATAGGCGAGCGAGCTCACGCCGGTACCGAAATCGTCGAGCGCGAATTGACAGCCGAGCTCCTGCAGACTGCGCATGAAGTCCTGGGCCTTGGCGAGATTGCCGATCGTCGCGGTCTCCGTCAGCTCGAAGCAGACCACGCCCGCCGGGATCTTGGTGGCCTTGATCTGCTCGATCACGAACGGCAGGAACGCGGCATCCTGGAGCGATTGGCCCGAGAGATTGATGGCGAAACGGGCGATATCCTCGCCCACCGCGGCGGTGTGCGCGCCGAGCAGCTCGCACGCGGTGCGCACCACCCATCGGTCCAGCGTGGGCATGAGCTGGTAGCGCTCGGCGGCGGAAAGGAACTTGCTCGGCGGGATGATCTCGCCGCGATCTCCGAGCATGCGGATCAGGAGCTCGAAGCGCGGGCGGCCGTAATTGCCGCGCAAGGGCAGGATGGGCTGCGCATCGAGGCGGAAACTGTCGTTGGCGAGCGCATCGCGGAGCTGGCCGACGACCATGATGTCGTTGTGACGCCGGATGATGCTCTGATCGGAATCCTGGAAGATCTCCACGCGGTTGCGGCCCCGGTCCTTGGCCGCCTTGCAGGCGATCTCGGCGGTCGCCAGCGCGTGCGCGAGCGGATTGGCGGAGCGTCCGATCGGCGCCACGCCGAGGCACGCGGACACCTCGAATGACCCTTGTCCGGCCCGGGGCACGATGGCCTCGGTCGCCGCACGGATCTTCTCGGCCACCTCCGCGGCCGCGCTCATGCCGCAGTTCGCGATCAAGGCCGCGAGCCGATCGCCGGAGATGCGCGCCGCCAAGGCCTTGGGCGGCAGGGCCTTGGACATGCACTCGGCGACCGACGCGATCACGTCGTCTCCGACGTGCATGCCGAACGTCTCGTTGATGACGTGCAGGCGGTCGATGTCCAGGTAGAGGATGACGTGTGTATCGGTCGCGCCGGGCGCGCCCAGCACGGCGCTGACCTGGCGCTCGAACGCCTGCCGGGTGAGCAGCCCGGTGCTCGTGTCGTACTGCGCTTGGATGATGCTGGTCGCGCGCTTGGCGAGCACCTCGGTGATGCGCGCGTGATGCGCATCGAAGTCGGGGGCGCTCGGCGGATTGAACAGCGCGAGCACGCCCATGACGCGCTCCGACGGATGCCGTACCGGGCACGCCAGGATCTTGAACGGCGCGGCCACGTCGCTCGCGACCTTCGAGATGTGGTTGATGACGATGGTGCGCTGCTGAAGCTGCATCCACGTCAGCAGATGCTGCTGGGCCTTTTGCATCGGCTCGGCCGCCATGGGATTTCCGCTGCGAGTCTGGGACAGCGCGAGATTCTTGTCCGGCACCCAGAGCGCGGCGAGCGTGCAATTCATGCGTTCGAGGCCGGTGCGGAGGATCAGCCCGAACTCGTCGGTATCGGTCGCCGCCTGCTGCGAAGAGATCTCGACCATGAGGTCGAGGTCGCGCTCGCGTACGTTGAGATCATGCTCGCGCGACCCGAGCGTCGAGCGCAGCGCGAGCTCGCGCCGCAGGCACTCGAGCGCGGGCTGCACCAGCGGGCGAACGGTCTGCAAGGGCCGCGCCTCGGTCTGGGAGCCGGACAGGCGCGCCACCAGGCTGACGATCCCGAGCAGCTCGATCTGCTCGCCCCGGATGGCGAATGCATAAACGGCGCTGTCGGCATCGAGCGTATGCACGACGCCGGGGTATTCCGCAGAATCGGTCAACGCGGCTGAAATGGCTTCCTTGATGATCCCGGGCTGCTCGGCCAAGGTCCATTCGTCGGAGGCCCACACCAGATTGCCGAAACCGTCATGCACGACGACGCCGCGCAAGCTCGGCATGAGCATGCGGAGCAAACGCCCATAAGGGTCGAAGGAGGCGTCCGCGCCAGCGCTGTCGATGGCGTTTGTCTTCACTTCCAGCAATGCGGCCATCCTAGCGTCGGGTTGATAACTTATTGAGCAATGTGCTGGAAACCCGGGCAGGCATCATTGACGAGAGTCGCAAATCGGCCCTTTAGCCCGGAGGATTTCCCCCACAAAGCCGGCGGTGGCGGTCGATTCTTGTGATGCAGATCGCGGTTCGGCGCGGTTTTCGGCCGCCGTCGGGGGTTATGCGCCAACTCGCCGACGTTGGCTTGTGTCCGGGTTCATGCGCCACCCGCCACGGTCGGCTTGTGTCCGAGGGTTATGTGCCGCCCCGACGACGACTCCCGTTCCGGGCGAGCCAGGCGAGCAGGAAGCGGCCGCCCGGCCATCGCGCCACCAAGAACACGCGCCGCCAGAAACGCCGTGTGGTGTCGTCGAGCACCGCGAGGGGCAGGCCGCGGTAGAGGCCGGGGAGCGGCTGATGGACGATCGCGCTCCTGACCGGCAAGGTGCTGCGCTGGCCGTCCAGGGTCGCGCACAGGGATGTGGCGGTCTCGCTCCACTCGATGTCGAGGTCGCCGAGTGCCACGGTGCCGAGCAGCGCCGCGGCCATCGGTTGCACGCCGCGCACGAAGACCTCGGCGGGCTCCGGACCTCCGCGCTCGAGACGCCATGTGCCTCGAGCGAGCTCCAGGCTGCGGAATTCTCCCGGCAACACGCATCGCTTCTTCGCGGCCATTGCCGCATCCTACGCGCAATGGATGCACCCTTGGAACTCCTGCCCGGCCAGGCTTTGTCCTCGTCCGGCCGCCCGCGGCTCGACTACCGCGCGGTGGCGGCGCTCGCGCTGCCGTTCATGCTGAACAGCGCCGTCCAGGCCGTGCTGAGCGCGACCGATACCTGGTTCATCGGCCGTTTGTCGCCGACGGCAACCGCGGCCATCGGCGCGGTCTACTGGCCGGTGCTCGTGTGCATGCTGTTTTTCGGCGGGGTCGGGCTCGCGGTGCAGACCAAGGTCGCCCAAGCCTACGGCGCCCGGCGCTATGCGCGAGCCGCGCAGGCCACCTGGACGTCCCTGTGGGCCTCCCTCTTCATGACGCCCATTTTCGTGGGCCTCGCGTTCGGCGGCGCCAGGCTGTTCGCGCCGTTCGGGATTCCGCACGGCACGTTGAGTCTCGCGCTCGAGTACTGGTTCCCGCGCATGCTGGGCGGTTCGCTCGGCATCGCCCTCTGGTCGCTGCTCGGATTCTTCAACGGCATCGGAAGGCCGACCGTGACGCTTTCGATCAGCGTCGGTGTCGCCGCGGCGAACGCTCTGCTCAACCAGGTGTTCATGTTCAATCTCGGCATGGGCATCGCGGGCTCGGGGTGGGCCACCGATGCCGCTCAAATCCTCGGTGTTGCCGTGGCGGCGGCGCTGTTCCTGGGACCCAGGATCCGCGCGCGCTATCTCTCGCATCTGACCTTGCGGCTGCACGCCTCCGCGCTGCTCGAGCAGTTCCGGCTCGGCTTTCCGATGGGCCTGCTGATCGCGGCGGACATCCTGGGGTTCGCCTTGTTCCAGCTCATGCAGGTGCGCCTCGGCACCGCGGACGGGGCTTCGACGCAGATCGTGATGATGCTCACCTCGTTCTGCTATCAGCCCGCGGTGGGCGTCGCGATGGCGGGCACGACTCTGGTTGGGCAGGCCATCGGGGCCCATCATCGCGATTGGGCCTTCAAGGTGGGCAACGGCATCATGGTCATCGCAGTGGTCTACATGGGAGCGGTCGGGGTGGTGCTCGCGGCGCTGGGGCCTTTGATCCTGCCCTGGTTCACCAACGCTGCGGATCCGGATTCTGCGGCGGTGGTGGCGCGAGCGTGCGTGCTGCTCTGGATCGCGGCGGGATATCAGCTCTTCGACGGGCTCAACATCGCGAGCGGCGCGATCCTGCGCGGCGCGGCGGACGTACGGCTTCCGGCCGTCATGGTGCTTGCGCTATCCTGGCTCTTGTTCGTACCGTTGGCGCACAGTTTGTCGTTCGCGCCCGGCCAGGGCTGGGTCGACTGGCTGCCGCAATTCGGGCTGGGCGCGGTGGGCGGCTGGTGTGCCGCGCTGGTCTATGTTTGCTGCCTGGGCTCGACGCTGGCGCTGCGTTGGTGGTCCGGTGCGTGGCGGCGCATTTCGCTGCCGCTCGGTTGACAGTCCCGGTGAAGGTCCGCTCAAGAAATTGCAAACGCTTCGACAGAGGTTCCCGCGCGCCGCGATTCGAACGGTAGCCGACCTTGAGCGCGCGTCGCGGAGCCTGGCGGTCATCGCCGTGCTCGCGGCCCTGGGCACCGGCGCCGCGCAGGCGACGGAGATTCCCGCGCCGGTGGCGCAGTCGATGGCCGCCGAGCGCCTGCCTCGCTCCACGGTCAGCTTCATCGTCGTCGACCCGGAGACCGGCCGAGCGGTCGCGAGCCTGAATGCCGAGACGCCGCGCAGCCCCGCCTCGACCGTCAAGGTCGTAACGACCTTTGCGGCGCTCGATATCCTCGGCCCCGCCTATACCTGGCACACGCGCGCGCTGGCCCGCGGCGTGCCGGCCGACGGGGTGCTCGAGGGCGACCTGTACCTGCAGGGAGGCGGCGACCCCTACATGACGCTGGAGCGCTGGTGGAGCTTCGCGCAGTCATTGCGTGCCACAGGCTTGAAGACCATCCACGGCGACGTGGTGATCGACGACACCGCGTTCTTCTCATTGCCGCCCGAAAATCCCGGCGATTTCGACGGCCGTCCGAACCGATCGTACAACGTGCAGCCCGATGCGCTCATGGTGAACTTCCAGTCGATCGAGTTCCGCGTCGCACCCGATCGGTCCGCACATCGCGTCGACATCGTGGCGGTGCCGTCTCCGACCAACCTGGACATCGAGAACCGCGTGCACCTCGGGCGGGGCCGCTGCGGCGGCGCGAATGGACGCGTCGACTTCGAGGTGGCCTCTCCGCAGTGGGACAAGGTGGTGTTCACCGGCGCGCTCTCGCCGTATTGCTCCGAGCGCAGCTTCGCGCGGGTGCTGCTCAGGCCCGCAAGCTATGCATTCGGAACCTTCGTCCACCTGTGGCGCGAGCTCGGCGGCGAGATCGACGGCAAGCTGCGCGTCGAGGCCGCGCCGGCGGACGCTGCCGTGCTGTTGAATTTCGATTCGCTCACGCTCGGCGAGATCGTGAGGCTCACCAACAAGTTCTCGAGCAATCTGATGGCGCGCCACCTGCTCCTGACGCTCGGCGAAGAGCGCTCGGGCGCGCCGGGCACGCCCGAGAAGGGCGCCGCGGCCATTGCCGACTGGAGCCGCGCGCAAGGGCTCGATCTCGCCGGGGTGGACATCGACAACGGCTCGGGGTTGTCGCGCACCACCCGCATCAGCGCGGAGCAGCTGGCCGCCGTGCTGCGCGCGGCCTACCGCAGCCGCTACGCCCCGGAATTCATGGCCTCGTTGCCGCTCGGCGGCATCGACGGCACCTTGCGAACCCGGCTCCGGTCGAGCCCCGCGGGTGCGGTACGCCTCAAGACCGGCCACCTCGACGGGGTCACCGGCATCGCGGGCTACGTATCGGCGGCCAGCGGCAAGACCTATGTGGTCGTTTCCCTGGTCAACGACAATCGCGCCGACTACGGTGCCGGCGATCCGCTGCACGTAGCGCTCGTCGACTGGGTATTGGACAACCTCTAGGAAGACCCTGGGACGGCCCGCCCCCGCTGAAGCTCCTCCCGTCCGGGTCGCCCGTCCGGGTAAGAGCTATTCGGTGACTGCTAACGGTAGGGGGTGCGACGGACGATGTCCGGCCGTCCAATGACGCGCGGCCTAAATGCGGTCATTAGACCCTTACCGTTAGCAGTCACCGAACAGCTCTTACCCGGACGGGCGACCCGGACGGGAGGAGCCTCAGCGGGGGTGGGCCTTCCCAGGGTCTTCCTAGGGCTGCTCCATGTCCCACAACGTCGCCGTCACGCCCTTGCGCAGCCACACCCCCATGCCGAGATGGTTGAAGCGGCGCGCGAGACGGCGCCGGTACCACTCGGTCGGCCGCAGCTGCACGTCTCCATCGGTGCGCGATCGGTCGCAGTTGCGACGCCAGTCCTCGAGGGTGAGCGCCGATATGTAGAGCGCGTAGCCGGTCATCCGCGCAAGATTCGCGATCGCCCGGGACGCGCTGCGATCGTCGAGATATTGCAGCACGTCGTAGCACACCACGAGGTCGCTCGGACGGCGTGGCCGGTGGTCCACCACCGAGCCGCGCACCCACCCGTAGCGCTTGCACAGCCACCCGCTCGCCTCGAGGCCCGTGTAGCGCGCGCGCGGCAGGACCCGCCTGAAGGCGCGCCGGAGCAGGCCGATGCCGCAGCCCACGTCCAGGATGGTGCGCACCGGCACCTCGGCGTAGTGCACCACGGCCGCCACCATCATGGCGCGCCGGTGCATCTCGGGCGTGCCGGTGACGCGGGTGGCATCGTCGAGGTAATACTTGCGGAAGTAGGCGGCGTCGAACTTCCGCTCGTATCGGGTTGCGGCCTCGCGGCGGGTCGCGGCCTCGCGGCGGGTCGCGGCCTCGGGGCGGGTGGTGGTCTTCAAGCGAGCGGTTCGATGTGCGGCCCGGGCCATCTCCTACTCGACGGTGAGGCTCTTGGCGAGGTTGCGCGGCTGGTCGACATCCGTCCCCTTGAGCACGGCTACGTGATACGCGAGGAGCTGCAGCGGAATCGCGAACGCGATCGGCGCCTGGATCTCGGTCACGGCCGCCGGCATCTCGATCACGGTGACGCCCTCATCGCTCTGCATGTGGGCCTTGGGGTCCGCGAACACGAACAGCTTGCCGCCGCGCGCGCGCACTTCCTGCAGATTGGACTTGAGCTTCTCCAGGGTCTCGTTGTTCGGCGCCACCGCGATCACCGGCATGTCCTCGTCGATGAGCGCGAGCGGGCCGTGCTTGAGCTCGGCGGCCGCATAGCCCTCGGCATGGATGTAGGAGATCTCCTTGAGCTTGAGCGCGCCCTCGAGCGCAATGGCGTGCAGCGGTCCGCGCCCGAGGAACAGGGCGTGATGCCTGTCGGCGAACGCCTCGGCCAAATCGCGGATGCGCGCGTCGAGCCTCAAGGTTTTTTCGAGCAGGCCAGGAAGCTCGAGCACCTGGGACACGAGCTCGCGCTCGACCTGCTCGCCCCGACGGTGCTTGGCCAGCACCGCCGTCAGCATGGCGAGGGCGGCGAGCTGTGTCGTGAAGGCCTTGGTCGAGGCCACGCCGATTTCCGGCCCTGCGCGGGTGAGCAGCACGAGATTGGACTCGCGCACCATGGAGCTCTCCGCGACGTTGCAGATGGTGAGCGTCGCGAGATATCCCGCCCGCTTGGCGTTGCGCAGAGCAGCCAGCGTATCCGCCGTCTCGCCGGACTGCGAGATGGTGACGAACAAGGTGTCGGGAGAGATCACCGGGTTGCGATAGCGGTACTCGCTCGCGATCTCGACGCGCGCCGGAATGCGGCAGATCTGCTCGATGAAATAGCTCGCCACCAGTCCCGCGTGGAAGCTCGTTCCGCAGGCGGCGATGTGCACGCCCTTGACCTGGCCGAACACCTGCGCGGCCGCGGGCCCGAACGCCGCGTCCAGAACCCGGCCCCCTGCGATGCGCTCCTCGAAGGTCTGCGCGACGGCGCGCGGCTGCTCGTGGATCTCCTTCAGCATGAAGTGGCGGTACGCGCCGCGCTCGACCGCATCGGCGGAGAGCTCGCTCTCGCGGACCGGGCGGACGGCGGCGCTGCCGTCCGCGGCGATGACGCGCACGGAGTTGCGGCGGATCTCCGCAACGTCGCCTTCCTCGAGGAACATGAAGCGGCGCGTCACCGGCAACAGGGCGGCGACGTCCGATGCAACGAAGTTCTCGTCGATGCCGATGCCGATGACCACCGGGCACCCCTGGCGGGCCACCACCAGGCTTTCGGGATTGCTCTCGCTCATGACCGCGAGCGCGTAAGCACCCTGCAGCTCGGCGACCGTGGTGCGCACCGCCGAGAACAGGTCCGGCGATTGCGCGAGATGCTGATGGATCCGATGAGCGACCACTTCGGTGTCGGTCTCGGAGGTGAACTGGTAGCCCTGCCCTTTGAGCTCGGCGCGCAACGGCTCGTGATTCTCGATGATGCCGTTGTGGACGATGGCGACGCCGTCGCGTGACAGATGCGGATGGGCGTTGTGGGTGGTGGGAATTCCGTGGGTGGCCCAGCGGGTGTGGGCGATCCCGAGGGAGCCTGCGACGGGCTCGGCGTCCAGGGCGGCCTGAAGGGCCTTGACCTTGCCAACGGTGCGCACCCGGGCCACCCGCCCGTGCTCGAGAACGGCGAGACCGGCGGAGTCATAGCCCCGGTATTCCAGGCGCCTCAATCCTTCCATCAGGATCGGTACCGCGTTGCGCTCCGCGACTACGCCAACGATTCCGCACATAAGCCACCTGCAAAAGGGCGGACTAGTGTGCCCGAGCAGGGTGCAAAGTCCAGTGAGGCGGTGCTCAATTTCGAGCGATTATGACAACCTCACTAATGCATATTTCATCATATAGCTGATTTAATCCTACTATATACTGTATAATACTCCTCAGTGAATAGTAGCGCCGCCTCGAAATTCCGCAAAGAGCTCAACGGAGGCTTGGTCGGCTTGGTTTTGCTCGCCCTGCTCGCCGAGACGGACGCCGCTGCCGACCTGTACGGCTATGAGATCGCCAAGCGTCTCGCCCAAGGCTCCGCACCGGCTTTCAAGGCGGCGACGATCTACCCGGTGCTCCGCGGGCTGTCTGCCGCCGGACTTCTGACCAGCCGCATCGTACCCTCGTACTCAGGCCCACCACGGCGCTACTACCGCATTACATCGCAAGGCCGCGCGACGCTGGCCGAGTGGCGCGCGATCTGGAGCGACACTCGGGACTTCGTGAATCGCTTTACCGGGGCGGAGGGCTGACGGCGCCGCCGAGCGCCTGGAACAGCGCCGCCGTATCGGCAAAGCGATTGGTGCGCGCTTGCGCGGCGGATACCACGGCTTGCTGATAGGCCTGCTGGGCATTGATCAAGGCGAGATAGCTCACCGCGCCGAGCTTCAATTGGCTCTCGGCGACCGCCAGGCTGCGCTGCGCCGCATCCTCCGCACGTGCCGCCGCATTCAGCCCATCGGCGTCCGCCGCGAGCGCATGCAAGGCATCCGCGACGTTCTGAAAGGCCGTCAGCACGGCGGAGCGATAGTCCGCTCCCGCCTGGTCGAGCGCCGCATCCGCGGCCTTCTTGCGGTGATACAGCGTGCCGCCCTCGAACAGCGTCTGCGTGAGGTTTGCGCCGAGGCTCCAGAATCCGGTTCCCCCCTTGAACAGGTCGCTCAGGGCGGTCGCCGAGCTTCCGGCTTGGGCCGTGATCAGCACCTGCGGCAGCATGTTGGCGATGGCGACACCCACCTCTGCGGTGGCGGCGTGAAGCTGCGCCTCGGCGGCGCGTACATCGGGGCGGCGCTCGACGAGCTGCGAAGGCACGCCGAGCGGCAGGTCCGGGGGGAGCACGAGGTCGGCCAGCTCGAAGCGCACCGCGGGCAGGTCCGCCGGAAGGTGTCCGGTGAGCACCGCGAGCGAGTCGTGAGTGGTGTCCGCCTGGCGGCGCAGCGGCGGCAACGTGGTCTCGAGCACGGCGAGGGCCGCCTCCTGCGCGTACACGTCCCCTTCGGCGATCGCACCGAGCTCGAGCTCGCGCTTCATGACGTCGAGCGACTCGCGCTCGAGCTTGATGATGCGCTCGGTGGCCGCGATCTCGGCGCGCAGGCCCGCTTCGGTGATGGCCGCGGTCACGACGTTCGCCGCCAGCGTCAGATAGGTCGCGTCGAGCTGAAACCCGGCGGCCTCGGCTTGCGCCGCGAGCGACTCCACCTGGCGCCGGTTGGCGCCGAAAAGGTCCGGCACGAATGTGACGGTCACCTGCGGCGTGTACAGATCGTAGAGCGCGGTTCCCGAGGCGAGATTCGGGCTCAGCACGCCGGTGGCGTCCCGCTGACGGGTCGCTTCGAATCCCGCCTGTGCCGCGGGAAAATAGGAGCCGCGTTGCGCGGCCGTGTTCTCTCTGGCCTGACGCAGCGCCGCGGCCGCGGACGCGACCGTGGGGCTCGCGTTGAGCGCCTGGCTCACGAGCGCGTCGAGCTCGCTCGATCCGAAGACGGTCCACCAGTTGCGCGGGACATCGCCCCCGCTCAAGAATTTCTGCGCGGCGCCTGCGACTCCCGACGCCGAGGCGGTCGGCGCGGGCATGGGCTCGGCCACGTACCGGTCCGTCGCCGGCGGCGCGGGGCGATGAAAGCTCGGGCCGACGCACCCGGCGCACGGAGCGAGCGCCGCGAATGTCGCGAGCGCCGCCCGGGCCGCGGCCACGCGGTGCGCGCGGCTGCCCGATGGGGGTGCTCGCGGGCCGCGGAGGAGTCGACGCCTCATGCAGCCGGGCTCCTTGGGGGGTCGTCCATCGGCTGCTCCTGCGCGCGCGAGAATCTCAGGATCAACACCGGGAGCACCAGCAGGATCAGCGCCGGCGCGAGGAGCATGCCGCCGACCACGACGATCGCGAGCGGCCGTTGCACCTGCGAGCCGATGCCGGTCGAGAGCGCGGCGGGGATGAGGCCGACACAGGCCACGATGCACGTCATCATCACCGGGCGAAGCTGGGTGCGGCAGGTTTGCAGCATGGCCGCGGGCCGGGTCAGGCCCGATTCGAGGCTCAGGTGGTAGTACGACAGGATCAGGATGCCGTCCATCGCGGCAATGCCGAACAAGGCCACGAAGCCGATGGCGGAGGAGACGCTGAACGGCGTGCCCGAGATCCAGAGCGCGAGTATGCCGCCGAGCAGCGCCATGGGGATCACGCTGGCGGCGAGCAGCGCGTCGCGCAGACTGCTGAAGTTGAGGTAGAGGAGCAGCAGGATCAGCGCGAGCGACAGCGGGATCGCGACCGACAGGCGCGCGACCGCCTCCTTGAGGTTGCCGAATTCACCGACCCATTCCAGGCGGTATCCGCCCGGCAGCTGGACTTGTGACTCCACCTTGCGCTGTGCCTCCAGCACGGCGCTGCCGAGGTCCCGGCCGCGAACGCTGAACTTGATCGGCACGTAGCGTTCCTGGTGCTCGCGGTAGATGAACGCCGCGCCCGAGACCAGCCGAACGTCGGCGACGTCCGCCAGCGGAACCTGCATGAGCCCACCCGAGGGCGCGGGTGCCGCGATGGGGATGCGCTCGATCGCATCGAGACTCTGCCGGTACGGCGCCGCGAGCCGCACCATCATCGGAAAGTGGCGGTCGCTCGAGCCTTCGTAGAGGTCTCCCGCGCTCTGACCGCCTATCGCGGTCTGTACCACGGCGTTGATGTCTCCGGGCGCGAGACCATAGCGCGCGGCGCGCACGCGATCGATGTCGACGCGCACCGTCGGCTGACCGAGCGAGCGCAGCACCGCGAGGTCGGTGATGCCGGGCACCTTGGCGAGCACGGCCGCGATGCTGTCCGCGGTCTTCTCGAGCGTGTCGAGATCGTTGCCGAACACCTTCACGGAGTTCTCGCCCTTGACGCCGGATGCCGCCTCCTCGACGTTGTCCTGAATGTATTGCGAGAAGTTGAAATCGACGCCCGGAAACTCCCCGGCGAGGCGCCGCGTCATCTGCTCGGTCAGCCTGCCCTTGTCCGTTCCGGCCGGCCAGGTGTCGAAGGGCTTCAAGGGCACGAAGAACTCGGCGTTGAAAAAGCCGGTTGCGTCCGTGCCGTCATCGGGGCGCCCGTGCTGCGAGACCACGGATCGGACCTCCGGATAGGAGAGCATCGTCGCTCGCATGCGATTGACGTAGCCGTCGCTCTCCTCGAGGGAGATGGACTGGGGAAAGGTGGCCCGCACCCAGAGATTGCCCTCCTCCAGCTTGGGCAGGAATTCCGAGCCCAGCGAGCGCATGCCGAGCACGGCGAGCAGGGCGATCAACCCCAGTCCGGCGAAGGTGACGATGCGATTCGCGAGCACGAACTGCAGCGCGGGCTCGTACAGGGCGCGCAAGCGCCGCACGATGAACGTCTCCCGCTCCTCGATCTTGGTGCGGAACAGGATCAGGCTGAGCGCGGGCGCCACCGTGAAGGTGGCGATGAGACCGCCCGCGATGGCGTAGGCATACGTCTTGGCCATCGGCCCGAAGATGTGCCCTTCGATCCCGGACAAGGTGAAGAGCGGCACGAAGCCCGCGACGATGATGGCGGCGGCGAAGAAGATCGACTGGCTCACCTCGGCGGCGGCGGTCGAGATGGTGCCGGTCCTGCCGCGGTATCCGCTGCGCACCCGGATACGATGCAGGGTCGAGGGTCCTTGGCCGAGATGTGCGGTCTCCTCGGCGAGGTGCCGGAAGATGTTCTCGACCATGATCACGGTGGCATCCACCACCAGCCCGAAATCGATGGCGCCGACCGAGAGGAGATTGGCGGACTCTCCGCGCAGCACCATCAGCCCGATGGCGAAGGACAGCGCGAAAGGAATGGTCATGGCCACGATCACGGCGCTGCGGAGGTTGCCGAGGAACGCCCACTGCAGCAGGAAGATGAGCACGATGCCCGCCGCCATGTTGTGAAGCACGGTGTGCGTGGTCACGTGGATCAGGTCGCTGCGATCGTAGATTCTCTCGATGCGCACGCCCGGCGGCAGAATGCCGCTCGAGTTGATCTCATCCACTTCCGCTTCCACGCGCTTGATGGTCGGAATGCTCTCAGCCCCGCGGCGCATGAGGACGATGCCCTGGACGATGTCGTTCACATCGTCGTAGCCCGCGATGCCGAGACGCGGAAGATTGCCGATGCTCACCTCGGCCACGTCGCCGATGACCACCGGCGCGCCCTGGTTGCCCGCGATCAGCGTCTGCTTGATCTCGTCGACCGAGTGAATCAGCCCGACTCCGCGCACCACGGCCGCCTGCGGGCCGAAATTCACGGTCTGGCCGCCGACATTGATGTTCGCGTTGGAGAGGGCCTGCAGCACCTGAGGCACCGACAGCCCGTATCCCAGGAGCTTGCGCCGGTCGATGGCGATGTCGTAGGTCTTGGTCTTGCCGCCCCAGCCGGTCACGTCGATGACGCCGGGCACCGCCTTGAAGCGGCGCTCGAGCACCCAGTCCTCGAGCGTCTTCAAGTCGGTGACCGAATAGTTCGACGGACCCACCACGCGATAACGAAAGATCTCGCCGATCGGGCTCGTGGGCGAGATCTGCGGCTGTGCGCCGTTCGGCAACGGGGCGAGCTGCGACAGCCGGTTGGTCACCCACTGCTCGGCCTGCACGTAGGTGAAGTCATAGGTGAATTGCACCTTGACGTCCGAGAGGCCGAACAGCGAGATGGTGCGGATGGCCTGCACGTTGGGAATGCCGGACATCTGAATCTCGAGCGGAATGGTGATGTAGCGCTCGATCTCCTCGGCGGACTGTCCGGTGCTCTGGGTGACGATATCGACCAGCGGCGGCACGGGGTCCGGGTAGGCCTCGATGTTCAGCGAGAAGAAGCTCGCGATGCCCGCGATCAGGACCATCGTCAGCATCACGACGACCAGCACGCGCTGCCGAAGCGCGAAGGCGACGATGGCGTTCATGAGGTCGCGGGGACCGCCGCCTGATCGATGAACAGGCCTCCCTTGGTGACCACTTTGTCGCCGACCCGCAGGCCCTCGGTGACTTCGACCAGGCCGTCGAGGGTTCGCCCGCAATGCACCTCGGTGAGCTTCAGCAATCCGTCGGGGGTCAACATCCAGACGTGCGCGGCCTCGCCTTCATGGATCACGGCCGACTGCGGAACGGCGGGGGACTCGGCCGTGTCGCTGGTGAGGATGCGGAAGCTCGCGAACATCTCGGGCTTCAAGGCGCCGTCGCGGTTGTCGATCTCGGCGCGCACCGGCAGCCGATGCGTGTTCGGGTCGACGAGGGCCGAGACGAAGGTCAGGCGCGCCGTGAACACGCGCTTCGGATAGGCGAGCACGTGCACCTCGGCCGTCTGCCCGACCTTGACGAGGCCGGCGTCGGTCTCGCGAACGTTGGCGAGCAGCCAGACGCTCGAGGGATCCGCGATGGTATAGACGGACGTGCCGCCGCCGGCTTGCAGGTACTGCCCGGGTCCCACCTGCCGATCCACCACCACGCCGCCGATCGGGGCGACCAGCGTCGCGACCGGATCGATGGACCCGGAGCGCTCCATGGCGGCGACTTGCACCCCGGACCTGCCGAGAATGCGCAGCCGGTTGCGGGCGGCGTCGAGAGCGGCCTCGGCGGTGGCGAGATCCGCCTCGGCGGACTGCCAGTCCTGCAGGCTGCCGCCCTTGGCGTCGTAGAGCGCATGCTTGCGCGCCTCACTCGAGCGCGCGAGCTTCGATTGGGCGAGGGCGGCCTTGAGGTCGTTCTGCGATTGCACGAACTCGGCGGCCTCGATCGTCGCGAGCGGCGCACCTGCCTTGACCGTGTCGCCGATTCCTGCAATGACCCTGAGGACCCGGCCGGAATAGGGCGAGAACACCTGGGTGGCGCGATCGCCGTTTACGCCGATCTTGCCTTCGGTGACCTCCGCGCTGACGAACGCATGCGACTCGACCGTCTCGAAGGTCAAGGTCTTCGATTGCTGCGGCGAGGGCCGGAAGCTCCCGGGAGGGCTCTGCGGAGCCGCAACCGGCGCCGGGCCGGACTCGAACAGGCGCCCGCCCAGCCAGACGCACGCCAAAACTGCGGCGAGGACGGCGGCGGCGATGCCCACGGCGCGCCATTGCCGCGTTCGCGACCAGGCCCGCCGATCGATGGATTCCTGAGCTTTGTGCGACTCGCTCGGATCGTCCGAGGCGTCGCTCATGGACCGACTCCGTTCAGAGCCTTACCCTCTCTCGAGCACCCCGCTTGAGACCAGGGCTCGGGGACAGGAGTTTCCCACGGATCGCTCAACCTCCGGCTTGTCTGTCGAATATATGTGAAACCGCTCAATCCTTCAGGGTAGGCGGCCGTAGTAGCGTCCCGCGCACGATGGACACGCTACCGAACCCTTCGAGCTCGGCGCGCCGCGAGCCGGCCGCCGCCGCTTCGCCGCCCGACCCCGCCGCCGCCGAGTTTCTCTCGGGACTACTCCGGGAGCTCGCGGTGCCGGGCCCCCTCAACCTGCCTTGCTTTCCGGACATCGTGCCGCGCGTGCGCCGGGCCTTGAGCGACCCGGACGCCGGTCCCGATGACGTCGCACGGATCGTCGGCACCGAGCCCCGCCTCTCCGCGCGGGTGCAACAGACCGCCAACTCGGCGGTCTTCAACCCGGGCGGCCGCCCCTCCAGCAATCTGCGGCACGCCATCACCCGGCTCGGCCATCAGCTCGTGCAATCGGTCACCATGGTGTTCGCGGTCCAGCAGATGAAGAGCGAGAGCCTGCTCCGTCCGGTGCAGAGGCCGCTGGCCGACCTCTGGGAAAAGAGCATCGCGGTCGCCTCCATTTGCCAGCTCCTCGCGCAGCGCCTCAAGGTCCCGGCAGATCGAGCGTTCCTCACGGGGCTGCTGCACGGCATCGGCCATTTCTACGTCATGGTGCGCGCCGCCGCAGGCGGCGCCGTCGGGTACGACGAGACACTGGCCGCGCTGGCGGCCTCGAGGCATCCGGCCATCGGCGCCGCGGTCCTCGAGAAGTGGGCATTCGACGGCGGCATGTGCGAGACCGTGGCCGGCCAGAATCGTCACGACCGCAGCCCGCACGTCAAAGCCGACCTCACCGATGTCCTGATTGCGAGCACGGTGCTCGCTGCGGCGCTGCTGGAAGATCGGAGCGGGCTGGCGCGCTGTGCGGGGGTCAACGCATTCGACGCATTGGGCTTGGGGCCCGATGATCAGGCGGCCGTCCTGAAGCACACCGAGCTCAGCTTGGGGACGCTGCGCGCCGCGCTGGGCGCCTGATCGGGAGCAGGCGCGCCGCATTGGCGCGTATCCCACACGATCCTTTTTCGCGGGATACCACGCCGAACCGCCGTATCGCACAACTGTCAATCGGGTGGGACACGCCCGCGAATCGAGGCTATCTCGATCGCTTTTTCGTCTTGCCCGGCTTTTTCGTCTTGCTCGGCTTTTTAACTGCCGCCGGTTTGTTCGTTGGCCGCGGCTGCTTCGTCGGTTGCGGCTTCTTCGTCGCTTGCGATCTATTGGTCGCTCGCGAACCTTTCGCCGCCCTGCGTGCTCCCTGGGGCACTCGCGCGGTCTTCCCAGACTCCGCGGGCACCTTCGATGGGCCGCCGCCGACGGCGGTCAGTTTCGCTGCGGTGATCGCCTGCTTGTCGGCATCGCTGAATTTGGGCGGCCGCTTCCAGCCCTGGATGGTCGCCTGGCGGGCGCGCGTCAGCGTGAGCTCGCCCGCGGGCGCCGTCTCCGTTATCGTCGATCCGGCGCCGATGGTCGCATCCGCGCCGATGCGCACCGGCGCGACCAGCATGCTGCCCGAGCCGATGAACGCGCGGTCCTCGATCACCGTCGCCCACTTGTTCTTGCCGTCGTAGTTGCAGGTGATGGTGCCGGCGCCCACGTTCACGTCCTCTCCCACGCGGCAGTCGCCGACATAGGTGAGGTGGTTGGCCTTGCTGCGCTCACCGATCTCGCTGCTCTTGATCTCGACGAAGTTGCCGATATGCACGTCGTTCGCGAGGACCGAATCCGGCCGGATGCGTGCAAACGGTCCGATGCGGCAGTTCGCGCCGATCACCGCACGCTCGACGATGCTTCCCGCATTGAGCACGGTCTGCGCGCCGATGCGGCTGTCCGTGATCACGCAATGAGGCCCGACGCTGACGCCCGCGGCGAGCTGCACCTTGCCCGCGAGCACCACGTTCACGTCGATGAACACGTCGCGCCCGACCTCGACCTCGCCGCGCACGTCGATGCGGGCGGGATCGGCGAGCGTCGCGCCCGCCAGCATCAGCTCCTCCGCGCGCATGCGGCGGTGGAGGGCCTCCACCCGGGCGAGCTGGATCTTGTCGTTGACGCCGGCCACCTCGGCCGCGTCCGCGATTTCGACCGCCTCGACTCGATTCCCGGCCTGCGCCGCGCCCGCGACGACATCGGTCAGGTAGTACTCGCGTTGGGAATTGTTGCGGCCCAACCCGAGCAGCCAGTCGCGCAGTCGGCCGGCAGGGGCGGCCATGAGGCCCGAGTTCACCTCACGGATGCCGAGCTCGTCGCTGCTCGCGTCCTTCTGCTCGACGATGGCGCTGACGCGTGCCCCGGGGCCGCGCACGATGCGCCCGTAGCCGAACGGCTGGTCCAACGTCACGGTGAGCACCGCGAGCGCGCCTTCGTTCGCCACGGCGAGCAGCTTCTCGAGTGATGCGGCGCGAATCAGCGGCACGTCGCCGTAGAGCACCAGCACCAGGTGATCGTCGGGGATGACGCACATGGCCTGCATGACGGCGTGGCCGGTGCCGAGCTGATCGGCCTGCAGGACCCAGTCGACGGGCTCGCTCGCCATGGCGGACTGCACCTGGGCGCCGCCGTGCCCGTAGACGACGTACACCTCCGCGGGCTTCAGCTTCCGCGCGGTATCGATCACGTGTCCGAGCAGCGGCCGGCCGGCCAGCGGCTGCAGCACCTTGGGCAGATCGGAGTTCATCCGCTTGCCCTGGCCCGCCGCCAGTATGACGACCGAAAGCTGCATGATGGGCGCCTTGGCGCTAGGAGGAGGGAACGGGGTGGCGACGCGGGAGCATCGGCGCGCTAGCGCTTCTTGCGCAGGCGCTCGATGGCCTTGAGCTCCGCCATCTTGCGGGCGAGCTCGGCCTGCGCCTCGGCGATCTCGATCTTGTCCTGGCTGTTCCGGATGGCATCCTCGGCGCGCTGCTTCGCTGCGAGGGCCGCGGCCTCGTCGAGATCATGCGCGCGAGCGGCGGTGTCGGCGAGCACCGTGACCGCATTCGGCTGCACCTCGAGCGAGCCGCCGCCCACGTAGAACACCTGCTCCTCGCGGCCTTCGGTTTGCACGCGGACCTCGCCGGGCTTCAGAGTCGTCAGGAGCGGTGCGTGCCGCGGCGCGATGCCGAGCTCGCCGGCCGCCCCCGGCACGACCACCAAGGTCGCGTCGCCGGAGAATATCTGGCCCTCGGCGCTGACGATGTCGACGTGAATGGTGTTGGCCATGCGCTGTTACGCCAGGGTCTTGGCTTTTTCCACGGCTTCCTCGATGGCGCCGATCATGTAGAAAGCCTGCTCGGGCAGGTGATCATACTCGCCCGAGAGGATGGCCTTGAAGCCGCGGATCGTGTCCTTCAAGGGGACGATCTTGCCGTCCTGGCCCGTGAACACCTTGGCGACGTTGAACGGCTGCGACAGGAAGCGCTGGATCTTGCGCGCGCGGAACACGGTGAGCTTGTCCTCCTCGGACAGCTCGTCCATGCCGAGGATCGCGATGATGTCCTGCAGCTCCTTGTAGCGCTGCAGGACCGCCTGCACGCCGCGAGCCGTGTTGTAGTGCTCCTCGCCGACGACCAGAGGATCGAGCTGCCTGCTGGTGGAATCGAGCGGGTCCACCGCCGGGTAGATGCCGAGCGAGGCGATCTGGCGCGAGAGCACCACGGTCGCATCCAGGTGCGCGAACGTCGTCGCCGGAGACGGATCGGTCAGGTCGTCGGCCGGCACGTACACCGCCTGGATCGACGTGATGGACCCGGTCTTGGTGGAGGTGATGCGCTCTTGCAGCACGCCCATCTCCTCCGCCAGCGTCGGCTGGTAGCCCACGGCGGAAGGCATGCGGCCGAGGAGCGCCGACACCTCGGTGCCCGCGAGGGTGTAGCGATAGATGTTGTCGACGAAGAACAGCACGTCGCGGCCCTTGCCCGAAGCCTGTTTCTCATCGCGGAAGTACTCCGCCATGGTGAGACCGGTCAGCGCGACCCGCAGACGGTTGCCCGGCGGCTCGTTCATCTGGCCGTACACCATCGCCACCTTGGAGTTCGGCAGGTTGTCCTTGTCGATGACGCCCGACTCGATCATCTCGTGATAGAAGTCGTTGCCCTCGCGGGTGCGCTCGCCGACGCCCGCGAACACGGACAGGCCGCTGTACTGCTTGGCGATGTTGTTGATGAGCTCGAGCATGTTCACGGTCTTGCCCACGCCCGCGCCGCCGAAGAGGCCCACCTTGCCGCCCTTGGCGAACGGCACCAGCAGATCGATGACCTTGATGCCGGTGACGAGGAGGTCCTGGCCGCCCGCCTGCTCGTCGTAGGCCGGAGCGGGACGGTGAATGGGCAGGAATTCCTTGGTTTGAATGGGCCCCTTCTCGTCCTGGGGCTTGCCGAGCACATCCATGATGCGGCCGAGCGTGCCGGCGCCCACCGGCACCGAGATGAACTTGCCGAGGTTCTTGACGGTCAAGCCGCGGCGCAGACCCTCGGACGGGCCCATGGCGATCGCGCGGACCACACCGTCACCGAGCTGCTGCTGCACCTCGAGAGTCAGGTCGACATCGTCGAGCTGCAGCGCGTCGTAAATCTTGGGAATCGCCTCGCGTGGGAACTCCACGTCGATGACCGCGCCGATGATCTGCACAATCTTACCGTTGGTATTCATGATTGACCTTTCGACGGAGCTGCTCCGCAACCCCGCCCTTGATGCGGCGCTTCGCGCCGGTTAAGACAATATCCAAGCAAACCTCAGACCGCTGCCGCGCCACCGACGATCTCCGAAAGCTCTTTGGTGATGCCGGCCTGACGGGCCTTGTTGTAGATCAATTGCAGCTCGTCGATGAGCTTGCCGGCGTTGTCGGATGCGCTCTTCATCGCCACCATGCGCGCGGCCATCTCGCAGGCGACGTTCTCGACGGCGCCCTGGAACACCTGGGACTCGATGTAGCGCATCAGCACGCCGTCGAGGATGTCGACCGCATCGGGCTCGTAGAGGTAGTCCCAGCGCTCCTGCAGCTCGTTCTTGTCGATGGTTTCGAGCGGCAGCAGCTGCGATACCACGCTCTTCTGAGTCATGGTGTTCACGAACACGTTGTGCGCGAGCAGCAGGCGGTCGAGCTTCGCGTCGCGATAGCCGTCGAGCATCACCTTGACCGCGCCGATGAGGTCGGCCACCTTCGGACGGTCGCCGAGATGGGTCACGGTTGCCGCGATCTCGACGCCCGCGAGCCGGCGGAAGAGCTGCACCGCTTTCGAGCCGATCAGGCACAGGGAGACCCTTTGCTGCGCGGCGTGCGCTGCGCGGATCGCCGCAAGCGTGGCCTTGAACAGGTTGAGGTTCAAGGAGCCGCAGAGCCCGCGGTCGGTGGAGATCACGACGATGCCGAGCGCGGTCACCGGGCGCTCGAGGGTGAACGGGTGCTTGTAGTCCAGGTTCACCTGGCGCAGGTGGCCGACGATCTTGCGGATCTTCTCCGCGTACGGCCGCGCCGCGCGCATGCGATCCTGCGCCTTGCGCATCTTGCTTGCGGCCACCATCTCCATGGCCTTGGTGATCTTCTGAGTATTCTTGATGCTCGAGATCTTGCCGCGGATTTCTTTTGCGCCTGCCATGGGTTTACAGCGTGGAGAAGAACTCGTCGCAGCACTTCTTCAGCGACGCTTCCACTTCCTTGGTGAGATCGGGCTTGGCGTTGATGGACTTCAGGAGCTCGGCATAGCTCGAGCGCGCGAAGGATTGGAGCGCCGCCTCGGTATCCACGACCTTGCGGCGGTCGACCTTGTCGAAGTAGCCGTTGTTGGCGGCATACAGGGACAGGGCCATCTCCGCGACCGACATCGGGGCGTACTGCTTCTGCTTCATGAGCTCGGTGACGCGGACGCCGCGCTCCAGCTGGCGCCGCGTCGCCTCGTCGAGGTCGGACGCGAATTGAGAGAACGCCGCGAGCTCGCGGTACTGGGCGAGCGCCAGACGCACGCCGCCGCCGAGCTTCTTGATGATGTTGGTCTGCGCGGCGCCGCCGACGCGCGACACGGAAATGCCGGCGTTGATGGCCGGACGCATGCCCGCGTTGAAGAGGTCCGTTTCCAGGAAGATCTGGCCGTCCGTGATCGAGATGACGTTGGTGGGAACGAAGGCCGTCACGTCGCCCGCCTGGGTCTCGATGATCGGCAGGCCGGTCAGCGAGCCGGTCTTGCCCTTGACCTTGCCGCCGCTCGACTTCTCGACGTACTCCTCGTTGACACGCGCCGAGCGCTCGAGCAGGCGCGAGTGCAGGTAGAACACGTCGCCGGGGTACGCCTCGCGGCCCGGCGGCCGGCGCAGCAACAGCGAGATCTGCCGGTAGGCCACTGCCTGCTTGGAGAGATCGTCGTAGACGATCAGCGCGTCCTCGCCGTTGTCCATGAAGTACTCGCCCATGCTGCAGCCGCCGTACGGCGCGAGATATTGCATGGCCGCGGGCGTCGAGGCCGAGGCCGCAACCACGACGGTGTGGGCCATGGCGCCGTGCTCCTCGAGCTTGCGCACCACGTTCGCGATCGAGCTCTGCTTCTGCCCGATGGCGACGTAGATGCACTTAACGCCGGTGCCCTTCTGGTTGATGATGGTGTCGATGGCGACCGCGGTCTTGCCGGTCTGGCGGTCGCCGATGATGAGCTCGCGCTGGCCGCGGCCGATGGGCACCATGGAGTCGATGGCCTTCAGGCCCGTCTGCACCGGCTGCGACACGCTCTTGCGGAAGATCACGCCCGGCGCCACGCGCTCGAGCGGCGACTTCAGCTTGGCGTTGAGCGGGCCCTTGCCGTCGATGGGATTACCCAGCGCGTCGACCACGCGGCCGAGGAGCTCGGGGCCCACCGGCACCTCCAGGATGCGGCCCGTCGTCTTGACCTGCG
>DATAYZ010000041.1:0-9405 GCA_036272295.1 Steroidobacteraceae bacterium
CAGGAATACTTCGCGATCCGCAACGGATGCACACTGTACGACCTGACCCCGATGATCAAGTACCGGGTGGGCGGGCCGGACGCCGCGGCATATCTCAACCGCCTCGTGACCCGCGACATCGCCAAGCTCAAGCCGGACCGCGTCGCCTATTGCGTCTGGTGCAACGATGCCGGGCACATCATCGACGACGGCACGGTGTTTCGGCTGGGGGAGCAGGAGTACCGCCTGTGCACGGCGGAGCGCCAGCTCGACTGGCTGCTGGACTGCGCCATCGGCTTCGACGTCCAGATCGCCGAGGTCACCGAGGAGATCGCGGCGCTCGCGGTACAGGGGCCGACGTCCTGTGCGGTGCTGCGCGAGGCGGGGCTCGCGGGTGTCGAGCGCCTGAAGCCGTTCGAGATCGGGTATTTCCGCCTCGGTCCGGACGCGCTCACGGTCTCGCGCACGGGCTTCACCGGGGACCTGGGATACGAGCTTTGGATGAGCCCGGGCTCGGCGCTCGGCGTCTGGGATGCCCTGATGGCGGCCGGACGCTCGCGCGGCATCCGCCCCATCGGCTCGCAGGCCCTGAACGTCGCGCGCATCGAGGCCGGGTTCATCATGCCGAAGATGGATTTCGTGTCGGCCGAGCACACCATCCGCACCGGCCGGGATCGGTCGCCCCTGGAGCTCGGCCTCGGCTGGCTGGTCGACTTCAACAAGGGGCATTTCACCGGCCGGCGGGCGCTCAAGGAGGAGCGGATTCGCGGCCCCAGGCGCCAGCTGGTGGGCCTCGACGTGGCGGGCAACAAGCCGGCGCACAATGCGCTCATCTATACGGACGACCGCGGCAGGCGTGAGATCGGCAGCGTGACGTCGGCCGCCTGGTCGCCGACTTGCAAGCGCAACATCGCCCTTGCTATCGTCGATGCGCCGCATTTCCAGATCGGCTCGACGGTTTGGGCGGAGATCTACTTGAACCGCGAATTGGTGTGGGAGCGTCGGATGTCGCGAGCGCTGGTGGTGGAGCGGCCGTTCTTTGCGCCGGAGCGGCGGCGCGCGACGCCGCCGGCCGACTTCTAAGAGCCTCCCCGAGCAATGATCGCCGCAGCTAGGTCGTTGGTGCGCCGGATGCCTCACCCAGGCCTCGTGCGCGCCCGGACATCGGGCTGATGGCCGCGACGCCGAAATCCATCGCCGACCGCCCGTGGCTGGATCCGGACGCAAAACCCCAGATCGTCATCGAGAGCGTCAACAAGTCGTTCGGCGCCTTCACCGCGGTCGACAGCATCAATCTCAAGATCTACAAGGGCGAGATGTTCGCGCTGGTGGGCGCCTCGGGCTGCGGCAAGACCACGTTGCTGCGCATGCTCGCGGGCTTCGCCACGCCGAGCGCGGGACGCATCATGATCGAGGACGTGGAGATGACCAGCGTCCCGCCGCACGAGCGGCCGGTCAACATGATGTTCCAGTCCTATGCCCTGTTTCCCCACATGACGGTGGCCGACAACGTCGGCTATGGCCTGCGGCGCATGGACATCGACAAGGCGGTGAAGAAGCAGCGCGTGGGCGAGGCGCTCGAGATGGTGCAGCTCGCGGCGCTCGCCAGGCGCAAGCCGCATCAGCTCTCCGGCGGCCAGCGGCAGCGGGTGGCGCTCGCGCGTGCGCTGATCCGCCGCCCCAAGGTGCTGCTGCTGGATGAGCCGCTGAGCGCGCTCGACAAGAAGCTGCGGGAACAGACCCAGTTCGAGCTGATGAACATTCAATCGCAGGTCGGCATCACCTTCGTATTCGTGACCCACGATCAGGACGAGGCGATGGCGCTGTCGACCCGCATTGCGGTCATGAACCGCGGCCAGGTGCTGCAGGTCGGCACGCCCTCCGAGATCTACGAGTTTCCGCAGAGCCGGTTCGTTGCCGACTTCATCGGCACCACCAACCTGTTCGAGGGAACGGTCAGCGGCACCGAGCCCGGCCATCTCATCGTGCAGAGCAACGAGGCCGGCTGCGAGCTCATCGTCGATGAGCTCGGGCGCTTCGGCACCGGGCAGCGCGTCTGGGTGGCGCTGCGCCCCGAGAAGATCCGCCTGAGCAAGCAGCCGCAGCCGGACGGACGCAACCAGGTCCGGGGCACGGTCTGGGAGCTCGGCTATCTGGGCAACCGCTCGACCTACCGGATCAAGACCGCGACCGGCAAGATGGTCACGGTATTCGCGCAGAACGACCGGCGCACCTCCGAGTGGACCTTCGACTGGAGCGACGAGGTCTATCTCAGCTGGACCGCGAACTGTGCGGTGGTATTGCAACAATAGGGGATTACCGCGATGGGACTGCAAGCAGGAATCAAGCGCCTCACGGTGCTGGCGGCGGCGCTCTGCCTGGCGGCTGCGATGCCCGCCCACGCGGGCAAGACCCGCAATGTGGTGCTGATCGTCAGCGATGGGCTGCGCTGGCAGGAGGTGTTCACGGGCGCCGACGAGCCGCTCCTCGACGACAAGAACGGCGGCAGCTGGGTGTCGGAGAAGGACCTGCGCAAGCGCTACTGGCGGGCCGATCCCACGGAGCGGCGTGCGCTGATCTTCCCGTTCCTGTGGGGCACGGTGGCGAAACAGGGCCAGATCTTCGGCAATCAGCACAAGGGCAGCGTCGCGCACGTCACGAACGGCAAGGCCTTCTCGTATCCCGGCTACAACGAGATGAGCACCGGCTATCCGAACGACGCCATCGACAGCAACGAGTTCGGGCCCAATCCCAATCCCACGGTGTTCGAATGGCTGAACAAGTCCGAGGACCTGCGCGGCAAGGTGGCGATCTACGGCACGTGGAGCGTGTACGACAACATTTTCAACAAGGCCCGCAGCGGCCTCGTCATGCAGACGGGCTGGACACCGCCGCCCCGCAAGCACCCGGACACGCCGCGCGATGCCCTGCTGCGCGAGCTGTGGCAGACGACGACGCAATTCGACGAAGAGGACGTGGGCAACTCCTTCCTCCAGGTGGCGCTCCTCGACTACGTGAAGGAGTCGCACCCGCGGGTGCTCTTCGTCGGCTACGGGGAGACCGACAACTGGGCGCATCAAGGACGCTATGACCTGGTGCTGGAGAGCGCGCACCGCACCGACGCCGCGATCGCGCAGCTCTGGGCGACCATGCAATCCATGCCCGAGTACCGCGGCACGACGACCTTCATCATCACCACCGACCACGGCAGGGGCGGGGGCCTCACCGAATGGAAGGAGCATGGGGTCGAGGAGAAAGGCTCGGAGAACATCTGGATCGCCGTGATCGGGCCGGACACGCCGCCGCTCGGCGAGCGCGCACACATCGCACCGGTCACGCAGGCGCAGATCGCGGCGACGGTCGCGGCGTTCGTCGGCAAGGATTACCGCCGCGACGTTCCGCAGGCGGCGGCTCCCATTGCGGACGTGCTTGCCGGGAACTCGAAGTAGCCTTGGAGCTGCGCGCCGGGAACGCGAAGTAGCCGCGCCTCCCGTCCTGAGGCCCTGCGGGGCCCGGAATGCCCGAATTTCAGCGGACCGAGAGCAGAAGTGCCGTCCCGTGGTTTTTATATTATACTCATAACATTACAAAGAACGGTGCGAGGGTGACGTCATGCGCAAGGTGAAGACGCTCGGGCTGCTGGGTACGGGAGTCATCGGCGGCGGTTGGGCGGCCCGCGCTCTGCATTACGGCATCGACGTCATCGCGGCGGACGTGAAGCCGGAGATGGAGGAGTGGATACGCGGCGCCGTCGCGAACGCCGAGCCGGCGCTGGCGCGTCTCACCTCCGCGCCGCTCCCGCCCAAGGGCAGGCTGTCGTTCACCACCGACCTGGCCGTCATGGCGCGCGCGGCGGATTTCGTGCAGGAGAACATACCGGAGCAGCTCCCGCTCAAGCAGCGGATGCTCGCCGAGGTCAGCCGGCACGCCGGTGCGGACGTGATCATCGCCTCGAGCACCTCGGGCCTCATGCCGAGCGACCTGCAGCGGGACATGATCGGGCCCGAACGGTTCCTGGTCGCGCACCCGTTCAACCCCGTGTATCTGCTGCCGCTCGTCGAGCTCGTCGGCGGCGCGAAGACCGCTCCCGCCACCATCGAGGCGGCCGGCAAGTTCCTCACCTACATCGGCATGCACGCATTGCCCGTACGGCGCGAGGTGCCGGGGCATCTCACCGACCGCCTGCAGGAGGCGCTGTGGCGCGAGATCCTGCACCTCGTGAACGACGGGGTCGCCACCACGGGCGAGCTCGACGAAGCCATCATCTACGGCCCCGGTCTGCGCTGGGCGGCGATGGGCACGAACATGATCTATCACCTCGCGGGCGGCGAGCCCGGCATGCGGCACATGCTGGCGCAATTCGGACCCTGTCTGAAATGGCCGTGGACCAAGCTCGAGGCGCCGGAGCTCACCGACACGCTGATCGACCGCATGGTCGAGGGCACGCAGGCGCAGGCCGGGGGCCGGTCGATCCGCGAGCTGGAGCGCCTGCGGGACGACTATCTCGTGGCCATTCAGCAGGTCCTTCGCCAGTTCGACATCGGCGCCGGCTCGACGCTGCGCGCGGTGGAGAAGCGGCTGTACGAGGATGCCGCGGCGGGCCGCAACGCGGCGCCGGACAAGGCGGGTGAGCCGATTCGCGCGCTGGACGTGGTCGTGCGCGCCGAATGGGTCGACTACAACCGGCACATGACCGATTTTCGCTACGGGCACGTGTTCAGCGATGCGATCGAGACGCTGTTCCGGCGCGCCGGCATCGACGAGGCCTATCGCGCGACCGGACGGATGTACTACACGGTCGAGAATCTCATCCGCCACCTGGGTGAAGCAAAGTCGGGCGAGAGCTTGTACGTCACTCTTCAGGTCCTCGGCGTCGACGACAAGCGCCTGCACGTGTTCCAGCGCATGTACCGGAGCCGCGACAACCAATTGATCGCGACCGCCGAGCAGATGTATCTGCACGTCGCTTCGGGCGCGTCCAAGGCGTCGTCGGCGGACCCGGCGGTGCGCGCCAAGCTCCAGGCGATCCGGGACCAGCACGCAAAGCTCCCACCGGATGCGCACGCCGGCCGGCCGGTGTCGCAAGCGCGCGCCCGGAGCGACTAGACGACGCGAGCCTCCGGAGGATCTGAGCCGTGCCGAAGATCGTCGACCATGCCGAGCGCCGCGACCAGATCGCGCAGGTGGCGTGCCGCGTGGTCGCCAAGCACGGGTTCGAGCAGGCGACCATGGCGCGGATCGCACGCGCGGCGGGCTACACCACCGGCATGGTGGCCCACTACTTCGACTCCAAGCAGGAGATCATCCACGCGGCGCTGCGCCTCATGCTCGAGCGCATCGAGGAGCGCCTCACCCGCGAGCGCGAGCCGGGCGAAAACCTGGTCGAGGTGCTCTGCGAGGCGCTGCCGGTGGATGCACAACGCTTCACCGAGTGTGAGTTCTGGATGGCGTTCTGGGGACAGGTGTCCGCCGATCCGAAGCTCAAGCGCCTGAACGTCTGGGTGCACCGGGAGTACATGCGCCTCTACACGCGCTGCTTCACGAATTACTGGCGCGAGTGGCCGGAGTGGCCGTCCGAGGTGCGCGATCTGATCTTGCGCTCGGTCGCCACCTGCATGAACGGGATCACGGCGAGCGCGGTCACCAGCCCGCGCGACTGGCCGGGAATCAAGCAGGCGCGTCAGTTGCAGCTACAGCTCGATCTGCTGCGCCGCTGGGCCAATGCCGGCGGGTCGAGATCGCCTCGCATGGGCAGCACGCAGTCAGGCTATTAGGGGGAATCATGGATTTTTCGCTCAGTGATGAACAGCAGATGGTGCTCCAGACAACGCGCGAGTTCGTGGTCAACGAGCTCTACCCGCATGAGAAGGAGGTCGAGGAGACGGGCAAGGTGCGCGACGAGCTGCACCGCGAGCTGGTCCGCAAGTCGATCGAGGCCGGACTCTACGCCGCCAACATGCCGGCGGAGGTCGGCGGTGCAGGGCTCGATACGGTGACCTGGGCGCTGTACGAGAAGGAGCTGGGCAAGGCCAACTACGGGCTGCACATGTGCGTGGGACGCCCCTCCAACATCCTCATGGCGTGCGCGGGCGAGCAGCGCGAGCGGTACCTCCTGCCGGCGGTGCGGGGCGAGCGGATCGAGTGCCTGGCGATGACCGAGCCCGGCGCCGGATCGGACCTGCGCGGCATGAAGACGAGCGCGGTCGAGTCCGGCGGCGACTACATCATCAACGGCACCAAGCATTTCATCAGTCACGCCGACCGCTCGGACTTCGTCATCCTGTTCGCGGCCAGCGGCGAGGAGAGCGGCGCCCAGGGCGCGCGCAAGAAGAAGATAACGGCCTTTCTCGTCGACATGGGCACGCCGGGCTTCGAGGTGCGCCCGGGCTACAAGAACGTCTCGCACCGCGGATACAACAACAGCATCCTGGAATTCAACCAGTGCCGCGTGCCGAAATCGGCGATTCTGGGCGAGCCGCACCGGGGCTTCGATGTCGCGAACACCTGGCTCGGGTCCACCCGATTGCAGGTGGCCGCGACCTGTCTGGGAAGGGCGGAGCGCGCGCTCGATCTCGCCAAGCAGTGGGCGGTGGACCGCCGCCAGTTCGGCCAGCAGATCGGCAAGTTTCAGGGGATCAGCTTCAAGCTCGCCAACATGGCGGTCGAATTGCGCGCCGCGGAGCTCCTGGTGCTCGAGGCCGCCTGGAAGCGGGACCAGAAGATCGACACCGACATGGACATGGCCATCGCCAAGGTGAAATCGACCGAGATGCTCGCCATGGTCGCGGACGAGGCGCTGCAGATCCACGGCGGCATGGGGTTGATGAGCGATCTGCCCCTCGAGCGCATCTGGCGGGACGCGCGCATCGAGCGCATCTGGGACGGGACGAGCGAAGTGCAGCGGCACATCATCTCGCGCAGCATGCTGCGGCCGCTCGGAGGCTGACCGCGCGCGAGCGATTGCGCTTTACCTATGGCGCGCGGATTTGACATCTCCTGTCACGCGAAAGCATCGGACCGCACGGGATTAGGGTGCCGTCCTACAGCCCGCGCCGTCGGCACGCTTGAGAATTTGCGCCGCAGCCTCGATGTACACCCGCTCGAGGGATGAACGTTGATAGGGTGGGCAGGTGCAGGTGGATGAACCATGATCGACGCAGAGGTGATGAGGCTTCGCAATCTGCGCAGCGCGGCGCTGGATGCCCGCGCGGTTGCGGCCGTGATCGACACCCAGAAGGGGCGGCGACAGACGGTTTTCGCGCGCGGCGCGCTGTGCTGCTGGCAGATCGCGCGGCTCGCGACGGGAGCGCTCCGGGCGCATCCCTATCTTCCCTATCAGCGTGACGTCGGTGCCTCGGAGGCGGCGATGATCCGGCTGACCGCGCAGCTCACCGGCCGCGGCGCCCGGCAGCGTGGAACCGGAATGCAGAGGTTTGCGCGCTCGCTCGATGCCGTGACGCGGCAGCTTGCGGATGCGCGCTCGCTCACGTGGCACCAGGATCTCGGCGCCGCCTTCGGCCGCCGGCAGGCGGAGCTCGCCCAGATCGTCGCGGAGGTTGCCGCCGCCGCCCGCCGCGAGGCCGAAGCACACGGTCGCAAGATTCCGGCGTTTCTGCAGCCCCGCACCGGGGCCCCGGCGGCGAGCCGCGAGCAGGCCCTCGAGGGAAACTGGCCCTATCTGGCTTTCTGATCACCGCCGCACGCGGCGGGGCTCGATCGGCGGGTACCGCGATCACCTTATGACGCGCTAACCGCCCGGCTGGCCGATTTGCGTGTAGGCGTCTGAAATTTCCTACATCAGCCGTCGGTGATCACCCGATCCTGCACGCACTGCCGCAACGCGATACTTCGCCGCACTACCGGGCGCGATCGCCAATCGATCCGGGCCGGCAGGCGAGTGAAGATCACCCCTTTGTGATGATGGAGTCATCGATGCACACCGAGAATCTCCCGATCCCACCGAATCCCGAGCGTCCGCCGATGGCTCCTCACGATCCGCCCGAGCCCGCGCCGCAGGCCGAGGCATGGCGCCGCGCGCTGCGCGTAATCGGGTGCGCGCCTCCGGGCCGCGGTGTGCGCGTGCTGCGCCATAGCGTCCACACCCATTCGCGGGGCTAGGCCATGGGGAAGAAACAGGAGATTGCCATCGGCATCGCCTTGCAAACCCAGGTGCTGCGCACCTGCCCCATCCACAACCAGCTCTATTGCGACGATGAGAACTTCGCCGACGACGAGAACGTCGCGCGGGCGTTTGCGGTCGCGTTCGAGCTCGTGCGCCAGCACGAGCCCTACGCGGAGGAATTCCACCACGATCCGCATGAGCTCACCGACCTCTTGAGCTATACCATCGGCTCCGCGCCGTCGTGCTGTCCCGACTGCGCCGCGCAGCGCTACGCGATCGCGGGCATACGGACGGCTCGGGGTGCACGTGATTTTTCTGCAATAACGAGGTAGGGAACGACGCACAGCGCGTGCACCCAGTCGTCGCACGCGCGTACCGCGTCGGAAGCCTTGAGGGTATGGGGATTGAGGCTCAATTGCAGCCACAGGCCATCCATCAATCCCGTAAGGCCGATCGCCGCCCGGCGTAGGTGGAACTTGGGAACGCCTTTTGAGCGCCGCAGATCTCCGAGCAGGACCTCCAGATTGGCACGGTAGACCCGGTACACTTCGTCGTAGACGATGCGCGTCTCATCGTCATGCGCGGCGGTGCTCCAGAAAACCAGCCAAACCTTGAACATCTCCGGTGCGATCATCTCCGGCGCGAAATAGGCATCGAAGAAACGCCGCAGACTCTCGCGGGCGGTAAGTGCCTTGTCTTTGGTGCCTCGCCGGTAGGATTGGAGCAAGGACATCGCGAGTTTCTCGTAGGCGGTGGCGACCAAGCTCGCTTTTTTCGGAAAGTAATGATTGATCAACCCCACGGAGACGCCCGCTTCCTTGCTGATGCGGCGGATGGAGACGCCGGTGTGACCGTACTTTCGCAGGCATACGAGCGTCGCCTCGATGAGTGCCGCGCGTCTTACCTGCCGTGAGACGCGCCGAATGTTTGGGCTTGCATGCCTTCCCGCCATCAGTTCCTCGCTGTCGCATCGATGCCGAGCCATACGATACCGCTCGCGAGCGCGAATACCGAGCCGATGAGGAATGCGGTCGTCCACATTCCGTGCCCCGACAGGTAACCGACGACCGGTACGCTGATCAGTCCGCCGATGTTGCCGCCCGTATTGAGCGCGCCGGTCGCCGCCATGGTGTCGGCCCTTGCGATATACATCATCGCCGCCCATCCTGGCCCCTCGAGTAGTTCTGCCGCGGCGAAGGCCGTCGTCAGCGCCGCCACCGCCCAATAGGGATTTGCAGCCTCGACTGCGACGATCAACAGCAGGCCGGCGAGCGGCAAGCCGATGAGCGGAACCAGCCGGAAGC
>DATAYZ010000042.1:0-22825 GCA_036272295.1 Steroidobacteraceae bacterium
CCGGTCGCGAGACCCCCTTACGGGTAGCAGTGCCCGAATAGCTCTTACCCGGACGGACCGGGAGGGGTGCTCCCGGGCGAACCCCCTTGAGTACTAAGCGGCGCGATAAGCCCGGTAGTCGAGGTTGAGCGCGCTCGCCACGGCCTCGTGGGTCAACTGGCCGGCGTGTACGTTGAGGCCGCGCGCCAGACCCGAGTCGTTGGCGAGGGCCTTCTGCCAGCCGAGATCGGCCAGCGCGCGCACGTAGGGGAGCGTGGCGTTGGTGAGCGCGAAGGTCGAGGTGCGCGGAACGGCGCCCGGCATGTTGGTGACGCAGTAGTGGATCACGCCGTCGAGCACGTAGGTCGGCTCTGCGTGCGTCGTCGGCCGGCTGGTCTCGAAGCAGCCGCCCTGATCGATGGCGATGTCCACCAGCACCGCGCCCTGCTTCATGGTCTTGACCATGGCCCGGGTCACGAGCTTGGGGGCCGCCGCGCCCGCGATCAACACGGCGCCGATGACGAGATCGGCGTCGCGCACGAGCTCCTCGATCGCGTGCGCGGTCGAGTACACGGTCTTCAGCTGGCTGCCGAAGATGGAGGAGAGCTCCCGCAGCCGCTTCACGGAGCGATCGACCACGGTCACGTCGGCGCGCAGGCCGACCGCCATTTCCGCGGCGTGAGTGCCCGAGACGCCGCCGCCGAGAATCACGACGCGCGCGGGAGCCACGCCCGGCACCCCGCCGAGCAGCACGCCGAACCCGCCATTGGCCTTTTGCAAGCTGTTGGCGCCGACCTGTACCGACATGCGCCCGGCGACCTCGCTCATCGGCGTCAGCAGCGGCAGCGACCCGTCCGGTGCGGTCACGGTCTCATAGGCGATTGCGGTCGCGCCGGAGGCGATGAGGCCGAGCGCCTGCTCGCGATCGGCGGCGAGATGCAGGTAGGTGAACAGCGTCTGCCCCGCGCGCAGCATCTTGCACTCGGCGAGCTGCGGCTCCTTGACCTTGACGATCAGGTCGGAGGTTGCGAACACGTCCTCCGCCCGCGCCCCGATGCGCGCACCGGCCGCTTGATAGTGCGAATCCTCGAACCCGATGCCCGCGCCCGCGCCGGTTTGCACCAGCACCTGATGCCCCGCGTGGACGAGCTCGCGCACGCCGGCGGGCACCAGCCCCACCCGATACTCATGAACTTTGATCTCTTTCGGAACGCCGATCTTCATTGCCATCTCCCGCAGCCAGCCATGGAGGAACTCCGCGCCAAGGCTACTGCAGCGGTCCGCTGGAATATTGCAAAAGCTGGTTCAGGAGGGGCTATGGGTGGCAGAATATGCTGATATATCGTCGATGCGCGCAAGGACCTGCGAACAATGAAGCTCGATCGTTATGACCGCGCCATCATCCGCGCCCTGCAGCTGGACGGCCGGATCACCAACAGCCAGCTGGCCGAAAGCGTCAGCCTGTCCGAATCCGCCTGTCTGCGCAGAGTCCGTGCGCTTGAGGAATCCGGCTTCATCGAGGGCTATACCGCGCGCATCAACCAGCAGAAGGCGGGGTGCCCGGTCAACGTATTCGTGAACATCACGCTCGAGCGCCAGGAGCAGGCGTACTTGCATGCGTTCGAGGAGGCCGCCCGCATGGTGCCCGAGGTCATGGAGTGCTACCTCATGTCGGGGGAATATGACTATCTGCTGCGGGTGGTGCTCGCGGACACCGCCGATTTCGAGCGCCTGCACACCCAGCACCTCACGCGGCTGCCGCACGTCGCTCGGGTGCACTCGAGCTTTGCGCTGCGCACGGTGCAGAAGTCGCGCGAGCTGCCGGTACGCTAGGAGTGTGGGCGCCAGGAAAAGGCCCCGGTTCCCTTCAACCGAGCACCCGGGCGTCCCCGTCCCGTCCGGGTAAGAGCCATGCGCGCACTGCTACCCGTTATATGTTCCGACGGCCGCCTGGGGACCGCGCGATGAGCACCGGTCTAGCCGCGGCTTAGAGACTCACCTGCGGGTAGCAGTGCGCGCATGGCTCTTACCCGGACGGGACGGGGACGCCCGAGGGTGCTCGGTTGAAGGGAACCGGGGCCTTTTCCTGGCGCCCGCATTCCTAGCGTACCGCGTCAGGTCTTGGGCTTCAGCACCAGCACGAAATTCACCTTCACGGCGTCCGCCACCCACTCGGTGCTCTTCCAGTCTCCCTGGCCGGCGCCGAAGTCGAGGCGCTTGAGCTTGGCGCTTCCCTCGAGCCGCGCGCCGCCCGCACCCGGCGTGAACTTGAATTCGATCGGCACGTCCTTGGTCACGCCGCGCAAGGTCAGGGCTCCCTGCGCCGCGAAGCCCGTGGCGGTCTTGGCGATGCTCTTGGTGACGTAGCGCGCGGTCGGGTGATGGGCTACGTCGAAGATGTCGGCGCCGCGAATGGTGGTATCGCGATCCTTGTCCCCCGTGTCCTCGGAAGCGAGATCCACCTGGACGTCGAAGTGCGACGACCCGAGCGCATCGGGCGCGAACTCGATCGCCGCGGTGAACTTGCGAAACGCTCCCTTGAACTCAGCGCCCGCCTGCACGCCGGTGAACTCGAGCTTGCTCGCTGCCGGATCGGCGGCGTAGCTCGCGGCCTGCGCGGCCCCGGCGGTCAGCATGAGGGCCGCCGTTGCGGCGGCGGCGATGAAGGGGTGCGTCGACATGTCAATTCTCCGGCTTCTTGAAGGGCAGCATGCGAATCAGGACGTCATCCTTGTTCCAGAAATGATGCTTGAGCGCGGCGAGGATGTGCAATATTGCAACGCCCAGCAGGATGGCTCCCAGGGTGTGGTGCGTCGTGCGCAGAACGTCGAACGCGTGCTCGTTCTTGCCGATGAGGTTGGGCCAGGTGAACCGGCCGAACCAGCTGACCGAGTAATTCTTGGCGGAGGACATCATCCAGCCGGTGAGCGGCATGATGAAGATGAGCACGTACAGCGCGACGTGCGTGCCGCGCGCCAGAGCCCGCTCGATGGGGGACATGCCGGCGGGCAGCGCCGGCGGGCGATGCCCCGCGCGCCAGGCGACGCGCACGATCGCGAGCATCAGGACGGTCATGCCGAAGCTCTTATGCCGCGCGAGCACCGCCAGTTTGTGGACGCCCAGCGGCAGATCCGCCGCGGTGTATGCGAGCGTGAACTGCACCACGATCAACGCCGCGATGATCCAGTGCAGGGACTGCGCGACCGCGCCATAGCGGGAAGGGGCGGGTGTGCTTGGCATGCTCGATGCTCCACGTGCAAACTGTGGTCAGTTTATAGGACAGCAGGAGCACGAGTACGTTACCCCGCCGCGAAACACGCCGTCGGCGTCCCCGCATCCCCCTGCCGCTGCTTGCCGCCGGCGCGCTCGCGCTCGCGCTGACGCTGGCGGCTTGCGGCACGCCTCGGCCGCGCGTCCCGCCGCCGCAGGCCGGCGCCGGAACGCCGCCGGCCTCCGCACCAACGCCGGGGCGCGGCCGCGCCTATCGGATCGATACCATGCAATCCGAGCTGCGCGTGCTCGTCTATCGAGCGGGCCCGCTCGCTCGCATGGGCCACAACCACGTCATGGTCAATCGCTCCCTGCGCGGCGAGGTCGACCTCCCGCGGGACGTGGCCGCGGCCTCCTTCCGCCTGACCGTGCCCGCGGATGCCTTCATGGTGGACGACGCCGACGCGCGTCGGGAGGAGGGTCCCGATTTCGCGGGCGATGTCCCCGACGATGCCAAGTCCGGGACCCTGCGCAACATGTTGAGTCCGGCGGTGCTCGATGCGGCGCAGTTCCCGGAGATCACCGTCCAGAGCCTCGCCGTGCAAGGGCAGCTGGCCCTCGACGAGGAGAGCAGCACGCCGACGAGCAGCCGCCCACCGCGCGCGCCCGTGCGTGCCCCGGACGGCACCAAGACGATGCGCGGCCAGCTCATCGTGACCGTGGCGCTGAGCGTGACGGGGCACCAGCTCACGCGCGAGGTTCCCATGTCGCTCCTCATCTACTCCGGGGGTCTCGCCGGCACCGGCGAATTGCGCGTGCGCCAGTCGGATCTTGGAGTGACCCCTTACAGCTTGATGCTCGGCGCGCTGCAGGTGCAGGACGAGATCACCATCGAGTTCAAGATCGTCGCGGTCGAGGGGTAGGCGCCGTGTGGGCCGGGCGCTGAGGGCCGCGGGCCGCTTTTGCGGCCGCTCGGCGCCGGCCGGTGTTGCGCGCAGTCGATGTTGCGCGCAGTCGATGTTGCGTGCGGCCGCGGCTCGCTCAGGGCGGCGCGGTTGCGGTCAGCAGGAGGGGGGTCCCCTCCGGCGCCGTGAGCAGCGCGTTCCGTGAGCGATCGAACGCGGGCGGTGGGTCGCGCGCGGCGATCCCGGCCTCCGCGAGCTTCGCGAGCGCCGCCCGGAGGTCATCGACTTCGTAGCGCAGCGACCCGCGCTTCAGTGCCTCCGGCGCGTACAGGCCGAGATCGACGTGATCGCTGGTACAGCTCACGTGCGGCAAAGGGTCGTCCTCCTCGAGGCCGACGAAGCCCAGGAACTCCCAGTACGCCTTGGAGATCTCGCGGTCCTCGCAGGGCAGCGCGATCTCGGCGAAGTAGCCGCAGCGGGGAAGATCGAGCGCGCTGCGCTCGACGGGAGAGAACGTGCGCGCCTCGACCAGCCGTACCAGATGCCCGGAAGGATCCCGCCATCCGATCTCGTTGAACACATTGCCGGACAGCCGGCGAACCTCGAGACGGACGCCGAGCTCGTCCAGCGTCTCGAGCGCCTCGAGCAGGTCGGGCCTGACGAAGGTCAGTGCCAGCGGCCAGTCGGCCTCGGCATGCAGCCCGATGGTGATCCGTCCGTCGGTGACGACGGCGTAGGCATGCGGCCACGCCTCGCCCACCTGCGCCTGAGAGAAGCCGAGCTTGGTGTAGAACTCCAGCGAGGCCTGGACGTCCGGGGCCGGGAGCGAGAGCTCCAGGAAACGCCCGAGCATGGCGTCCTAGGCCGTGCCCCAGGATCGGAGTCGCCCGCGCATGCGGGTCAGCTCACTCCGCCGATACAAACGTATTTCAATTCGGTGTAGTCGAGGATGCCGTATTTCGATCCCTCGCGTCCGATGCCGGACTCCTTGACGCCGCCGAACGGAGCCACTTCGGTGGAAATGATGCCGGTGTTCAGTCCGACGATGCCGTATTCGATGGCCTCGGAGACGCGCCAGCTGCGCGCGAGGTCGCGCGTGTAGAGATAGGCGGCCAGGCCGAACTCGGTATCGTTCGCCATCGCGATCGCCTCCTGCTCGGTATCGAACTTGAACAGCGGCGCCACGGGTCCGAACGTCTCCTCGCGTGCCACCAGCATCTTCGGCGTCACATCCGTGAGGATGGTGGGCTCGAAGAAGGTGCCGCCCAGGGCGTGGCGCTTGCCGCCCAGGGCGACCCGCGCGCCCTTGCCCACCGCATCGGCGATGTGCTCCTCGATCTTGGCCACGGCCTTGGCGTCGATCAGGGGACCCTGATCGGTGGCGCCCGCCAGACCGTCCCCGACGCGCAGTTTGCCGACCGCCTCGCCGAGCTTGCGCGCGAACGCGTCGTACACGCCGGACTGCACCAGCAGCCGGTTCGCGCAAACGCAGGTCTGGCCTGTGTTGCGATATTTGCTCGCGATCGCGCCCTGTACCGCGGCGTCGAGATCCGCATCGTCGAACACGATGAACGGCGCGTTGCCGCCGAGCTCGAGCGAGATCTTCTTGATGGAGCCCGCGCACTGTGCCATCAGCTTCTTGCCGATTTCCGTCGAGCCCGTGAACGTGAGCTTGCGCACCTTCGGGTTCGAGGTCATCTCGCCGCCGATCGCGCTCGCTGATCCCGTCACGATGTTGAGCACGCCCTTGGGCAGCCCGGCGCGCGCACCGAGCTCGGCGAGTGCGAGGGCCGAATACGGCGTCTGGGTAGCGGGCTTGCACACCATGGTGCATCCCGCCGCCAGGGCCGGCCCGGCCTTGCGGGTGATCATGGCCGACGGGAAATTCCAAGGCGTGATCGCGGCGACCACGCCGACTGGCTGCCGCAGGACCAGGATCCGCTTGTCGGCCTGATGACCGGGAATCACGTCGCCGTAGAGCCGCTTGCCCTCCTCGGCGAACCACTCGATGAAGGATGCGGCATAGACGATCTCGCCCTTCGACTCGGCCAGCGGCTTGCCTTGCTCGGCGGTCATGAGGATGGCGAGGTCTTCCTGATTGGCGAGCATCAGGTCGAACCAGCGCCGCAACACGGTAGCCCGGTCCTTGGCGGTGCGCGCCGCCCAGGCGGGCAGCGCGGCCGCGGCCGCGGCGATCGCACGCCGGGTCTCGGCCGCGCCCATGTTCGGGATGGTGCCGAGCCGCGCCGAGGTCGCCGGGTTCTCGACGCCGATCGTGCCGCCGCCGTCCGCCGCGACCCAGGCGCCGTCGATGTAACAGGACTGTCGCAATAGCTCAGGATCTTTGAGTTTCATTCGATCAACCGATTTTTCTGTGGAGGAATTCGAGGCTGCGCTCCAGCGCGAGCTTGGCGCTCGGCGGGTCGTAGCTGGGGCGGTCCGTGCAATTGAAGCCGTGCTCCGCGGGATACAGGAAGTAGGTGCCTTCCGGATAGGCCGCCTTGATCTGCTCGACCGCGGACAGGGGGATGTGCGTGTCCTTCTCGCCGAAGTGGAACAGGACGGGAACCCGCGGCTTCTCGTCCAGGTGCTGGTGAATGCCGCCGCCGTAATAGGCGACCGCCGCCGCGATGTCGAGCCGTGCGGCGGCCCGGAAGGCGAGCATGCCGCCCCAGCAATAGCCGACCACGCCGACCTTGCCGGCGCCCCGCACCCGTTCGACCGCGGCGGCGAGATCCAGGAATACCTGGTCGGTTTTCAAGGCCTTGACGTAGCCGAAACCTTTCGCGCCGTCCGAATAGGGCACTTCGACGCCGCGCTCCACCCGGTCGAACAGTGCCGGCGCAATGGAGAGGAAGCCGGCCTGGGCATACTGGTCGACGACCGCGCGGATGTGGCGGGTGATGCCGAAGATCTCCTGAATGATGACCATGCCGCCTCTCGGCCGGCCGGCCGGCTCGGCCAGATAGGCCGCAAGGCGCTGCCCGTCGGAGGCGGTCAGCTCGGTGGTGGTACCCATGATGTCGCTCCTCGGTCGCGCCGCGGCGATCCTTGAGTGGGCGCGCTCGTCAAACCGGTGCAGCGCTTTCCTGCGATGCGGGCCGACAAGGATACCGCAGTTCGCGCCGCTACCGTTCGAGAATGGCCGTCACGCCCATGCCGCCGGCGGTGCAGACGGAGATCAGTCCTCGCTTGGCCTGATTCTCGTCGAGAATCTTGGCCAGCGTCGCGATCATGCGGGTGCCGGTGGCCGCGAACGGATGTCCGATGGCGATGCTTCCGCCCTTGACGTTGAGCTTGGCGCGATCGATCGAGCCGAGCGGCGTGGAGAGACCGAGCTTGTCGCGGCAGAACGCCGGATCCTCCCAGGCCTTGAGGGTGCAGAGCACCTGGCCGGCGAATGCCTCGTGAATCTCGTAGAAGTCGAAGTCCTGCAAGGTGAGCTTGGCGTCGGCGAGCATGCGCGGCACGGCGAACGCGGGCGCCATCAGCAGTCCTTCCTTCTTGTCGAAGAAGTCCACCGCCGCCACCTTGGCATAGGTCAGATACGCGAGCACCGGCAGGTTGCGCTCGCGCGCCCAGCTCTCGCTCGCCATCAGCACCGCGGAGGCGCCGTCCGTCATCGGCGTGGAATTGCCCGCCGTCAACGTTCCGGCCGCGGATGGATCGAACACCGGACGGAGCTTGGCGAGCTTCTCGAGGCTCGAGTCGGTGCGGATATTGTTGTCGCGGCTCAGGCCGAGGAACTCCTTGACCAGATCCTGGTAGAAGCCGGACGCGTAGGCGGCACTCGCCTTCTGATGGCTTTCGAGCGCGAGTTGATCCTGCTCGGCGCGCGTGATGCCCCAGGTCTTGACCATGAGCTCGGTGCTCTCCCCCATCGACAAACCGGTGCGCGGCTCCGCAATTCCGGGCAGCACGGGCTTCAAGTTCCTGGGCCGCAATCCGAGCCAGGGACCGATGCGCTTCGCGGAGGTCTGGCCGCGGAAGCTGCGCAGCAGGATCTGCTGGAAGCTCTTCGGATAGACCACCGGCGGATCGCTCACGGTGTCGACGCCGCCGGCGATGCCGCAATCGATCTGGCCCAGCGCAATCTTGTTGCCGATGAGCACCGCGGCCTCGAGGCTGGTGGCGCAGGCGCGCTGCAGGTCGACACCCGGAGTCTCGGGCGCGAGCCCGGATCCGATCACGGACTCGCGCGTGAGATTCCATTGGCTCGGATGCTTCATCACCGCGCCCGCGGCGACATCGTCCAGGCGTTGGCCCTTGAGCCCGAAGCGATCGACGACGCCGCGCAACGCCGCGGTGAGCATCTCCTGATTGCCGACCTGGGCATAGGTGCCGTTGCCGCGCGCGAAGGGAATGCGCACGCCGCCGACGATCGCCACCCGCCGTGCATTTGATCCGACCAACATAGTCTCACTCCCGAACGACGAAGCCTGGAATTATGGACCTACCCGCCGGCTTATAATCGATTTATGGTCAGATTTGCTCGCTCGGCCGGTACCGTCCTTCTCATTATGCTGAACGCCTGCGGGGGGCCGCCTTCCGCGCCGGCCCAATCTGCGAGCGCGGTCGCACCCCGCGATCGATTAAGTCGCATCGTGGAGCGCTACTGGGACGAGCGTCCCCGCGGCTCCGAGCTGTCCGCGCAGGCGCTTGCCGACTCGCTCGCGGCCGAGCGGCGCTACCTCACCGAGGTCGAGGCCGTCCCCCGCTCGGCGCTCGACCCGGAATCGACCTTGACCTACGACATCTTCGTGAGGCGGCGTCGTGAGGACATACGCGGCTACATCTATCCGTCCGAGCTGATGCCCATCGAGCCGTTCGACTCGCTGCCGCTCGTGCTCGCGCGCGAGGCGGCCAAGGCGGGCGAGGGCAAGGTCTCGTCCGCCCAGGATTACGAGCGCTGGCTCGCCCGCATGGACGAGGGTGCACGCTGGATGCGCCAGGCGATCGTGAACATGCGCGTTGGGTTGCGCCGCGGCTATACCCTGCCCAAGGTGCTGGTCGAGCGCACCCTCCCGGAGCTCGAGCCGCTCGGCGCCGACTCCGACGCGAACGTGTTCTACGCGCCGATACGCACCATCCCGGACACGATCAAGGAGCCGGCGCGCGCGGCGCTCGCCGCACGCCTCGGGTCCGAGGCGAGAGGCCGCCTCCTGCCGGCCTATCGCGAGCTGTACGATTTTCTGAAGACCGAGTACCTGCCGAAGGCGCGGACCTCCGTCGCCCTGTCGGCCTTGCCGCTAGGACCGTCGTGGTACGCCTATCGCGTCGAGAGAGCCACCGGAACGAAGCTCTCGCCGAGCGAGATTCACGCGCTGGGTCTCGCCGAGGTCGAGCGCATCCACACGCGTCTCGAGTCGCTGCCGGCCGGGGGCGCGCCTGCGGTCGGAGACCCGGTCACGCGGCTGGAAGATCTCAAGGCCAAGGTGCTGGCGGCGGCGCCGAGCCTGTTTGCCTCCATGCCGCCGCAGGACTTCGCCATTCGGGCGTTCGAGCCGCGCTATGAAGAGCCGCCCATGGTCTACGTGCCGGCCGACCCGCCCGCGCGGCGCTCCGCGGTCCTGTTCGTGAGCGGATCTGCGCCCGCGGCTCGAACCCAGGCCAGCGAGACCGTCGAGTTCCTCGAGGCCGGAATCCCCGGGCGGCACCTGCAGTCCGCGCTCCAGCAGGAGCGGACGGACCTGCCGAGATTTCGCCGCTTCGGGAGCGACCCGGGCTTCGTCCAGGGCTGGGCGCTCTATGCCGCCGCCCTCGGCGAGGAGCTCAATGTTTACGATGAGGAAGGCAAGCGTGCGGCGCTCGCGCGGCAGCTCGAATGTGCCGTGGCGCTGGTCGTCGACACCGGCCTGCACGCGCAGGGTTGGACCCGCGAACAGGCGGTGGAGTATGTCCGCACGCAACTCGCAACGGACGATGCCGAGGCCGGATCGCGGGTCGATCGCTCGATCGCGCTTCCCGGGGATGCCCTCGCCTGCAAGGTCGGCGAGCTGAAATTCCGGGCCCTCCGCAGCACCGCGCAGCAGACCCTCGGGGGAGGATTCGACGTGAAGGAATTCCACGCGGAGCTCCTGAACGACGGGTCGATGCCGCTCGACATCCTCGACGCCAAGATCAAGGCCTGGCTGGGGCGGCATCGATGAGCAACCGCCTGTCGGCGGCGGGTGGTGAACGAACCCCGCGATTTGGAGACATACAGGACAGTGGCCAGCCATATGCGATCGATCGGGTTGAAGGTGGCGCTGGCGCTCGCGTCGGCGTCGACGGGGTCGCGCGCCACCCTCGCGGCGGCGCTGGATGGTCCGGGCGGCATCGAGGTCACGGAGTCCCTGGACGCCGGTGGGCAGAGCGGCAGCGCCCGGGCCGAGGTGACCATCCGCGCTCGCCGCGAGGTGGTATGGTCGCTGATCACGAGCTGTGCCGAGGCCATGAGCCTGGTTCCCGGTCTCGAGGAGTGCAGGGTGCTCGAGACCGCACCGGACGGCTCTTGGCAGAGGATCCGGCACGTGCTGGACTATTCGTGGTACTTACCCCGGCTCACCTATGAGTTTCGCGCGTCCTACAACTATCCCGCCCGCGTGTCGATCGAGCGGGTCTCCGGCGATCTCACCACCCTGCGTGCCTCGTGGGACCTCAGCAGCGCCGATGGCAGCACCCGCGCGGATTATTCCGTCGCCCTCGTGCCCGGCTTCTGGGTTCCCCGCTGGCTGGTGCGCGCGGCGCTTCGCCGCGACCTTCCGAAGATGCTGCGCGCCCTGCAAGAGCGTGCCGAGTCGGTGCAGGCCCGCAATTCCGGCTAGATACGGTCGGCGCACGGAAATACGCACGCGGGCCGTCACCCGCCACCAGGCCACCCTGGCACTGCTTTCGCTGGCCCTCCTCGGCCTCGCCGGCTGCGAGCGGGAGCCCGAGCCGCCCGCGCCGCGGGTCAAGCAGGTGTTCCATCTCAACGCCTATGAAAAGGACTTCGGCTATTCCCAGGCCGTGCTCATCGATAAAACCTTGTATATTTCCGGCTCGGTGGCCGCCGATGCGAATGGCCGGCTGGTGGCGCCCGGCGACATGGCCGGGCAGGTGCGTGCGGCGTACACGAATATCAGCCGCACGCTGGCCGCTCACGGCGCGAGCTTCGACGAGGTCGTCAAAGAAACCATTTTCACGACCGACATGGACGGCCTGCTCAAGGCGTCGGACGTGCGCTTCGAGTTCTACGACAAGGAGCGGCTGCCGGCGACCTCCTGGGTCCAGGTGCAGCGTCTCGTCGACCCGGGTTTCCTGGTCGAGATCGAGGTCATCGCCGAGCTGCCGTAAGGGTCGATTCAAGGTGGGCATTTGCGCAATGTGGTCGACAGAACGTTCGAACGGCGTCTCGCGGGACTGATCAATTCCGGCGAGCGCGGCGTGCTGCGCGGGGGCCGCAAAGGTGTCGAGAGAGAGTCGCTGCGCGTGACCCCGGACGGGCGCATCGCCGAGACCCGGCATCCGGCGGCGCTGGGCGCGCCGCTCACCAACGAGCACATCACCACCGACTTCTCGGAAGCGCTGATCGAGCTGGTTACGCCGCCGTTCGGGGAGTCCTGGGAGCTGCTTCAATACCTCTGCGACATCCACCAGTTCGTGTACCGGCATCTCGGCGATGAGCTCCTGTGGGCGACCAGCATGCCTTGCGCCATCGACGGCGATGCGAGCATCCCGCTGGCTCAGTTCGGCAACTCCAACGTCGGGCGCATCAAGACGGTCTACCGGCACGGACTCGGCGTGCGCTATGGGCGCATCATGCAGGCCATCTCCGGCGTGCATTTCAACTATTCCTTCGCGCCGCGCCTCTGGGACGTGCTCGAGGCGGTGAACGAGTCCAAGGCTCCACGCGAGACATTCGTGTCCGCCCAGTATTACGGCGTGCTGCGCAACTATCGGCGCCATGGCTGGCTGGTTCTGTACCTGTTCGGCACCTCGCCGGCCGTATCGAAGAGCTTCTTCGCGGGGCGTGCCACCGATCTTGCCAAGCTCGACGAGGATACGTACTACGAGCCGTACGCGACCTCGCTGCGCATGAGCGACATCGGCTATCGCAACAAGAACCAGGCGACCGTGAGCGTGTCGGTGAACAGCCTCGATGAGTACGTGCGCGACTTGTCGCGCGCCATCCACACGCCGTATCCGCCCTATGAGAAGCTCGGGGTCAAGGTGGACGGCGAGTACCGGCAGCTCAACGCCAACATCCTCCAGATCGAGAACGAGTACTACGCCTTCATCCGGCCGAAGCGGGTCGCGCGCTCGGGCGAGCGGCCCACCAAAGCGCTGAAGCGCGCGGGCGTGGAGTACGTCGAGGTGCGCGCCCTGGACGTGAGCGCGTTCGATCCGGTCGGCGTCAATCAGAACAAGCTGCGCTTCCTCGAGGCCTTCCTCGCGCTCTGCCTGCTCAGGGACAGCCCGCCGATCGGGCCGGACGAGCAGTCGGCGCTCGACTCCAATCACGTTTCGGTCGCCCGTCGCGGGCGCGAGCCCGGGCTCATGTTGAAGCGCGACGGCCGCGACGTCTCCATGATCGATTGGGCGCGCGAGCTGCTCGACGGCATGGAAGGCTTGTGCGAGCTGCTGGACCACGGCGAGGCGAGCCGGCCCTACAGCTCCGCCCTCGAGCAGCAGCGCGCCAAGATCGAGGAGGTCGAGCGAACGCCCTCGGCACGGCTGCTGACGGAGATGCGCCAGACCCGCGAATCGTTCTTCCAGCTCGCGGGTCGCATGTCGAAGCTGCACAAGGATTATTTCCTCGGCTTGTATCCACCCAATGAACGCCGGCTCGCGGAGTTCGGCGCGGCGGCCGAGGAGTCGCACCAGGCGCAGGCGCGCATCGAGGCTGCGGACAACGTCGACTTCGACACGTACTTGAAGCGCTATCTGCAGGACTGATCTGCAGGTGGACCGCCGGGGATCAGCCTGTCGGCGCGGCCGAGGGGTTCGTTCCCGGGATTTTACATAAGACCGTGCAACGCTCCCGCAACTTTTACTCAAACAGTGCCGCAGATCATTGAGTACGCCATGGCGGATGCGTACGGTGCCGTGAATGAGCAGCGACGATCGCCTTCCAACTGCGGACCTGCCGGACTCTCCGCAGGCGCGCCAGTTGCGCGAGGGGTTTCCGTGGCTGACATTCCATCCCGATCTCGAAAAGGAGTTCCGCACCACTCATTTTGACGAGAACATCGCGCATACCCGCGTAAATCTGTGCCTCGCCATCGTGATCACCATCGCGTTCTCGGCGATGGAGGCGATGGTGCTCGGTCCCACGCTCAATCGCATTCCCAGCATGATCCACATGCTGGTGATCATTCCCACCCTGTTGGTCGGCCTGGCGGCGAGCTTCTCGGCCCGGCGGCACCAGATCTATCCCCCGCTCGCGGTGGCGGCGTCGACCATCCTCGGGCTCGGCGTGACGGCGATCCAGATGCTGGCGACGCTCGGCGGGACGTCCATCCTGTTTCCGTGCCTGATGCTGACCATCATTTTCATCTACTTCATGGGCGGCCTCGTCTTCTATCATGCGCTCGCGGCCAACGTGATCGTCATGTTCGTGTACCTCGCCGTGGGCACGGCCCTCGAGCTGCCGGGGCGCGAGTTCGCCTATGACGCGCTCGCGCTGATCGCGGCCAACCTGTTCGGCGCATCCATCGTGTACATGCACGAGAAGACCAGCCGCATGCGCTTCCTCGAGGCGTGCCTGCTGCGCGAGATGGTGGCGCGGGACGGCCTCACCGGCATCCAGAACCGGCGCATGTTCGATCAGCACATCCAACGCGTGTGGCAGCAGGCGGTGCGCGAAGAGGAGCGGGTCGCGGTGCTGCTCGTGGACATCGACTGCTTCAAGGACTACAACGATCGCTACGGCCACCAGGCCGGCGACGAGTGCCTGCGCGCCGTCGCGGTGTCCTTGAGCCAGTGCGCGCGGCGGCCGCTCGACTTCGTGGCGCGCTACGGCGGCGAGGAGTTCGCCATCGTGCTTTACGAGGCGAGCCGCGAGTATGTGGCCGAGGTGCTGACGCGCATCCAGCGCTCGATCGCGGAGCTCAATATCCCACACGACGCCTCGCGCGTCGCGAGCCGGCTGACGGTGAGCATCGGCGCCGCCTTCATCCTCCCGACCAGCACGCGCACCCACGAAGGCCTGATCCAGCTCGCCGATGAGGCGTTGTACGGCGCCAAGGAGCAGGGGCGTAATCGCGTGGTGGTGATGGAGGCGGAGTACAACACGCTGCGTACGGGGCGCTTCGAGAAGCGCCACGGCAAGCGCAGCACCTCGTAGCCGCGGGCCGCGCCGCGGCAGCGCCGCACCATGCCGTCCCGGGCGCGACTCACTCCGGCCGATAGATTCCGACGCGCGCTTCCTCACCGGAGCGCCGGCTGGCGCGGAACATACCCTCCGAGTTGAACTCCAGCGCGATCTCGCCCCGGGCATCGATCGCGATGACACCGCCTTCGCCGGACAGCGCCTTGAGCTCACCGTGAACCACCTCGCGCACCGCTGCCGCGAGCGGGCGGCCGCCCAAGCTCATACGCGCCGCGATGTCGTGCGCCACCGCGGCGCGTATGAAGATCTCGCCGTGTCCGGTCGCGGACACCGCGCAGGAGCGGTCGTCGGCCCAGGTTCCCGCGCCGATGATGGGTGAGTCGCCGATGCGGCCGTAGCGTTTGCCGGTCATTCCGCCCGTCGACGTCGCCGCGGCGAGGTGTCCCGCCGAATCGAGCGCCACCGCGCCCACGGTGCCGACGTGCGAGATGGTGAGCGCGGAGAGCTTGTCGTCGCCCTCGCGGATGCGCCGCAGCTGGCTCAGCCGCTCGGGCGTGTGGAAATAGCTGTTCGGCACCAGCGCGAAGCCTTCATGGAGCGCGAATTCCTCGGCCCCGGCGCCGGCCAGCATGACGTACTCGGAGCGCTCCATCACCGCGCGCGCGAGCTCGATCGGATTTCTCACGTGGGTCACGCCGCATACCGCGCCTGCCTTGCGCGTGCGGCCCTCCATGATGGAGGCGTCCAGCTCGTTGCGGCCGTCGTACGTGAACACGGAGCCGCGGCCGGCATTGAACAACGGATCGTCCTCGAGGGCGGCCACCGACCGGGTCACCGCGTCCAAGCTCGAGCCTCCGGCCCGCAGCACGTCGTAGCCGGTCTCGAGCGCGGCCGCGAGCGCCGTGCGGTAGCGTTGATCCTTGCCGCCCGCGGCCTCTGTGCGCGGCAGCGTGCCCGCTCCTCCGTGAATCGCCAGACCGAACATCGCTTTGATTTCCTGTGACGCTGAGGTGGCGCAAGGCTATCATCAATCGCCCCTGATTCCATTTGCGAAAGCCAACCCAAGATGAATCCGCTCCCGAAGCCTGGCGCCATCAAGAGCCTGCTGATCGCCAACCGCGGCGAGATCGCCATTCGCGTCATGCGCGCGGCGGCCGAGCTCGGCATTCGCACCATCGCCATCCACTCGCAGGAGGACCGGTTCTCGCTGCACCGGACCAAGGCCGACGAGAGCTACCTGGTCGGCGACGGCAAGGGCCCGATCGAGGCCTACCTCGACATCGCCGACATCATCCGCGTCGCCAGGGAAGCGCGCGCCGATGCGGTGCACCCGGGCTACGGCTTCCTTTCGGAGAGCCCTGAGTTCGCGGAGGCGTGCGCCGCGGCCGGCATCGTTTTCGTCGGTCCGACGCCGGACACCATGCGCAGGCTCGGCAACAAGGTGGAGGCGCGCAATCTCGCGGCGGCAGCGGGTGTGCCCGTCATGCCGGCGACGCCGCCGCTCCCGGACGATGAGGCGGCCGCGCTCGCCATGGCGCGCGAGGTCGGCTTTCCGGTCATGCTCAAGGCGAGCTGGGGCGGCGGCGGCCGCGGCATGCGGATCGTCGAGGACGCCTCCGGGTTGGCGCAGAGCGTGGCGGAGGCCCGCCGCGAGGCCAAGGCGGCGTTCGGCAAGGACGAGGTGTATCTCGAGAAGCTCATCCGGCGCGCGCGCCACGTGGAGGTGCAGATTCTCGGCGATGCGCACGGCAATCTCGTGCACCTGTACGAGCGCGACTGCACCGTGCAACGCCGCAACCAGAAGGTCGTCGAGCGCGCGCCCGCGGTGTTCCTCACCGAGACGCAGCGCGCCGAGCTTTGCGGGGCCGCGCTTCGGATCGGCCGCGCCGTCGCGTACCGCGCCGCCGGCACGGTCGAGTTCCTGCAGGACGCCGACACCGGCAGGTTCTATTTCATCGAGGTCAATCCCCGCATTCAGGTCGAACATACGGTGACCGAGTGCGTGACCGGCATCGACCTGGTCAAGGCGCAGATCCGCATCGCCACGGGCGCGGCGATCGGCACACCGGAAAGCGGCGTCCCGCGGCAGGAGGACATCCGCATCAACGCGCATGCGCTGCAGTGCCGGGTGACCACCGAGGATCCCGAGAACAACTTCGTGCCGGATTACGGGCGGCTGACGGCCTATCGGAGCCCGGCCGGATTCGGCATCCGCCTGGACGCCGGCACCGCCTACGCCGGCGCCATCATCACCCGCTATTACGATTCTCTGCTGGTCAAGGTGACCGCGTGGTCGCCGACACCGGAGGAGACCATCGCACGCATGCACCGTGCGCTGTGGGAGTTCCGCATCAGGGGCGTGGTCACGAATCTGCGCTTCCTCGATCAGCTCATCACGCATCCGCGGTTCGCGGCGGCGGATTACACCACCAAGTTCATCGACGAGACGCCGGATCTCACCAAGAGTCCGCGCAAGCGCGACCGCGCCACCCGGCTCCTGGCCTTCATCGGGGATGTGATCGTGAACGGCAACCCGGAGGTCAAGGGCCGCGCACGGCCGCTCCATCCCGTTTTCCCGAAGCTGCCCCGTCTCGATCTCGGCGCGCCGGCGGCGGGCACCCGGCAGAAGCTCCGCGAGCTCGGGCCGGAGCGATTCTCGCGCTGGATGCTCGAGCAGACCCGTGTGCTGCTGACCGACACCACCATGCGCGACGCGCACCAGTCGCTGCTGGCGACGCGGATTCGCAGCCACGATCTCGTGCGGATCGCCCCGTACTACGCCGAGCTCCTGCCGCAGCTCTTTTCGGTGGAGTGCTGGGGAGGCGCGACCTTCGACGTCGCGATGCGGTTCCTCAAGGAGGATCCCTGGGCGCGGCTCGCGGCATTCCGCGAGGCCATGCCGAATCTCCTGCTGCAGATGCTGTTCCGGTCCGCGAACGCGGTCGGCTACACCAATTATCCCGACAACGTCGTGCGCCATTTCGTCACGCGCGCGGCCGAGGCGGGCATCGACGTGTTCCGCGTGTTCGACTGCTTGAACTGGACTGCCAACATGCGCGTGGCCATCGAGGCGGTGCTCGAGAGCGGGCGCCTCTGCGAGGCCGCCATCTGCTACACCGGAAATCTCGCGAGCCCGCGCGAGAGCAAGTACGACCTGAAGTATTACCTCGGTCTCGCGCGTGAGCTCGAGGCCATGGGCGCGCACGTCATCGGCATCAAGGACATGGGCGGCCTCTGTCAACCGCGGGCTGCCTCGATCCTGGTCAAGGCGCTCAAGGAGGAAATCGGGCTGCCCGTGCACTTTCACACCCACGACACCAGCGGCATCGCCGCCGCGAGCGTGCTGGCGGCAATCGACGCGGGCGCCGACGCGGTGGACGGCGCCATCGACGCGCTGTCCGGCCTGACCTCGCAGCCGAATCTCGGCTCCATCGTGGAAGCGCTGAAGGAGGGCCCGCGCGATTCCGGCCTCGATCCCGGCAACTTGCGCGTCCTGTCGACCTACTGGGAGCAGGTGCGGCGGGGCTATGCCGCGTTCGAGAGCGACATCCGCGCGGGCGCGTCCGAGGTCTACGTGCACGGCATGCCGGGCGGGCAGTACACCAACCTGCGTGAGCAGGCGCGCGCGCTCGGAATAGACGAGCATCGCTGGCCGGAGGTGGCGCAGGCTTATGCCGAGGTCAACCGGATGTTCGGCGACATCATCAAGGTGACCCCCACCTCGAAAGTGGTCGGCGACATGGCGATCACCATGGTCACGAGCGGCCTCACCTCCGAGGCCGTGCTGGATCCCGCCGTTCAGGTCGCGTTCCCGGCGTCGGTCGTGAGCCTGTTCCACGGCGATCTGGGCCAGCCGGTCGGCGGGTTTCCCGCGGCCCTGCAGGCCAAGATCCTCGCCGGGAAGACACCGCTTCGGGTGCGGCCGGGAGAGCTCCTGCCGCCGGCCGACCTCGCCGCGGAGCGCAGACAGGCCGAATCCAAGCTGGGGCGTGCCATCACCGAGGACGAGCTCGCCTCGTACCTCATGTACCCGAAGGTATTCGTGGATTATGCGGCCGACCGCGCCGCCTACGGCGACCTCTCCAGGCTGCCGAGCGCCGTGTTTTTCTACGGCATGGAGCCGGGTCAGGAGATCAACATCGATCTCGAGCGCGGCAAGACCCTGATCGTGCGCTATGTCACCACCAGCGATCCGCACGAGGACGGCACGCGCACCGTATTCTTCGAATTGAACGGTCAGCCGCGCCCGGTCCGGGTCCCGGACCGCAGCCAGGTGGCGAAGCGGCCGCCGCGGCGCAAGGCGGAGCCCGGCAATGCCGCGCAGGTCGGCGCGCCGATGCCGGGCACCATCGCGACAGTGCCGGTGCACGCCGGCCAGAAGGTGGACAAGGGCGACGTGCTCCTGACGCTCGAGGCCATGAAGATGGAGACGACCGTGCGCGCCGAGCGCGCGGGCACGCTCAAGGAGATCCTGGCACGCAAGGGATTGCAGGTGGACGCCAAGGACCTTTTGATCGTGATGGAGTGACGGAGCGAACCCGGGACCGTGCCGGGCACGCCTGGCCGTGCCGATGCATCCCGACGAGGCTGCGGCATGCGTGGCAATGAGCTTCCGGAGCGGCCGACGGTGCCGGCCTTGCGGTCAGCGCTGCTGCGCCGGCACCGTGACCTCGAGGCCGTCGAGCGAAGCGGTGACCTCGATCTGGCAGGACAGGCGGCTGTTGGGCTTGGCCTCCCAGGCCGTCTCCAGCATGGCCTCTTCCATCTCCTCCTTGGGTGAAAGACGCTCCAGCCAGTCCGGCCGCACATAGACGTGACAGGTGGCGCAGGCGCACGCGCCGCCGCATTGCGCGACGATCCCGCGGACGCCGCGCTGCCGGGCGTTTTCCATCAGGCTGATGCCGGCTTGCGCATCGATCTCGCGCCGGCCGCCGCCGGGCTCGATGAACGTCACGCGAGGCATCAAACCGCTTCTTTCAGCGGGACGTCGATCTTGCGCAGCTTGTCGAGATCCATCGAGACGCGGTCGGCGATGAGCTTGCGGGCGGAGATGTAGTCCTTGAGGTGGTTCACCGATTCCAGCGCCAGGAGCTCGCGGCCCTTCAGGTAGCACACGCTGAAGCTGCGCGAGGCCGGGTCGCCGCGCAGGACCTGGGTGTCGTAGTCTTGTGAGAGGCCGACGATGAGCAGCTTGTTGTCGAACTGATCGGACCAGAACCAGGGAATCTTGTCGTGGACCGTCTCCCGCCCGAGCAGGTTCAGCGCCGCGGTCTTGGCCTGCTCGAAGGCGTTGTCCACGCTCTCCAGGCGCACGCGCCGGCGGTAGTGGGGCGAGGGATGGTTGGTGCAGTCGCCGGCGGCGAAGATCGAGGCGTCGCTGGTCCGGCAGTGCTCGTCGACGACGATGCCGTTGTCGACGGCGAGGCCCGCGTCCGCAGCGATATCGGTGACCGCCGTCGCGCCGACCCCGACGACCACCCGGTCGGCCGCGATGGTGCTGCCGTCCGCGCACACCACGCCCTCGACGCGATCGCGTCCTTCGAGGCGGACCACGCGCATGTCGCAGCGGAGGTCTACTCCGTGAGCCGCGTGCTCGGAGGCGAAGTACTGCGAGACGGTCGGGGCGACCACCCGATTCATGAGCCGGTCCGCCATCTCCAGCACCGTGACCTCGCACCCCATCTTGCGGCTGGTCGCGGCGACCTCGAGACCAATGTAGCCGCCGCCGATGACGACGATCCGGGCGCCCGCACCGAGACCGGCCCGCAACGGCGGCACGTCGGAGATCCCGCGCAGGTAGTGGACGCCGGCGAGCGTCGCGCCCGGGCAGGTCAGCCGGCGCGATCCTGCACCGAGACAGAGCATCAAGCGGTCGTAGGGGAGCTCCTCGCCGTCATCGAGCTCCACTTCGCGCGCTCGGGGGTCGAGACGGACCGCCTTGCGCCCCAGGCGCAGCTCGATTCCATGCTCGTCGTAGAAAGCGCGATGCCGAAAGGGCAGCCGATCCGTGGCGAGCTCCCCGCACAGGTACTTCTTGGACAGCGGCGGGCGCTGATAGGGAAGCTCGGCTTCCTCGCCGATCAGGACCACCCGCCCGTTGAAGCCCTCCTTGCGCAGCGTGTCGATGGCTTGAGCGCCGGCCTGTCCGGCGCCAATGACTAGGATGGTCGAGATCATCGGATTCCCTGGGACCTACTATCGTATAGTATGGCCGCAAAGGCCCATTGACCGGAGTCTTCGATGAAATTGATCACTGCCATTATCAAGCCCTTCAAGCTCGATGACGTGCGTGCCGCACTCGCCGAGATCGGCGTATCGGGAATGACGGTGACCGAGGTCAAGGGATTCGGACGTCAGCGCGGGCACACCGAATTGTATCGCGGCGCGGAATACGTCGTCGATTTCGTACCGAAGACCCGCGTCGAAGTGGCCGTGAAGAACGAGCTCGTCGACCAGGTGATGGAGGCCATCGCGGGCGCGTCGAAGACCGGCAAGGTCGGCGACGGCAAGATCTTCGTCACCGACATCTTGCGGGTGCTGCGCATCCGCACCGGCGAGACCGACAACGCGGCGCTGTAGCCCGCGCAAGGCCAAGGCGGGGCCAAGAGAGCGCCGCGACGGGGCTCATGACTTGCGAGCCCGTCGCAGGCCGCTCAATCCTGATTCTTGGCGCTCTTGCGCCGTCGCGACAGCAAGTACAGAAATCCGATGCATGCCGCGAAGTTGAGCACCCACCACCACATCTGCCGTCCGCCGCCCTCGTCCTTGGCCGGGGCACCGCCGACGGTCAGGGTGCCCTTCAAGCTCTGCTGAGCGCCGCCTTCAGCCACCTGGATGTCCACGGCAGCCGCGCCGGGGATCGCGAGGTCGTGCGTATCGATCGTGTAGCTGCCGTCCGCTTCCGCCCGGGTCACGTGCGCAGCGCCCCGCAACGTTACGGTGACGATGGCGTCGCGCACCGGCGCGTTGTCGATCAGCCGGCTCACCCGGATGGTCATGCGGTCGCCTTGCGTTACGCCGATCGCCAGGAAGTCCGTGCTGCGCGCCTCGACGCGCGCCTGAGGCGCATCGGCCGCTGCGGCCATGCCGGCGCCGGCCGCGGCGGTGCACAGGCATGCGGCGAGAGCCGCGCCCGAGACCTGGGCGGAGAGGCGCCCCGCCAGCTTCCTCAAAGGAACCAGCCCCATACGGCGAGCCCGGCGCCGAGCGACGACGACAGCACGCCGAGGATCGGGAAAAGGCTGTTGCGCGCCAGGAAGAACAGCGAGCACAGAACCAGTCCGAGCTCCAGGAACCCCTCGCCGATGTCGAACCACAGCGCTCGATGCTCCTCGAGCTCGGTTTGCTGGTCCTTGGCGTGCGCATCGTCCTGGATCTTCTCGGCGTCGCTCGCATACTTGGTACGCGCGGCCGAGAGCTTCTGCGAGGCCGCGGCGCTCCTGGCTGCATCCGTGCCCAGCGAATCCAACAAGGTCAAGCCGACGTCGCTGGTATATTCGCGGATCTTCTTCGCCTGGTAGTAGGCCCACGCGTCGTTCGCCTCGGTGCGATGGATCACCGCCTGCGTGTGAGTGCGATGCGAGGCGATCGTGACGATCGACAGGATCACGCCGATCAGGCCGACGCCGATGCCGACCCGGCGCGTGTAAGGATCGGCGGCGTGCTCAGGTTTGACCTCGATCTCGGCCATGCGCTACTTCACCGCGTGCAGCCGCGGGTTGGCGCGCGAGATGCCGAGCACGCCGCTTCGCACCACCTCGATGATCTCGCCGAAGCCCGCGACGTTCGCGATCAGCTCGCCGATCTCGTTCTCGGTGCTGGCGAGCTCGACGATGTAGCTCGAGGGGTTCGCGGACAGCACCTTGCCGCCCACGCGCCGCAGCAGAGTGCCCACCGCGTCGACGTGCTCCGGCTGGATCTGCAGCTTCATCAGCAGGAGCTCGCGCGCCAGATGATCGCCGCTGGTCATGTCCTCGACGGCGACCACGTCGACCAGCTTGAGGAGCTGCGCGTTGATCTGCGCGATGACGTGGTCGGAGCCGACCGTGACCAGCGTCAGCCGCGATACCGTGGGATCGTTGGTGGGGGCGACCGACAGCGACTCGATGTTGTAGCCGCGGGTCGAGAAGAGGCCCGTCACGCGAGTCAGCGCGCCGGCCTCGTTTTGCAGGAGTATTGAAATCAGATGTCGCATGGAGCGCGAAGCATACGGGAGGCTGCCACTTGGGCGCCAGGGCGATAACTGCTAGGCTTTCCTCGTGAAAGACCGATACGACATGTTGAATCAAGCGGCGCACCCGCTCGCCGGCGCGAGCATGACCGGCGCCGATATGCTCGTGCAGGTGCTGGCCGACGAGGGCGTGGAGACCATTTTCGGTTATTCCGGCGGCGCGATCCTTCCGATCTATGACGCCGTGTTCCGCTACAACCTGGAGCA
>DATAYZ010000043.1:0-10417 GCA_036272295.1 Steroidobacteraceae bacterium
AATGGAGGATCGTAAGGAAAACCAGAGCGCCGATAAGGCTGCAGTGTCCCCTGAAACGCCCCTGAAATCCCCAGAATTTGTCACTGGCTCGTCGCTAGGAACACACCGCAGACCTTCAAGTGCTTGTTCTACAAACAAGAAAATTGGCGGAGAGAGAGGGATTCGAACCCTCGAAGGGCTTTTGACCCTTACACCCTTAGCAGGGGTGCGCCTTCGACCACTCGGCCATCTCTCCGTGCGCGGCAAGCGTACCGGACGATCATCGATGCGGCAAATGCGGCGCAATTTTGTCGAGCCCTCGAAGGGCTTTTGACCCTTACACCTGCGAGCTGGAGGCGCGCCCGCGACCAAGAAGGACGCGCGACTCGGCCGCTCGGTGGAGCAGGCTCCGCGAAACTCAACGGTGCATGGAGCTCGACGAGGCCGTCAGGCGTCGTCGGAAATGTGAGCGGGAGAGCCCGAGCGGGAATCGTGATCCTCTTCGCGCTTGATGCGCTCGTAGATCTCTTCGCGGTGGACCGCGACATCCTTCGGAGCGTTCACTCCGATGCGAACTTGATTGCCCTTCACGCCCAAAACGGTCACCGTAACCTCGTTGCCGATCATCACGGTCTCGCCGACTCGTCGCGTCAGAATCAACATAATCGAACTCCTAGCTTCCGTGGCAGTGCAGCGACGGCATTTGCTGCTTCTGATACCGCATTGCCATCGAGCCTTGCTCGGATCGCGGGGCGGTATATTGAATACCACCGCTAACAATTAAATAGTGCGTCCGGACCAAGAATACAAGAATCCTGAACGCATTGTTGCATCTTGTTACATCTTGTCATGAATAAACAAGTGTTCAATAGCAGGTGTTCAATCAGCGAGGCGATCGCGTATCAGGGTTTCCACTCCTGCCAGCGCCTTCGTCAGGTTTTCCGGCTGCGTGCCGCCGGCTTGAGCGAAATCGGCGCGGCCTCCGCCGCGTCCGCCGACCTCGGCCGCAACCGCGCCGGCAATGTCGCCTGCCTTGATGCGGGTGAGCAAATCCGCGGAAACGCCCGCCACCAGAACTACTTTTCCATCCATCGTGCTTGCGAGCACGATGACCGACGAGCCGAGCTTGCTCTTGAGATTATCGACCGCATCGCGCAGCGAGCGTGCGTCCGCGCCGTCGATTTGCGCGGCCAGCACTTTGATCCCTCCAACGTCCCGCGCTTGTGATGTCAAATCCCCGCCCTGGCCGCTGGCCAGTTTGGACTTGAGCTGCTGCACCTCTTTTTCCAGCCGCCGCGAGCGCTCGATCAGCTCGCGCACCTTCTCGTCCACGTCGTCGCGGCTGCCGCGCAGCATGCCGGCGACGTCGCGCAGGACCTGATCGACGTGTACGACCCATTCGAACGCGGTCCTACCCGTGACGGCCTCCACGCGCCGCACCCCTGCGGCGACGCCGGACTCGCTCAAGATCTTGAACAAGCCGATGTCGCCAGCACGTTCGACGTGGGTGCCGCCGCAGAGTTCCATCGAAAAATCGCCGATGGTCAGCACGCGCACGTCGCTCTCGTATTTCTCGCCGAACAACGACATCGCTCCGGCCGCCTTCGCCTCATCGAGTCCCATCACCTTGGTTTCCGCAGGCAGATTGGCTCGGATCGCCGCGTTCACCCGCTCCTCGACCCGGCGCAGCTCTTCCTGGGTGACGGCCTGCGTGTGTGAGAAATCGAAGCGCAGGCGGTCTGCGGCAACCAGCGAGCCCTTCTGCTCGACGTGAGTGCCGAGCACCTCGCGCAGCGCCGCGTGCAGCAGGTGGGTCGCTGAATGATTGAGCGCAATGGCAATGCGGCGCTCTTGGTCGACGCGGGCCTCGACCGGGTCGCCGGCGCGAAGCTCGCCGGTCTCGAGAACGCCGATGTGGGCGAACGAGCCGCCGATCTTCTGGGTGTCCCGCACCGTGAAATGCGCCCCGCTGCCGACCAGGACACCGGTGTCGCCGATCTGGCCGCCGCTCTCGGCGTAGAACGGCGTGTGATCGAGCACCACCTGGCCCTCCTGGCCCGGCTTCAGGACTTGGGCCACCGCGCCGTCGAAGATCACCGCGGTCACCCGCGCCCCTTCGGCCAGGCGGTCATACCCCAAAAACCGCGTCTTGCCCTCGAGTTGGACCTCGTCCCGAACGGTCGCGCCGAATTTGCTGGCCGCACGGGCGCGCTCACGCTGCGCCTCCATGGCGGCGTCGAAGCCCGCTTGATCGATGGTGAGCCCGCGCTCCCGGGCCACGTCGGCGGTGAGATCCAGAGGAAAGCCATAGGTATCGTAAAGACGAAAAACCGTCTCGCCCGGGATCACGGTCGAGTCGAGCTTGGCGGTCGCCGCGTCGAGCAGCGCCATGCCGGTCGTCAGGGTTTCCGCGAAGCGATCCTCCTCCTGCGCCAGCACCTGGGTCGCGCGTGCCTCGCCGCCGGCGAGCTCGCGGTAGTAGGAGCCCATTTCGCGCACCACGCTTGCGACCAGCTTGTGGAAAAAGGGCTGATTCTGCCCAAGCTTGTAGCCATGCCGAATGGCGCGCCGAATGATGCGCCGCAATACGTAGCCGCGGCCCTCGTTCGAAGGCACCACCCCGTCGATGATCAGGAATGTGCAGGCGCGAATGTGGTCGGCGATCACCTTCAGGCTCGAGGACTCGAGGTCCGGGCAGCCGGTCACCTCGGCGGCAGACCGGATCAGGGACTTGAACAGGTCGATGTCGTAGTTGCTGTGCACGCCCTGCATGACCGCTGCGACCCGCTCGAGCCCCATGCCGGTGTCGACGGAGGGCTTGGGCAGGGGCACCAGCATGCCGTCCGAGGACCGGTCGTACTGCATGAACACGAGATTCCATATTTCGACGTAGCGGTCGCCGTCCTCGTCCGGGGATCCCGGCGGACCTCCGGGAATTTCCGGCCCGTGATCGTAGAAGATCTCGGAGCAAGGCCCGCAGGGACCGGTCTCGCCCATCGACCAGAAATTCGACGCCTCGCCCATGCGGGTGCAGCGCGTCGGGTCAACGCCGATCTCCTCGGTCCAGACGCGCGCGGCCTCGTCGTCCTCCTTGAACACGGTCACCCATAAGCGCTCCTTGGGTATCCCGAGCGTCCCGGTCACGAAGTTCCAGGCGAAGTGGATGGCCTCGCGCTTGAAGTAGTCGCCGAAGCTGAAGTTGCCGAGCATCTCGAAAAAGGTGTGGTGCCGCGCCGTGTAGCCGACGTTCTCCAGGTCATTGTGCTTGCCGCCGGCGCGCACGACGCGCTGCGCGGTCGCGGCGCGGTTGTAGCTGCGCGTTTCCTTGCCGAGGAACACGTCCTTGAACTGCACCATGCCCGCATTGGTGAACAGCAGGGTGGGGTCATTGGCGGGCACGAGCGGGCTCGAAGGCTGCACCGAGTGCCCGTTCTTGCGGAAGAACTCCAGGAAGCTGGTCCGGATCTCCGTGCTCGTCATCCACTTCAATCGCGCGTCACGTTTCATGTATCAATCTGCGTCGTAGTCGATATCGAAGCCTAAGGCCGAACGGATTTGGGCGCTCGTGAAACCTCGGTAACCCAGAAAACGCGCCTGCCGCTGCTTCTCGGCGTAGCCCGTAGGGCGCTCGGCGCCGAATTTCTTGCGGCGCGCCTTCTCGATGTGCTCGGCCCAGCCGCCGTAGGCGTCCAGGCACGCGCCGATCAATTCGGCATCGAGGCCGACCGCCGCCAGCTCGGCCCGGACGCGCCGCGGTCCTTGCCCCCGGGCTGCGTGCAGCTCAACGAAGTTTTCGGCGAAGCGCCGGTCATCGAGAAGTCTCTCGGCCGTCAGCGCCGTGAGGAGCGCCGCGACCACCCGGGCATCGTAGCCTTTTTTCTCGAGCTTGCGCTGGAGCTCTTGATGCGCGTGGTCGCGGCGCGACAGCGCGTCGAGCGCCGCCGCCCGCGCCCCGCGCGCGTCCAGCGGTTGGGTCTCGCGCCGCCCCAGAAGTTACGCCTCTTTGACTTCCTTGGGCTCGGTGCCGCGATTCATCGTCGCCTTTTCCGGGATCAACTTGGCCCGGACGTGGCCCTCGATGTCCTTGGCCACCTCGGGATGCTGCTGCAGATAGATGCGGGCATTGTCCTTGCCCTGCCCGATCCGCTCGCCCTTGTAGCTGTACCAGGAGCCGGATTTCTCGATCAGATTGTGCAGCACGCCCAACTCGATGAGCTCGCCTTCCTTCGAGATGCCGGTGCCATACATGATCTCGAATTCCGTCTCCCGGAACGGCGGCGCGACCTTGTTCTTCACGACCTTCACCCGGGTGAGCGAGCCGACCACTTCCTCGCCGTTCTTGATCGCGCCGATGCGCCGGATGTCCAGCCGCACCGAGGAGTAGAACTTCAGCGCATTGCCGCCCGTCGTCGTCTCCGGATTGCCGAACATGACGCCGATCTTCATGCGGATCTGGTTGATGAAAATCACGATGGTGTTCGAGCGCTTGATGTTGCCGGTCAGCTTGCGCAGCGCCTGCGACATGAGCCGGGCCTGCAATCCCATGTGCTGATCTCCCATCTCGCCCTCGATCTCGGCCTTCGGCGTGAGCGCCGCGACCGAGTCGACGACCACCACGTCGACGGCGCCCGAGCGCACCAGCATGTCCGTGATCTCCAGCGCCTGCTCGCCCGTATCGGGCTGCGAGACCAGCAGGTCGTTGACCTTGACACCGAGCTTCTCGGCATAGACCGGATCGAGCGCATGCTCGGCATCGACGAACGCCGCAGTGCCGCCGTGGCTCTGCGCCGACGCGATGATCGAGAGCGTGAGCGTGGTCTTGCCCGACGACTCCGGTCCGAATATCTCGATGACGCGGCCGCGCGGAATCCCGCCGACGCCCAGCGCGATATCGAGCCCCAACGAGCCCGTGGGAATCGAGTCCACTTCATAGGTGGCGCCGGCTTCGCCGAGGCGCATTACCGAGCCCTTACCGAATTGCTTCTCGATCTGGCTCAGCGCAGCCGCGAGAGCCTTCTTACGATTCTCTTCCATGGGGAGTCCTCAACGATGTGAAGACATATTATTTCACATTCGGCGCCGCTCGCTCATCCCAAATGCAGAGAATCTGCGGAGATTTCTAGGCTCGAGGCGCCTCATACAGTAGTGGCCAGGTGTCGACCACTGTATAGATCGAGTGCGGAGCGCCGGTATCGGAGCGCAACAGCGTCAACGCGGGCGCGCGCCGCTCGAGCGCCGACAGTTCTTGTTGCACAGAGGCTTGCGAGACCTTCCTCGCCAGCGTGACATGCGCACGCAGCGGCCGGGGCGCTCGAGCGGCCGCCGGCCGCGAAACGCAGCGCGCCGCTGCGCGCTGCAACGCGCCGACCTCGCGCAGCGCATCGAGCTCGCCGGCGGTGACTTCGCCGATGAACGCGACGGTCACGTGATAGTTCCGGGCGGGCACGAGCCGCGCGCCGGATGACAGCCTGAGAGCGGCCGCGCATGGCGCGAGCTGCTCGCGCACGGCATCATCGGGCCAAAGAGCAAAGAACACGCGCACGGGCCTTCCAGGCGGGTGGCTCAGCGGGCGAGGAGGCCACGAAGCGCGACCCGCACCGCCGCGCGCCGCACGGCCTCGCGATCACCGCGAAAAAGCTCGAGCTGCATCGTCAGCCGAACGCGACGGCCGTCGCGGACCGCCCAGGCGAACCAGACGGTGCCCACGGGCTTCCCCGGCACGGCGCCGCCCGGGCCGGCGATGCCGGTGACCGCCACGGACAGGTCCGCCTTGGCGCGGCGCAACGCCCCTCTCGCCATGGCGCGGGCGGCAGCCTCGCTCACCGCACCATGGCGGCGGAGCACCGAGCGCGGCACGCCGAGCGTCTTGATCTTGGCCTCGTTGCCGTACGTGATGAAGCCTTCGACGAACCACTCCGAGCTGCCGTCGATGTCGGTCAAGGCCTTGCCGACCCAGCCCCCGGTACAGGACTCCGCCGTCGCGACCACCCGCCGGCGGCCTTTGAGATGACGCCCGACGCGCCGCGCCAGCGTCGCCAGTTGCCGATCCGAGATGCGCTGCATGGGCAGAGCATAGACCACACCGGCGAATTTGGCGGTGCGCGTACAATGTTGCGCCGGAAACTTCGCGACCCCGCGACCACCGAGGCTTCGTGCCGCCGATTTTCGACAAATTCTTCCGCGGCAAGAGCGCGCCGCCCTCCTCGCCAAAGGATGCGTTCGACGACCTGTTCGCGCAGGCCGCGGCCGCGGCACCCGCACGCGACCTGCCGCGCGCGCTCGAGCTCTACGACCGGGCCATCGCCGCCGACGCGTCGCGCGCCGAGGGACACTACAAGCGCGCCAACGTGCTCAAGGACCTGGGCCGCCTCGCCGAGGCGGCGGCCGGCTACGATGAGGCCATCAGATGCAACCCAGGCTACTTCCAGGCCTACTGCAACCGCGGGTCGGTTCAACATAATCTTGGATTGTGGACCGATGCACTCGCGAGCTTCGACCACGCGATCGAGCTGGAGCGCGGCGACGCCTTCTCCCACTACAACCGGGCGTTGGTGTTGCAGGACTCGAACCGCTGGGAGGAGGCGCTCGAGAGCTATGACACGGCGCTGAAGCTCGCCCCGACTTTCGCCGATGCGCAGTACAACCGCGCGCTTTGCCTGCTCTTCCTGGGCCGTTTCGAGCCGGGCTGGACCGGCTACGAATGGCGCTGGAAGAACGCCGAGCGGCTCGGGATCGGACTCGAGCGAGCCTTCACCCAGCCTCTCTGGCTCGGCAAGGAATCCATCGCCGAGCGGCGGCTGCTGCTGCACGCCGAGGCCGGCCTCGGCGACACCATCCAGTTCAGCCGCTACGCCACGCTCTGCGCCGCGCGCGGCGCCACGGTGATCCTCGAGGTCCAGGCCCCGCTTCTCGATCTGCTCGCCGGCCTGGAGGGCGTATCGCAGGTCGTCGCCCGCGGCGGCCCGCTGCCGCCTTTCGACCTGCACTGCCCCATGATGAGCTTGCCGCTCGCGCTCAGCACCACCGTCGAGTCCATCCCCGCACCCCACAAGTACCTGCACACGGACCCTGCGTGGGCGGCGCACTGGCGCAGGACGCTCGGCGAGCGCACCCGCCCGCGCATCGGCTTGTGCTGGAGCGGCAACCCGAACAATCCGATCGATCGACGCCGCAGCATCGCGCTCGCCGACTGGGTCGCGCACCTGCCCGCCGAGCTCCATTATTTTTGCCTGCAGACCGAGGTGCGCGAGGCGGACGCCGCAACGCTCGACGCCAGCGAAGCCATTTTCCGCTTCGACGAGGCGGGGCGGGACTTCGCGAGCACGGCGGCGCTCTGCGAATGTATGGACCTCATCGTCACCGTCGACACCAGCGTCGCGCATCTCGCCGGAGCGCTCGGGCTCCCGACCTGGGTGTTGCTGCCCGAGCCGCCGGACTGGCGCTGGATGCGCGGGCGGCTCGACAGTCCCTGGTATCCGACCATGAAACTCTACCGGCAGCCCTCGCCGGGCCGGTGGGACGAGGTGTTCGAGCGGATCAGCGCGGATTTACGAGCGCTGTGACGGGCGCCCGGCACCTCCGGCGCTTCCAGTCTGCGTAGCTTTTCGGCAGGCAGACGGCGCACGGACGGTAGCCGGCGCCGACGGCGGCGGTCTCATCGAGAAAGAACACGCGGCCCTTCACGTAGCCGCCGCGGGCGATGGCCGAGAGAGCCGCGCGGCAGTCGAGGCGGCCATAGATCTTGCGGGCCCGATGGCCGCCCAAGGCACCCGGCACGCGGCTTGGATACGATCTTCCGTCCGGTCCCATCAGCGTAAAGACCAGGCCGCCGGCCCGAGACACGGCCTAGAATCCGGGCAGCGTGCCCGTCCGGGGCGCGGCGGGCGCGGGCGCGATCGCCTTCTCGTGCTCGAGCAGCCAGCGCTTCCGATGCACGCCCCCCGCGTAGCCCTTGAGGCCGCCGTCGCTGGCGATGACGCGATGGCAAGGTATCACGATCGCGATGGGATTCGCGCCGATGGCCGCACCGATCTCGATGGCCGCGCGCGGATCTTCGAATCCCAGCTCCCGGGCGAGCTTGCCATAGCTCGTGGTCCTTCCGGATGGAATGGACTGCAGCGCCGCCCAGACCCGGCGCTGCAGAGCGGAGCCGGCCGCCAGGGTCGGCAGATCATCGAGAGCGTGAAGCTCGCCGGCGAAATAGCGGGCGAGCGCCGCGGCGATGCCCGCGGGCGAGCGTGCCGCGGTCAGCTCGGCGCCGCCGTGGTGCTCACGCAGACCCCGGTGCATGCGGCTCGCGTGATCGGCAAAGTCCAGCGCGCGCACGCATCGTTCGGCGTCGGTGACGAGCAGCAGCTCGCCCAGCGGCGAGTCCAGGTGGCTCAGAAGCAATTGCATGGCGGATCTCCTCGCTTTGCCGTGTCGGGGCATGATTCGCCCCGACCCCGCCATGCTATTCGGCCGGGCTGCCGGGAGAACTCCGATTCTTGCGGCCTTGCGAACCTTGCCGCGGCTGTCACCCCGCCTTGCGAAAGGTCAGGTTGATGCGCCGGCTTCCCATCAGCGGATGCGGCTCGTCCCGGAGCGCCGCCACCCCGTGATAGCGCAGTCGATCCGGGCCGCCCCAGACCGCGACATCTCCGTGACAGAGCGGAATCTTCGCCGCCCGGTCCGAGCGCGCGTGACCGCCGAACAGAAAGGTCGCCGGCATCCCCAGCGACACCGAGACGATCGGCGCATCGAAATCGCGCTCATCCCGATCTTGGTGCAGGGACAATCGGGTTCCCGGGAGGTAGCGATTGATCAGGCAGGCATCGGGGACGAAATCCTTGAAGCCCGCCATCTCTGCCGCGCGGCGCGCGAGTTGCGCGAACGCCCCGGGCATCCCGGGCCAGGGCGTTCCCCGGACCGGATCGACGCGTGTATAGCGGTAGCCGCGCCGGTCGGAAGTCCATCCCAGCGTGCCGCAGTTGGTCGATGCGGCGGACATCGAATATCCACCCGGAGTCACCATGCTGCGGAACGGCGAACGCGTCTCGATATCCGCGATGCCAAGTCGCAGCTCGTCGGCGCAGGACAGCGCGAATCCCCGAAGCACGAACGCACATCGTCCGAGCCGCAAGCGCCTCCCATCGGTGGTGGTCTCGAACGTATCCGGCGTGGTCATGGCAATCGCACGCAATGTACGCGGATCTCCACGTCGTGACGATCCCGCAAACGCTCGATCGCCTTTCCCGCCGCGGGCTGTTGAGGCGGCCCGGATGATCCCGACGCCTACCGGGCCGGTGCGGTCGTCAGCGGGCGGGGCATGACGGAAAGAGCCCGTGCGCCGTAATACCGGCCCACCTCGATGCCGGGCCTTTCGACGTAGCGATACATCAATTCGGCGAGCGCCCAGGTCAGTGCGAGCGTTCCTGCGCTCTCGAGGATGCGCATCTCGAGGCCCAGTCCGCCCATCACGTTCACCCTCGAAGCCACGGTCGGGAAGGCGGTACGAAAGGCCGCGGCAGCCAGGCGATGGACGAGATACAGGCTGAAGGAGCGTCGGCCGATGTAGTCCAGCACGTCCCTCACCGCGGTGAACGGCACGATGGTGAGATTGCCCGCGGCCGACAACAAGACGAGCCCGGCGGCCGCCAGTGCCAGGAAGCTGAATCCTGCCACATGGGAAAACTCGACGCCGGTTCCCGCGGGAATGAGCAGCAGGATGCCGAGGAAGAAGAACGCCAGCCCGCGAATGGTGAAGGGCGTCAGCGTCCGAAGGAAACGGAGCACGCGTGCGTGGCGGCTCAAGGCGAATACCGCTACGCCGGCCGCCAGCGAGTCGAGCCTGCAATGGGTCGCGAATCTCACCTTCAGCCAATCTTGCGGGGTGCTCGTGAAGGCCAGCACGTGCAGCGGCCGCACGATGACGCCGACTATCAGGAACACGGAGACGGCAGCCCACAGCAGCTTGCGGTCGGTCGGAAACGCCAGCACAAAAAAAGGCAGCAGCAGATAGAACTGCATCTCGAGCGCGAGGCTCCACAGCACGTCGAGCAGGAAGGGGCCTCCGCCATAGACCACGTAGTTGTACGTCATGGAGAAAGCGGCCAGCGCTTCAACGAGCAGATCTTTCCACCGGGTGATCCCGAGGATGGCGGTGAACACCGCGGCGAGGACGAAAGTGGCCGCCAGCGGCGGCATGATGCGCCAGAAGCGCCTACGGAAGAACGCCCGGATCGCGGACCGGTTCAGCGCGACCCTCTCGGCGAGGCTTGCGCCATCGCGCGCCGGTGCGAAGGTCCGGGAGAATGACAACGTGATCACGTAACCCGAGATCGCGAAGAACAGGTCCACCCCGCTCCACGCATCCCAAAGGATCGTCGGAAGGAAGGGTTGAACCCACGTGAAGTGGTGGCACAGCACGAGCAAGATCGCGATGGCGCGCAGATGCTCG
>DATAYZ010000044.1:0-8379 GCA_036272295.1 Steroidobacteraceae bacterium
ATCAGGCGGCCCCAAGGTGGACGTCGGAACATATTACGGGTAGCAGTGCCCGCGTAGCTCTGACCCGGACGGGGCGGTACGCCCGAGCGGAGGTCGAAGGGAAACGGGACCTCCGTCCTACCGCCCACGCTCCTAGCACGGCCGCGACCAGGCGAGCCGCACCGTCTCGATCAGGAGGCGCGCACGGTCGGCGCAGGGGCCGACCAGAATCTCCACCTCGCCCGGCTCGTAGACCGGCTGCAGGTCGATACCGAGGAACTTGAAGTCGTTCGCACGCAAGCTCAGCTTGACCGTGGCCGATGCGCCGGGCTCGAGTGCGACGCGCTCGAATCCCTTGAGCTCGAGCAGCGGCCGCGCCACGCTCGCCACCTTGTCGTGGATGAACAGGAACGCCGTCTCCTCGGCCGCGCGCGCACCCTCGTTGCGCACGTCGACCTGGATGCGCAGGGTGTCGATGTCCTCGACCACCGCGGGGCTCACGCGCAGATTCGAATAGACGAAGCGCCCGAAGCTCAAACCGTGGCCGAACGGATAGAGCGGAGCATTCGACACGTCGAGATACTTCGATGTGTAGTAATCAGTCGGATCGGCCGGGCGGCTGCTCGGACGCTCGCCGAAGAAGATCGGAATCTGCCCTTGCGCGCGCGGCCAGGTCACGGGCGTGCGACCGCCGGGCGAGACGCGCCCGGTGATCACGTCGGCGATGGCATTGCCCGCCTCGGTTCCGGGAAAGAAAGCCGCAAGCACCGCGCGCGCCTTCTCGGCGAGCCAGGTGATGACCAGCGGCCGTCCCGAGAACAGCACCACGATCACCGGCGTGCCCGTGGTCGCGGCGCGATCGAGCACCGCCTCGGCCAGCCCGCGCTGCCTGCCGGGCAAGCCCAGGTGCGCGCGGCACGAGGCCTCACCGCTCATGCGCGCCGCCTCCCCCACGCAGAGCACGATGACCTCTGCGCCGGCGCATGCATCGACCGCCTCGCCGATCCTGGACACGTCCTCCGACTCGATGTCCGCGCCCGCTGCGTGGCTGATCTCCGCCGACCCCAGCGCGGCGCGCAGGCCGGCGAGCACGCTCACGCAGGCCTCCGGGTCGCCCGCCGCCGCCCACGGGCCGCGCATCTCCGACGGCGCATCGCCGAGCGGGCCGATCACCGCCAGCCGGCGCGTGCGCGCCGCCAGCGGCAAAAGGTCGCCTTCGTTCTTCAGGAGCACGAGCGCGCGTCCCGCGACCGATCGCGCCAGCTGCCGCCGGCGGGCGGCCGCCGCACGCGGCTCCGGAGATGTGCCGCGCCGGAAGGGATCGTCGAACAGGCCGAGGCGCTCCTTGAGCTCGAGCACGCGGCGCACGGACGCATCGATCTCGTCCATGGTCACGAGCTTGCGGTCGAGGGCGGCCGGCAGCCCCTTGCGATAGGCATCGGACATCATGTCGATGTCCACCCCGGCCTTGAGAGCGAGCACCGCCGCCTCGGTGAGGTCGCCGGCGATGCCGTGATTGATGAGCTCGGCGATGGCGTGATAGTCGGTGACGATGACGCCTTTGAATCCGAGCCGCTCGCGCAGCCAGCCCTTGAGCAGCGCCTTGTTGGCGGTCATCGGAATGCCGGCGAGATCGGAGAAGGCCGGCATCACCGCCACGACCCCGGAGGCGACCGCGGACTCGAACGGCGGCATGTACACCTCGTGCACGGTGCGCTCGGACACGTCGGCGGACGCGTAATCGCGCCCCGCCAGCACGGCCCCGTACGCGCAGTAGTGCTTCGCACAGGCCGCCAGCGCGTCCGGCGCCGCGAGGTCGGCGCCCTGGAACCCCCGGACCTTGGCCTGTGCGATTCGGATGCCGACGAACGGGTCTTCACCGGGGCCCTCGACGCCCCGGCCCCAGCGCGGATCGCGTGCGACGTCGAGCATGGGCGCGAAGGTCATCGCGATTCCGTCGGCCGCCGCCTCCTTGGCCGCCTCGCGCGCGGTCATCTCCCAGGTGCCTGGATCGAACAGCGCCGCCTCGCCGAGCGGGACCGGGAACAAGGTGCGATGGCCGTGGATCACGTCGAAGCCGATCAGCAGCGGAATCTTGAGGCGCGACTGCTCCACGGCCAGCTTCTGCACCTCGCGCACGTGGTCGGCCCCGACCATGTTGAGCAGATTGCCGATGGTCCCCGCCTTGATCGCGTCGGTGGAATCGCCGACCACCACGGGGCCCGTGACGGCATAGCTCGAGGCCACCATGGTGAGCTGCCCGAGCTTCTCGGCCAGCGTCATTTTTCCGATCAAAGTGTCGATTCGGCCCAAAATCCCGCTCCCCGCGCATTGCCACCGAGCATTGGTTGATAATGGTGCGACACAAGCGCCTCGAGAGGCATGCATGAACGCCACCGCCATGAACGAACCGAAGCCCGCACCGAAGCCCGACGAGCTTGCCAATTCCGGCCTCATGTCGCAACTCGACATGATGGCGCGGGCGCTTTGGACATCGCCGGTGCGCAACGCGCTGCTGGCGCTCGCCGTCGCCGTCTGCGCGGTGGTGGCGGTGACCGCCTATGGGCAGATCCGGCTCAATGCGTGGAATCAGCCCTTCTACGACGCCCTGTCCCACCACGATCTCGAGCATTTCGTGGAGCAGCTCGGGGTCTTCGGCGTGATCGCGGGTTGCCTTCTCGCGCTGAACGTCGGACAGCGCTGGCTGACCGAGACCTTGAAATGGAAGCTTCGCCAGGGCCTCGTGCAGGATCTCGTGGAGCACTGGATGCAGCCCGGCCGTGCGTTCCGGCTGGCGAATGCCGGCGCCATCGGCGTGAACCCCGATCAGCGCATGCACGAGGATTCGCGCCACCTGACCGAGCTTTCCGCCGATCTCGGCATCGGTCTGTTCCAGTCCTCGATCCTGCTGATCTCGTTCGTGAAGGTGTTGTGGGATCTGTCGAGCAACTTCCTGTTCCATGCGGGGGCGCACAGCTTCACCATTCCGGGCTACATGGTCTGGGCCGCCGTGTTGTACGCGGGATCCGCCTCGCTGCTCAGCTACTGGGTGGGACGCAGCCTCATCGAGCGCAACGCCATCCGGTACGGTCGCGAGGCGGATCTGCGCTACAGCCTGGTGCGGGTCAACGAGCACATCGACGCCATCGCCTTGAGCGGCGGCGAGGCGGACGAGACGCGCCGCATCGAGCTGGATCTCGGCGCCGTGCTGCAAGCCACCCGGCGCCTGGTCACCGGACTCACGAATCTGACCTGGATCACCGCGGGATACGGCTGGTTCACGCTGGTCGCGCCCATCCTGGTCGCCGCGCCGCTCTACTTCGGCGGCGTGCTCTCCTTCGGCGGCTTGATGCTGGCGGCGGGAGCGTTCACCCAGGTGCAATCGTCGCTGCGCTGGTTCGTCGACAACTTCTCCACCATCGCGGATTGGCGCGCCACGCTCCTGCGCGTGGCGGTGTTTCGCCGCGCCATCATCGAGGCCGACGAGCTGCACGGCAATGAGAAGCGCATCTCGTTCGTTGAGGGCAAGCCCGGCGAGGTCCGCATCGAGGATCTGGAGATCATCTCGCCGGCCGGCTGCACCCGGCTGGAGGAAAAGAAGGTCGAGATCCACACCGGCGACCGCGTGCTCGTGGTCGGCGAGTCGGGTACGGGCAAGACCCTGTTGTTCCGCACCCTCGCCGGCCTCTGGCCCTGGGGCGAGGGCCGCGTGACGCACCCCAAGGGCGAGGAGGTCGCGTACATGCCGCGCACGCCATACCTGCCCCCCGGCACGCTGCGGGAGGTGCTCGCTTATCCCTCCGCCGTCGGCAAGTTCGAGGATGGCGCTTATCAGCAGGCGCTGAAGAAGGTGGGCCTCGAGCGCATGGCCGCGATGCTGAACGTCTCCAAGCGCTGGGACCACGAGCTCAACGAGGACGAGCAGCAGACCCTCGCATTCGCGCGCATCGTCCTGCACGCGCCGCCCTGGATCCTGATCGACGAGGCGATCGAGTCGCTCGACGAGGATTCGCACGCGCACGTGGTCGACGTCATCGAGAAGGACCTGAAGGGCACGGGAATCGTCTACATCGGACGCCCCGACTCGGCCGTCAAGATCTTCAACAAGACGCTGCACCTGGTGCGCGATTCGCAGGCGCGCAAGCTCGCGCGCCCGACGGCGCCACAGCCGGGCGTGCAGCCCGCGCGTGCAGCCGCGCCTGCGCCCGCGTGACCGCAGCGTGCATCACAGGGCCTTCTCCAGCACCACGAACTCGAGGTCGTCCCGCAGCGGCGTCCCGAAGCGCCGGTCCTCGTAGGGGAACGCCTCGGTCTCGCCGGTGCGGCGATAGCCGCGGCGCTCGTACCACGCGATCAGGCTGGCGCGGATCGAGACCACCGTGAGGCGCGCGACCACCGCGCCGCGCCTGCGGCCCTCGGCCTCGGCGTGGTCGAGCACCCTGCGGCCGACACCTCCGTCCTGCAGCGCCGGCTGCACGGCGAGCATGCCGATGTAGCACGCGGGCGCGCCGCTCGAAGCCGTCGTCATCTCGGTGCGCACGCAGGCGAGCAGCCGCGTTCCCTCACGGAGGAGCAGGATGCTCGCCGACGGCGCCTCGGCCAGGTCCTGCTGCAGCAGCTCGACGGTGACGCGCTGCCCGTCGAGGAAGCCTTGCTCGTGCGTCCAGCCCGCCTTCCCTTCGGACCCGCGATAGGCTCCGTTGACGAGATCGACCACCTCGCCGAGCTCCGTGGGCGCGCAGACCGCGAACGCTCGCAGAGCCTCATCGGTCATGGCCCTTCTCCGTGCTTGCGCAGCGTTTCCGGCACGAACGCGATCCCGATCGCAACGCTCACCAGCGAGGCGACGATCGGATACCAGAGTCCGCCATAGATGTCGCCGCTGTGAGCCACGATCGCAAAGGCGATGGCGGGCAGGAAGCCGCCGAACCAGCCGAACCCGAGGTGATACGGCAGCGAAATGGCGCTGTAGCGGATGCGCGGCGGAAACATCTCCACGAGCCATGCGGCGAGCGGGCCGTACACCACCGACACGTAGAGGATCAGCACCGTCAGGAGAATCAGCATGCCCGGCACGTTGATCGCGCGGGGATCCGACGCGGCCGGGTAGCCGGCGTCGGTCAGCAGCCGGTCGAGATGGCGGTTGAAGCCGGCGCGCGCGGCGGCGAACTCCGCGGCGCTCATCGACTCGCCCTCGAACGAGGCGCCGACCGCGTCGCCGACGGCGACCTGCGCGACGCTGCCCGCCGGAGCGGGTTGATTGGCATAGGGCACGCCGGCCTTCGCGAGAAAGGTCTTGGCCACGTCGCACGAGGTCCTGAAGCGGGTCTTGCCGATGGGATCGAACTGCAGGTGGCAGCGGGCGGGATCGGCGCGCACGACGATGGGCGCATGCCGCACCGCGCTCTCCAGCGCCGGATTGCCGAAATGCGCGAGGCCGTGAAAGATCGGCAGGAACGTGAGCGCGGCGACCAGGCAGCCGGTCAGCACCACGGGCTTGCGGCCGATGCGATCCGCGAGCGACCCCGCCAGCAGCGAAAAGGGCGTACCGAGCGCGAGCGTGACCGCGAGCAGGGTATTCGCGGTCACGGCATCGATCTTCAGGCTGATGCTGATGAAGTACAGCGCGTAGATCTCGCTGGTGTAGATCACCATCGCCTGGCCGATCGTGACGCCGAACAGCGCCAGCAGCACCACCTTGAGATTCGCCCAGGTCGCGAACGCCTCGCGCAGCGGCGCCCGGGAAACCTGGCCGGCACGCTTGAGCTCCTCGAACACCGGGGACTCGCGCAGCTTCAGGCGGATGTACACCGAGACCGCGAGGAGGACCGCGGACAGCAGGAACGGAATCCTCCAGCCCCAGAGGTCGAAGTCCGGTCCGGCGGCACGGCGGCATGCCAGGATCACCACCAGCGAGAGCATGAGACCCAGCGAGCCGGTCATCTGAATCCAGCTCGTGGCGTACGCGCGGCGCTCGGGCGGCACGTGCTCGGCGACGTAAGTGGCGGCACCCCCGTACTCGCCGCCGATCGCGAGCCCCTGCAGCATGCGCAAGGCCACCAGGGCGATCGGAGCGGCGGCCCCCACCGCATCATACGTGGGCAGGCAGCCGACGAAGAACGTCGAGCCGCCCATCAGCAGCAACGTGACGAGGAAGGTCTGTTTGCGGCCGACCCGGTCGCCGAGCCGGCCGAACACCAGCGAGCCGAACGGTCGCACGAGAAATCCCGACGCGAAGGCCAGCAGGGTGAGGATGAAGGCGGTGGTCTCGTTGAGACCGGAGAAGAAGCGCTTGGCGATGACCGCCGCGAGCGAGCCGTACAGGTAGAAGTCGTAGAACTCGAACAGGGCGCCGAGCGACGATGCCAGCACCACGTGCCGCAGCGTGTCACCGCCGACCTTGAGTGTTGTCGCCATCGTCTGCATCCTATGCTTCCCCAACCGAGCGCCCATGTCCAGACGAGCCCGACCGCAGACGATGTACCGCAGGATTCACGCGGACGTCGAGAACAAGATCCGCGGCGGACAGTGGCCGCCGGGATTCAAGATTCCGGTGGAGCACGCGTTGATGCGCCAGTACGGATGTGCCCGGGCCACGGTCAACAAGGCCATGACCGCGCTCGCCGATGCCGGATTGATCGACCGGCGCCGCCGTCTCGGATCGTTCGTCGCCCAGCCGCGCATTCACTCGGCGGTGGTCGAGATCCCGGACATCCCGGCGCAGATCGCGGGCCAGGGCCGCCAATACGCCTTTCGCCTGCTGAGCCGGCGCAGGCGTCGCCCCGCCGCGGGACGTCCCGAGGAGACCGACCTCGGCCGGGGCGGTGCGCTCCTGGCCCTGCGGGGGCTGCATCTGGTGAATCAGCGGCCTTTCGCTCTCGAGGACCGCCTGATCAGCCTGGCCGTGGTGCCGGAGGCGGAAGGCGCGGACTTTCACACCGAGCCGCCGGGCTCCTGGCTGCTCGAGCATCCGACGCTCAAGCAGTCGTGGACCGAGGGCGAGCACCGCATCAGCGCGGTCAACGTGAGCGCGGAGGACGCCGCCCTCCTCGGCATCGAGCCGCACACCGCGTGCCTCGCGGTCGAGCGGCGCACGTGGCGGGGAGATGAGCAGATCACCCGCGTCCGCACCATCTTCCGCGGCGACGCCTACGATCTCACGGAGCGCTTCAAGCCCTCGAGGTAGCCTCGCCTCGAGCCCAGACCACCGGAAACAGCGGGTGCGCCATCTCGGCGCCGGCGGGGAGCTCCTCGGCGAGCCCGGGGAAGTGCGGCGAGGTCTTCCAGCGGCGCGGCGCGTGACGCACGTCCTCACCCATGAACCGCACGGACAGCACGCGGCGCCGGCCGACGCCGCTCACCCCGGCCGCGCCGTGCAGCGCCAGCATGTGAAAGAACACGGCGTCGCCCGGCTCGATTGCCCAGCCGATGATGGGATACGCCGGGCGGTTCGACTCGATGTCCGGCAACGGGGCGAGGCTGCCTTCGGGGAACCAGCGCGCCTCGTTGTCGAGAAAGGCGCGCGGCATCCGCCACGGGCCGAGGTGCGAGCCCGCGATGAACTCGAGCGACGACTCGCGCGGCACGGGATCGATCGGGAGCCACATGCTGACGCTCATGCGTCCCTCGATGTTGTAGTACGGCTGGTCCTGATGCCAGGGCGTGCGCTGCCGCGTGCCCGGCTCCTTGACCAGCAGATGATCGTGATACAGGCGCACCGTGGCTGCGCTCATGAGCTGCGCCGCCGCGGCCGCGGCCGCCGAACGGAAGATGAGCTCGCGATACTCCGGGATGCGCTGCCAGTTGCAGTAGTCCTGGAAGAAGAATCCGGGGTCGTCCGGCCTGCTCGCCACCTTGGCGTTGGCGCTCGGCTCGCGCAGGTTGCGCTCGACTCCGGCGGCGACCGCTTCGAGCTCGCCCGCGCAGAAGAGCCCGCGCAGACACACCGCCCCGTCGCGCTGGAACGCCTGCACGGCCTCGGGTGCCACCGCGTAATCGGGTGCCAACGCGTCGCTCGGTGCCGCCGCGTGGCCCAATGCCGCCGCGTGACCCGGTGCCGCCGCGTGACCCGGTGCCGCCGCGTGGCCCAATTCCGCCGCGTGACCCGGTGCCGCCGCGTGGCCCAATTCCGCCGCGTGACCCGGTGCCGCCGCGTGGCCGGGTGCCGCCCCGGCAGCCAAGCTGAGATCTGCCGCCATGCCTAATCTGAGCACGGCAGCGCCCATTTGTCTAGACAATTGAAGTTACTTGACCAGCGCGACCGTGATCAGCGCGGTGAGCATCGCGACGAGCGCGGTCACCGCCAGGCCGAGCACGCCATCCCGGTGCTCGCGGTACCAGATGTCCATGCGGCCGCGCCGGGTGTGCAGGCGTATGGCGCGATCGGCGCCGGCGAAGGTG
>DATAYZ010000045.1:0-11159 GCA_036272295.1 Steroidobacteraceae bacterium
CGGCGGCAACCTCCTGCAGCGCACGCGCTGTCCCTACTTCTTCGACACCGCCTATGATGCCTGCAACAAGCGCCGGCCCGGATCCGGATGCGCGGCTCTCGGAGGATTCGCGCGCAATCACGCCATCCTCGGCGCGAGCGACGCCTGCATCGCGGTCAATCCCTCCGACATGAGCGTGGCGCTGGTGGCGCTGGATGCGCTGGTCCAGCTGAGGAGCGCGCACGGCTCGCGGCGGCTGCCGCTCGCGGAGTTCCAGCGCCTGCCCGGCGACACGCCGCAACTCGACAGCGATCTGGCGCCCGGGGAGATGATCACCGCGATCGACATTCCCGCCAATCGCTGGCAGAAGCACTCGGTCTACCTGAAGGTCCGGGACCGCGCGAGCTTCGCCTTCGCCCTCGTTGCGGTGGCGGCGGCGCTCGAGATCGAGGACGGCGTGATCCGCGACGGCCGCGTCGTGCTGGGGGGCGTCGCGCACAAGCCGTGGCCGGTCGCGCCCGCCGCCGGGCTGATGCGGGGTCAGCGGCCTTCCCGCGAGCTCTTCCAGGCGGTGGCTGAGGAGGCGCTGCGCGGAGCGGCACCCCGCCGCGGCAACGAGTTCAAGGTGCCGCTCGGGAAGCGCGCCGTCGTGCGCGCGTTGACCCTCGCATCCACATGAGCCTGATCGGAGCACCCATCGACCGGATCGACGGGCCGGCCAAGGTCAAGGGCCGGGCTACCTACACCGGTGATTTCAACCTGCCGGGACAGGCGCACGCGGTGATGGTGCTGAGCACGGTCCCCAAGGGGCACATCGAGCGCATCGACACCGCGGTGGCGGCGCGCATGCCGGGCGTGCGGCTGGTCATGACGCACACGAACGCACCGCGCCTGCCCGAGGAGGGCCGCGCCGGCGTCAATCCGCCCGCGGGCCGGGTGCTTTCGCTGCTGCAGAACGACGAGGTTCACTACAACCGCGAGCCGATCGCGCTCGTGGTGGCCGAAACGCTCGAGCAGGCGGTGGCCGCGGCCGCCGCGGTCAGGAGCCGCTACGAGGAGCAGACGGCGCAGCTCGACTTCGAGGGCGGCCGCGCGAATGCCCGCTCGCCCGGCAAGGTGAACGGCCAGAATGCGGACTCGCAGCGCGGCGCACCCGGGGCCCGGCTCGATGCGAGCGTCGCGGAAACCTATACGACGCCGATGGAGCACCACAACCCCATGGAGCCGCACGCGACGCTCGCGCACTGGCACGGCGACCAGCTCATTGTCTACGACACGACGCAGTACATCAGCGGCGTGCACACGACGCTCGCCAAGACGCTGGGCATACCGCGGGACCGCATCCGCGTCATCTGCCCCTTCGTGGGCGGCGGGTTCGGCTGCAAGGGATCGACGTGGTCGCACGTGGCGCTCGCGGCGATGGCGTCGCGGCGCCTCGGGCGGCCGGTGAAACTCGTGCTCGACCGGTCGCAGATGTTCGGCCCGGTCGGCGGCCGCCCGCTCACCGTGCAGGCGCTCGAGATCGGGGCGCAGCGCGACGGAAAGTTTGTCGCGACGCGCCACGACGTCGTCTCGCACACCTCGATGATAGAGGACTTCACCGAGCCTGCGGCGCTGCAGACGCGCATCATGTACGACTCGCCCTATCTCGAGACCCGCCATCGGCTGGTGTCTCTCAACGTCGGCACGCCGACCTTTCAGCGCGCGCCCGGCCACGCGACCGGGACCTTCGCCCTGGAGTCGGCGATCGACGAGCTGGGCTATCGGCTCGGGATGGACCCGATCGAGCTCAGGCTGCGCAACGAGCCCGCCGTCGACCCCGAGAAGCGGCTGCCATGGTCATCGCGATCGCTGCGCCAATGCTTCGAGACCGGCGCCGCTGCGTTCGGCTGGTCGCGGCGCAACCCGAGGCCGCGCGCCATGATCCAAGGGTCGACCGCGATCGGCCTCGGGGTTGCCGGCGCCACGTATCCGGCGAACCGCTCCGCCGCGAACGCCAGCGCGCGCATGACCACCGAGGGCCGCGTCATCGTCCAGTCGGGAACGCAGGATCTCGGCACCGGCACCTATACCGTCATGACCCAGATCGCGGCCGACACGCTCGGCTTCCCCGTCGGACTCATCACGTTCGAGCTCGGGGACAGCACAATGCCGGAGGCGCCGGTCTCCGGCGGCTCGCAGAGCCTGGCGAGCGTCGGCCCCGTGGTGCAAGCGGCCTGCGCGGCGCTGCGCGACAAGCTCATCCACCTCGCGATCGCCGACCCCGCCTCGCCGGTGCGCGGTGCGAGCCCCGCGGACATCCTGATCGAGAACGGCCGGATCGGGCTGCATTCGGGCGGCGCGCGCGAGCCGCTCTCGGCCCTGGGCGCCCGCGCCGGCGCCGACGTGGTCGCGACCGCAAAGGCCGAGCCGGGCGCGGAGAAGAAGCAGTATTCCATGCACTCGTTCGGCGCCGTATTCGTCGAGGCCCATGTCGATGCGCAGCTCGGCGTGATCTCCGTGCCCCGCGTCGTGGCACGGTACAGCGTCGGACGCTTGATCAATCTCAAGACCGGGCGCAGCCAGCTCATGGGCGGCGTGGTGTGGGGCCTCGGCATGGCGCTGATGGAGGAGTCGGTGCTCGACCGCCGGGACGGGCGGATCGTGAACGCGAACCTCGCCGACTATCATGTCCCGACCAACGCCGACATCGGCGAGATCGACGTGGACGTGGTCCCCGAGGACGACGTGCATTTCAATCCGCTCGGCGCCCGCGGCATAGGCGAGATCGGCATCACGGGCGTCGCCGCGGCGCTCGCCAATGCGGTGTATCACGCCATCGGCGTCCGCGTACGCGATCTGCCGATCACACTCGACAAGCTGCTCGAGACCTGAGGCGGGCGGCGGCTCGACGGTGATCAGGTCTTGCGGGCGGCAAGCGCAGCGCGCGCCGCCTTGAGCTCCTTCCATTCGGGAGCAAAGCGGATCGCCTCAGCGTATTTCTGCAGCGCTTCCTTGGCTTTGCCCTGCCTTGCGAGCACGTCGCCCCACGCCTTCAGCGGATCGGCCCAGTGCGGACCCCTGACGTGCGCGTCCTTAAGCCGGGACGCGGCCCCCGCGAGGTCGCCGCGGCCGGCCAGCGCGACGCCCCACGAGTAGTAGCCCGCGGGCAGATCAGGCGCGAGGGCCACCGCGTCGGCGTAGGCCTTGCGCGCACCGTCCCAATCGCCGCGGCCAGCCAGGATGTCGCCGCGAAAGCGATGGCATTCCACGAACGTTCCGTCATCCTTGAGGTACTGGTCCGCCTTGTCCGGGTGGCCTGCATATTCCTCCGCCCGCGCGATCCAGCATCGCGCCAACGGATAGCCGCTGGCAATCTTCGGATTCGACAAGGCGGACCCAAAAGTCTCCATCTCGGCAACGGCGCGCGCCGGGTCATGGATTTCCAGACCCAGGAGGCCCCGCGCGAAGTGCAGTCCCGCGGCGATGCTCGGATCCCGGTCGTCGGTCTTGACCGTCTGAAACATCAGCTCGGCGGCATTGATGTCGTGCAGCAAGACGTCCACCTGCGCGATGTAGGCGCCCACCGAGAAGTCGGTGGTGCCGATTCCACCCGATGCATCCGCGTCGGCGGCCTGGGCGTCCCGGAGCGCCGAGAGGTTCCAGGTCAATGCATCCCATGGGGCGAAGTAGGACTCGTTGACGGCGCCCCGCCTTCCGCCGGCCGAGGCTGCCAGCTCGTTGCCGGCCCGCCAGGCGCCCTCCTCATCCCCCATGCCGCTCAAGAGGTTGATGACGTTGCTGCGTGCCGCCCAATAATCCGGCTTGAGCTTGATAGCCGCCCTGTACAGGCGAAGCGACTCGAGTATCGGACCGCCCAGATTGGAATTGACGTTGGCCCAGGAATTCAGCAGATAGGGCCGGTCCTCGGCCTTGGCGCCGGCATAGATCGATTTGATGAATTCGAGCTCGTCCGCATCTCTGCCCGCGCCCTCGAGGTAAATGGCCCAGAGAACCGGCTGCGATTCGGCGTAGACGTATTGAGCCGCGGTGACGATGAGGCCGTCGAGCCCCGCCGCCGGTCCCGTGAAAGTCCTGGCTTGCACGCCATCGCCGCGCACGGTGAGCGCGAGCGTGCCGGCGGGCGTCGCGACGAGATCGCCCCCGATGTGAATGTCGTTGCCAAACCGAGCCTTGAGCAGATGCGAGATCTCGCCGAGGGACAAGCCCGCGTCCGGGACCGACACCTTGACCTCATGCGCCCAGGCGCTCGACAGGTCCCGCTTGGACGCCGCCGATGTCTGCGTCGCATTCTGCAATCTCGTGAGCTCGTCGAGCAGTCCGCTTGCGACCACGGTGCCGCTGACGCCGCTCGACGCGAGGCCCGGCGGCGACTCGAAGGCTTCCACGATCACGCTGCGCGACGTGACCGCGTCCCGCATCAGGATGACCAGCCCGATGCCGACGATGCCGGCCGCAATGGCGATGAACACCTGGAACGCCACCCGGATGTAGATGCCGATCCGCTGCCCCTGGAGCTTGGAATGCCGCAAGGCATGCTCTTCCTCCAGGATCTCCCTTTGCACGGCGACCAGCCGCGTCTGCTCGGCGAGGAACTCCTCGGTCTTGCGCGAGACACCCGGATCGTTCGTCGACAGGCGCGCGGCGATCGCCGCCGCGAATGCATCGGAGATCGATGGAGAGGAGGCTTCCGTATCCTCGCCCGGCTCGTCGTCGCCGTCCGTGCCGTCGAACAATCCCTCGGCCATCCCCGGTCTCCGCTCTTGTTATGGGCGGATGGTGGTCCATGTGAGGGAAGTTCGCAACCCGGCGGGCGCGGCAGGATCCGGACATAAAAAAGCTCGGTCGGAGGCCAACCGAGCTTTCGAGGTAGCCGGCTCTCGGCCGGCCCGCAGCAGTTCTTTCGGCGTCCGCGCGGGGTTCAGTTGCCGCGCGCCGCGTGTTCGCTATCCTCGCCCCGCTCCGCTATCCCTCGCCTCGCGGCGTATAGGAGAATTTCTGGCCGGCGATGTTCGCGCTGTACATGAGGCCGCCCTTGGCGATGGTGAACACCGCCATGCCCTTCTCGTACTGGCCCCTCGCGCGCGCATCCTTCGGCCCTGCGCTGGCACCCGCCTCGGCGCCGTCGGTCGCGATGCCGGCGTTCGCACCCGCGGTCACGGCGACCGCGCTCGCGCCCGCGGCGAACTCGAAGGTGCCCGACTCGAATTCGTCGAGAGCCCGCTTGTCCTCGAAGAAGATGATCTGGCTGTAGGCCTTGCCGCCGGCCTGAAAGCCCACGCTCACCTGCCCCATGGTGGTGTCGCCGACGAACTTGCCGTGCACGTAGACGCGGCCCTTGCCGAACGCGCCTCCGACGCCGATCGCGCCCTCCCCGACCGTGGGAAACACGGCATAGGCATAGCTCCGGTCGAAGAACGCGGCGCTCTGGCCGGCATTACGGAATAGATTGACCGTATCGGCATACTTGCCCGGATGGGCGGCCATTGCCGTAGCAGTGCCCAGGATCAACAGCACCGGTGCCAACAGCGCAGTAGTTCGCGTTTTCCAGTTCATGACGGTCCCTCAACCTTGGATGACGATCTCCATGATCGCCGGGCCCAGGGTCGAACTTAAGGGTAGCCGGCCCCATTCCCGTGTAGGCCCCCGCTTAGGGCGGCGTCGGACTTTCCGCATCGGACGTGCGCGACTTGGCCGTGGCGCGGCGGCTGGCGATCGCGGTCTGGATGGCGACGGCGATCTCGAACTGCTCGCAGGGCTTTGCGAGCCGCTGTACGCCGGGCGGCAGACGCTCGAGCGGCAGCTCGGCGTAGCCGGTCGCGAGGATCACGGGCAGGCGCGGATATTTGTCATAAATCTCGCACGCCAGCTCCATGCCGGTCATGTGGGGCATCGCATGATCCGTCAGGACGACGTCGACCCGTGCGCCCTCGGCGAGACGCGCCAGCGCCTGCTGCGCCGACGATGCCTCGATGATCGTGTGGCCGAGATCCTCGATCATCGCCGACAGCCCCGTCATGACCAGCTGATCGTCGTCGACGATGAGCACGGTGCAGGGACCGATCTGCGGCGCCTGCGCCGGCAGCAGCTTGCCGCGGCGGGCCGCCGGCCTGTCCGCGACCGGCAGCCAGAGCTCGACCGCGGTGCCGACGTTGGGCTCGCTGCGGATCTGCAGTAGCCCGCCTGACTGCGCGGCGAGGCCGTGCACCATGGAAAGACCGAGGCCCGTGCCCTTGCCGGGACCCTTGGTGGTGAAAAAAGGCTCGGCGGCCTTGGCCACGGTGTCCGCGTCCATGCCGATGCCGTCGTCGGCGATGGTGATGCGCACGAAGCCCAGCGAGGTCTCATCGATGGTGCCGCCGTCGCCCGCGCGCGGCTCCTTGCTCGCGGCGATGGTCACCGTGCCGCCGTTCGGCATGGCATCGCGCGCATTCAGCGCCATGTTGAGGAGCGCGAGCTCGAGCTGGTTGGCGTCGACCAGCGCGGGCGCCAGGCGCTCCGGAAACTGCATGCGCAGCTGCGCGCCGTGCCCGAGCGCCCGCTCCAGCAGCTCCTTCATGCCGCGCACCAGGTGGGGCACGTCGACGGCCTCCGGCTTGAGCTCTTGCCGGCGCGAGAATGCCAGTAAGCGCTGCGTCAGCGCGGCGCCGCGCTGCGCGCCCTGCTGGGCGTTCTGCAGCAGCCGGTGCGAGCGGGGATCCGCCGGCAGGCGCTTCTCGAGCAGGCTCAGGCTCCCGAGCACGGCCATGAGCAGGTTGTTGAAGTCGTGAGCGACGCCGCCCGTGAGGCGGCCGACCGTGTCGAGCTTCTGCGCCTCGAAGAGCTGGGCGAGCGCGGTCTCGCGCTCCCGCGTGCGCTGCTCGATGGTGAGCTCGAGCTGCTCGTTGAAGCGCTGCAGCTCGGCTGTCCGATCCCGGACGCGCTGCTCGAGCTCGGCGTTGAACTGCTCGAGCTGGCGGGTCTTGCGGTAGAGGTCGACGAACACCTTGACCTTCGCGCGCAGGAGCTCCGGCACCACCGGCACGGGCACATAGTCGACCGCGCCGAGCTCGTAGCCGCGCATCTGATCCGGGTGCGTCATCATGATCGCCGAGACGAAGATGATCGCGGTCGATTGGAAGCGGGGATGCTCGCGGATCATGCTCGCGAGCTCGAAGCCGTCGAGATCCGGCATGCACACGTCGATCAGGATCACCGCGATCTCGTTCTTGAGCAGGAAGTCGAAGGCCTGCCGCGCGGATGAGGCCTTCAGCAGGCTCTCGCCGATCTCGGCCAGAATGGCCTCGTGGCTCAGGAGCTTGGCGTGCTGGTCGTCGACCAGCAGGATGTTGACCTTGTCGCCGTCGTTCATGGCCCGCCTAGCGATGCAGCCACATGCGCAGCGCCGAGAGGAGCTGCTCGATGTTCACGGGCTTGGCGATGTAGTCCGATGCGCCCGCCTCCAGGCACTTCTCGCGGTCGCCCTTCATCGCCTTCGCCGTCAGCGCGAGGATCGGCAGACGGCGCAGCTCGGTCTGCTCGCGGATCGCCTGTATGGTGGCGTAGCCGTCCATGCCGGGCATCATGATGTCCATCAGCACGATGGCCACGTCCGAGCGCGAGCCGAGCACGGCCAGCGCCTCGCTGCCGGTGGTCGCGGTCAGCACCTCCATTCCGCGCCGCTCGAGGACGCTGGACAGCGCGAAGATGTTGCGGGTGTCGTCATCGACCAGGAGCACCGTGCGCTGGCGCAGATCCTCGTCGGAGCTGTGCAGCCGCTCGAGCATGCGCTGCTTGGCGGGCGGCAGGTCCGCGACCACGCGATGCAGGAAAAGCGCGGTCTCGTCCAGCAGGCGCTCGGGGGACTCGACGCCCTTCACGACCACGCTGCGCGCCATGGTGTGCAGCCGCGCATCCTCCTCGGCCGAGAGCTCGCGCCCGGTGAACACCACCACCGGCACGTCGGCGAGCTCCTCATCGTCGCGGATGCGCTCCAGCACCTCGAAGCCGGACATGTCCGGCAGCCGCAGATCGAGGACCACGCAGTCGACCGGCTGCTCGTGCAGCGCGACCATCGCCTCCTCGCCCGTCTCGGCCGATGCGATCTCGACGTCCGAGTGGCTCAGGAGCTCGGCGACGCTCGAGCGCTCGGCAACATCGTCCTCGACCAGGAGCAGGCGCTTGCGGCGCGGCGCCGCGTAGTCCTTGATGCGCGCGAACGCGCCTTCCAGCCCCTCCGGGCTGGTCGGCTTCTGCACGAAGGCGAATGCGCCGCGCGCGAGACCGTGCTGCCGGTCCTCATCGAGGGTGACGATCTGCACGGGAATGTGCCGCGTGGCGGGATCCTGCTTCAACTGGCTCAACACCGTCCAGCCGAGCATGTCGGGCAGGAAGATGTCGAGGGAGATCGCGGTCGGCAGGTGCGTGCGCGCGAGCGCCAGCGCCTCCGTGCCGCGCTGGCAGACCAGCACCTTGAATCCGTGCTCGCGGGCGGCGGTGACCATGACCCGCGCGAAGTGCGCATCGTCCTCGACGATCAGCGCAATGTTGTCGCCCGGCTCGAGCGAGGCGCGGTCGTCCGGGATCTGCTCGAGCTGCCGGTCCGGAGCGCGCTGCATCGACTTCATCGCGGCATCCGCGGCGCCCGCGGGGGCGGACTTGGCCGAGGCGCTGCCGAGATAGGTCTGCGGCAGGAACAAGGTGAACGTGCTGCCCTTGCCGGGGAGGCTGCGCAGCTGGATCTCCCCGCCGAGCAGGTGGGCGAGCTCGCGGCTGATCGCCAACCCCAGGCCCGTGCCGCCGTACTTGCGGCTGGTGCCGGCGTCGGCCTGTTGGAATGCCTCGAAGATGATGCGCTGCTTTTCCGGCGGAATGCCGATGCCGGTGTCCGACACCTCGAAGGCCACCACGCTCGGGGCGTGCCGCAGGGTCGGATGATCGCCGTTCCAGCCCGCGGCTGCGTGCGAGACGCTGAGCGTGACGCGGCCTTCGGCCGTGAACTTGAAGGCATTGGACAAGAGGTTCTTGAGCACCTGCTGCAGGCGCTTCGAGTCGGTGATGATGCTGCGCCCGAGATCCGGCGAGATGGCGACCTCGAATTGCAGCCGCTTGTTCTCGGCCTCGTGCCGGAACGGCCGGGCGATGGTCTCGAGCAGATTGCTGAAATAGACCTCCTCGGCGTCGACCGACACGGTGCCCGACTCGATCTTGGAGAGATCGAGGATGTCGCTGATCAGATTCAAAAGGTCGGTGCCCGCCGCGTGGATGGTGCGGGCGAACTCGACCTGCTTGTTGGAGAGGTTGCCGTCCGGGTTCTCGGTGAGCTGCTGGCCCAGGATCAGGATGCTGTTCAAGGGCGTGCGCAGCTCGTGCGACATGTTCGCGAGGAACTCCGACTTGTACTTGGAGGTGAGCGCGAGCTCGGTCGCCTTCTCCTCCACCGCGCGCCGCGCCTGCTCGATCTCCTGGTTCTTGGCCTCCACCTCCACGTTGCGATCCGCGAGCTGCTGCGCCTTCTGCTCGAGCTGCTCGTTGGTCTGCTGCAGCTCGCGCTGCTGGGTCTGCAGCTCGGTCGCGAGCTGCTGGGACTGCTTGAGCAGGCCCTCGGTCTGCATGGTCGCGGCGATCGAGTTGAGAACGATGCCGATGGACATGGTGAGCTGGTCGAGGAACGAGAGCTGCAGCGCCGTGAAGGTGCCGAGCGAAGCGAGCTCGATGACCGCCTTCACCTCGCCCTCGAACAGCACCGGCAGCACGATCACGTTGCGGGGCGGCGCCTTGAACAGGCCGGAGCGGATCGGCACCACGTTGCCCGGGATGTCGACGATCAGGGTCTTCTTGGCGTCGAGCGCGCACTGGCCGATCAGCCCCTCGCCGAACGCCAGGCGGTCGGGATGTCCTCCGGCCGCATCGTCGGCGAACGAGGCGAGCAGGCGCAGGTGCTGCTCGGCGCCTTCGCCTTCCACCTGGTACATGACGCCGTGCTGCGCGCCCACGAGGGGTGCGAGCTCCGACAGCATCATGCGGCCGACCGAGGTCAGATCGCGCTGGCCCTGGAGCATGTTGGTGAAGCGCGCGAGGTTCGTCTTGAGCCAGTCCTGCTCGGTGTTGCGGTCCGTGGTCAACCGCAGGTTGCCGATCATGGTGTTGATGTTGTCCTTGAGCTCGGCGACTTCGCCGCGCGCCTCGACCTGCACGGACCGGGTGAGGTCGCCCTGCGTCACCGCGGTCGCGACCTCCGCGATCGCGCGCACCTGGGTGGTGAGGTTCGCCGCCAGCAGGTTCACGTTGCCGGTGAGGTCCTTCCAGGTGCCCGCCGCGCCCGGCACGTTGGCCTGTCCGCCGAGCCGGCCTTCGACGCCCACCTCGCGCGCCACGGTCGTGACCTGGTCGGCGAACGTGGCGAGCGTGTCCGTCATGTTGTTGATGGTCTCGGCGAGCGCCGCCACCTCGCCCTTGGAGGCGACGGTGAGATTCTGCTTGAGGTCGCCGTCCGCCACGGCGGTGACCACCTTGACGATGCCGCGCACCTGCTCGGTGAGGTTGGCCGCCATGACGTTGACGGTGTCGGTCAGATCCTTCCACGTGCCGGCGACGCCCGGAACCTGCGCCTGGCCGCCGAGACGGCCTTCGGTGCCGACTTCGCGCGCGACGCGGGTCACCTCGCCGGCGAAGCCATTGAGCTGGTCCACCATGGTGTTGATGGTGTTCTTGAGCTCGAGGATCTCGCCTTTCACGTCGACCGTGATCTTGCGCGAGAGGTCGCCGCGCGCCACCGCCGTCGTCACTTCCGCGATGTTGCGGACCTGCGTGGTCAGGTTCGCGGCCAGCAGGTTGACGTTGTCGGTGAGATCCTTCCAGGTGCCGGCGACGCCCGGCACCACCGCCTGTCCGCCGAGGCGCCCGTCGGTGCCCACCTCGCGCGCGACGCGGGTCACCTCGCCCGCGAACGAGCGCAGCTGATCGACCATGGTGTTCAAGGTTTCCTTGAGCAGCAGGATCTCGCCGCGCACGTCCACCGTGATCTTGCGCGACAGGTCGCCGGTCGCGATCGCGGTCGAGACCTCGGCGATGTTGCGCACCTGCGCGGTGAGATTGCCGGCCATGGAATTGACCGAGTCGGTGAGATCCTTCCAGGTGCCCGCGACGCCCGGGACCTGCGCCTGGCCGCCCAGGCGGCCCTCGGTGCCGACCTCGCGCGC
>DATAYZ010000046.1:0-75469 GCA_036272295.1 Steroidobacteraceae bacterium
CGGCCTAGAGACCCACCTACGGGTAGCAGTGCCCGCGTAGCTCTGACCCAGACGGGACGGGACGCCCGAGCGGAGGGCGAAGGGAACGGGGGCCCCTAGTCCGCTAGCTCAACGCGTCGATCGCCCCGTCCAGGCCGGCGAGGGTGAGGGGGTACATCCTCTCCTCCACGAGCTCGCGCGTCATCTCGATCGAAGCCGTGTGACGCCAGCGCGTCTCGGGCTGCGGATTCAGCCAGGCGAATTTCGGATAATGCCGCAGCAGTCGCCCCAGCCACACGCTGCCCGCTTCCTCGTTCCAGTGCTCGATGCTCCCGCCCGGCTGGCTGATCTCGTACGGGCTCATGGTGGCGTCGCCGACCAGGATGAGCTTGTAGTCGGGGGCGTAGGTTCGCATCAGCTCGACGGTACCCAGCACCTCGGCGTAGCGCCGGCGATTGTTCCGCCACAGCGCCTCGTAGATGAAGTTGTGGAAGTAATAGTGCTCGAGATGCTTGAACTCGCTGCGCGCCGCGGAGAAGAGCTCCTCGCAGGTCTTGACGTGGTCGTCCATAGAGCCGCCCACGTCGAGGAGCAGCAGCACCTTGACGACGTTGCGCCGCTCGGGCTGCATCTTGATGTCGAGCCACCCGCCGCCGCGCGCGGTCGCATCGATGGTGTCGGCCAGCGCCAGCTCGTCGGGTACGCCGCGTCGAGCAAAGCGCCGCAGGCGGCGCAGCGCGATCTTGATGTTGCGGGTGCCGAGCTCCACCTGGTCGTCGAGATTGGCGAATTCCCGCCGATCCCAGACCTTCACGGCGCTGCGGTTGCGTCCGCCCGCCTGGCCGATGCGCACTCCCTCGGGGTTGTAGCCGTAGGCGCCGAACGGCGAGGTACCCGCGGTGCCGATCCACTTGTTGCCTCCCTGGTGCCGCTCCTTCTGCTCCTCGAGCCGCTGCTTGAGCGTCTCCATCAGCTTGTCCCAGCCGCCGAGCGCCTCGATCTCGGCCTTCTCCGCCGCGGAGAAGTCGCGCTGCGCGAGCTTCGTGAGCCAGTCCGAGGGCAGCTCGCGCTCGAGCAGCGCGAAGAGATCCTGGACGCCCTTGAAGTGCGCCGCAAATGCCCGGTCGAAGCGGTCGTAGTGGCGCTCGTCCTTGACCAGACAGGTGCGCGCGAGGTGGTAGAAGCGCTCCGCGCTAAACTCGGCGAGGCCGGCCTTCAGGGCCTCGAGCAACGTCAGGAGCTCGGTGATGGATACCGGTACGCCGGCCCGGCGCAGCAGAAAGAAAAACCTAACGAGCATTCCGGCGGTGAAGGAATACGAGCTGCTCGAACAGATGCACGTCCTGCTCGTTCTTGAGAAGCGCCCCGTACAGCGGCGGAATCACTTTCCTGGCGTCGTCGCTGCTCAGAGCCTCCGGTGGAATGTCCTCGGCGACCAGCAGCTTGATCCAGTCGAGGAGCTCGGACGTGGTGGGCTTCTTCTTGAGACCCGGCGTCTCGCGGATCCTGAAGAACGTCGCGAGCGCCTCGTGCAGCAGCCCGCGCTTCAGCCCGGGGAAGTGGACGTCGATGATCTGCGTCATCGTGTCGGCGTCGGGAAAGCGGATGTAATGAAAGAAACAGCGCCGGAGGAATGCGTCCGGCAGCTCCTTCTCGTTGTTGCTGGTGATCACCATGACCGGACGGTGGGTGGCGCGTACCGTCTCGTGCGTCTCGTAGACGTAGAACTCCATCCGGTCGAGCTCGCGCAAGAGGTCGTTCGGAAACTCGATGTCCGCCTTGTCGATCTCGTCTATCAGCAGCACCGGCTGCCGCTCGGACGCGAACGCCTCCCACAGGTGCCCCTTCACGATGTAGTTGCGGATGTCCTTGACCGAGGGATCCCCGAGCTGTGAGTCGCGCAGGCGCGAGACCGCGTCGTATTCGTACAGCCCCTGCTGCGCCTTGGTGGTCGACTTGATGTGCCATTCGAACAACGGCTTGTCGAGGGCGCGCGCGATCTCCGCGGCAAGCAGCGTCTTGCCGGTGCCGGGCTCGCCCTTGATGAGCAGCGGCCGCGACAGCACCATGGCCGCGTTGACCGCGGCCATCAGCTCATCGGTCGCGATGTAGCGCTCGGTGCCGCGAAACTCCCCGGCTTCGTCGGGCCGCTCCCGCCCTTCGCTGGGGGCGCCGCTCAACCGCGCGCAACCTTGAGGATTTGCATGGAGTTCGTGCCGCCGGCGACGCCCGTCAGCTCACCCTTGGTGAGGATGATCGAGTCGCCCTCCTCCACCAGCTTGTGATCGAGCAGCACGCGGAAGATCGAGAAATAGAAAGCCTCGCCCAGATGCGTGACGTCGTACGCGACGGGATAGACGCCGCGGTACAGGCACACGCGGCTGCGGGTCGACTCGTGCCGCGTGAACGCGTAGATCGGAATGTCCGAGCGCACGCGCGACATCCACAGGGAGGTCGAGCCGGACTCGGTCAGCGCGACGATGGCCTTCACGTGCAGGTGGTTGGCCGTGTACATCACCGCCGAGGCGATGGCCTCGTCGGTGTGCCCGAAGTAGCCGCTCGTCCGCTGCCGGATACGCACGTGCTGCCCCTGATATTTCTCGGCGCCGACGATGATCTGCGCCATCGCCTCCACCACCTTGGGCGGATGCTTGCCGGAAGCGGTCTCGGCCGACAGCATCACCGCATCGGTGCCGTCCATGACGGCATTCGCCACGTCGGATACTTCCGCCCGCGTCGGAATCGAGTTCACGATCATCGACTCCATCATCTGGGTCGCCATGATCACGACGCGATTCTGGTGCCGGGCCTCCTGGATGATCTGCTTCTGCAGGCCGGCGAGCTCGGCATAGCCCATCTCGACGCCCAGGTCCCCGCGGGCGACCATCACGCCGTCGCTCGCGCGCACCACCCCGGCCAGATTCTTGATCGCCTCGGCACGCTCGATCTTGGCGACCAGCAGGCCGTGCCCGCCGGCATCGCGCAGGAGCTTGCGCGCCTCTTCCATGTCCGCGGCATCACGCGCGAACGACACCGCGAGGTAGTCCACGCGAAGCTGGGCGGCGTTGCGGATGTCCTCGCGATCCTTGTCGGTGAGCGCGCCCGCGGAGAGTCCCCCGCCCTGCCGGTTGATGCCCTTGTTGTTGCCGAGCTCGCCGCCGACCACCACGCGCGTGGCGATCCGCGGCCCGTCGATCGACAGCACCTGAAGGCTGATCTGGCCGTCGTTGAGCAGGAGAACATCCCCGGCGAATACGTCGTGGGGCAGCTTCTTGTACGCAATCCCCACGCTGCGCTCGGTGCCCGCGTCCGGGGCGAGCGCCGCATCCAGCGTGAATTCCGCGCCGTCCTTGAGCATGACCTTGCCCGCGGCGAACCGGTCGATGCGGATCTTGGGGCCTTGAAGATCGCCGAGCACGCCGACATAGCGCCCCGCTTGTCGCGCGGCGTGGCGCACGAGCTCGATACGGCGGGTGTGATCCGCCAGCGAGCCGTGCGAGAAGTTGAGGCGTATGACATCCACCCCGGCCCGCACCAGCTCCTCGAGGATCGCGGGGTCGTCGGTGGACGGCCCGAGGGTCGCCACTATTTTGGTGCGTCGCAGCAGGGGAGTGCTCATGCGGCCCGTGCCTCCAGGATCTCGACCGCGGGCAGCTTCTTGCCCTCGACGAACTCGAGGAATGCGCCGCCTCCGGTGGAGATGTAAGAAATGCTGTCCTCGACCCCGTACTTCTCGATGGCGGCCAGCGTATCTCCGCCCCCCGCCAGGGAGAAGGCATTGCTGCGAGCAATGGCGGTCGCCAGGGCGCGCGTGCCCTCGCCGAATTGCTCGAACTCGAACACCCCCACCGGCCCGTTCCACAGGATGGTGCCGGCCCGCGCGATCAGGGCGCTCATGGCCTCGGCCGAATCCGGACCGATGTCCAGGATCATCTCGTCATCGGACACCGCCCCGACCGCCTTCACGTCCGCTTCGGCCTTGGCGGAGAACTCGGTCGCGACGACGACGTCGGTCGGCATCGGAATGGCGATGCCGCGGGCCTTGGATTGCTCGATCAGACGCTTGCATATGTCGAGCATCGCCGGCTCGTACAGCGACTTGCCCACCTTGTAGCCGAGCGCGGCGAGAAAGGTGTTGGTAATGCCGCCGCCGACGATGAGCTGGTCGACCTTGCCGAGCAAGGTCTCGAGCACGGTGAGCTTCGTCGAGACCTTGGAGCCCGCGACGATGGCGAGCAGCGGGCGCGCCGGCTTCTCGAGCGCCGTCTCCAGCGCCGACAGCTCGCTCACGAGCAGCGGGCCGGCACAGGCGACCGGCGCGTATTTCGCGACGCCGTGAGTGCTGGCCTCGGCGCGGTGCGCCGTGCCGAAGGCGTCCATGACGTAGACGTCGCAGAGCGCCGCCATCTTGCGCGCGAGCTCGTCGGAGTCCTTTTTCTCACCCGTGTTGAAGCGCACATTCTCGAGCAGCACGACCTCGCCCGGGGGCACCGTCACGCCCTCGAGCCAGTCCTTCTTGAGCGCGACATGCACCCCGAGGAGCTGGGCCATCCGCTTGGCAACCGGCGCGAGCGAGAACTCCTCCGCGTACTTGCCCTCCTCGGGGCGGCCGAGGTGCGACATCACCAGCACCCGGGCACGCTGGCCGAGCGCGGCCTGGATGGTGGGCAGGGCGGCTCTGATGCGGGCATCGCTCGTCACGGCTCCATCCTGGATGGGCACGTTGAGATCCTCGCGGATCAGGACACGCTTGTCCTTGAGATCGAGCCCGGTCATTTTGATGATTTCCAAGATGCACCTTTCCATGCACATTGCCGTAGCAGCACGACGGCCTTCCAGATCGTGCGCCGGCCGTCCGCCGGCGCCCCTTCGAGCATCGTCCGCTCCGCGGCGATGCCTCCCCTTCGGTCCTCAGCCCGCCTTGGACCAGGCGAGCGTGGTGTCGAGCATGCGGTTGGAGAAACCCCATTCGTTGTCGTACCAGGAGCATACCTTCACCAGCGTGCCCTCGATGACCTTGGTCAAGGTCGCATCGTAGGTCGACGATGCAGGATCGTGATTGAAGTCCACCGAGACCAGCGGGGCATCGCTGTACTCGATGATCCCCTTCAGCGGGCCCGACGCAGCCGCCTTGACCGCATCGTGAATCTCCTGGACCGTGGTCTTGCGCGCGGCCGTGAAGGACAGATCCACCAGCGACACGTTGATGGTGGGCACGCGCACCGCGAAGCCGTCGATCTTGCCCTTGAGCTCCGGCAGCACCAAGCCGACCGCGGCGGCGGCGCCGGTCTTGGTCGGGATCATCGACATGGTGGCGGAGCGCGCACGCCGCAGATCCGAGTGATACACGTCGGTCAGCACCTGATCGTTGGTGTAGGAGTGCACGGTGTTCATCACGCCGGCGACGATCCCCACCTTGTCGTGCAGCACCTTCACCAGCGGCGCGAGGCAATTGGTGGTGCAGGAGGCGTTGGATATCACCGTGTGGCTGGATTTCAGGGTGTGATGGTTGACGCCGTAAACGATGGTCGCGTCGACATCGTCGCCGCCGGGAGCGGAGATGACGACCTTCTTCGCGCCCGACGTGAGGTGGGCCGAGGCCTTCGCCTTGCTGGTGAAGAGTCCGGTGCACTCCAGCACGAAGTCGACGCCCATCTCGCCCCAGGGCAGCTTGGTCGGGTCGCGCTGGGCGACCACGCGAATCCGGTCGCCGTTGACCGTCATGGTGTCGCCCTCGACCTTGACCTCGCCGCGGAACCGGCCGTGAACGGTGTCGAAGCGCGTGAGATGGGCGTTGTGGTTGGCATCGCCCAGATCGTTGATCGCAACGATCTTGAGGTCTGCTCCGTGCTTGCCCTCATAGAGGGCGCGCAAAATGTTGCGGCCGATTCTTCCGTATCCGTTGATCGCTACTTTGATTGCCATCTTCCCTCTTTTCAGGTGCTTACGCGCCGGATCCACGGGGTCGAAGCGACCCCGTCCTAGATAGATAAGACCGGTTATTTTGCCAGAACTTTCTCGACGGCCTCGACGACGTGCTCCGCGGTGAAGCCGTAGGCCTTGAACAGATCCTTGGCGGGAGCCGAGGCGCCGAAGTGGTTGATTCCGACGATCTCTCCGTCCAAGCCGACGTAGTGCCACCAGGTCTGGGGCACGGCGGCCTCGACCGCGACGCGGCGTCTCACCGACGGCGGCAGCACCCGGTCCTTGTACGCGCGATCCTGGCGGTCGAACGTGTTCGTGCTCGGCATGGACACGAGCCTCACCTGCTTGCCCTTGCCCGCCAGGGTTCGAACCGCTTCCGCGGCAATGCCCACCTCCGAGCCCGTGGCAATCACGATGGCATCGGGTGTACCCGCGCAATCGATGAGCACGTAGCCGCCGTGTCGGATGGCCTCGATCTGCTCGGGGGTGCGATCCTCGTGGGTCACCGCCTGCCGCGTGAACACGAGGCAGCTCGGGCCGTGACGATTCTCGAGCGCCACGCCCCAGCAAACGGCGGTCTCCACCGAATCGCAGGGCCGCCACAGGTCCATGTCGGGGATCGCGCGCAGGGTGGCCAGATGCTCGATCGGCTGATGCGTCGGCCCATCCTCGCCGAGGCCGATCGAGTCGTGCGTGTAGACGAATATCACGCCGATCTTCATCAGCGCCGCCATGCGCACGGCGTTGCGGGCGTAATCCGAGAAGGTCAGGAAGGTGCCGCCATACGGAATGAAGCCGCCGTGGCAGACCATGCCGTTCATGATCGCGGACATGCCGAACTCGCGGACCCCGTAGTGCACGTAGTTCCCGCCCGGCGACGCGGGGTGGACCGCTACGGAGTCCTTGCGCAGCGTCCCATTCGACGGCGTGAGATCCGCCGACCCGCCGAACAGCTCGGGCATGGAGGGCCCGAGGGCGTTCAAGGCCGCCTGCGAGGCTTGCCGCGTCGCGAGCGGCTTGGCGCTTTTGCCCTCGGCCTGCGTTTGGGCGACGTAAGCGCTCAGGGAAGCCCCGAAACCGTCCGGTAAGCGCCCGGACATGCGCCGCTCGAGCTGGGCTGCGAGATCGGGAAACGCCTTCTGGTAGGCGGTGAACCGGTCGCGCCAGTCCTTTTCGGCCTTGGCGCCCTTTTCGCGGCGATCCCACGCTGCCCGAATGTCGGCCGGAACCTCGAAGGGGGGCCAGGGCCAGCCGATGTTCTTGCGCGTCGCGGCGATCTCGTCGGCCCCCGGGGCCTCCCCGTGCATCGACGCGGTGCCCTGCTTGTTCGGTGCGCCCCAGCCGATGATGGTCTTGGCGCAGATCAGCGAGGGACGCCCGGTTTCCGCGCGCGCCGCCGCGAGCGCCGCGCTGACGGCGTCGCTCTCGTTGCCGTTCACCCCCGGGAGCACGTGCCAGCCGTAGGCCTCGAAACGCTTGGGAGTGTCGTCGCGGAACCATCCCACGACCTTGCCGTCGATGGAGATGCCGTTGTCGTCGTAGATGCAGATGAGCTTGCCGAGCTGCTGTGTGCCGGCAAACGAGGCCACCTCGTGCGAAATGCCCTCCATCATGCAGCCGTCGCCCAGGAACACGTAGGTGTGATGGTCGATGATCTCGTGGCCCGGACGGTTGAAGGTCGCGGCCAGTGCCCGCTCGGCCATCGCCATGCCGACCGCATTGGCCACCCCCTGCCCGAGCGGGCCGGTGGTCGTCTCGATCCCGAGGTGCAGCTCGCGCTCGGGATGGCCGGGCGTCTTGGAGCCGAACTGCCGGAAGTTCTTGATCTCATCCATCGGCATCGGATAGCCGGTGAGGTGCAGCACGGAGTAGAGGAGCATGGAGGCATGGCCGTTCGAGAGCACGAACCGGTCCCGATCCCACCACTCCGGGTTGCCCGGATTGAACTTAAGGACGTCGCGCCACAGCACCTCGGCGATGTCCGCCATTCCCATCGGCGCGCCCGGATGGCCCGAATTGGCCTTCTCGACGGCATCCATCGACAGGGCACGAATCGCATTGGCTAGTTCGCGGCGACTGGGCATGGCGGCCTACTTGGTTGAAGGATAAGGAAAGACAGAACGGTTATTGTCCCCGATGCGCCCCCCGCCAGCAACCGACGGGGCCGGTCCGAAGCGTGTAGGACCTGTCTTCAGGCGGCGGCTTTCGCAGACCCTCGTTCCGCCCTACTTCGCGCGTGCTGTTTTTCCGACCATGCGTGACGCGAAATGGCGACGGAACGAGATCACACTACCCGCGGGTGCGGCGATACGATGGGCCGTGAGCGCGGTCGCCGTCCAATATGTCTAACCGTTTGGCCCATTGGCATGACCCAGTTCACCGTCAATTCGAGGGTGCCTTGTTAGCATTCGGTCATGCAAATTCTACACGTCACTGACCCGCATCTTTACGGCAACGCCGGCGGCCAGCTGCGTGGGGTCGAGACGCAGTCGAGCCTCAACGCGGTGCTGGACGATGCTTTTGCGCAGGCCGCGGACTATGCGGCCATTCTCGTCACCGGTGATCTGGTTCAGGACGATCCTTCCGGCTATCGGCGCTTTGCGAACGCGTTCCGCGGTCTGGGCAAGCCGGTGTTGTGCATCCCCGGCAATCACGATGAGCCCGACGCAATGCGCCACGAGCTCTCGGGCGCGCCGTTCCAGATCTGCGGTACCCGCGAGATCGAGCACTGGCAATTCATCATGCTCGACAGCTACGATCCCGGACATGTGGGCGGCCGGCTCTCGGCAACGGAGCTGCGACGGCTCGACGACGCGCTGCGCGCATCACCGAAGCACGCGATGGTATGCCTGCATCATCATCCCGTGCGCATGCAGAGCCGCTGGCTCGATACCGTGGGCCTCGCCGATCCGGATGAGTTCTGGAGCGTCATCGACGCGCACCCGCACGTGCGCGCGGTGGTCTGGGGTCACGTGCACCAGGTGTACGAGTCGCGCCGCGGCAACGTGCGTCTGTTCGCCACGCCCTCGACCGGCGCGCAGTTCCTGCCGAAGAGCGATCGCTATGCGGTCGACTCGCGGCCGCCCGGCTACCGCCATTTCGATCTGCATGCCGATGGCCGCATCGACACCGCGGTTCGCTGGGTGGAAGCGCTGCCCATGCTCCAGGCGGCGGCGCGCTGATGGATGCCGTGCGCGCATGAGCGCGCACCGCGGCTTGCTCGGACTTGCGGCGTTCCTGCTCGCCTGCCTGGGTTTCGCCCCCCAGGTTCATGCGGATGGCTCGCTGCACACCCTCTGGGAGCTGCACGGCCAGCGCAACACCGTCTATCTGCTCGGCTCCATCCACGTGCTCCGGCCCGGCGATTATCCGCTGGCGCAGCCGGTGCTCGATGCCTACGCCCGATCGAGCGCCCTGGTCATGGAGGTCGATCTCGACGATCTCGCCAAGCCTGAGACGGCGGCGGACCTGCTGGCGGAGTCACGCCTGCCCGAAGGCAAGACCCTGCCGGCCGTGCTCGGCGAGCAGCGCTATGCGCGCGCGAGCACCCTCGCCCGGGATGCCGGCGCGGAGCTCGCGGCCTTCGATGGGTTCGCGCCATGGTTCGCGGCGGAGGCCGTGTCCCAGCTCCAGCTCGCCAAGCTCGGCTTCACGCCGGAGTCCGGTGTCGAGATGTACTTCCTCGGGAAAGCGCACGAGGACGGCAAGGGAGTGACGGGCCTCGAGACCGTGCACGACCAGCTCTCCCTGTTCGGCCAGCTGTCGCTCGACACGCAGGCCGACTACCTGCTCGCCAGTCTCGAGGAGGCGCACGCATTGCCGTCCGAGGTGAACGCGCTCGTGAACGCGTGGAAGCACGGCGACATGCGCTGGTTCGAGAACGAGCTGCAGCAGGAATTCGGGAACGACCCGCGTCTCTATGAGTCGCTGATCACCGGGCGCAACCGCAAATGGGTGCCGAAAATCGAGGCGCTGTTGACTGGGGACAGGAATGCGCTGGTGATCGTCGGTACGGGACATCTCGTCGGCCGTGGGAGCGTGATCGAGCTCCTAAAAAAAGACGGGATTGGCGCGACCCAGAAGTGACGCCAATCCCGATCTAGCGACAAATGTTACGCCGGCCGGAACTACTCGGTCGGCGGCGCGTCGCTAGCATTCGGTCCGTGCGCCCAGGCTTGCTTGCGGGCCCGCATCTGGGCCTCCAGGGTCGCAAGCTGCGTCTGTTGCGCCGGTGTCAGCACCTTGAAGATCTGCGCGCGGACGTCGGCCTGTTGCGCCATCATCTGCGCGGAGAGCGAGCCGTGAGTCTGGCTCACCTGCGAGGCAATGCTCGCGTAGTTGGCATCGGTCGGTTGCGTCTGCTGCAGCTTCTGCTGATTCGCGCGGATCTGCTGATGCAAGCTCTGCATCTGGGGGCGCGCGTTCGTGAAAATGGTCTTGACCTGGGCCTTCTGCTGGTCGCTCAAGCCGAGCTTGGACAGCATGTGCCAGGGGCCATGATGGTGATGCCAGCCGTGCGCGCCGGGGGGAGGAGGCGCAGGCGCGGTGGTGGTGTCCTGGGCGTCGACGGTCGAAAAGGCGGCAGCCGCCAGCATGGCGCCCGAAGCCAGTAGACTTGCCCCAAGCCAGTTGCGAATCGGTTTCATATATGCGCTCCAGTTGCCGGATCAGATGGACGTATCCTAAGCACTGCAATGCAAACATGTGTCTCAAACAAGGCAACGTTCTGTTAAGAATTGTGAATTCGCGTCCGCGCCCTCTCCGTGCGGTGCAGCTGTGACAGAGTATCGACCGTCATGACGCTCCCCACCTCCTCCGCGGAATCCGGCGCGGCGCGCGAAGCCCGCGTGCTCCTGGTCGACGACGACCGCGAGCTCTGCCAGATGCTCACCGAGTATCTCGAGGCGGAGCATTTCGAGGTGCAGAGCGTGCACGACGGCGGCGAGGCTCTCGAAGAGCTCAAATCCCGTGAATACGAGATCCTGATCCTCGATGTGATGTTGCCGAGCGTCGGCGGCTTCGACGTGCTGCGCAAGCTCGGCGCCTCGTACGACACGCCGATCCTCATGCTCACGGCGCGCGGCGACGACGTCGACCGTATCGTCGGCCTCGAGCTCGGCGCGGATGACTATCTCAGCAAGCCGTTCAATCCGCGCGAGCTGGTGGCGCGCATTCGCGCCATCCTCCGGCGCGTGAGCGCGCGCAGCGCCCGTCCCGCGACCCCCGACGAGCTGGCGGTGGGGCCGATCACGCTGCACACCGGCACGCGCCTGGTACACGTCGCCGGCCGGCAAGTACCCTTGACCGGAGCCGAATTTCGCGTGCTGGAGCTGTTGATGCGCTCCGCGGGCCAGGTGATCTCGCGCGAGGCGATGACCGAGCAGGCGCTCGGGCGCAAGCTCGTGCCCTACGACCGGAGCATCGACACCCACATCAGCAATCTGCGCCGCAAGCTCGAGCTCGATGCCGACAAGAATCCCATGATCAAGAACGTGCGCGGCTCGGGCTATACATTGACCTGGGCCGAAGGCTAGCGGCCGTTGCACAGCCTGTTCTTTCGGATATTCGTGTTGTTCTGGGTCGCGATGGCGCTCATCGTCGGCGGCAGCATCGCGGTCACCTTCACCATCGCCGCACACGAGTACGAGGCGCCGGAGCTGCAGCGTCGTCCCTCGGTCGCCATCCAGGCGGGCGACGCCCTGACGCGCGGCGGACTCCCCGCCCTCAAGCACTGGCTGCAGGAGAACAAGGGTGCGCTCCCGGGCCGCGATCTCTACATCGTGGGACCCGACGGAGCCGACATCCTCGGCCGGCGACTGTCGGAGAGCGCGGTGCGCCGCCTGGAATTTTTCAATCGCGACGAGATCCTCGGCCGCGAGGCCGAGTACGGCGCGCGCGAGCCCGAGGCCGCCGGACCCGACGCCGGCGGCGACCACGCGGGTCAGCCGCCCGAGCGCGAGCCGCCGCCTGCGCCCCGCGATGCGCCGCCCTCGACCCGTGACGCGCAGTCCTCGCTCCGCGACGCGCCGCCTGCGCCCCGCGATGCGCCGCCCTCGACCCGTGACGCGCAGTCCTCGCTCCGCGACGCGCCGCCTTCGCCCCGCGATGCGCCGCCCTCGTCCCGCGATGCACAGTCCTCGCTCCGCGACGCGCCGCCTTCGCCCCGCGATGCGCCGCCCTCGTCCCGCAATGCACAGTCCTCGGCCCGCGATACGCAGCGGCCGCCGCGCGACGCCGGGCCGCTCGCGCGCGGTGCAGAATCCTCCGCGCGAGACGCTCTCCCGCCGACGGGCGCGCGCACCTTCGGGCGCGGCCGTCAGGCGCGGCTCGCCCGCCTCGCCCCGCTGATCGCGGCGCCGGACGGCACGCTCTACACGGTGCTGTTGGTACCCCGGCGTCCCAGCATTTTCGGAGCGCTGAGCCTGCCCGAGATATCCCTGGCCATTCTTTGCATCGCGCTGATCGTGAGCGCCATGATCAGCTGGTGGCTCGCGCAGCATCTCAGCGCGCCCATTCGGCGCATCCAGGAGGGCGCGCGCGCGCTCGCGAGCGAGCGCCTCGATGTGCGCGTGAGCGCCGGGCTCGACGGCAGGCGGGACGAGGTCGCCGTGCTCGCCAGGGACTTCGATGCCATGGCCGACCGCTTGCGCGCCAATCGTGCCGCCACCACCCGGCTGCTGCGGGATGTCTCGCACGAGCTGCGCTCGCCGCTGGCACGGATGCGCGTCGCGCTCGGGCTCGCCCGGCAGCCGCCCGCCGATATCGCGCGCCAGCTGGATCGCCTCGAGCGCGAGGTCGAGCGGCTCGACTCGCTCATCAACCAGGTGCTGAAGCTCGCCCGCCTGCAGGGCACCGAGGCCCCGCTCACGCGCGAGACCTTCGATCTGGACGAGGTGATCGAGGAAATCGTCCACGACGCGAGCTTCGAGGGCGCCGCCAAACACAGCGAGATCACGCGCCGCGGCCTCGCGGGCGCGCCGATCAGCGGCAATCGCGAGCTGCTGCGCAGCGCGATCGAGAACGTATTGCGCAATGCGCTGCGCTACAGCCCGGACGGTCGACCGATCGACGTCGAGATCGCGCGCGACGCCGGCGAGGTCTCCCTGGTGATTCGAGACCGCGGCCCCGGCGTGCCGAGCGGCGATCTCGAGCGGATATTCCAGCCCTTCTACCGCGTCGCCGAATCCCGCGATCGGGACAGCGGGGGCGAGGGCATCGGCCTCGCGATCACCGCTCAGGTGATGAAGGCGCACGGCGGCTCCGCCCGGGCCGCCAACATCGAGGACGGCTTCGAGATCCTCCTCACCCTGCCCATCGACGGAAGGCCCAGCTGACTCGAGGCACCGTCACGCGCCGCCCCTCCGGCCCCAGTCAAAGCTATTCGGTGACTGCTCCCGGTAGGGGCCTCGTGACCGCGGATGGACCGATCGTCATTCGACGGCCGGACAAACGCCCGGCGGACCCCCTACCGGTAGCAGTCACCGAATAGCTTTGACCGGGGCCGGAGGGGCGGCGCGTGACGGTGCCGTGCGTCAGCTTGCCGGCACCCGTGATCGCCGGCTAGATTGACGCCCCCAAGCGGAGACCCACCTTGAGCCTGTTCGAAGAAGCGTCGAAATACATTCCGGGCGGCGTGAACTCGCCGGTACGCGCATTCCGCAGCGTCGGCGGCGAGCCCATTTTCTTGCGGAGCGCGTCCGGCGCGAGCGTCACCGCCGCTGACGGCCGTCGCTTCATCGACTACGTCGGGTCCTGGGGGCCCATGATCGTCGGGCACGCGCATCCACGGGTCATCGAGGCCGTGCGTGCGACGGCCGCCGACGGTCTGTCGTTCGGCGCCCCGACCGAGCTCGAGACGCGGCTCGCGCGGCGGGTGACCGAGCTCATGCCCTCGATCGAGCGCGTGCGCTTCGTGAGCTCGGGGACCGAGGCCACCATGAGCGCCATCCGGCTCGCCCGCGGGTTCACGGGACGCGACACCATCGTCAAGTTCGAGGGCTGCTATCACGGCCACGCGGATTCCCTGCTGATCAAGGCGGGCTCCGGCGCGCTGACCCTGGGAGTGCCGACCTCGCCCGGCGTGCCGAAGGCGCTCGCCGCCCACACCGTCACGCTGCCCTTCAACGACGCCGCGCAGCTCCGCGAGGCGTTCGCCGGGATCGGGCGCGAGATCGCCTGTGTCATCGTCGAGCCCGTCGCGGGCAACATGAACCTGGTGCCGCCCGTGCCCGGCTTCCTCGAGGCGTTGCGCCGCGAGTGCGACGCCTCCGGCGCGTTGTTGATCCTCGACGAGGTCATGACCGGCTTTCGCGTCGCTCTCGGCGGCGCGCAGGCCCTCTACGAGGTGCGGCCCGACCTGACCACGCTCGGCAAGATCATCGGCGGCGGCATGCCGGTCGGCGCCTTCGGCGGCAGGCGCGACGTCATGGAGCACCTGGCACCCTTGGGGCCCGTCTACCAGGCAGGCACGCTGTCCGGGAACCCGGTCGCCATGGTGGCCGGGCTCACCACGCTCGAGCTGGTCGCGGAGCCGGGTTTTCACGCCAAGCTCGCCCGCTCGACCGAGCGGTTGGCGCGCGGCCTCGCCGACGCGGCGGCGTGCGCCGGCATCGCGCTCACCGTGAACCAGGTGTGCGGCATGTTCGGGATGTTCTTCACGGGCGAAAAGGCGGTCGACAGCTATGCCAAGGTGATGGCCTGCGACGTGGAGCGGTTCAAGCGCTTTTTCCACGGCATGCTCGATGAGGGCATCTACCTCGCGCCGTCCGCATTCGAGGCCGGCTTCGTCTCCTCGGCCCATACCGATGCCGACCTCGACGCCACGATCGCCGCGGCCGCGCGCGTGTTCGAGCGTCTCGGCTAGGCATACCGATGACGCCCGGCGCCGACCATCATCCCCCGGAGCCGCGCGCGCGTGCGCATCCGGGCGTGCGCTGACCCGTGCGCGCGTTCGCCGCTTTCGTCGGGGCCATCCTGCTCGCGGGTCTCCTCGGCGCCGCGCTCTCCTACCCCGCCTATGAGCTCACTTCGACGTTCGCGGCGTGGCCGTTTCATCGTGTCGCCAGCCGGATCGCGATGCTGGTCCTGCTGCTCGAGCTCATCTGGCTCTGCCGGCGCCTCGACCTCACGCGCAAGCGCGACTTTGGATTCGGCCTCCCGTGGCGTCGATTCCTGCGTACCGCATTGCTGTTCGCGGTCCTGGGAGTTGCGACGGCGGCGGTCGGCGCGGCGGTTCTGCTCGGATCAGGACTCCGCGTGCCCGATCCGGCGTTCTCGGCGACGCTCCCGGGCTTCGTTCACATATTTCTCGTCGGGCTGGCGTCCGGCGCCGCCGTGGCGCTCATCGAGGAGACGGTGTTTCGCGGCGCCATGCACACCGCCATCGAGCGGGAAGCCGGACGCTGGACCGCGGTCCTGGCAACCGCCCCGCTGTTCGCGGTGCTGCACTTCTTCGCCAGGATCCACATCCCCGCCAATCAGGTGAGCGCGGGAAGCGGATTCTATCTGCTGGTGCATTCGTTCGAGCCGCTTGGCCACCCCACGCTGGCGCTGGACGCGTTTCTGTCGTGGCTTGCCGTCGGGCTCATCCTCAGCCTCACGCGCGTGCTCACCGGCAACATCGCCGCCGCCATCGGACTGCATGCGGGCTGGGTCATCGTGCTGCGCATGCTGCAGGAGAGCACGCTCGCCGGCCCCGATGCGGGCGCCTCGATCTGGGTGAGCCGCGTGGACGGGCTGCTGGGTTACTGGATCGTGCCCTGGAGCATCATCATCGCCGCCGCGCTATGGCTCGGCCGGGCGAGGTGGGTCCCGGGCGCGCGCACCGGCCCGGCCTCCGAGCCTCAGGTCCTCGCCAGCGGCGCGAGCAGATCCAGCCGCTGAATCGGATCGCTCATCTCGAGATACGTCTGCTTGTCGGCGAGCGGAATCGGCAGGATTTCCGCCAGGCGATGGCCCACCCAGCTCGCGTCCTCGAGCCGCATCGGCATGTCGGCGTAGATCTCCCCGAGTTGCGGCAGCACATCCTTCAAGAGCGATGACAGGCGGGCATGACGCTCCGGCACCGCCGCCGCCGGCTCATCGTCCAGCCGCTCGATGTCGGCCAGGTTGAGGCCGTCGGCCTGGACGCTGCGGCTGCGGATGCGAAAGCGCCGCCGGCCGAGGCAGGTGATGCCGAGCAGGCCGTCGGCCAGCGGGTTGAAGTCGACGATGCTCGCCATCGTCCCCACGTCCACGGTCTGCGCGGGGCCCGCCTCGCGGCCCGAACGGATCAGCGCCACGCCGAACTCCGTGCTCTCGCGCATGCAGCGGCCGACCATGTCGAGGTAGCGGACCTCGAAGATGCGCAACGGCAACGGGCCGGCGGGGAAGAGCACCATGTTGAGCGGAAAAAGCGGGATCGAAGCCGCAGTCACGCCGGTTGAATCCCCGGGCGGGATCGAAGCCGCGCTCACGCCGGCGAATCCCCGCTCAAGGCCGCGCCCTCAAGGCGGCGAGGAGCTTCTCGTGCAGACCGCCGAAGCCGCCGTTGCTCATGACGAGGACATGGTCGCCCGGCCGGCTCTCCGCGGCGAGCGCGGCGACCAGCGCGTCCACGCTGTCCGCAAAGCTCGCACGCGGCCCGAGGGCGGCGACGGACTTCTTCAGGTCCCACCCGAGCTCCGGCACGGTCAGGAACCAGGTGCGGTCCGCGTCCGCGAGCGCCGGCGCCATCTGCTCGCGATGAACCCCGAGCTTCATGGTGTTCGAGCGCGGCTCGACCACCGCGACGATGCGCGCATCGCCGACACGGGTCCGCAAGCCTTCGAGGGTGGTCTCGATCGCGGTCGGGTGATGCGCGAAATCGTCGTACACCGTCACGCCGCCGACCACGCCGCGGATCTCCATGCGCCGCTTCACCCCGAGGAAGCTGCCGAGCGCGGCGGCGGCGCGCGCGGGGTCCACGCCGACGTGGCGGGCGGCCGCGATCGCCGCCAGTCCGTTCATGACGTTGTGCTCCCCGAGCAGCGGCCACCGCACCTCTGCGACGGCGCGGCCCCCGAAGAGCACCTCGAAGCGGCCGGCTCCCGCGCCGGGAGCCATGCGGGCGGTCCACGCCGGCGCCGCGCCGTCCGCGCCGGATGCGCCCGCCGTGCCGCCCTGGCTGCGCGCCGCCGTCCCGCCTTGGCTGCTCGTCCCGCCTTCGCTGGGGGTCGCCGGCGCGAAATGCTCGACGGGCGTCCAGCACCCCTCCTTCAGGGTTGCGGCAAGCTCCGCGTCCCTGCCGTTGACGATCAGCCGTCCCGAGCCCGGCACCATGCGCAACAGCTGGTTGAACTGACGGCGGATCGAGGCTACGTCGGGATAGATATCGGCGTGGTCGTATTCAAGATTGTTGAGGATCGCCGTACGCGGCCGGTAGTGCACGAATTTCGCGCGCTTGTCGAAGAACGCCGTGTCGTACTCGTCCGCCTCGATGACGAAGCAGGCGCCGGCGCCGAGGCGTGCGGTCACGTCGAAATTCGAGGGTACGCCGCCGATCAGGAATCCAGGCTGGAGGCCCGCCTCCTCGAGGATCCAGCACAGCATCGCGGTCGTCGTGGTCTTGCCGTGAGTTCCGGCCACCGCCATCACGTGCCGCCCGGCAAGCACGTGCTCGGCCAGCCATCCGGGTCCCGAAGTGTAGGGCAGTCCGCGATCGAGCATGGCCTCGACCACGGGCCTCCCGCGCGACAGCGCGTTGCCGACCACGATGAGGTCGGGGCGCAGGTCGAGCTGTTCGGCGCCGTAGCCCTGCACGAACTCGATCCCCAGCGCCTCGAGCTGCGTGCTCATCGGCGGATAGATGTTGAGATCCGACCCCGTCACGCGGTGTCCCGCGGCCTTTGCGATGGCCGCCAACCCCCCCATGAACGTGCCGGCGATGCCTAGAATGTGGACATGCATGTCGGACAGCCCGCCGCTCCGTCAGTCATAATCGTTGGCGAATTATGCCAGACGCAATTTGGATCGATCGACAGCCCGCGCTCGCGGAGCTCGCGCAGGCGCTCGAGCCGCAGGCGTGGATCGGCGTGGACACCGAGTTCCTGCGCGAGCGGACCTTCTTTCCCAAGCTGTGCCTCCTGCAGCTGGCGGCCGGCGGCCGCGTGTGGTGCGTCGATACGCTGCGTATCTCGAGCCTCGAGCCGTTGATGCCGGCGCTCACCTCGCCGCGCGGGCGCAAGGTGATTCATGCCGCACGCCAGGACCTCGAGGCCGTCTACCTGGCCGGCAAGCACGTCATGGCACCGGTGTTCGACACGCAGGTTGCCGCGGGCTGCATCGGCCTGAAGCCGCAGATCGGCTACGCCGATCTGGTCAGGACGCTGCTCGACGTCACGCTCCCCAAGGCGCAGACCCGCACCGACTGGTCGAAGCGTCCGCTGTCCGCGGCACAGCTCGAGTATGCGGCGGATGACGTTCTCTACCTCGGCGACATCGCGGCACGCCTGTCCTCGCGCCTCGCCGAGCTCGGCCGCGAGCACTGGGTGTCCGAGGACTGCGCCGAGCTCCTCGATCCGGCTCTGTACGAGCCGGACCCGGCACGCGCATGGGAGCGTGTGCGCGGCATTGCGCAGCTCGCCCCCGGGCCTCGGGCCCGCGCCAAGGCGATTGCCGTATGGCGCGAGCGCACGGCTCGGACACGCAACATTCCGCGCGCGTGGATCCTCGCGGACGCCGCTATCTTTGCGATGGCGCAGTCCGACGTGGCCGCGCTCCGCGCTCCGGGCGCGCTGCAGCCGCTGAACGACGAGCTCTCGGCTCGCCTGCTCCAGGAGCTGGAGAGCGCGCCGGTCGAGGACCCGGAGCCGGGCGCGCCGCAGGACACGCGGCCGACGCCCGAGCAAAAGGCGCTCGCTTCGCGGTTGGCGGACATCGTCGATCGGCGTGCCGCCGAGCTCGGCGTGAGCGCGGAGATTCTTGCCCCGCGCGGCGAGCTCCGGGCGCTCGCGCTCGGCAATCGCGCCACCCACTGCCTCGGCGGCTGGCGCCGCGCGGAGATCGGGGTCCGCCTGCTCGAGGCGCTGGGCTGAGGGACGCGCTAGGAGTGGAAGGAGGTCCCGTTTCCCTTCGACCGGCGCTCGGGTGTACCGCCCCGTCTGGGTAAGAGCCAGGCGGGCACTGCTACCCGTAGATGGGTCTCGAGGCCGCGGCTAGACCGCTGCTCATCAGGCGGCCCCACGGTGGCCGTCGGAACATGTAACGGGTAGCAGTGCCCGCCTGGCTCTTACCCAGACGGGGCGGTACTCCTGAGGGTGCCCGGTCGAAGGGAAACGGGACCTCCTTCCTACTGCCCACACTCCTAGGCCAAGGGCTAGCGAGGGCTTCCTTGGGCGACCGCCCGTGCGATGCGGGCGGAGACGGTGCTCACCTCGGAGTCCGCATCGACGGTGCGCAGCAACCTCAGCCCGTCGTAGTAGGCGATCAAGGGCGAGGTTTGTGCCTCGAACACCTCCAGGCGCTTGCCGATGACCTCCTCTTTGTCGTCCGGGCGCTGGATGAGCCGTGCGTCCGCGGTACAGCCCGCGCCGTGCGGCGCCGGCGGCGGCGGCGAGGTATAGACGTTGAACACCCGCCCGCAGACCTCGCAGATCCTCCGGCCGGTCAGACGCTTGAAGAGGATCTTGAGGTCGACCTTCAGCAGCACCACCGACTCCAGGGGCGTGCCGAGCTCGGCGAGCAGCTTCTGCAGCGCCTCGGCTTGCGCGATGTTGCGTGGAAAGCCGTCCAGGATGAACCCGTGGCCCGCATCCGGCTGGCCCAGCCGCTCGCGGATCATCCCGAGCACGATGGCATCGTCCACCAGCTTGCCGGCGTCCATGGCCGCCTTGGCTTGGAGACCGAGCGGGCTGCCCTTCTCGCGCGCTTCACGCAAGAGGTCGCCCGTGGAGATTTGCGGAACACCGTGGGCCTCGACCAGCAGCTTCGACTGCGTGCCCTTCCCCGACCCGGGCGCCCCCAACAGAACTATGCGCATGATTCTTCTGGTACCGAAAGCGGGCTACCGTACCTATCGGCCGCGCGGTCGTCAAACCCAGGCCGATCGGCTATTCTGCGCGTCCTCGTGTCCTGGGGGTGTTATGAAAAATGCGTTCTACGCCCAGTCGGGCGGCGTGACCGCGGTGATCAATGCATCGGCTTGCGGCCTCATCGAGACGGCGCGCCGGCATCGCGGCAAGATCGGCAAGGTGTATGCCGGCCGGCACGGGATCATCGGTGCCCTGACCGAGGATATGATCGACACCAGCAAGGAGAGCCGCGCCGCCATCGCCGCCTTGCGGCATACCCCGGGCGGCGCGTTCGGCTCCGCACGCTACAAGCTCGCGGGTCTCGACAAGAACCGCGCCCAGTACGAGCGCCTGATCGCCATCTTTCGCGCCCACGACATCGGCTACTTCTTCTATAACGGCGGCAACGACTCCATGGACACCGCGCACAAGGTGTCGGAGATCGCCGGGCAGATGGGCTATCCGATCTGCTCGATCGGAATTCCCAAGACGGTCGACAACGATCTGCCGGTCACCGACTGCTGCCCGGGCTTCGGCTCCGCCGCGAAGTACATCGCGGTGTCGACCCGCGAGGCGGCGCTGGACGTGGAATCCATGGCGCGGACCTCCACCAAGGTGTTCGTGCTCGAGGTCATGGGCCGCCATGCCGGCTGGATGGCCGCCGCGGGCGGGCTCGCCGGCACCAAAGCCGGGGATGCCCCGCACATCATTCTGTTCCCGGAGATCGACTTCGATCGCGAGCGCTTCCTCGCCAAGGTCAAGGCATCCGTGGAGAAACACGGCTACTGCGTCGTCGTGGTGTCGGAAGGGGTGAAGGGGCCGGACGGCAGGTTCCTTGCCGAGGCCGGGACTCGCGACGCCTTCGGCCACACCCAGCTCGGCGGTGTCGGACCGGTGGTCGCCCAGATCTGCCAGGAGGCCCTGGGCTACAAGTTCCACTGGGCCGTGGCCGACTACCTGCAGCGATCGGCGCGGCACATCGCCTCGAAGGTGGACGTCGAGCAAGCCTACGCGGTCGGCAAGGCCGCGGTGGAGCTCGCGCTCGAGGGCAGGAACGCGGTGATGCCGGTCATCGTCCGCAAGTCATCCAAGCCCTATCGATGGAGCATCGGGGAGGCACCCCTGAGCGCGGTAGCCAATCGGGAAAAGAAGGTGCCGCGGAATTTCATCACCGCAGACGGCTTCGGCATCACCGCGGCCTGCCGTGCCTATCTCGCGCCGCTGATCGGCGGGGAGGACTATCCGCCCTACGAGAAGGGTTTGCCGCGTTATGTCGCGCTCAAGGGCGCGAGCGTTCCGAAGCGCCTGAAACAACCGTTTGTGGTATAGTTCGCGTCGCGTTTTAAAGCAATAAAAATCTTATATTTCAATAACATAGGTTCGTCAACGGAGATCGACTCATGACTCTCGAATGCGCGCTGTGGCTGGCGATTGGAGCCAGTGTGGTTGCAATCCTGTACGGCGTGATCTCGGTACGCTGGATTCTGGCGCAGCCGGCCGGCAATCCGCGCATGCAGGAGATCGCCGCGGCGATCCAGGCGGGCGCTCAGGCCTATCTCAGCCGCCAGTACACCACCATCGCCATCGTCGGCGTCATCCTGTTCATCGTGCTCGGCGTCGCGCTCGGCTGGCCGACCGCCGGCGGCTTCGCGGTCGGGGCGATCCTGTCGGGTCTCGCCGGGTTCATCGGCATGAACATTTCCGTCAGAGCCAACGTGCGAACCGCCGACGCCGCGCAGCGAGGCATCAACGCCGCCCTCAAAGTGGCCTTCCGCGGGGGCGCCATCACCGGCATGCTGGTGGTCGGCCTCGGTCTCCTCGGGGTCGCGGGCTACTACATGATCATGCTGCGGGTGCTCGGGGATTCCGACGCGGCACTGCGCTCGCTGGTGGGCCTCGCATTCGGCGGCTCGCTGATCTCCATCTTCGCGCGCCTGGGCGGCGGCATCTTCACCAAGGGCGCCGACGTCGGCGCCGACCTCGTCGGCAAGGTCGAGGCCGGCATTCCCGAGGACGATCCGCGCAACCCCGCGGTCATCGCCGACAACGTCGGCGACAACGTCGGCGACTGCGCCGGCATGGCGGCGGACCTGTTCGAGACCTATGCCGTCACGCTGGTCGCGACCATGCTGCTCGGCGGCCTCCTCGTCTCCGGTTCCGGCGACAGCACCATCGGCGAAGGCGCGGTTCTCTATCCGCTCATCCTCGGCGCCATCTCGATCGTGTCCTCGATCGTCGGCACGTTCTTCGTGTCGACACGGGAAGGCGGCAAGATCATGAATGCGCTGTACAAGGGCGTGATCGTCTCCGGCGTCATTTCCGCCGTCGCGTTCTATTTCGTGTCGAAGTCCGTCATGGGTGACCACGCCATGTCGATGTGGCTCTGCACCCTCGTCGGCCTCGCGCTCACCGCCGCGATGATCGTCATCACCGAGTATTACACCGCGACCGAATACAGCCCGGTGCGGCACGTCGCCGCGGCCTCCCGGACCGGCCACGCCACGAACATCATCGCCGGCCTCGGCGTGTCGATGAAGGCCTGCGCGCTGCCGGTCATCGCGGTCGTGCTCAGCATCTGGGCCTCGTATCGTCTCGAGGGCCTGTACGGCATCGCCATCGCCGCCACCGCCATGCTGTCGATGACCGGCATGATCGTCGCGCTCGATGCCTACGGACCGATCACCGACAACGCCGGCGGCATCGCCGAGATGGCCGGCCTCGACAAGAAGGTGCGCGACGTGACCGATCCGCTCGACGCCGTCGGGAACACCACCAAGGCCGTCACCAAGGGCTACGCCATCGGCTCCGCCGGCCTTGCGGCACTGGTGCTGTTCGCGGACTACACGCACAAGCTCAGCGAGGTGCTGGGCCAGCCGACGAGCTTCGACCTGTCGAGCCCCGCGGTCATCATCGGCCTGTTCATCGGCGGTCTCGTGCCGTACCTGTTCGCTTCCATGGCCATGGAAGCCGTGGGCCGCGCCGCAAGCTCGGTGGTGGAAGAGGTGCGCCGTCAGTTCCGCGAGATCAAGGGCATCATGGAGGGCACCGCCAAGCCCGACTATTCGCGCGCGGTGGACATGCTCACCCGTGCCGCGATCAAGGAAATGATCGTGCCGTCGCTGCTGCCGATTCTCGTGCCGATCGTGCTCGTGTACATCGTGAACTTCCTCATGGGACCGGGCACCGGCGTGCAGGCGCTCGGCGGCCTCCTGATCGGCACCATCGTCACCGGCCTCTTCGTCGCGATCTCGATGACCACCGGCGGCGGCGCCTGGGACAACGCCAAGAAGTACATCGAGGAAGGCAACTATGGCGGCAAGGGATCGGATGCCCACAAGGCGGCGGTCACCGGCGACACGGTCGGCGACCCGTACAAGGACACCGCGGGCCCCGCGATCAACCCGTTGATCAAGATCATCAACATCGTCGCGCTGCTGCTGGTCCCGCTCCTCGGCCACACGATGTGAGATAGCGGCCCGGTCCCGCCGCCGCCGGGATTTGACCGAAGAAGCCGGCGAGGTGGCTGTGCTGACCGATGCCGACGACGAGGGGACCGCACGGAAGGTTCGCAGACACCTGCTGCCGCTCCTGTTCGTGCTCTATGTCGTCGCCTACCTCGACCGGGTCAATGTCGGCTTCGCCTCCCTCACGATGAACCGCGAGCTCGCTCTCACGAGCGAGCAATACGGGCTGCTCTCCGGAATCTTCTTCTGGGGCTACTTTCTGTTCGAGGTCCCGAGCAACCTCATCCTGCATCGGGTCGGCGCGCGCCGGTGGATCGCCCGCATCCTGATCACCTGGGGGCTCGTGGCGGCCTGTACCGGGTTCGTTCAAAACGCCGCGCAGCTCTACGTCGCGCGCTTCATTCTCGGGGTCGCCGAGGCAGGCCTTTATCCCGGCATCGTCTACTACCTCTCGTACTGGTTCAGGCAACGGGAGCAGGCCCGGGCCATCGGCGTGTTTCTCACGGCTCTGCCGGCGGCCAGCATCCTGGGAGGGCCGGCGTCCGGCTGGATACTCGATCATGTGAATGCTTGGGGACTGAGCAGCTGGCGATGGCTGCTGATCCTCGAGGCCATGCCCGCCATCGCCTGCGGCTTGCTGACGTACCGCCTGCTACCGGACCGCCCCACCGACGCGACGTTTCTCACCAAGGAGGAGAAGGTCCGCCTCACCGAGGTGCTCGCCGCCGAGGCCGACGCAAAGCCGGGCGCACGCTCCAGGACCGTGCTTCAGACGCTGACCGATCCGCGCGTGCTGCATCTGGTTGCCACGCACTTCTTGTTCCTGGCGGGGCTGTATGTGACCGGCTTTTGGATGCCGCAGTCGATCAAGGGCGTCGCGGCGAATCTGTCGAACACCGCCGTCGGGATGCTGATCATCGTTCCCAATCTCGCCGGTCTCGCCGCGATGGTTCTCGTGGCGCGAAGCTCGGATCGAAGCGGCGAGCGCCATTTCCATGCGATCGTCCCGCTGTTGTGCGCGGCGGCGGCGCTCTGCTTCGTCGGCGGAGCGCGGTCGGTGCCGGCGTGCGTCGCGCTCTGGTGCGTCGCCGCGGCGGGCCTCGACAGCTATCTCGGACCGTTCTGGACGTTCCCCGCCGCGTTCCTGAGCGGCCGGTCCGCCGCCTGCGGCTTCGCCTTCATCAATTCCGTCGGCAACCTGGGCGCCTATTTCGGCCTCTGGGCGATTGGCACGACTGCGACCCGGTCGGGAAACTTCAGCGAGGGCTTTCGCATCGTCGCCGCGGCGCTCGTCGGCGCCGCCGCGCTCATTCTGGCGCTGAAGCGGCATCGGCGGGCGCCGGTCGTCAGTAACTGATCGCCCGAACGCAGCGCACCGACAACTGGTCGTTCTTGAGGAAGGCTCCCTGCGTGCTGGCGCCAGCGGATGCGAAGTGTTGCGCCCACGCGCCCTCACCTGTCGGGATACCGGAATACTCGGTGGAGCTCCAGTAGTAGGTGGCGCTCAAGGTGATGAAGCCGAGCTGAACCAGATTCGAATCGATGTTGGCAATCCCGGCACCGCAGGCCGCCCCTTGCCCCGACGCGCCCATCTCACACATGGAAGGCAGGTACCAGGTGCCGACGACAACCGCGCCGCTGTTGTCCGAAGTGATCTCGTCGCAGAGGCCTGCGGCATAATTGGAGTATGGGGTTCCGTAGAGCGCGACGATCTGGCCCGTATCGCACGCTCCGTCCGAGTCTCCGTTGCACGGCGGCGCCATGGATATTTCGGTGATTCCCGGAATATTGTTATAAGCCGGACTCCACACGAGACTCGCGCTCGCATCGGAGCTCGCGACAATGAGAGCGGACGAGCCGCTCGGCACCCCGAACACCAGGTAGCCGTCGATGGAGAACGCGACCGCGGTCGTCGGAGGCGAGGCGATGTTGTCGCCGCCAACCGTGATGTTCCCCTCTGCCACGTACGGCGTGGTCGATATGAACGTCAGCGTGCAGGTGCCTCCGTTGGGCATGATCATGGTGCAATTGCTGGAATCCTGGGTCACCCCCGTCCAGCCGCCCGGCAGCGTCGCCGAGACGTTGAGCGCCGCGTAGGTCGTCCCGGTGTTGGTGACGGTCACTGAGCCGGAGGCTCCGTTCACCGGAATCACGCCGGTCGAGTCCACCGTGATGGTGGTGGTATTCGTCACGCAGGTGACCGCGAGGTTGGTGACGTTCGACCCTCCCACGATGCCCGAGCCGTTGCTGACGGTGCATGTCTGTGCCGTCGGCTGAGCTTGCACCGTCGAGTCGTAAGGACTCCCCTCGGCGATCGGGGTGGAGAACGTGAAGCTGCCGTTGGTGCCGATCGGGGTCGAGTTCGCCCCGTTATTCTGCAGCGTGACGGTGCCATTCAGACCCGAGACGGTGCCGCCCACGGTGTAGGCATTCGTCGAGCAGGTCACCGACACGTTGTTGATGTCGGCGTTGCCCACGGGACCCGCGCCGTTGGAGACCGTGCAGGTTTGCGCGGCCGGCTGGGTCTGGACGGTCACCGAGTACGTGCCGCCCTGCGCAAGCGGCGTGGCAAAGGTGAAGCCGCCATCGGCGCCAAGCGTCTGGGAGTCGGCGCCGTTGTCTTGAAGCACGACCGTGCCGGTGAGCCCGGCGACCGTGCCGCCGATGGTGCGGGTATTCACGGCGCATACCACCGCGACGCTCGTCACGCGCGCCGCGCCCATGGGGCCCGAGCCATTCGCGACCGAACAGGTCTCGCCGGCGGGCTGCGTCGCGACCGTCACTGAATAGGAACTGCCCTGCTGCACCGGAGTCGGGAACGTAAATGACCCGTCGGTGCCGATGCTCTGCGTGTCGGCGCCGTTGTTCTGCAGCACCACGGTCCCGGCGAGCCCCGAGATCGAGCCGCCCACGGTGTACGCGTTGGCGATGCAGGTCACCGCGACGCCGGTGACGCCGGCGGCGGCGACGATGCCGGATGCATGAGCGACCGTGCAGGTCTCGTTCGTGGGTTGAGTGCGTACCGTGACGTCGTACGGACTGCCTTCGGCCACGGGCATCGCAAAGGCAAAGACACCATTGGCGGTGATCGTCTGGGGATGCCCGGCGTTGTATTGCAGCACCATGCTCCCATTCAGCCCTGATACCGTCCCGCCCAGCGTCTGCGCATTCGTTACGCATTCCAGCACCACGTCGGTGACGTCCGACGTGCCCGCGGTGCCCGACCCGTTGCTCACCGTACACGTTTGACCGCTCGGCTGCGTCTTCACCGTCACCGAATACCGGCTGCCGGCGGCGATCGGCATCTCGAAGGAGAAAGAGCCATTCACCGTGATGCTGAGGGGATCGCCGCCATTGTTTTGCAGCACCGCGCTGCCGGTCAGCCCGGTCACATTGCCCCTCACGAATATCGGAGAGCTCGGGGGTGCAGGAGCACTCGTGTCGTTGCATCCGCCGATCGCGACGGCGAGGATGCAGGCCACGCATACGTGTCGCAGTGTTGCCGGGCGCTTCATGCCCGTGGATTATGCGCAGCAGCGCCGCTGGAAAACGTGACCCACGAGCCGCTTCGGCGGTCATGAAGGCGCAATGACGAGCGCATGTAGGTCAAATGACTACAGGTCGACCAGCGGCGTTTCGTCTCGCCGGGCTGCTGGCTTCCAGCCCCAGCCCGGGATCGTCAGGTTGTAGTACGTTCCCCGGCCGCGGCCTTCCTGCGACAGGATGCCTGCGGCGAGCAGCTCGGTGATGTCGCGGTAGGCCGTGGCGCGCGACGCGCTCGTCATGCGAACGTACTTCTGCAGGGTCAATCCACCTGCGAATCTCCCGGGTCCGTACGCTTCAATTTATGAAGCGTAAAAAGACGATTTACGCTTCATCGTTCCATATGGTGCGTCGCACCAGGGGCTCCCAAGACCCCATCCTCGGAGGGCACCGTTCAAGGAGAGGGCGGCTATGCCAAGGACGATGTTTGGAAGCTCACCGCGCGATGGTCAGCCGCGCCGGGCCGCCTCGATCGCCGCAATATCGATCTTCCGCATTCCCATCATCGCGTCGAACGCGCGCTTGGCGGCCGCACGATCAGGGCTGCTGACCGCTTCCATGAGCGCACGCGGGGTGATCTGCCAGGAAAGGCCCCACCGGTCCTTGCACCACCCGCACTGGCTTTCGGCTCCGCCGTTGCCGACGATCGCGTTCCAGTACCGATCGGTCTCGGCCTGATCCTCGGTGAGGATCTGAAACGAGAATGCTTCGCTGTGCTTGAAGTGGGGTCCCCCATTGAGGCCGAGGCAGGAGACTCCCACCACCGTGAACTCCACCGTCAGCACCTGTCCCTGTTTGCCGTCCGGGTAATCACCCGGTGCGCGATGGACCGCGGTGACCGCGCTGTTCGGAAAGGTCTGCGCATAGAAGCGGGCGGCCTCTTCCGCCGTGCCGTCGTACCAAAGACAAATCACGTTCTTGGCCATCAGTCTCTCAACTAGATGTCGAAGTAGATCGCGTCCGTCTCCGCCGCGCCGTCGCGCGAAGCGACGCGCAGATCCGGCTCCTTGAGCGACACGCGCGAGCGTGCCGGCACGCTGCGCGTCAGGAACACCGAGCCCCCGATCACGCTGTCCGCGCCCACCACGGTATGTCCGCCGAGCACGGTGGCGTTCGCATACAGCGTCGCGCCGCTCTCGACGGTCGGATGGCGCTTGCTTCCGCGGATGATGTGGCCGCTGGCATCGCGCGGGAAGGAAAGCGCGCCGAGCGTCACGCCCTGATAGAGCTTCACGCCCTCGCCGATGTGCGTGGTCTCGCCGATCACGACGCCGGTGGCGTGGTCGATGAAGAACGCGGGACCGATGCTCGCGCCCGGATGGATGTCGGCGCCGGTCCGCGAGTGCGCCCATTCGGTCATGATGCGCGCCATCATCGGCACGCCGAGATCGTAGAGCGCGTGCGCGATGCGATGGACGCTGACCGCGAGCACGCCGGGGTAGGCCAGGATCACCTCGTCGAGATTGGTCGCGGCCGGATCGCCGTCGAACGCGGCCTGCACGTCCCGGATCAGCAATGACCGGATCTCCGGCAGCCGCCGCAGGAAGATCCCCGCCACCTCGTGCGCGCGCGGCCCGCAGCCGGTGAACTCCGGCCGCTCGGCATCGCGCTCGCGCCCGTAGCAGAGGCAGTGCTCGATCTCGCGCTCGAGCTTCGGCGCCAGCGCGGCGACGGACTGCCCGACGTGCGCTTCGAGATTCTCGTAGCTCAGGTCGCGGCGGCCGAAGTAGCCCGGGTACATGAGATCGAGCACGGCTTCCAGGATCTCGACGATCGCCTCGCGCGACGGCAGGTAGCGCCGCGAGACGCGCCGGGCGCGCTCATCGGATCGATAGCTCGCGAGGAACTGAGCCGCCACGTCCTCGATCACCGCCTCATCCACCGTCGGACGCACGACGGCCCTGACCTCGGCCGTCAGGTCCTCGAGCGCGGAATTCGCGTGCGGCGGCTGTGTCGCGGCTTTCATACCGTGCGCACGCTATGCCGAGACCGCCTGCATCTTCTCGACCTCCTCGAACAAGCCTTCGAACAGCGTGCCGGACAGGTATCGCTCGCCCGCGTCGGGAAGGATTGCGACGATGGTCTTGCCCTTCTGCGCGGGCTCCCGCGCGAGGCGCAGCGCCGCCACCATCGCGGCGCCGCAGGAGATGCCGGAGAGCAGTCCCTCCTCGCGCGCGAGGCGCCGCGCCATGTCGATGGCCTCCTCGTTGGACACCTGCTCGACCCGGTCGATCTGCGACAGATCGAGATTCTTCGGGATGAATCCTGCGCCGATGCCCTGGATCTTGTGCGGTCCCGGCACCAGCGGCTGTCCGGCGCGGGTCTGGCTGATGACCGGCGAGTGCGTCGGCTCCACCGCCACCGTGAGGATCTTCTTCGTTCGCGTGCCCTTGATGTACCGGGACACCCCGGTGAGCGTCCCGCCCGTGCCCACGCCGCTCACCAGCACATCCACCTTGCCCTCGGTGTCGGCCCAGATCTCGGGACCGGTGGTGCGCTCGTGGATGGCCGGATTGGCGGGATTCTCGAACTGCTTCATGAGCAGGTACTTCGCGGGCTCCGCGGCCGCAAGCTGCTCGGCCTTGGCCATCGCCTCCTTCATGCCCTTGGAGCCGGGAGTCAGGATCAGCTTGGCGCCGAAGGCGATCAGGACCTTGCGCCGCTCCATGCTCATGGTGTCCGGCATGATGAGCGTGCAGCCGTAGCCGCGCGCCGCCGCGGCGAAGGCCAGCGCGATGCCGGTGTTGCCGCTGGTGGCCTCCACGATGTGCATGCCCTTCTTCAAGGTGCCCCGCTCCTCGGCATCCCACACCATCGCGGCGCCGATGCGGCACTTCACCGAGTAGGCGGGATTGCGGCCCTCGATCTTGGCGAAGACGATGGCGGTGCCGTCGCGGTTCAGGTGATTGATCCGGACAAGCGGCGTCCGACCGATGGATCTGGTGTTGTCCTCATAAGCCGGCATAGGGCACCTCTTGGGGCGGAGGTCGATTCTCCCCCCAAGACCGCCGCAAATGCCATAGCAGTTTGTTATCAAGCCCTGCCGGGGCGTTATATGCGCGGCGGGTGAAAGGCCGCCGCGGACCGGCGCCCGGATGGCCTCCGAGCGTGCCGCCCCGAGCTCCGAGCATGTCGCCCCGAGCTCCGAGCGCCGCCGCCGGCCGGCTACGCCGTCGCCGGTATCACGGACAGGGGTTGGGGCCGGCCGACCACGAAGCCTTGCACGAAATCGATGCCCATGCCGGTGACCGTGTCGAGCGAGATCTGGTCCTCGACCTGCTCGGCCACGACCCGGAAGTTCAAGCTTCTCGACAGATCGATCATGGCGGCGACCATCGCCTGATTCACGCTGTCGCCGGCGAGGTTCTTGATGAAGGACCCGTCGATCTTGAGATAGTCCATCGGCAGCGTGCGCAGCGTGGAGAACGAGGACAGGCCGCTGCCGAAGTCGTCCAGGGCGAACTCGCAGCCCATGCCGTGCAGCACCGCGATGAAGCGCTGCGCATGATCGAGATTGGCGACGACCGAGCTCTCGGTGACCTCGAAGCAGATGTCGCCGGGGTCCGCGCCGGTGTGATCGAAGCAGTCCACGACGAACTCGAGAAACTCGGAGTCTCCGAGGGTCTGCCCGGCGATGTTGATCGCGACGCTGCGGCCCGGCGGCAGCTTCATGCCGCCGCGGCCGAGCGCCGACAGCACGGTCTGCACGACCCACCGGTCGATGTGCGGCATCAGGCGGTAACGCTCCGCCGCCCGGATGAAATCCGTGGGGCTAGAGCCGGGCTGGCCGCCCTCGCCTTCCAGACGCACGAACACCTCGAGCGCGGGCCCGCGCTCGCCATCCGCCCGCGTGCTCACGATGGGCTGGTAATAGAGCTCGAAGCCGTTGTCGCGCAGCGCCCCTTGCAGCTTCTGCAGCCAGTGCATCTCGCCCGAGTGGCGCGCGGTCGCCTCCTCGCGCGCCGAGTACACGTGCACGTGCAGGCCGCCCTGTTTCTTCGCGACATAGCAGGCCGAGTCGGCCGAGTTCATGATGTCCTCGATGGACCCGCCGCCCGCGCCGATCTCGACGAGGCCGACGCTGACGCCGATATCGAAGATCTTGTCCTTCCACACGAAGCGAAAATCGGCGACCGAGCGCACCACGTCGTCCGCGATCTGCCGCGCCTTCTCGAGCGGGCAACCGACCAGGAGCAGCGCGAACTCGTCGCCGCCGATGCGCCCGACGGTGTCCGAATCCCGGACCGCCTCCTTGATGAGGGAGGCCACCTCGCGCAGCATGTTGTCGCCCGCGGTGTGCCCGCAGGTGTCGTTGACCGCCTTGAAGCGATCGAGATCGAGATAGCAGAGCGCGTGACCGACGTTGCCCGTCTGCGCCGAGTCGAGCGCCTCCTGGAGGCGGCGCTCGAACTCGCGCCGGTTCACGAGGCCGGTCAAGGCGTCGTGGCTCGCCTGATAGGTCATCTGGCGCGCGAGGCCGCGCATCTCGCTGGTGTCGTGCAGCACGAGCACCAGCCCGAGGATGTTCTTGCCGTCGAAGCGCAAGGGGGTGACGCTGAGCTCCACCGAGCGCTCCGGCCCACCGCTCACCGGCACCAGCACCGCGCGCCGGCCCATGGTGATGCGGCCGCCGGTCGCGAGCGCCTTGCGCACCGGATCGCCGAGCGAGCGGCGGTCGGACTCATCGACCAGCTGCGCGACATCGGAGAAGGACTTGCCCATCACCTGATCGAAACGCTGGCTCAGGAGCACTTCGGCGGAATGATTGACGTAGTCGATGCGGCCCTCCGCGTCTACCGTGATCACGCTCTCGGCCATCGCGTCGAGAGTTGCCATGGCGCGCGGACGCGTGGGCACCGCCACCGGCCCGGGCTCCGGCAGCATCTCGAGCGCGGTGAGCAGGAGCGCAGGCTCGCCCGCGCTGTCGATGATCATGCTCGAGAGCTCGACACGGGTCACTTCGCCGTGCGTCCCGATCAGCTCCACCTCGTAGCGCTCCGCCGCAGGCTCGCCCGAAAGGCGCCGGCGCAGGTTGTTCTCGACCAGCTCGGCGTATTCCGGCGCGACGAAATCGGTGAGGCGCTTGCCGACCACGTCGGCCGCGTTGGAATTGAGCAGCGCGAGGAAGCGCGAATTCGCGAACAGGATGCGGTCGCGATGCACCAGCACCGCGTCGTGCACGGTCTCGACCAGGCGCTGGAACAGCTGCTCGCGATCCTGCAGCCGCGCGCCCCGCGTCTCGAGGTCCTCGAGCAGCTTGTTGACCGCGCCGCCGAGCTGTTCGAGCGCGTGCGGCTTGTCCTCGAGCCGGATGCGGCGGGCGCCCGCCCCGCGCGTGAACTGCCACACCTGCTGGGCAAACTCCCCCACGGCACGTTCCTGGCGGCGTTTCCAGACGATCAATGCGATGATGGCCACCCCCAGAATGGCCGAGGTGGCATACCACAGTTCGATGGGCGGCAAGGTCAAGAGGCTCCCCTGTCACGACGAGCCCCGGCGACGCTGCTCGTCGCCCCTCCCAGGCTGGTAACGCCGCGAGTCATTCTACGGTCAAGAATAGCGCATGGGGCTCGCGGACCCTGCGGAAATTGACCATAATCAGCGAGTTTGATCACTCTCGGGAAATCATGGATAAGTTGGCAGCTCGTCAGCAGATGGTGGATCAGCAGGTTCGCACGTGGGAGGTCCTCGATCCGCGTGTTCTGGAAGCGTTGTCGGTCGTCCCGCGCGAGGCGTTCGTGCCACCCGCCTACCGGGAGCTCGCTTTCGCCGATGCGCCGATCCCGATCGGATTCGGTCAAACCATGCTCGCACCGAAGCTGCAGGGACGCATCCTCCAGGCGCTCGGGCCGAACGAGACCGATCGTGCCCTGGAAGTCGGCAGCGGCACCGGCTACCTCTCCGCCGCCTTAAGTCTACTCGCAGCGTCGACTCATGCGGTCGACATTCATGCCGGGCTCATCGATATCGCCAGGACCAACGTGCGCGCGATCCCTGCCGCCAACGTGCGCTTCGAGACGAGAGATGCATTCGCTCCCGGCGCGCTCGGCGAATACGACGTCATCGCCATGACCGGCTCGATGCCGGTGTACGACGCCCGCTTCGAGCGGGCGCTCGCCGTCGGCGGCCGGCTGTTCGCGATCGTCGGCGATGCGCCCGCCATGGAGGCGATCCTGGTACGGCGCGTGGACGAAGGCGAATGGATTCGCGAAAGCTTGTTCGAGACGGTGGTCGACCCGTTGATTCACGCCGCGGCGACGCCGAAGTTCGTGTTCTGATGATCAAAGAGATGACGCCGGGGGAATTCGCGAAGGCGCGCGCGGCCGGCGCCGACCTGACGCTGCTCGACGTGCGCGAGGCTTGGGAGACCGAGCTCGCACCCGTGCCGTCCGCCCTCGTGCACATTCCCATGGCCGAGGTCCCGGAGCGTCTGGCCGAGCTCGATCCGCAGCGTGACACCGTGGTGATCTGTCGATCCGGGGGCCGGAGCATGCAGGTCGCCCGATTTCTCGAGAGCAAGGGGTTCGGGTCGGTTTATAACCTGAGCGGCGGAATCCTGGCGTGGGCCGCGGAGCTGGACCCATCCATACCTCGCTATTGACAATTTGACCGATCGTGGTGATATAGTTATATATAACACTATATAACCCACTTGGGCTGCGGATTGAAGGTCCATGAAGCGACTACTCACTGCTACGGCATTGATTCTGGGCTTGATCGGAGGTGCGGCGCGCGCGGCCGATCTTCTCGCGGTGTATCAGCGTGCACTGCAAAACGACCCTCAGCTCAAGGAGGCGGAGGCGACCCGCCTGGCCGCGCTCGAATCCAAGCCCCAAGCCCTGTCCGCGCTGCTGCCGCAGCTGTCGGCCACCGGGATTATCAGCCGCGAGCGCGACACCGGACAAAACAACACCACCGAGACCGTGAGCGCTCCCGGAACGCCCACGCAGCTCGAGACCTTCCCGTTCGATGGCCGCGTCGACACCACCACGCATCGCTACGGTCTCGATCTGAAGCAGAACATTTTCCGCTGGGAGAACTGGGTCGCGCTGAAGCGGGCGGATTCCCAGGTCGCGCAGGCGGAGGCGGACTACCAGGCGGCCCAGCAGGATCTCATGCAGCGCGTGGCACAGGCTTATTTCGACGTGCTGTCGGCGCAGGATGACCTCGAGGCGCAGCAGGTCGCGCTGGTGTCCATCCAGCATCAGCTCGACCAGGCGGAGTCGCGCTTCAAGATCGGCCTCATTGCCGTCACCGACGTCGAGGAGGCGCGCGCGGCGCACGACAGCGGCGCGGCCGCGGTGATCGCAGCCAAGCGCACCCTCGCCTCGACGCAGGAAGCCCTGCGTCAGATCACCGGCGATGAGTTCGATTTCCTGGCGCGTCCCATCGAGCCTTTCGACCTGGCGGAGCCCGATCCCGTCAGCGAGGACCGGTGGGTCGACATGGCTCTGCAGCAGAACCTATCGCTGGTCTCCAGCCGCCTCGGCGCGGACATCGCGCGCGAGAACGTCAGCACGGCGCGCGGCGGGCATTTCCCTTCCCTCGATCTCATCGGCAGCCGCTACCACGCGACGAGCAACGGCACCGACACCTTCACGGACGGCACACCCGCCGGCGGCACGCTGCTCGATCAGAACCAGCGCACCATCGGCCTGCAGCTCAGCTTTCCGATCTACTCCGGCGGCCTCGTGTCCTCGCAGGTGCGTCAGGCCGTGTATCAGCACCGCGCCGCCAAGGAGCGCGTCGAGCGCGTCGCGCGCCAGACCGAGCACGATGCGCGCGACTCCTATCTCGGCGTCATATCGGAGATCGCGCGGGTCAAGGCCTTGCGCCGGGCGGTCGAGTCGAACGCGACGTCTCTGCGCGCCACGGAGTCGGGCTACGAAGCGGGGACCCGCACGGCGGTCGACGTATTGCAATCGAGGCAGCTCTGGGTCCAGGCCCAGACCGACTATTCCCGCAGCCGCTACGACTACATGTTGAACGTTCTGAAGCTTCAGCAAGCCGCCGGCACGCTTTCCCAGCAGAGCCTGGAGAAGATCAACGGCCTGCTCAAGGACGTTCCGCCGCCGAAGGTGGAGGACCCCTCGAGCCTCAAGCCTTAGCGGCCGATCTCGCCATCGCGAATCCGCCGGGGCCCTCGGGCCTCGGGCACCTCTCGCTCCGTCGCACCGGCCACGCGCTCGATCAGGACGGCCACCCGCTCGACAGCGCCGCGATTCAGCTCGACGATGCGGCGCCCGGCCTCGCCCATCCGCTCGCGCGCCGCGGCGTCCTCGAGCAGCCCCGTGAGCGTGCGGGCAAGCTGCGCGCCGTCGCGCACCTCCGCGGCCGCGCCCTCGTCGATCAGCAGTCGCGCCACCTCGCGCGCATTCGCATGGCTCGGCCCGGACAGCACCGGCAGCCCGAGCGCGGCGGGCTCCAGCAGATTGTGGCCGCCGATGGGCACGAGACTGCCGCCGACGAACACGACATCGGAGGCGGCGTAGAACGCCGTCAGCTCACCGAGTGTGTCGAGCAGGAACACCGGGGCCGGCTGCGCGCGCGCCCCGATCCTCGAATCGCCCGGGCCGCCCGCGCCCGGAGCGGTGCTCGGCAGCTCCGGCGCGCCGAGCGACCTGCGCTCGAACTTGAGTCCGCGCGCCCGGATCAGCGCCGCGACGCTCTCGAACCGTTCCGGATGACGAGGCGCGAGCACCAGCAGCGCATCGGGATGCTGCGCGAGCACGCTTGCGTGCGCGTCGAGGACCTGCTCGTCCTCGCCCGCATGAGTGCTGCCGGCCGCCCAGATCGGCCGCGTCTCGCCGAGCTCGCGCCGCAACGCACGTCCGCGCTCGACGACCTGCGTTCCGACCGCCGCATCGAACTTGATGTTGCCGGTCACCCGCACCTGGGCGGGAGCGGCGCCGATCTCGACGAAGCGCGCCGCGTCGCCTTCGGTCTGCGCCGCCACCGCGACGCCGGGCGAGAAGACCGCGCGGACCAGCGAGCCCAGGCGCCGGTAACCCGTCACCGACGCGGCCGACAGGCGCGCGTTGGCGAGCACCACCGGAATCCCGCCGCGCCGGCACCCTTCGAACAGGTTCGGCCACAGCTCGGTCTCCATGATCACCGCGAGCCGCGGCCGGGTCCTGCGCAGGAACCGCTGCACGGCGCCGAGGGTGTCGTAGGGCAGGTAGCGGGCCGCGGCCTGCGGGTACAGGGCGATCGCGCGTGCCCGCCCGGTCGGCGTCGCCGTGGTCAACACGAGGGGCGTGCCGGGATATCGCGCGCGCAACTCCCGCACCAGGGGCGCCGCGGCGGTGACCTCGCCGAGGCTTACGCCGTGCACCCAGATGGAGGGTCCGCCGAGCACGGGACCGAAGCCCAGCCGCTCGCGCAAACCCTGCCAGTAGGCGCGCTCCCGCAAGCCGCGCCACAGCACCCATGCCAGCGCGACGGGCACCGCGCACAGGATCAGCAGTGAGTAAAGACGCCTAGGCATGCGGCCTGCTGGAGCCCGGGCCGGAATTCATGGTGCGGATCACTCCCCGGCGTAAGCGGTCACGAGCCAGCGCCAGTGCCCGGCATCGAATCGGCCGGATGGCCAGCCGTGCGAGAGCTTCGCGAGCGATCGATGCAGCCGCTCGAGATTGCGTGCGCTCCACGGCCCCGGCGCACGCAGCCGTCCGCGATCGAAGTCGATCACGCTGACGCGCCCGCGATCGTCGATGAGGATGTTGTGCGCATTGAGGTCGGCATGATCGACGCCCGCACGATGCAGCCGCGCCACGGTCGCGCCGACGGCACGCCATTGCGCCTCCGGCAACGGCCCACGAGCGAGCGCCATGCTCATCGGCTCGACATCGGGGATGCGCTCGGTGATGAGGTCGCAGCGATAGGCCGGGCCGCGGCGGGAGTAGCCGGCCGCGACCGGCCGGGGCACCGGCAAACCGCGCTCCAGCAGCGCCTCGAGCAGGCGGTATTCGGCGAACGCGCGCACGCGCTCCTCGCCCACCCACCAATAGCGGTCGCGGACGAGCCGCGCCGCGAAGCCGCCGCGCAGGTAATGCCGGAGCACCCACTCGCGATCGCCGGCACGGATGAACCAGGTCGAGCCCCGCCCACCGGGCGCCGCGGCGAGCGCTCCCCGCGCGCGCCAGAAGTCGGGGTCGAACACCGCGGCGTGGTTCTGCCCGGCCGGATTGCCAAGGCGGTTGGGATCGGCCAGCATGGCGCCCGTGGCAGTGGTCACACGTCGGCCGCCGTTCGTCATCGTGAGCGGTTCCTGGACAACAAGGCTAATTTGGGCACCCTACACTTCAATGCGCCGCCCGAGCACGTGTGCCTGCTGCGGCTGTCGGCGATCGGCGATACCTGTCACGCGGTTGCGGCGCTGCGCGCATTTCAAGCCGCATGGCCCGGCGCGCGCTTCACCTGGATCATCGGCAAGGTCGAAGCGAAGCTGATGACCGCGCTCCTTCCGGAGATGGAGTTTATCACCTTCGACAAGCGCTCGACGCTCGCGGAGCTCGGGCGCGTGCGCCGCTTGCTCGCCGCGCGGCGCTTCGATTTGCTCGTCGATCTGCAGGTATCCTTGCGCGCAAGCCTCGCGGCTGCGGTGGTTCGCGCGACGCTCAAGCTCGGCTTCGATCGTGCGCGAGCTCGCGAGCTGCAGTGGCTGTTCACGAACGCGCGCATCGCGCCGAAGCTGCGCGAGCACGTGCTGGATTCGTTCATGGGCTTCGTGCGCGCCTGCGGCATCGAGACGGCGGCGCCGCGCTGGGACGTAAGCGTGCCCGAGGGTGCCCGCGAGTATGCCCGGCATCTCGTGCCCGACGAGCGGCCGACGCTGGTCATCAGCCCCTGCTCCAGCCACGCGGCGCGGGACTGGGCGGCGGATCGGTACGCCGCGGTGGCGGTGCACGCCATCGGCCGGCACGACATGCGCGTCATCCTCGCCGGCGGCCGCAGCCGGCGCGAGGCCGACATCGGACGCGCGATCGTCGCGCGGATGCAGACGCCCGGCGCCCGGCTCATCAATCAGATCGGCAAGGACACCTTGCCCCAGCTCCTCGGCCTGCTGTCCGCGAGCACCGTGCTGATATCGCCGGACTCCGGACCGGTCCACATGGCGACCATGGTCGGCCTGCCCGTGATCGGCCTCTATGCCGCCACCAATCCCGCGCGCGCCGGCCCGTACTCGAGCCGTGCGTGGTGCGTGGACAAGTACGACGCGGCGGCCCGGCGCTTCCTCGGCAAGCCCGCGTGGGAGCTCGAGTGGACGCGCAAGATCGAGCAGCCCGGTGTCATGGACCTGATCGAGGTCGCCGACGTGACCGCGAAGCTGGATGCGCTGATGGCGTCGCGCCGGCAGGAGCCCGCGGCGGCGAATTGACGGCGCGGCCGGCGCACCCGCCGCTCGAGGATGCCGCCGCCTTTTTCGGTAATATGCCCGCATGAGCGAGATCAAGGTCCCGATATCCCCCGGCGAGATGCTCGACAAGATCACCATCCTGCGCATCAAGGCCGAGCGCATGAGCGACCCCGCGAAGCTCGCGAACGTGCGGGTCGAGCTGCGCGCGCTCGAGGAGACCTGGAAGGCGTCGCCCTACTCCGGCGTCCAGGTCGACGAGGAGACCGCCGCGCTGTCCGCGGTCAACGAGCGCCTGTGGGTGATCGAGGACGACATCCGCGACAAGGAGCGCGCGAAGACGTTCGACGCCGAGTTCATACGGCTCGCGCGCGCCGTCTACGTCGAGAACGACGAGCGTGCCGCCATCAAGCGCCGCATCAACCTCAAGCTGGGATCGAAGCTGGTCGAGGAAAAATCGTACAAGGACTACAAGGGCTGAGCGCTTCGCCGGGGCGGCGCGAGCTTCCGGGCGAGCGCTCGAGGTCTCAAGCGCCCGCCTCCGCGACCGCTGCCCCCTCTCTCACCAGCGTATATTCCGCCCCACAGTAGGGACACTTGGCCCATCCCGTGGGCTCGATGGCGAGATACACCTTGGGATGGGAGTTCCACAGGTACATGCCCGGCATGGGGCAGGACAGCGGCAGGTCCGCGGCGGTCACGTTGTATTGATGCAGGGCGTTCGCCTGGATCAAGCGATGAGTCTTATCGTCCTGGACCAATGAAGGCATGGGGGCTCCGCGGCTGAGATTGCGGCGTCGATTCTAGGTGTCCTGGAACGTCGCCGTCCAGATTGCCCCGACCCGGGCCCGCGTGCCGGCATGAGGCTGCGCCTCGACCACCCGCTCTCCCCCCGCCTCGAGCGAGAGGTGGTGCAGCACGGTCCGATAGCCGATGTAGGCCTGGGTGAGCCACGCCGCCGTCTGGGCGTCGAGCACGCCGGCCGCGGCCAGCCCCTCGAGCTGGCGGATGTTGTCGCTGTAGGTGAGGAGGTCCGGCCGCGCGTGCGCGTTCGCAAGCACCCAGTACTGCACCAGAAACTCGATGTCGGCGATGCCGCCCGCGTCCTGCTTGATGTCGAACTGCCCCGGGCCCGCCTTGGACAGCTCGCGGCGCATGCGCGCGCGCATCTCGCTCACGTCGCCGCGCAGGGTGTCCGGGGGCGCGGCGGCGCCGAGCACGCGCCGCCGCGCCGCCTCGAATTCGGCGCGCAGATGCTCGTCCCCCGCCACCGCGCGGGCGCGCAGCAGCGCCTGGTGCTCCCACGTCCACGCGTCCTCGCGCTGATAGCGCTCGAAGGCCTGGATGCCCGTCATCAGGAAGCCGCCCTTGCCGTTCGGCCGGAGGCGCATGTCGACCTCGTAGAGCCGGCCCGCCGCCGAATGCACCGTGAGCAGATGCACGATGCGCTGCCCGAGCCTGAGGAAGAACACGCCGTTGTCGAGCGGGCGGTCGCCCCGGGTCTGCTGGATCTCGCCGCACGAATCGTGCAGGAACACGAGATCCAGGTCCGATCCATAGCCCAGCTCGAGACCCCCGAGCTTGCCGTAGCCGGCGACTGCGATCCGGACCTCGCGCAGGACTTCGGGGCGGTCGCCGCACTGGGGAACGCCGTAGACCGCGGTCATCTGCGTCCATGCAAGCTGCATGCAACGCCCGACGATCAGCTCCGCGATGTCGGTCAAGCGATCGCTGACCTTCATGAGGGGCAGCCGACCGGTGAGATCGGCGAGCGCCACCGCGAACACCGCCGCCTTCTGGAACTGGCGCAACCCCTCGACCTGCCGCTCCGGATCGTCCGTGGGAAGCCGATCGGTGCGCGCGGCCAGCTCCGCCGCGAAGCCTGCACGCGAGGGCAACGCGTCGAAGGCCTTGGCATCGATCAACTCGTCGAGCAGCAGCGGGAAGTCGGCGATTTGCCGGGCCAGGAACCCGCTGAGCGCGCACACCTCGATGAGCCGGTCGAGCGCCGCCGGCTGTTCCTTGAGGAGCGCCAGATAGGACGAGCGCGTACCGATCGCCTCCAGCACGCGCATCACCCGCTGCACCACGACTTTCGGCTCGCGGCACGCCGCGACGGCCCGCAACAGGTGCTCGAGGACCACGTGCAGCCGGCGCACCCCGGCCTCGTCGAGACGGCGATAGGACGCCCCGTGGCGATAGGTCTCCAGGATCGCCGCGACCTCGGCGATGTCCGACGGCGGAAATCCGCAGCGCGTGATCTCCTCCGGGATGTCGGCCGCGTCGGACGCAAGCCAGACCGCGCCAGACTCCCGTCGACTGGCGCTTTCCCCCGCGCCGACCAGCAGCGCGGCGAACTGAGCGGCCACCTGGGACCTCGCGGTCTCGATGCGCGCCGTGCATTCGCTCCAGCCGGCGCATCCCATGTTGAGCGCCAGGCGCGCTTGGTCGATGGCCGCCGTGGGAAGCGAGTGCTCCTGTTCGTCGCGAATCATCTGCAGCGCGTTCTCGGCCTTGCGCAAGACGAGGTAGGCGTCCCGCAGCTCGCCGATATCCTCGCCCGAGGCGAGCTTCGAGCTCTCGAGCAGCGGCAGCACCTCGAGCAGGGAAGCGTTCTGGAGGCGCCGGTCGCTGCCGCCGCGCACGAGCTGCATGGATTGCACGATGAACTCGACCTCGCGGATCCCCCCCGGCCCGAGCTTCAGGTCCTGGTCGAGCTCGCGCCGCGAGACCTCCCGCGCGATCAGGGCCTTCATGTCGCGCAGCGACTCGAGCACCCCGAAATCGAGATAACGCCGGTAGACGAAGGGGCGCACGAAGTGCGGGCTCGCATTCTCGTAGACCTCGATGCCGACGACGGGCCGCGCCTTGATCCAGGCGTAGCGCTCCCAGTCCCGTCCGTGCTCCTGCAGGTAGTCCTCGAGGGAGGCGAGGCTCACCACCAGCGGGCCCGAGTCGCCGAATGGGCGCAGCCGCATGTCGACGCGAAACACGAATCCATCCTCGGTCCGTGCATCGAGCAGGCGAATCACCTCGCGCCCGAGCCGATTGAAGTATTCCTCGTTCTCGATTTCGCGCGCTCCGTCCGTCTGGCCGGCCTGCGGGAACAGGAAGATCAGATCGACGTCGGAGGAGAAATTGAGCTCGCGCCCGCCGAGCTTGCCCATGCCGAGCACGATGAACGGCACTTCCGCGGGAGACTGCGCCGCGGCGCCCGACCCGCGCGAGCCCGCCGGCGAAGACTCTCCGCCCGCGCGTGCTCGCGGCAGGCCGAACACGGATCTCAAATGCGCCCGCGCTGCGGCGGCAGCCGCCCGGATGCAGCCGTCGGCGAGATCCGCAAGCGAGCGCAGCGTCTCGGGTACCGAGGCGTGCCCCGCAATGTCCCGCCACGCGATGCGCACGAGCTCGCGCCGCCGCCACTCACGCAACACCTGCTGCGCCTCCGCGCAGGTCCCGGCGGCGCTCGCGCCCGACTCATAGGCGGCGTTCGCCGCCTGGGCCGTGGCGGGCTCCGCGCCCGCCCGAGCCCAGTCGAGCGCGGCGGGGTCTCGGATCAGCGATGCCGCCACGAATTCGCTCCCGGCCACCACGCCCGGAAGCTCCTGCCGCCAAGGCGCGGGAAGCGCCTCGAGCGCGGCGGCCAGGCGCGGGTCGGCGGCGGCGCGCTCGCACCAGCGGTCGAAGGGCGCGTGCAGCGGATCGGGTACCAAGGCCATCAGCGGATCGCAAGCAGGAACAGGCGCGGAAACGGCAGGAGCACCGTACCGTCGCGCAGCGCCGGATGGGCTTGCGCGACGGCCGCGGTGTAGCGCTCGAGATAGGCGGCGCGTAAATCCGGGTCGAGCGGCGCGAGGAACGGCCGCAGGCCGCTGCCCTTGAACCACTCCACGATGGCACCCGCCCCGCCTTGGAGCACGTGGTGATAGGTCGTGCGCCACACCTCGACGCGGCGGCAAAGCGGCTTCAGCATTCCATAGTACGCGGGGGCGCCCGGGAGGGACGTGCGCGCCGCCGCCGCTTCCGCAAGCTTCGCCGCCCAGGGTCCCGCCGCTGCCACCTCGCGCATCGAGCGGTGCGCGGGCTCGTCGAGATTGTCGGGCATCTGGATCGCCAGGGCACCGCCGGGATTGAGCTTGGCAATGAGCGCCGGAAAGAGCGTCTCGTGACCCGGGACCCACTGGAACACCGCGTTGGCCAGGATCACGTCGAAGGGTCCCGGGTCGCTCCATTGCTCGATGTCGGCCACCGTGAACGAGATCCCCGGCAGCCTCACCCGCGCGGCCTCGACCATGTCGGATGAGCTGTCGAGTCCGCTCACCTCGGCCTCGGGGAATCGGGCGGCCAGCACCTCGGTGGAATTCCCGGGACCACAGCCGAGATCGATTGCCCTCCGGGCGTGGATGTCCGGCAACGCCGCAACGAGATCGCGCACCGCACGCGTGCGCTCGTCCTCGAACGCGGTGTACTGCCGGGAGGACCAGGTCATCGGGCCGGAAGTCCCTCGAGCCAGCGCAGGATCTCGCTCTCGAGCGCGATCCGATGGTCCGACCAGCCGTGGTCGGTCGCGACGTGCAGCGTCGTCACCCGCGTGCCGCCCTGGGCCTTGATCGCCTGCACCAGATCGTCGGATTCCCGCGCCAGGCCGTCGTCGGCGGTCAGAACCAGCAACGGCAGGCGCACGAGGCCCGCCGCGAAATTCTCGGTACGGAACTCCTTGCTGTGCGCCATGGCCTCGTCGGCCATGCTCTCTGCGCTGACTCCGGCCAGCGACTCCATGTTGTCCGCCATCTCGTCCACCACCGCCTTGCGCGGCTTCGCGGCCTCGACGCCCATGTCTCCCATGGAAATCAGCACCGCGCCGAGGAGCGACTTGTCGCGGGCCGCCGTCAGCGCCGTGACCCATCCGCCCATGCTGTGCCCCACCAGCACCATGCGACTCAAGTCGATGCCGAGCTTGGCCGCCATGGCGGGCTTGCGCAGATACTGGAGCACCGCCTCGGCGTCCTCGGGGTTCTGGGTGAATCGGAACGACCCGGGGCTGCCCCATGAGCCGCGATAGTTGAAGGCGACGACGTTCCAGCCCGCGCGCCGGACTGCCTGCGCAAGGTCGAGATTCTTCTCGTTGCCCGGCAGGCCGTGGCATAGCACCAAGGTCGGGTGCGGCCCCGCTCCGGACGGCGCGTAGAGCAGACCGTTGATCTCGACGCCATGACTGGGAATGTGCAGCACGTCCATCCGGGCGGGATGGGCCGGATCGGCAGGCGGGTCCGTGTAGATGGCGGCGGGCACGTGCGCCGCCGCGCTGCCGCCCGCGGCGGTGCCCGAGGCTGCGCGGACCTGCGCGATGCCGCGTGGCGCGGAGACGCCGGCGGCCGCCTGGGCGGGGCGCGGCGCCGGGGCCATGCAGAGCGCGGCGGCGCAGAAGGCCACCGCCGTGCGAACGGTGATGGATCCAAGGTTGCCGGCGGCGGGCAAGGCGGCCTGGGCGCGCGAATATCGAGTCTGGATGCATTGCATGCGCGGCATTTTACCAGGGCATGTATATTTTGTTTTCCGCGACCCGGTCGGAACGGGACCTTCCGACGGCGAGCTGCGCGCTGCGCCGGCCGCGCCCGGCCCCGCGGTCACCTCTGCGGTTGCGGTCGCACGCTCTTTGAGCACGACATGTCCATGGGAAGCGCGGTCTCCGTCACGCGGAAAGTCCGGTCCCCGATCGCGAGGTAGCTCCATTTCTCGGGGACCGCCGCGAAGTGCCCGGCGTCGAGCTCGGCGAGCAGATCGAAGCTGCAGGTTGGCAGCGTGCCGTTGAGCGGATGCATCTGGCCGACGGATTGCCATTGGCCGTGGCGCTTCTCGTAGATCAGCCCATGGCCCGGGTAGAGAAAGACGAACTCGTCGGCATGGTCGCCGTTGAGGTCGGCGAAAACGCCGGCGGGTTGCGTGGCCGGGTCTGCGGGCACGAAGCTCAAGGAATTGAGGTCCGCCGCCAGTTTTGCGGCCAGCTCGGGCTCGAGGGTCCTGCCCGCCGGATAGATGCGCAGGTGGGCGACGACCGGCGCAAAGTCCTGCTTCGGCCGGGATCCCCAGCGCGACTCCTGCGCCAGCAGTGCCTTGGCGCGCTCCCGGATCTTGGCGGCATACAGGCCGTCCTCGAGCCTCGAGAGCTCCTCGAGCTTGCGCACCCCATAGCGGCCGGCGTCGAAGCGCAGGTATTCCAGTGCTCCTTGCTTGTTGCCGAATGGACCTAAGGTGCGCGTGTCGGTGGCGGCCTCGAGCCCGGTCGAGTCCTGCTCGAGGACACGCCGATACTGGCTGTTCGCCGCCAGCCGGTAGGGCGAGAGCACGGGCGTCAGCGCGGCGGTGACGACGGCGATCAATGCGAGCGCCACGCCGATGTTGACGGGGGCGACCTGCGCAAGCCAGGCGCCCTTGCGCAACGCCGCTGCGGAGTACCCGACGGAATACGCGAGCGCGGCAGCCGCGACGACGAAGGCCCAGACGCGCTCGACCGAAAGTCCGAAGTGGCGCGCGCGCATGATCAGCGCATACAGCGCGGTGAGCGAGATCACCACCATCAGGGGGATCGCGAATCGCAGGAACAGGCCGAAGGCGCGGGGATAGGGGGCGGGCATGGAGCCGTCGCGGTAGGCGGCGTTGAGGAGGAGCACGGTGACCGCGACCAGCCACAGGAGCCACGAGGCCCCGATCGACTTCTGTCCCGTGAACACCAAGGTGGGGAGCTTGAACACGAGCGCGATGGTGAAAAAGACCAGCAGCGGCCCGGCGATCAACGCCAGCCACTTGAGGACGTTGAGCAACTGCTCGAGCACGGCCGCGGTGAGCCGCTCGATCGAACCGACCAGGTGCAGGGCGCACCCGAAGGCGAGCGAGGTGACCGGGTAGACGAACACCGGCTTCTCGAACAGCTCCTTGAAGAAATCCATCCCCAGCATGTGGAACAAGGTCTGCCAGAGAAACAGGAGCAGCCACAGCAATCCCGTGAACAGCGCCGCCTCGGCGAGCGCCAGCTTGTTGCGCCACGCGTTCGCAAACAGCAGCGGATAGCGCGGTCGCCAGCCGCCGCCCGCGAGCCGGCTCTGCGCGAAAGGCAGCGCCATCAGCCACAGGATCGCCAGCAGCAACGTGAGAGGAAAGTATTCGTCCGGACCTCGCCAGCGGTCGTGCTGCGCGATCACGATGTCGGCGCCCGCGTGCCAGCCGAAGTAGAGGTACGCAACCGCCAGCATCGCGATCAAAGGAGCCGCCCGGCGGGCGTGATCGGCCAGCAGCTGCACCGTGGCCGGCACGAACACGGCGAGCGCATACAGCGCGATCAGCCAGCGCTCATCGGTGGCCGGCCAGGCATGCGCATCGAGAGCTTGGTGCAGGCCGTAGAGCGACCCTCCCTGCACCACGGCGGCAATGAGGATCACCGGCAGCGCCGACCCTCGGCGCCGCGGCACGGACGAGTCCGCCGCCGGTGCCGGCTCGAGCGCGTCCATGGAACGCGATGGCGGCAGGTGACTTTCTTCCATGCGCCCTCTCCCTTCGTGACCGCGGGCAGTATCGCGGGCGATTGTGGCAAAGTTGTGGACGAAAGCCACCGTGGCGCTTGGGCGGAGCGCGCCGACGGGGCGGGGCCGAGCGTTTGAGTAGCGGCCTGAGCAGCCAGATCGCTGCGCAGCTGGCTCGCGGCCTGAGCGGCCAGGCCCCGGCCTGAGCGGCTAAGTCACGGTCAACGAGTAGGACGCGGTATGGCTCGTGGACCCCGAGGTGGCGGTGACGGTGACGGCATAGGTCCCTGAGGGCGTTCCTCCGCTCGCCGGCGGCGTGCCGCCGGATGAGCCGTGGCCTCCGCCGCAGCCGTGCAGCGCCACCGCGCCGATCAGCAGGAGTGCCACCCAGCGCGGCGTCTGGCCGGCCGCCGACCGCGGCGTGCGGCGCCGGCGTATCGCAAGCCCCAGCGGCAGCATCACGCCCACAAGCACCCCGTCGCCCGCGCTGCCGGGATCGAAGGGACCGCCTTGCGGCACGGGCTGCAGCCGCGCCACGGCGGCGGTGGTGTCGATCGTGAGATCGGAGCTCGCGGCGCTGCCGCTCAGCGCGACCGACGACGGTGAAAAGGCGCAGGAAGCGCCGGTCGGCAGACCCGAGCACGCGAGGGTCACGGTACCGGTGAAGCCGCCGCTCGGCGTCAGCGTCACGGTCGTCGCCGCCGACGCGCCGGCCGCGGCCGAGCCCGATGTCGGGCTCGCGGCGATGGCGAAATCGGCTTTGGCTCCCGTCACCGTGAGGCTGACGGCGGTCGCGTTGCTGGCGGCAAACGTCGAATCCCCGCCATACTGGGCCGTGAGGGCGTGGGTTCCCGCAGCGAGCGACGTGGTCGTCAATGTCGCGCTGGCCTGCGCCGACAAGGCCGAGCTGCCCAGGCTCGAGGCGCCGTCCAGGAAGCTCACCGTGCCCGTGGGAGTCCCCGCCGAGTTGGAGGTTACCTTGGCGGTCAGGGTCACCGCCTCGCCCACCGTCGCGGTGCCGGGGGTGACCGTCAACGTCGTGCTGGTCGCCGCCGTGCCGCCGCTCGAGGCACCCCACTGATTGATGAGGCTCACGAGACCCTGGAAATTGGCGTCGGCGAACATGAGGTCGGGCCTGTGGTCGCCGTTCAGGTCGACGGCGCGGGGCACTCCCGGGAACACGGGCGAGAACACCGGCATCTTGGTCTGCGTGATGAGCGACCCCGTGCCGGTGCCGAACATGATCCCGCTGAAGTCGCCCGCCAGGAAGAACGCGACGTCCGGATTGCCGTCCCCGTCGAAATCGGCCACCGCGATCACCGGCGAGGGATCCGCCAGGCCGCCCGTGATCATGATCTGGGTCGCGGCGGCAAAGCTGCCGTCGCCGTGGCCCAACATCACGTCGACCTGTGTGTTCGTTTGGACATCGCTCGCGCCCGTCACGATGTCGAGCCTTCCATCCTTGTTGAGATCGGCGAGCGCAAGGTCGGTGAAATAGAGCGGCGGAACCGCGGGCGTGCTGCCGGTGAAGGTGCCGTTCGCGTTCCCCAGGTAGACGTGGATCACTCCCGCGGTGCTCAGGCCGTTGCCGCTCAGGAACCCGGAATTGGCCACCACGAGATCCGTGCGTCCATCGCCGTTCAAGTCGCCGACGGCCAGAACCGTCTGGTTCGCGCCGTCGCTCAGCGCCGGAGTGCTGTTGATGAGCGCCGGAGCGGAAAAAGTGTGATTCGACTGCCCAAAGAGCACGTAGATGCCGGTGGTGCAGCCGGAGCTGCATGCCGCCGACAGTGCGATGTCCTGAATGCCGTCGCCGTTGAAATCGCCGATCACGACCGCACCCTGGCTCGCCGCGCCGGCCGGCAACGGATAGTCGAGCTCGCCGCCCAGCGTTCCATCGCCGTTGCCGAACAGCACGGCCACGACCGCGCCCGTGTTGCCGCTGCCCACCGTGACGGCATCGGCTTTGCCGTCGTTGTCGAGGTCGGCGGCGGCGACCGGCCCCGGCGTGACGTGGATCGCGGTCACGATGGCGGTTCCGAACGCGCCGTTGCCGAGACCGGGCGACACGCTGAGACCCGCGCTGCCGTTCGTGATGGGCAGCAGCAGATCGAGCCGGCCGTCGTTGTTGAAATCGGCGGTCGTATAGGTCGCCAGGGTCGGATTCTGATCGCTGAAGGACGACGTCGACGCCAGCGTCACCGGCGGCGCGTCGAAGGCTCCATTGCCGTACCCCATGAGAATCTGATAGTCCCAGGTGCCGCCGAGACTCTGGTTCCCGAGACCCGCCGGGCCGAATGCGCCGTTCGACGCGCGGCCGGCGACGAGGTCGAGGTACCCGTCGCCGTCGAGGTCGGTGGCGGCCATCGCCGTGCCCTCGGGCACGGAGTCGTAGGCAAATCCTTGCGTGAACGTGCCGTCGCCGTGGCCCGAAAAGATGATGATCGTGCCGCTGGCATTGACCCCCGAGAGCATCTGCGCGATGTCGAGCTTGCCATCGCCGTTGAAGTCGCCGACCGCGTAGGCGGTCGTCACCAGATTCACGACGGGCAGCACCTGCGTTGCGGCGCCGAAGGAGCCGTCGCCTCTCCCGAGGTAGAGCTTGCCGTCCGCGGTCAGGACGTCGATCTTCCCGTCGCCGTTGAAATCGCCCGTCGCGATGGGCTCGCCGACCCCGTAGAGCGTCTGCGACAGGGTCAACGTCAGCGGCGTCGAGGGTCCGACCGTGAAGGTGCCGTCCCCCTTGCCCAACAGCACGGTCAGTTGCGTGCCGCCGCCGCTGGTGGTGTTCGGCACCAGGATGTCGGCCTTGCCGTCGCCGTTCACGTCATCGACGATGAACGGCTGCGTGGCGGAGGTGGTCATGTCGTACACAACGCCCGCCTTGTAGGTACCGTCGCCCTTGCCCAGGAACACCCCCACGCCGGGCTTGTGCGTGACCGAATCCGTCACCCCGCTGGCGATGATGTCGACGAATCCGTCCTTGTTGAGGTCCACCCCGAGAACCTGGGGGTTCACATTGGTCGCCAGCGTGGTGGATGTGAAGATCAGCGAGGCGGGATTGGTCGCGTACGCAACGAGATTGCTGACGTGATCGGTCGCGCCCTGCACTCCGAGATAAAGACCCGAGGCGGTCTTGCCGAGATAGGCGGCGGCGGTCGAGGGGATGCCGAAGACCGGGTCCTTGCAGCCTTTGGCGAATACGCCCGCCCTCGTGGTGAGGCCGGCGATCTGATGCAAGGTATTCTCGAAGTTCGTCGCGGGCAGCAGCGCGCGCGTCGAAAAGGAGAAGCCGTATTGCGTGATGCTGCAATCCGCCTGCCGCAGGAGGCCCGACTTGGCGTGGTTCAGCCCGAACACGGTGTTCATGCCGAGAAATTGCAGCTGCGTTTGCGAGGAGCTGACGACGGCGATCGCCGTGCCGATGATGATCGCGCCGGCCAAGAGCGCGGCGCGGCGGGGGAATTTGAATTTCATCGCAATGCTCCGGGTCGCACGGGGTCGGCTGAGGACAACTCGCGCCGACGATAGAGCCGGGAGCCCGGCGGGGCACACTCCCAAATGGGAGTGCCCGGAGCGGCGGGATCAGGACAACTTGGCGAGCAGCGCGACCAGCTCCACCTGACGGGAGGTGCCGGTCTTGCTGAAGATCGCCTTGAGGCGCTGGCGGGCGTGGCCCTCGCTGATGGCGAGACTCTCGGCGGCCAGGTGCAGCGACTGGCACGCGGCGATCTTGCACGCGAGCTTCGCCTCGGTCGACGTCAGGGAGAACATCTCCTGCAGCAGATTCTCCCGCAGGCGGCCCGGCCGCTCGACATCGGTGATCAGCACGAGCGCCGCCGCGCGGCTGTGCAGGCTGCGCAACGCGTCCGTGCAGACGATCGCATCCAGCAGCCAGGGCCGCCGTCCCGACGGCCGCTGCAGCGTCAGCCGGCTTGAGCCGGCGCGCGAAGCATCCGGACCGACCACGGCGGCGAGAAATCGCTGCAGGCGCACCCGATCGGCCGTCCGGGTCGCGTGCAGGCAGCCCGCCGACACGTCCAGGCCGTCGCCGAATTCGACGCAGGAGTTCGTGTCGAGCACGCGGGCATGCTCGTCGATCAAAAGGGCGCCGCGATCGATGCGCTCGAGCAAGCGCAACTGCCCCGAGAGATTATTGCGCCATGTCAGCGACGCGACACGGGAGGCCGACCGCAGCCACGGTAATGCGCCGTCGAGGGACGCGAGCTCGGTCGCAGCGTACGGTCCGCGCTTCACGCCGCGCTTGAAACTGATGACCAGACCGTCGCCGAGCGCGGCCGCGGCATTCCACCCGAAGCCGTGCGGCACCAGAAAATCCTGGTAGTAGGGCTCTCTGGCGATCTCGTGCGAGGAGAAGTACGCATGATCGGGCATGAATCCCTGGGCGAGGCTCGGACAAACGCGCTGCTCGCGCGGATCCGGAAACGGCAGGGAAAAATGTTGCCCGATGAAGGGTTTGAGCGACGTGGAAGACGCCACCAGGTGCGCGCGCGTCGGCGACTGCACCAGGGTCGCACCGTCCGACTCCAGCAGGTCCGCCATCAACCCCAGCGCGTACGGCCATCGGTCGGGGAACACGGTGGCATCGCGAAACTGATCGACGGCGGCTCGAATTCTGTCCACGCAGGGCACGTCCCGGTTTGATTGCTCGATCGTCCTGATTCCGAGGTGCTATAACTTTGGCTTGCGATATAAAAACACAGGGGTAGGCATCTTTCTAGCCATTTGTTGGCTCTACGGCTGCATCCACCTCGATCGGCAGATTCTCGGTGTGTTGGCAGAATCTGTTAAAGCGGATCTGCATCTCAAAGACCAGCAGCTCGGGGTTCTGACGGGCAGCGCGTTCTCGATGGTGTACGCCCTGCTCGGCCTCTACTTCGGTGCGCTTGCCGACCGCTCCGATCGTCTCGTGTTGGTGCGGATCGGCGCCTGGGTCTGGTCGCTGTCGTGCATCGCAGCGGCGTTTGCTCCGGGTTTCGCGCTCCTGGTGGCCTCCCGCGGCGGCGTCGCGGTCGGGGAAGCCATCGCGACGCCCGCCGCGGTATCGCTGATCGCCGAGCTGGCCGGAGAGAGATATCGGGCGCGGGTCACCGGCGTATTCCTCACCAGCGCCTTCATCGGCGCCGGTGTCGCCGCCATCGGAGGCGGCGCGATCGTCGGGCTCCTCCGGCATTCGCACGGCATCGCGGGATGGCGCGCCGCGCTCGCCGCCGCAGGGGTGCCCGGAATCGCCGGAGCGCTCTGCCTGTGGGCGGCGTTTCCCCGCGAGCATGCGCGGCGGGCCGCGGCACGGGCGCCGCCGAGCGGCCGGGTCGCCGCGGTGCTGGCTTTGGCGGCCGCCGGCGCCGTCGCGATGCAGATGTGCTGGCCTCCGGCATTGAGCGTACCCCTCTGCGTGGGGTTGGTCGCACTCATCGCCGGCTGGTGGATATGGCAGCTTGCCGCCGCCCAGCCCGCGGCCTACCTCGCCACGTTCGCACAGAAGCCCTTTCGCTCCCTGGTGTTCGCCTTTGCGGCGGTGATGCTGGTCGATTGCGCTGCGGCGTTTTGGCTCATGCCCTACACGCAGCGGCGCTTCGGTCTCGGTGCCGCCACGGTGGGCGCGGAGCTCGGCACACTCATGATCGCCGGCGGCATCGTCGGCTGTGTCGGCGGCGGATGGGTCGCGGACCGCTGGCGGGCCCTCTCCACGGGCGGACGCGTGTGGACGGCGCTGATCGCGGTGCTCGTCGAAGGAGGCGCCATCCTGGTCGCACTGGCACAAACGGATCACCGCGCTTTCATCGCCGCCTTCGCCGCATTTTGCCTGGCAAGCGGCTGCTGGCCCGGCGTTGCTGCCGCGATCGCCTTCGATATCGTGCCGCCGGAACATCGCGGCACCGGCACGTCCGCCTACTTTCTGGTGACCACGGTGATCGGGCCGGGACTCGGACCCTTTCTGGTGGGCTTGGGCAGCGATGAGCTGGGCTCGATCGGCGCTGCGCTCGCCTGGAGCTGCACCGCGGTGCTCGCGTCGGCCGGCGCGCTGCTCAGATTGGGCCTGCTGCGGCGTTAGGAACGAGCGCGGAATATCCCGCCACTCACAGATGTGAGTGCCCGCCGTCGGGGCTGCGGCTCCAGAATGGCAGCCCCATGCCCGGTCAATGCCCCCTCATGGGCGCCATGCCCGCCCCGGTTGACGGCGCGCCCACCCCGGTCGGCGGCGCAGCCGCCCTCACCTTGCCGCCCGGAACGCTGCCGCGGGTGATCGACCTGCATCAGCGGTACGGCGACTTCTTCCGTCTGCCGACGGCGCGGGCGGAGGAGGAGATTCACGTGGTCGCGCACCCCGACCTGGCCGCAGAGGTGCTGACGGCCCGCCACGCCGACTACCGCCGCTTCATGCTGGACGGGCGCGCGGCGATCATCCTCGGCAACGGCCTCCTCACCAGCGAAGGGGCCGCCTGGAAGCGCCAACGCAAGCTGCTGCAACGCTGCTTTCACGGCGCTGCGGCCGCCAGCCTGATGCGCTACATGGACCGATGCACTGCGGCGTTGCTGGATCGTTGGCGCGCGCACGCGCAGGCTTCGCGGCCGGTCGACTTGAGAGCCGCGGCGCTCGAGGTCAGCCTCGAGTTCAATCTGCAAACCCTGTTCAGCGACGACGTGCCGGCCCTCGGCGAAGCGCTCGATGCCCGCTTCCTGCAGCGTTTCACCGCGACCGCGCGCGAAGATGCCCGCAGCAGCCTGATCTTCCTGCAGCAGCTCGAGGACGCGCGACAGGCCATCTCCTGCCTGATCGCGGAGCGCCGTGAGCGCCTCCAGGAGCCCGCCGACCTTCTGGCCATGTTCATGGGAGCGCAGCATCGAGACTTCGGCAATCCGATGCCCGATCGGCAGATCGTCGACGAGATACTGGGAGTCATGATGGCCGGACACGAGACGGTCGCCGCGGCGCTCACGGCCGTCTGGTTCGAGATCTCCCGAAGACCCGAAATCGCGGCCGGGATCCGCGACGAGGTGCATCGCGTGATCGGCGATGGGCCGCCGACGATGGCCAGGCTCGACTCGCTGACCTACACCGCGCAGGTGATCCTGGAGAGCCTGCGTCTACATCCGCCGATCTGGGTCTATACGCGCCAAAGCCTGCGCGATTCGCGGATCGGGCAGTCGTTCATTCCGGCCGGCAGCCATGTCTTCGTCTGCTCCTATCTGATCCACCGCCATCCGCAATTCTGGCCGCGCCCCGAGGAATTCGATCCCGGGCGCTTTTCTCCGGACGCGGCCGTCCGCCGGCACCGGCATGCGTTCCTGCCCTACTCCAAAGGCCCCCGCAACTGCATCGGCGACGAGCTGAGCATGAGCGAGCTCCTGTTCCAGGTGTCCACCGTCATGCGCGCGGTGCATCTCGAGCACCGGCAAGGCATACCCGGAAACGACAACGCCGGCTTCCTGATGCGCCCGAGGGAACCCATTCTGGTGAATCCGGTGACGCGGTGCTGACGGCCATGGATCATCCGACGCTGGCCCGCGTGCTCCAGGCGCGAGCGCACGACGACATCGGGTTGACGCTGATCGAATCGGCCGGTTCCGAACGGCACGTCTCCTACGGCGAGCTCCATCGGCGCGCGCTGCGTCTGCTCGGCTGCTTCCAGGAGCAGGGGCTCGGCGCGGGAGACGAGATGGTCTTGTTCGCCGCCGACAACTTGGTGCTGATCGAGGCGTTGTGGGCGTGCCTGCTCGGCGGCCTGGCGCCGGTGATCCTCAGGGCCGATGCGCGCCCCGAATGCCGCCTCAAGCTCCACGGCGTGCTGCGGACGCTCAGGTCCGCCGCACTGCTCACCGGACGCTGCGAGCTCGAACGCCTCTGCGTCGAAGCTCCCGGCCTCCCGGGCCGGGACGCCTTGCGCAGAACCAGAATCCTGGTGACGGAGGATCTGCCCGGCCACGGTCCCGACGGCATCGTGCATCGCAGCCGGGCGGATGACGTGGCGCTGCTGCAGTTCTCCTCCGGATCCACGGGCATGCCGAAGGGCATCGCGCTGACGCACCGGAACGTTCTCGCCAACCTTCGCGCCATCGCCGGGCGCGCCGGGATATCCGGCGGCGACACATGCCTGAGCTGGATGCCTTTGAGCCACGACATGGGCCTGGTCGGCTTCCACCTGCTGCCTCTGGCGGCCGGATGCGCGCACCACCTCCTCGCCACCGAGCTCTTCGCGCGGCGTCCCCTGCTGTGGCTCGAGAAGGCCGCCGAGAAGCGCGCCACCCTGCTCGGTTCACCGAACTTCGGCTTCGAGCACTGCTTGCGTGCGCTGCGCCGCGCGAGGCCGCGCGACATCGACCTCGCCGCGGTCCGCCTCATCTTCAACGGCGGCGAGCCGATCTGCGCGACGCTCTGTGCGGCGTTCGAGTCCGCACTCGCGCCGCACGGCCTCGCGCCCGGAAGCATGTTTCCCTGCTACGGACTCGCCGAGGCGACGCTCGCGGTGACCGCCCCCTCGCCCGGGGCGGCGCTCAAGGTCATCCACGCGGAGCGCGCGGCCTTGGGCGTGGGAAGCGCCATTCGACCACACCCGGAAGCGGGCAAGGGCACCGCCGCGTTCGTCGCGGTCGGCAGCGCGTTGGACGGCACCGACTTTCGCATCGTGGATGACGAGGATCACCCGCTGCCGGACGCACACGTCGGGCACGTGCAAGTCCGCGGCGGCGGCGTCGGGCGCGCCTACGGCGCGCAGCCGGGCGGCGCCGGCTGGTGTGCAACGGGCGACATCGGCGTGCGGATCGATGACCTCTTCATCCTCGGAAGGAGCAAGGACACGATCGTCGTCAACGGACAGAACCTCCATCCCCACGACATCGAGCGCATATGCGCGGGAGCCGGCGGAGCGGAGCCGGGCAAGGTCGCCTGCGTGGGGGTGCGCCGCGATCACGCCGCCACCGACTGCATCGTCGCATTCCTGCAGTTTCGCGGCGCGCTGGAGGATTTCGCCCCCATCGCCGGACGCATGACCCTAGCCGTGAGCGAAGCGGCCGGCGTGGCGCTCACGGAGATCGTGCCGGTGCGGACGCTGCCGATGACGAGCAGCGGCAAGCTCCGGCGATTCGTCCTGCGGGATCAGTTCGAAGGCGGCATGTTCGACGCCACGCGCTGGAGGCTTCGATCCCTGCGGGACGCGCGCCCCCGATCCACGGCCTGCGGAGAGTCGCGTATCGAGCGCGAGCTCACCCGGATCTGCAATGAGACGATCGGGCACCGTACCGTGTCGCCGCACGACAATCTGTTCGACATCGGCGCAGATTCCCTGGCGCTGATCTCGATCCATCAGGCGATCGATTCATCCTATCCGTGCATGTTGCAAATACTGGATTTCGTCCACCACCCCACCATCGCGGCGCTCGCGCATCATCTTCACGAGCGGCAATCGCTCTCAGCGCGCGCCGCGCCACCGATCGTGCGTCCAGAGCCAGTCGGCGGGATTCTCCAGGACTGAGCGCTCCAGGCGCTCGACGTAGCGCCGGGTGAGCTCGAAATCCGCCGCCGCGTACGGCGGCTCGCCGAGCACTTCGAATGCCACCTCGTAGCGTCCGCACGCGGTCCTGTGTCGGCCGACGAATACCACCGGATACTGCCAGTAGCGGGCCAGCTTCTCGAAGCCGACGAGGAACGGCGTGTCGCGGTTCAGGAAGCGGAACGAGCGCGATTCGCTGCCGGCACCCGGCCGCTGATCGACCTGCAGCCCGATGGCCCGCAGGCGCGTGCCGCCCGCGATGAGCTCCTTGAACACGTCGCCGCCGGAGGGGATCAAGCGCGCGCCGAAGCGCGCACGCGTCCGCCGCATGAGCTCATCGATGACGGCGTCGTGCAGGGGCTTGTAGACGAGATCGACGGCGAACTCGAGCCGGCGCGAGCACGCGAGGAACACCCACTCCCAGTTCGCCTCGTGCGCACCGAGCAGGATGATGGACTGCCCGGCAGCGGCGAACCGGTCCAGGATCCCGACGTTGACCAGCCGAACGTGCGAATCGAGCTGCGCATCGGTGAGCCCGTCCGTCTTCAGGGTCTCGAGCACCACGGTCACGAGGTTGCGATAGGCGGCGCGCAGCAGACACATGCGCGCACGCCTCGAAAGGGCGGGAAACGCCGCGGCCAGATTTGCCTCGGCAACGCGGCGGCGATAGCGCACGACCCGCATCGCGACGCAAGCCAGCGGGCGAGCGGATGCGTGGAGCACCGCAAGAGGCGTGCGCCGGATCAGCGCCAACAATAACCGCAGCACGGTTCCAGATCCGTCAAAAAAAAGAGCGGGCACGAGGCCCGCTCTTTCCTGGACTTGAGCCAACCGGTTCGGCCTGAGCCGACCCGATCGAGGGCTCTTTACATGTCCATGCCGCCCATGCCGCCCATGCCGCCGCCGGGCGCGCCATGGCTGTGCTCCTCGTCCTTCGGAGCCTCGGCAATCATCACTTCCGTGGTGAGCAGGAGCCCGGACACCGAGGCCGCGTTCTGCAGGGCCAGACGCGTGACCTTGGTCGGATCCAGGATGCCCATCTCGATCATGTCGCCATACTCGCCCGTAGCGGCGTTATAGCCGAAGGTGCCCTTGCCCTCACGGACTCGGTTCAGCACCACCGCCGCATCTTCGCCCGCGTTCGTCACGATCTGACGCAGCGGCTCCTCGATGGAGCGGGCCAGGATCTTGATGCCGGTGGTCTGGTCCTCGTTGGCGCCGGTCAACGCATTGACCGCCTTCAACGCACGCACCAGAGCGACACCGCCGCCCGGAACCACGCCCTCTTCGACCGCCGCACGGGTCGCGTGCAACGCGTCCTCGACGCGCGCCTTCTTCTCCTTCATCTCGATCTCGGTGGCTGCGCCGACCTTGATCACGGCGACGCCGCCGGACAGCTTGGCCACACGCTCCTGCAACTTCTCCTTGTCGTAGTCGGAGGTCGCTTCCTCGATCTGCTGACGGATGCTCTCGACACGCGCCTTGATGTCGGACGCCTTGCCGGCGCCGTCGATCACGGTGGTGTTCTCCTTCTCGACCAGCACCTTCTTGGCCTCGCCGAGATCATTGAGCGTCGCCTTCTCGAGCTGCAGGCCGACCTCGTCCGAGATCACGGTGCCGCCGGTGAGCACGGCGATGTCCTGCAGCATGGCCTTGCGGCGATCGCCGAAGCCGGGCGCCTTGACGGCGGCCACCTTGACGATGCCGCGGATGGTGTTCACCACCAGGGTCGCGAGCGCCTCGCCCTCGACATCCTCGGCCACGATCAGCAGCTGACGGCCGCCCTTGGCAATGGCCTCGAGCAGCGGCAGCAGCTCACGGATGTTGGAGATCTTCTTGTCGACCAGGAGGATCAGCGGCTTCTCGAGCTCGGCGCTCTGGCTCTGCTGATTGTTGATGAAGTACGGCGACAGATAGCCGCGGTCGAACTGCATGCCCTCGACCACCTCGAGCTCGTTCTCGAGCCCCGAGCCTTCCTCGACCGTGATCACGCCTTCCTTGCCGACCTTCGCCATCGCATCCGCAATCGTCTTGCCGATGCTCTCATCGGAGTTCGCGGAGATGGTGCCGACCTGCGCGATCGCCTTCGGATCCTTGCAGGGCTTGGAGAGCTTCTTGAGCTCCTCGGTGGCGGTCGTGACCGCCTGGTCGATCCCGCGCTTCAGGTCCATCGGGTTGATGCCCGCGGCGACGGCCTTCAGGCCCTCGCGGATGATGGCTTGCGCGAGCACGGTGGCGGTGGTGGTGCCGTCGCCGGCCTCATCGGAGGTGTTGGATGCGACCTCCTTCACCATTTGCGCACCCATGTTCTCGAACTTGTCCTTCAGCTCGATCTCCTTGGCGACGGACACGCCGTCCTTGGTGACGGTGGGGGCGCCGAAGCTCTTGTCGAGCACCGCGTTGCGGCCCTTGGGGCCGAGGGTCACCTTCACTGCGTTTGCCAGGATGTTCACGCCCTTGAACATGCGTTGCCGGGCGTCGTCGCTGAAGCGTACTTCTTTAGCTGCCATTTGCTCTTTCCTCTATATGATATGTATGGGTTGTGCGATGAGCGTGGGGGCTTACTTGCCCTCGACCACGGCCATGACGTCTTCTTCGCGCATGACGACCAGCTCATCGCCATCCATCTTGACTTCGGTGCCGCTGTACTTGCCGAACAGGATCTTGTCGCCGACCTTGAGGTCGAGGGGGCGAACGTCGCCGTTCTCCAGGATCTTGCCCTTGCCTACCGCCACGACCTTGCCGAAGACCGGCTTTTCGGTCGCCGAGTCGGGAATCACGATGCCGCCGGGGGACTTGCGCTCTTCCTCTTCTCTTTTCACGATGACGCGGTCATGAAGGGGACGAATCTTCATAAGACAAGACTCCTTAGCTAGGAATACCAGGTTGATTAGGGGAACGGCGGGTTGTTAGCACTCACCGTTCACGGCTGCTAATCATAGCGGCCAATTGTCCCGTTTCAAGGCCTACCCGTAATATTTGTGTCGCAGCAGCGGCTCCGCGCACCCGGTGCATTGCGTTAAAGTAGCTCCATGAGAATCTGGCCCGGCGTCCTGCTGCTCATCGCCCTGACCGGTAGCGCCCAGGCCAAGCCCTGGTGGCTGCGCGGTACGGAGGGCAATCAGACCGATTTCCTGCCGCCGGACGTGGCATTCCGGGTGGGCTCGTCGGTCGACGGCACCCTCATCCACGTCCGCTGGGCGATTGCGGATGGCTACTATCTCTATCGAAGCCGTATCGAAATCAAGGCGGAAAGCCCGGATCTGAGCTTGGGCGGGCTCGTCCTGCCTCAGGGCACCCTCAAGACCGACCCGTATCTCGGCCGCCAGGAGATCTACGAGCGGCAGCTCGACGCCACGGTGCCCTACTCGCGCATCGACGCGGGTGCCCATCCGATCCAGATCAAGGTGACCTATCAGGGGTGCGCGGAGGCTGGCCTCTGCTATCCGCCGATCACCAAGGTGTTGTTTCCGGCGGCACCCTCGGCCACGGAGAGCCGCCCGTCGGCGGTGGACGCTCGGGTCGCGCCGGGCGGCTGGGAGCGGGGCGCCATATTGGGCGGTGCTTTCGCCTTTTTGGTCGCCGGAATCCTGCTGCGCAGGGGGCGCACTCTCGAAACACCGCCGGCATGATCACGCCGGCGGTGCGCATCCTCTGCCTCGTAGTCGCCCTGGCGCTCGGGATCTGGCTGGGCTTCGCGCTCCACGCCTCGCGCGGTGGTGCAGTGCAACGAACTCGAACCACGGCCGGCGAGGCCAGCGGCCCGAGTCCGACCGATCTCGGCGGCGTCCTGAGCGCCCCCATGAGCCAGCCGCGGATTCCCGAGCGCCTGCCGGAATTCTCGCTCGCGGATCTCGAAGGCCGTAGTACTCCCATCACCTCGTTCAAAGATCGCTCGCTGATCATCAATTTCTGGGCCACCTGGTGCGCCCCCTGCCGCAAGGAGATGCCCCTGCTCGAGGCCTTGAGCACGGAATGGTCGGGTCGCGGCGTGACCGTCGTCGGCATCGCAGTCGATCATCGGGACGTCGTTAAAGACTTCACCCGTCGGCTCAAGATCGACTATCCCATCCTGATCGGCGAGCAGGACGCTCTCGACGCGGTCGCTGCCTTCGGCGTCGCGACCCCGGTGTTCCCGTTCACGGTATTCACCGACCGACGGGGGGAGGTCGTCGCCCTGTTCGTCGGGGAGATCCACCGGGACCAGGCCGAGCTCATCCTCTCCAAGGTCACGGACCTCAACGGGGCTCGGATCCCGCTGGCGGCCGCGCGCCGGGCCATCACCGAGGGGCTGAAGACCCTGGACGGCCGGGATTCGGGATGATCGCCCCCGATCACCGCTCAGGACGCCGTTGCCGCCCCGCGCAGCCCGCTGTCCTACAACGGCGACGTTCGACGCCGAAGCTTGCTATTTCACCTCAACTTCTGGTTAATATCGCGAACCTTTGCACGGCGACCGCGTTGAAAGGCAAGCGAGATGGCGCAGATTCTGCTGCTCAATGGACCGAACCTGAACCTCCTCGGCACGCGCGAGACGGGCATCTATGGGTCGGCGACCCTCCATGATATCGAAATCAAGCTGGCGGAACTCGCGCGCGCCTCGGGTCACGCGCTCGTCGCCTTCCAGAGCAATGCCGAGCACGAGCTGATCGCCAAGATTCACTCGGCCAAGTCCGAGGGCACCGCGTTCATCATCATCAACCCCGGCGCGTTCACGCACACGAGCATTGCGCTGCGCGATGCGTTCCTGGGGGTCGGCGTGCCGTTCATCGAGGTTCACCTGAGCAATCTGTTCGCGCGCGAGGCTTTTCGCCACCATTCATACCTTTCCGACGTGGCGGCCGGCGGCATTTTCGGGCTGGGGCCGCTGGGCTACGAGCTCGCCTTGAGCGCCGCCTGTGCGCGCCTGAAATCCTAAAATTTTGAGATACGAAGGGGTTCGCGGATGGACATTCGCAAGGTAAAAAAACTCATAGAGCTCCTCGAGGAGTCGGGAATCTCGGAGCTCGAGATCTCCGAGGGCGAGGAGTCGGTGCGGATCAGCCGCCATTCCCGCTCGAGCATGCCGATGCCGATGGCCATGCCCATGTCGGCGCCGATGATGCAGCCGCTCGCGCCGGCGACGGCGGCCGCACCGGCCGCGGCCGAGTCCAAGGCGCGCAACGACGAGCACACCGTCACCTCGCCGATGGTCGGCACGTATTATTCCGCGGCCTCGCCCGGCGCCAAGTCGTTCGTCGAGATCGGCACCGAGGTCAAGCCGGGACAGATTCTCTGCATCATCGAAGCCATGAAGATGATGAATCAGATCGAGTCGGACAAGTCCGGCAAGGTCACCGCCATCCTCGCCAAGAACGGCGAGCCGGTCGAGTTCGGCCAGCCGCTGTTCATCATCGAATAGCCGCGATGATCGAGAAAGTCGTCATCGCCAATCGCGGCGAGATCGCGCTCAGAATCCTGCGCGCTTGCCGCGAGCTCGGCATCAAGACGGTCGCCGTGCACTCGACGGCGGACTACAACACCAAGCACGTGCTGCTCGCGGACGAGACCGTTTGCATCGGGCCCCCGCAATCCGCCCTGTCGTACCTCAACATGCCGGCGATCATCAGCGCGGCCGAGGTCACCGATTCGGTGGCGATCCATCCGGGCTACGGCTTTCTGTCCGAGAACGCCGATTTCGCCGAGCGCGTGGAGAAGAGCGGGTTCATCTTCATCGGGCCGCGTGCCGAGACCATCCGCATGATGGGAGACAAGGTCTCGGCGATCAAGGTGATGAAGGCCTCCGGCGTGCCCTGCGTACCGGGGTCCGACGGCCCGTTGGGCAATGACGTGGATGAGAACTTCCGGATCGCCAAGGACATCGGCTACCCGGTGATCATCAAGGCGTCGGGCGGCGGCGGCGGACGCGGGATGCGCGTGGTGCACACCGACGCGTCGCTCCTGAACGCCATCAGCGTCACGCAGTCCGAGGCGCTCGCCGCCTTCGGCAATGCCCAGGTGTACATGGAAAAGTTCCTGGAGCGCCCGCGGCACATCGAGTTCCAGGTGCTCGCCGACAACTACGGCAACGTGGTGCACCTCGGCGAGCGCGACTGCTCCATGCAGCGCCGGCATCAAAAAGTCGTCGAGGAGGCCCCGGCGCCGGGCCTTTCGGTCAAGCAGCGCAAGACCATGGGCGAGCGTTGCGTGCGCGCCTGTCAGGAGGTCGGCTATCGCAACGCCGGCACCCTCGAGTTCCTGTTCCAGGACGGCGAGTTCTACTTCATCGAGATGAACACGCGCGTGCAGGTCGAGCACCCGGTCACCGAGCTCGTGACGGGCATCGACATCGTCAAGGCCCAGCTCCTGATTGCCGCGGGCGAGCCGCTGCCGTACAAGCAGGCCGACATCGAGCTGCGCGGCCACGCCGTCGAGTGCCGGATCAACGCCGAGGACGCCAAGACCTTCGTGCCCTCGCCCGGCCCCATCCGGTTGTGGCACGCGCCGGGCGGACCGGGCATCCGCGTGGACAGTCACGTCTACACCGGCTACAACGTGCCGCCGTTCTACGACTCCATGATCGGCAAGGTCATCGCCTACGGCGACACTCGCGACACCGCCATCGCGCGCATGCGCAATGCGCTCGCCGAGATGGTGGTCGAGGGCATCAAGACCAACATCCCCCTGCACCAAGAGATCTTCAACCATGCCGCATTCAAGCAGGGCGGCACGGACATCCATTACCTGGAGCGGCGACTGGGATTGAAGTGAGTCTCGCGGGAGCTGCCCTGGGCAAGATCCACTCGTTCTACGAAATCGAATTTCCGCTCGCGACGCTGAGCTCCGCCATCGTCGAGGATGCTTTGCTCGAGATCGGCGCGAGCTCGATCACCTTCGTCGATCGCGGCGACGAGCCCGTGCTCGAGCCCCGACCGGGGGAGGTCAGGCTGTGGACCGACACGCTCGTCCGCGGACTGTTCGAGACGTCGACGGATGTCACGCACAATCTCTCGCGGCTCGCGGCCGTGCTCGGGCCGCACATCACGCAGACCGCGCGCGTGAAAGCGGTCGAGGCGCGCGACTGGGAACGGGTGTGGCTCGCCGACTGGAAGCCGATGCGCTTCGGCCGCCGGCTCTGGGTCTGCCCGACTGCGGCGGCGGAGCCTCCCGAGCCCGGCGCCGTCGTGGTGCGCCTGGACCCCGGCCTCGCCTTCGGCACGGGGACTCATCCCACCACCGCACTCTGCCTGCAGGTGCTCGACTCGCTGCCGCTCGTCGGCCGGACCGTGATCGATTACGGCTGCGGGTCCGGCATCCTCGGGCTGGCCGCGCTCAAGCTGGGCGCCGCGCACGTCGTCGCGGTGGACCTCGATCCTCAGGCACTGATCGCGACCCGCGACAATGCGGTCCGCAACGGCGTCGCGTCAGGCATCGAGGTACGCAGCGTCGGCGCCGACGGCGCGGCCGGGGCGTTGCCGGCGGCGGACTGCCTCGTAGCGAACATTTTGGAGGGCCCGCTCATCGAGCTCGCCCCACGCCTGACGGCCGCATGCGCACCCGACGGCCATCTGGTCCTGTCGGGCATCCTCCGCAGCCAGGCATACGCGATAAAAGCGGCATACGCCGCCGCATTTGATAGGGTACAGGTCATCGAGCGCGACGACTGGTGCTGCATTCACGCTCGCAGGGGCCAATGATCGTGTACACCCAGTGTCCGAAGTGCGAGACGGTCTTCAAGCTTTCCGCGGAGGTGCTGCGCGCCGCGGCCGGGCAGGTCCGCTGCGGGCGCTGCGGCGAGGTATTCAGCGCCCTGGCGCGTCTGTCGGAGGACGCGAGCGCCTTCATGGACACCGAGTCGACGCTGGAGCTAGAGACGCGCGCGGACAGCATTCTCGAGTCGGCCGCAGCGCTCAAGGTCGCCGAGGCCGTCGCGAAGGAATACGAGGACTTCGTGCCGCCCGGCATCGAGATCGCACGGCTGCAGGTGCTCGATTATTGGGACGATGACGACCGGGAAGCGGGCTATCCCGGCACCGACCCGTCCGAGGCGGGGGAAGCCGACACGCAGCCATCCGACGCAGCGGACCCCGCCGAGCCGTCCGACGCGATGGAAGACGATGCACCGTCCGATGCAGAAGCCGGCCTTTCGCCGTTCGGTGCGGCGCCGCTCGGCAGCGCCGGATGGCTCGATCCTGCGCAAAGCAGCACGGCAGCGGCCGACGCGCCGCATGAGAGCCTCGACGCCGACTTGAGCGACACCGACGCGACGGGGGAGCGGGAGATCCCCGTGGGCGCGTTCGGCCTCGGCACGCTGATCGACATCGGCGTTCCTGAGGAGGAGCCGACCCTGCCCGATCCTGCCGACCACGACGCGGCGCCCGGCCCCGAAGGGACGCAACCCGACGAGGGCCTCGACGACGCCTCGCTCGAGTTCACCTTGCCGCCGGGAGATCTGGACCGCATTTTCATCGAGTCGCGGCCGCATGGCATTCCGCGCGCGGTTGCGCAGGCCGCTCTCGACATGGCGGCGCAAACCGCGTCGACGGCGGACGCGCAGACGCACGCCGCCGCGCCCACGACTCCGCCATCGACATCGACTCCGCCATCGACTCCGCCATCGGCATCGGCATCGGCAGCACTGCCTCCGCCGGTCGCGCGGGACACGGCCACTCCGGCTGCCGGCACGACCGCTCCGGTGGAGATCCCGGCGAGCGCGACGGAGGTGGAGATTCCGTCGACCGACGCGGCCGAAGCACCGATGGCGACCGCCGAGCTTCCACTCCATCCCGAGCGCGCGGCGATGCAGGCTGCCGGCGCTCACGATCGGCGTGCTCGGCGCACCATGGGCTTCGAGGTGCCCGAGTCCGTGCGTCGCGACCTGCTGCAGGGAATCGGGTCCGAGCCGATGCCGGAGCCCGGTTTGCCGCAGATGGAAGAGCTGCGCGGTCCGCCGCTGGCACGCGGGCCCTTGTTTGGATGGCTCGCGGCGGCCGCGGTGCTCGCGCTGCTGCTCGGCGCCCAGATGCTGCGTCGAAACGCAGAGTCGTTCGCGGAGCAGTCCCCGGGACCGCTCGGCACGGTGCTGCGCTCGCTCTCCGGCGCGATGGGCACCGAGATCCCCCCGCCTGTGAATCTGTCGGCCTATCAAGTGCGGCAGTGGGGCGTGAGCGGCGACCCGGCGGCCAACGGCACTTTGCGACTGCGCGCCAGCATTTTGAATGGCGCCGCCCAGCTTCAGCCTTATCCGCTGCTGCGCGTCACGCTCGCGGATCGATTCGGCAAGCGCATCGGCACGCGCGATTTTCAGCCCGCCGAATATCTCGGCAAGGCCGTTGCGCGGCTGATGGCGCCGGGCGAGCGCGCGGATGCGGTGCTCGACATTCTCGATCCCGGCAAGAATGCCGAGGGCTTCGAGATCGACGTGTGCCTGCGCCGCGGCACGCGCACGCTTTGCGCGAACGATGCTGCACCGCGGACGAAGCCGTGAGCCGCGAAGCTCACGCAGGCGAAGGGCCGAGCGCGCCCGTGCGCATCGGCCCCTACGAGCTCCCCGGCAACGTCCTGCTCGCACCGATGGCCGGCGTCACCGATCGTCCCTTTCGAATTCTTTGCCGGCGCTTCGGCGCCGGTCTCGCCGCCTCCGAGATGCTGAGCGCCGACACGAGTCTCTGGCATACGGCGAAATCGCGCCGGCGCATGGACCACTCGGGCGAGCCGAGCCCGCGCGTGGTGCAGATCGCGGGGTACGATCCGGCGATGATGGCGGATGCGGCGCAGCGCAACGTCGATGCGGGCGCTGAGATCATCGACATCAACATGGGATGCCCGGCGAAAAAAGTGTGCAACCGCCTTGCAGGCTCCGCGCTGCTGCAGGACGAGGCGCTGGTAGCACGGATATTGCATGCCGTGGTGCGCGCGATCGGCGTTCCCGTCACCCTGAAGACGCGCACCGGATGGAGCGCAGGCACGAAGAACGGCCTCACCATCGCGCGAATCGCCGAGGACAGCGGCGTTCAAGCGCTGGCGGTGCATGGCCGCACTCGCGCGGATCGCTTTGAGGGAAGCGCGGAATACGAAACCGTCGCCTCAATGAAGGCCGCAATCAAGATTCCGGTATTTGCCAATGGCGATATCGATTCTCCGCGCCGCGCGCGCGAAATTCTGCGTGCCACGGGTTGCGACGGCATCATGATCGGGCGAGCCGCTCAAGGGCGGCCATGGATTTTCGACGAAGTCAATTTTTTCCTCGCGACCGGTCAATCGCGCGCCGTGCTGGCACTCGAAAAAGTCCGTGATATCATGCGCGCCCACCTCGAAGACCTGTACGCATTCTACGGCGATGAGACCGGTGTTCGAGTGGCACGTAAGCACTTGAGTTGGTATTTCAAGCAGCACCCTGGACAAGAAGCATTGCGCAATCGTCTCGTCTTGATCGAGACACCGCAGGAGCAACTGTCGACGCTGCTGGAACACTATGCGACGAGTGCCATCCGCGCGGCTTGACGGCGTGCGATCTGACAACAAAAAATCGGCAGGGATCTTTGGACGGGCCATGGTCGCAAAAAAGAAATCGAGATCGCGCAGAGAGCTTTCATCCGGCTTCAACGGCCGCGACCTGAAAGTCAACGGCAAGGGAGTCCCGCTGCGCACGCAGGCGGAGGAAGCCCTGCAGTGCTATTTCGAGACCCTCAACGGCCACAAGCCCGCCCATCTCTATGACCTCGTGATGCGCGAGGTGGAGGAGCCCTTGTTCAAGGTGGTGATGGGCCACGTGCAGGGCAACCAGAGCCGCGCCGCCACAATACTCGGCATCAATCGCGGAACACTTCGCAAGAAGCTGAAAGAGTTCGGCATCGGCGACTGATGCTTACTCCGGTTCGCCGCGCGTTACTCAGCGTCTCCGATAAAACCGGCATCGTGGAGTTCGCGCGCGAGCTGAAGGAACGCGGCATCGAGCTGCTCTCCACCGGCGGCACCGCCAAGCTCCTGACCAGTCACGGCATCACCGTCAAGGAGGTCGCGGAGCACACCGGCTTCCCGGAGATCATGGGCGGCCGCGTCAAGACGCTGCATCCCAAGATCCACGGCGGGCTGCTCGGCCGGCGCGGCGTCGACGAGCCCGTGATGCGCACGCACGGCATCGATCCCATCGATCTGCTCGCCGTCAACCTCTATCCGTTCGCCGCCACCGTCGCACGCCTCGACTGCAGCTACGACGAAGCGGTGGACAACATCGACATCGGCGGGCCCGCGATGGTGCGCGCCGCGGCGAAGAACCACGCGTCGGTCACCGTGGTGGTCGATCCCGGCGATTATCGCGCGCTGCTCGACGAGCTGGCCGCCAATCAGGGGTCGACCGACACGGCGATGCGGCAGCGGCTCGCCGCCAAGGCCTTCGCGCACACCGCGCAGTACGACGCGATGGTGTCGGCCTATTTCACGGGCGCGATCGGCGGCGTGGCGCCGACCTTCCCCGACGATCTGAACCTGTCGTTTCGCAAGCACCTCGACCTGCGCTACGGCGAGAACCCGCATCAGCAGGCGGCGTTCTACACCGATCCGCGCGCCATCGGCTCCTCGGTCACGAGCGCACGGCAGATCCAGGGGAAGGAGCTGTCCTACAACAACATCGCCGACGCCGACGCCGCTCTCGAATGCGTGCGGCAGTTCGCCTTGCCCGCCTGCGTCATCGTCAAGCATGCGAATCCCTGCGGCGCGGCGCTCGGCGCGGCGGGCGCGGAAGCGTACCTGCGGGCCTACCGGACCGACCCGACCTCCGCGTACGGCGGCATCATCGCCTTCAATCGCGAGCTCGACGCGGACACGGTGCAGGCCATCCTCGAGCGTCAGTTCGTCGAGGTGATCCTCGCGCCCACCGTCTCCTTGGCGGCGCGCGAGGCGCTCGCCGCCAAGGAGAACATCCGGGTGCTCGAGACGGGAGATCTGTCGACCCCCGTCACCCAGCTGCTGGAATACAAGAGCGTCGCCGGCGGGCTTCTGGTTCAGACGCGGGACAAGGGCGTCACGCGCGCACAGGAGCTGCGCGCCGTGACCCGGCGGGTGGCGAGCCTCGCGGAGCTCGAGGATCTGATCTTCGCCTGGCGCATCGCGAAATATGTCAAATCGAACGCCATCGTATGCGCCAAGGACAAGGCCACCCTGGGCGTGGGAGCCGGGCAGATGAGCCGGGTCGTCTCGAGCAAATTGGCGGCGCTCAAGGCCGCGGACGCGGGCCTGGACATCCGGGGCGCAAGCGTCGCCTCGGACGCGTTCTTTCCCTTTCGCGACGGGCTCGACACGCTCGCGGCGCTCGGCATCAAGTCGGTCATCCAGCCGGGGGGCGCGATGCGCGACGACGAGGTCATCGCCGCGGCCAATGAGCACGACATCGCCATGGTGTTCACGGGCATGCGTCATTTCAGGCACTGATCGATGAAGGTGCTGATCGTCGGCGGCGGCGGCCGCGAGCACGCACTGGCGTGGAAGTGCGCGCAATCGCCGCGGGTCACCGAGGTGCTGGTCGCGCCGGGCAACGCCGGCACGGCGCGCGAGCCCGGAATACGCAACGTGGACGTGGCCGCGGAGGACATCGAGGGCCTGCTGCGCCTGGCCGCGAGCGAGGACGTCGCGCTCACCATCATCGGGCCCGAGGGGCCGCTGGTCGCGGGCATCGCCGACCGCTTCGCCGCGGCCGGCCGCGCCTGCTTCGGTCCTTCCCGGGCCGCGGCGCGCCTCGAAGGATCGAAGGCATTCACCAAGCAGTTCCTCGAGCGGCACCGCATTCCGACGGCGAGCTACCGCGCATTCGATGCCGCGAGCTTCGACCGCGCCTATATTCGCGCTCAGCGCCTGCCGCTGGTGGTCAAGGCGGACGGGCTCGCCGCCGGCAAGGGCGTGGTCATCTGCGAGACGCACGACGAAGCGGTCGCGGCCGCAGAAGCCATGCTCGGCGGGAGCTTCGGCACCGCCGGACGCGCCGTGGTGGTCGAGGAGTTCCTGCGCGGCGAGGAAGTGAGCTTCATCGTCGTCGCGAGCGGGACTGCCGTGCTGCCCCTCGCGACCTCCCAGGATCACAAGCGCCGCGACGACGGCGACCATGGCCCGAACACGGGCGGCATGGGCGCGTACTCACCCGCCCCCATCGTCACGCCGGACCTGCATGCGCGAATCATGCGGGAAGTCATCGCGCCGACGCTCGAGGGGCTGCGCTCGGACGGCATCCCGTATCTCGGATTTCTCTACGCCGGCCTCATGATCGCCGCGGACGGCACGCCCAACGTGCTCGAGTTCAATTGCCGCTTCGGCGATCCGGAAACGCAACCGGTCATCATGCGGCTCGAGAGCGATCTCGTGGATCTCTGCGCGGCGGCCATCGACGGCAGGCTCGGGAGCATCGAGGTCCGCTGGGATCCGCGCGCGGCGCTCGGCGTCGTGATGGCCGCCGGCGGCTATCCCGAGCACTACCGCCGGGGGGATCCCATCCACGGGCTCGACCAGGCAGCCCGGCTCCCGGGCAAGGTGTTTCACGCCGGCACCCGCGAGGAGGACGGCCGCGTCGTCACCGCGGGCGGCCGCGTGCTCTGCGCGGTCGGGCTCGGACCGAGCGTGATCGACGCGCAGCGCCAGGCCTACGATCTCGTGAATGCCATTCACTGGGACCTGGTGCAGTATCGGCGCGACATCGGGTATCGCGCGATCGCGCGCGAGCAGCAGGCCGGCTGAGCTATTCCCCTTCCCTGGGCCGCGCCGGCGGCTCCCCGAGCGCCCCGCTCCGCGCGCGGCGTCTCGCCCCACGAGCCTCGTCCAGATTCTCCTGCCACCGATTCTGCCGGGCGCACTCCGGCAGCCGCAGCTCGTCCGCTTCCGGCACCGCCATCCCCGTTGCGCGCATGCCCGCGAAGCGCGCCCAGACGGCGCGTTTCTTGCGCACCTGATGAGGCTGGAACTCATCCAGCTCCCGGAAGGTCGTCGTGCCGGTTTCCATGAGAGCGCCGGCCGCCAGCGCTTCGCGATAGAGCTCGTGGCCCCGCACGGTACGCACCACGACGCCGTTCCAGCCCTTGGTCTCGCCCGTCGGGCCGCCGCCCGGCCACACGTCGCAGGCGACGATGTCCGCGCACTCGCCGATGGAGTCCGGACAGATCTTGCACCGAGGCTGTATCCCCCAGGTGGCCTCGTCCTCCCACATCTCCTGGTAGGTCATCTCGAAGCCGCGGCCGTCGTGGGTCTCGAGGCGCGTGAGGCCGGGATTGCCGTGACCGCGATAGCGGAACAGCCTGAGCTCCCGCTCGTGGACACCGAACTTGCGCGTGACGTCCTCTGACTTCGACAGATCGGAGGCGCCGCCGCAAAAGAAGGTCAGCGCGTAGCGCAGGTATTCGTCCACGCGAGGATCGAGCTTCCCGAGGCGGCGCACCGCGCCGACGTCGCAGGGCTTGGCGATCAGCGCGAAGGGCTGCTCGCGATCGAGCAGCGCCGTGAAATCCATCAGCGGGGCGGCCGGTCCGTAGCGTGAGCCGGCGCCCTCGAGTATCGACACCGCGTCGAAACTGAGCCGCGCCTCGCTGCGCATCGGTCGTCCAGGCGATGGCGCCACGTGGAGCACGAACCGCGCGCGCCCGCTCGCTAGCAGATGCTGTCCCAGCGCGGACAGGACGCCGGCGCTGGAGCCGCGGTGGCGCACGTCGGGGCGGCCTGCGACCGCGATCGCCAGATGCTCCGCCGAGCCCCACACCACGTCGCGCCGTGCCTGCTCCGATTGATCGTGCGCCCGGGGTCCGGGCGCGTGCGTGCCCGGGCAAACCGCGTTGATGCGGCCGAGCGTCGCGAGATCCAGCGGCCGGCGCTCGACCGGCCGCTCGCGGCCGTCCGGCGTCATGACCCAGTCGAGGCGCCCCGGACCTGCGAGCGAGCGGCACAGGCCGCAGCCGATGCACAGGCCCCCCTCGACGATCTGCTTCAGGGTCAGCGGCGCAGCCGAGCCCGGCGCGGGCGGCCGCGGCGGCGGGCTCGCGTCGGTCACTTTTTCAGGAGCGCGATCGCGACGGACGTCATGGCCTTCACGCCGGTGCGCAGCGTCGGCTCGGGCAGCGGCTCGAACTTGCTGTTGTGGGGGCCGGGCAGCGTACGGCCTTCCGCCTTCGCCGCCGCGAGCTTGGCCGGGTCCATGGCGCCGAGCCCGAACATCACGGTGGGTATCTTGCGCCCCCCGAGCCCGAGCACTCCGAAGTCCTCGCTCTCCATGTGCGGCTCGTCGTCGAACACGTGGCTCGGGCCGAGCGCCGCAGCGAGCGCAGCCTTGACGCGCGCGGCGAGCGCCGGATCGTTGTACAGCATGGGCGCCGATTCCCCGTCGACCACCGTGACGATGGGGGCTCGATCGGGCGGCACACCGGCGGCGAGCGCCACGCCCTCCGCGGTCCGGCGGATGCCCTCGAGGATGACCTGCCGCGCCCGATCGCTGAATGCGCGGGTGGTGAGTTCCATCTTGACCTCGTTGGGCACGATGTTGCGTTTGGTGCCGGCATGGATGGTGCCGATGGTAACCACGGCCGGGTCGCGCGGATTCTCCTGGCGGCTGACGATGGTCTGCAGCTCCACGATGAACTCGCCCGCCATGACGATGGGATCCTTGACGTCCTGGGGCTGGGCACCGTGGCCGCCGATGCCGCGCATCACCACGTCGACGGAGGTCGAGCTCGCCAGCGACGGCCCGACGGTGACCGACACGTCCCCGGCCGGCAATCCATTGGTGTCGTGCAGGGCGACCGCCATGTCGGGTCTGCCGAACTTCTCGTAGAGTCCGTCCGCGATCATGGCCTTGGCGCCGTCGATGGTCTCCTCCGACGGCTGTCCGATGAGCATGACGGTGCCGCGCCAGCCCGCGCGCTCCGCGGCGAGCGCGCGGGCGGTCCCGATCAGCGTCGTGATGTGCACGTCGTGCCCGCAGGCATGCATCACCCCGACTTCCTGGCCCGCGGCGTTCATGGCCCTGACGCGGCTCGCGTACGGGACGCCGGTCTCCTCGACGATGGGCAGCGCGTCCATGTCCGACCGGATCAGCAGGGTCGGACCCGCGCCGTTCTTCAGGATCCCGACGACTCCATAGGCATGGCTGCCGTCGGGGTACCGGCCGACGCGCTCGGTGACCGTGTAGCCCGCCTTGCGCAGCTCGGCGGCCGCGATCGCCGCGGTGTGCTCCTCGTGATGCGACAGCTCGGGGTGCTCGTGGATGCCCTTGTAGATGTCGACGAGGTTCGCCACCTCGCCGTTCACCAGCGAATCGAGCTTGTCTGCGAGCGCCACGGCGGGCGCGAGCATCGAGACGGTCAGGACGCAGAGTCGGGCACAGCGGTTCATCAGGGGCTCCGGTGTCGTACCTTGGGTGCGGCGGGCGGCGACGGTCGGACGCCAAGGTACCTGGATTGCGCCGTGCATGCGAGTCGTGCAGCCCGGGAGCCGCTGCCGCACAATAGGCATGGCGCACGGTCGCCAGCGAACTCGAGGCATCCATGTCGAACCATCGGCCCAGCATCGCGGACAAGCGCCGCTCCTTCCACCGGCTGCACGAGAGCGGCTGCTTCGTGATCCCGAATCCCTGGGACGTCGGCAGCGCCCGCTACCTCCAGGGGCTCGGCTTCAAGGCGCTGGCGACGACCAGCTCGGGTTTCGCCTGGTCGCGCGGACATCGCGACGGTGGCATGTCCCGCGACCGGGTGCTCGAGCATCTCACCGCGATGGTCGAATCCACCGACCTGCCCATCAACGCCGACTTCGAGCACGGCTTCGCGCGCGATGCCGCGGGGGTCGCCGAGAGCGTACGGCTCGCAGCCCAGTGCGGCGTCGCCGGCCTGTCGATCGAGGACTCCACGGGGGACCCGTCGCATCCGCTATTCGATGTCGACGAGGCGGTGAGGCGCATCGCGGCCGCCCGCCAGGCCATCGACGCCGCCGGCGGCGACACGTTGCTGGTCGGCCGCGCCGAGTGCTTCCTCGTCGGGCAACCCGACATCGATGTCGCCGTGGGGCGGCTCAGGGCCTATGCGAAGGCCGGCGCCGATTGCCTGTACGCGCCCGGCATCCGCACCCCCGAGCACATCGCCGCGGTGGTCGCCGCGGTCGCGCCCAAGCCCGTCAACCTGCTGATGGGATGGGCCGGAAATCTCACGCTCGATGACATCGCCGCGCTCGGTGTGCGGCGGGTGAGCGTCGGCGGAGCGCTGGCGCGCGCCGCATGGGGCGGCTTCATGCGCGCGGCGAAGCTGATCGCGGAGCAGGGCAGGTTCGACGGATTCGCGGACGCGGCGTCCGGCAAGGAGCTGGACGAAATGTTCGGCGCACATCGGTAAGGGACCCGCATGAGCATCCGCCGCCTCGCCGGGCTCGTGCCGGCCGCCGCAGAGAGCTGCCGTGCATGTTGGAACAACTCAAAGGGGATCAAATGAAGACGAAGCTCACGGCCCTGGCGGCCCTCTTGTTCGCTGCAAGCACCGGTTTGTGCGCGGACGATGCCGCCAAGCCCCTGTACCCGCAGTATCCCAGCGAAACGCCGGCGACGTTCACTCCCGTCGGCGACACGTGGGACTACCGGCTTCGCGACGTGATGATCCCCATGCGCGACGGCGTGAAGCTTCACACCATCATCCTCGTGCCGCGCGGAGCCGCGCATGCCGGCATGCTGCTGACACGCACGCCGTACGACGCCAAGGCGCTCACCAGCCACACGCAGAGCGGTCATCTCGGCTCCATGCTCCAGGGATACGACAACGCCACCGACGTGATCCTCGAGGACGGCTACATCCGGGTCATGCAGGACGTGCGCGGCAAGTACGGCTCGGAGGGCGACTACGTGATGAATCGGCCGGCGCACGGCCCGGTGAACCCGACGCCGGTCGACGATGCCACCGACACCTATGACACCATCGACTGGCTGGTCAAGAACGTGCCGGAGAGCAACGGCAAGGTCGGGACCCTCGGCATCTCCTACGACGGCTTCGAGCCGCTGATGGCCCTCGTCAACCCGCATCCCGCGCTCAAGGTCTCCGTCCCCATGAACCCGATGGTGGACGGCTGGATGGGCGATGACTGGTTCCACTTCGGCGCTTTCCGCGAGCAGAACGCGCAGTACATCTACGAGCAGGTGGCGAGCCGCGACAACGGCATCAAGTGGTGGTCGAGCTATCACGACGACTACGACCTCTTCCTGCAGGGGGGCTCGGCCGGCGCGTTGGGACACGGTCACGGCATGGAGCAGATCGGCTTCTGGAACAAGATCGTCGCGCACCCGGCCTACGACGCCTTTTGGAGCGGCCAGGCCGTCGACAAGGTCCTGGCCGCGCAACCGCTCAAGGTCCCGGTCATGCTGGTGCACAGCCTGTGGGACGCCGAGGACAGCTACGGCGCGATCGCCGTCTACAAGGCGCTCAAGCCCAAGGACACCGACGGCAACCGGGTGAAGCTCGTCCTCGGACCCTGGTATCACGGCCAGGCCATCGATGAGGGCAGCAGCTTGGGGAATCTGCGCTTCGGGAGCGACACCTCGCGCTGGTTCCGCGAGCACGTGCTGCGGCCGTTCCTCGCGCAGTACCTGAAGGACGGCGCGCCCGCGGCGGACGTGGCCCCCGTGACCGCGTTCGAGACCGGCACGAACGAGTGGCGGCGCTTCGACCGCTGGCCGATCAGCTGCGAGACGGGCTGCGCTCATGCGGCCGAAGCCTTGTACCTGCAGCCCGGCAACAAGCTCGGATTCGAGGCGCCGGCGGGCGGGGAGCCCTTCACCGAATACGTTGCGGATCCCGCCCGTCCCGTGCCTTTCCGCGCCCGGCCCATTCAGCAGATCGGCTATGCGCCGGGGCAGACCTGGCAGCAGTGGCTTACCGATGATCAGCGGGAGGCCTCGGGCCGCACCGACGTCGTCACGTTCACCTCGGCCGTGCTGACCAAGCCGCTGCGGATCAGCGGCCAGCCGGTCGTGCACCTGGTCGCCTCCACCAGCGGCACCGACTCCGACTGGGTGGTCAAGCTGATCGACGTGTATCCCGACGAGGTCTACGCGCAGCCGGAGATGGGCGGATACCAGCTTGCCGTGGGGATGGACATCCTGCGCGGGCGTTACCGGGAAGGCTTCGTCACGCCGAAGGCCATCAAGGCGAACGCGCCGCTGGCTTATGAATTCAATCTCCCGCCCGGCAATCACGTCTTCCTGCCGGGCCACCGCCTGATGGTGCAGGTCCAGTCGAGCTGGTTCCCGCTCTACGACCGCAACCCCCAGACCTTCGTGCCCAACATCTTCCTGGCCAAGCCCGAGGACTATCGCAAGGCGACCCAGCGCGTGTACCACTCGGCCAAGAACGCTTCCTATATCGCGTTGCCCGTGGTCGAGAACTGACGGGAGTCCGGGCCAGGAACCTAGTTGGGCGTTGCCGGGGCCGCGTCGGGCGGGTCGTACTTTTCGACGAATGCCAGCGCGGACTTGAGCATCGTGAGCCGGGTGTTCTCGCGCGACAGCCAATGGTCCTCGCCGTTCATGACGACGTACTCGAACGGCTTGTCGGCATGCTTGAGCGCCTTCGCCATCGCCTCGCTTTGCTCGATCGGGACCACCGTATCGTCCTTGCCGTGGATCAACAGGATCGGCGCGTCGGCGCGGTCGGCCAACCGCGCCGGCGAGAGGTCGCGCATGACGCTGTCCCCGCCCTTGTCGGCGCCGACGATCGCCCGCCAGTAGCGTGTCGCATCGCTCTTGTCGCCGTGCCGGACCGATTGCCAGCTGAAGAACAGCGGCAGGTCCGAGGGCCCCGCGACGGCGACCGCGCACCGGTACAGTCCATGCTGCAGCGTCACTCCCGCGAGCGCGGCGTAGCCGCCGTAGCTCGCCCCGACGATACAGGCGCGCTTCGGATCGACGATGCCGTCCTTCGCGAGCGCCGCGAGACCGTCGGACAAGTCGGTTTGCATCTTGCGCCCCCACTCGCCGAAGCCGGCCTGGCGGAACTCGCGCGAATATCCCAGCTGCCTCGGGTGCCGGACGCCCGCATCACGCGGACCCGGAGCAGGGGCGCTAGGCGTGTGGGCCCAGGAAGGAGGCCGCGGTTCCCTTCGACCGCCCGCTCGGGCGTTCCGCTCCGTCTGGGAAAGAGCTACGCGGGCACTGCTACCCGTAGTTGGG
>DATAYZ010000047.1:0-7503 GCA_036272295.1 Steroidobacteraceae bacterium
ACCATCGCGCTCGATCTTCTGGACACGATTCGAAACCAGGCCGAGAACAAGTCGCTGTCGCCGCGCGAGCGGCTCAGCAACTTCTTCCGTGCCTCGTTCACCCCCGAGCTCCTCGATCCGCAGCTGTTCAACGTCTGGGTCGTGTTCTGGAGCATGGTGGCGCACTCGGCCGAGATCCGTGCCGTGCACACGCGCACCTACGGCAAATACCGCGCCGTCCTCGAATCCCTGCTGGCACAGCTGATCGAATCCGGCGCCGCCCCCGCGTTCAAGCTGCGCTCGGCGGCGATCGCCCTGTCTGCGCTGCTGGACGGATTCTGGGTCGAGCTCAGCCTGAGCCCCACGGTATTCAAACCCAAGGAGGCGATCGCCCTGTGCGACGACTGGGTCACAGCCTTGTGTCAGGGCAGCTTTCCACGCCTTTTGCTGCCCGTCCGGGTCAAGAAAGCGCCCGCAGAGCCGAAACGCCATAGAGCCGGCTGACGGGCGCCGCAAATACGTGAGCCCGGTCACCCCCCGGCGGTAGTGCGCGGCCGCCCAGCTTGTTATACTAGTGTTCAACAAGATTCGAGGCGCGCAAATGGAAGCACAACGCTCACTGGACAACGAGCTCACCGCTGATTCCGCCGGCATGGAAAACTTCAGCCTGCCGGGGTGGATCTACCGCGACTCCGATTTCCTCGAGGTCGAAAAGGAGCGGATCTTCACTACCTCCTGGCAGATCGTGTGCCACCTCAACGACATCCCCGCGGCCGGCGACTACCACACCCTGGATTTCATGGGGGAGCCGCTGGTCGCCGTGCGCACCCAGGACGGCGGGGTCAAGGCATTCTTCAATGTCTGCCGTCACCGCGCCGCGCGGCTGCTGGACGGCGGCTCCGGGCACTGCCCGGGCCGCATCGTGTGCCCGTATCACGCCTGGACCTACGATCTCGGCGGACGCCTGACCGCGGTGCCCCATCGCAAGGAGTTCGTCGATTTCTCGCTCGACGAGTACGGCCTGAAGCCGGTCGAGACCGAGGTCTACAAGGGCTTCATCTTCGTGCGCCTGAAGCCGGGCCTGCCGAGCGTCAAGGAGATGATGGCGCCCTACGAGCAGGAGCTCGGCGCCTATCGCCTCGAGGAGCTGAAGCCGCTGGGCCGCGTCACTCTGCGTACGCGGTACGTGAACTGGAAGAACGTGACCGACAACTACTCGGACGCCATGCACATCACGGTGGCGCACCCCGGGCTGACGCGCCTGTTCGGCCTGAGCTATGGGCTGGAGGCGAGCACCTGGGTGGACAAGATGTGGGGCAACCTGCGCGACGTGCCGTCCTCGCAGCTCTCCGAGCGCCTGTACCAGGCCGTGCTGCCGAAGGTGCCGTATCTGCCCGCGGACCGCCAGCGCCTGTGGACCTACTTCAAGATGTGGCCGAACATCGCCTTCGACATCTACCCTGACCAGATCGATTTCATGCAGATGATTCCGATCTCGCCGACCGAGACGCTGATCCGCGAGATCGCCTATGCGCATCCCGACGAGCGGCGCGAGATGCGCGCGGCGCGCTACCTCAACTGGCGGATCAACCGGCGGGTGAGCCTGGAGGACAAGGGGCTGATCGAGCGGGTGCAGACCGGCATGGGGTCGCGCAGCTACTCGCCGGGGCCGCTCGGCAAGGCCGAGGTGGCGCTGCGCAGCTTCGGGCGCCGCATGCGCGACCTCATCCCCGAGAGCCGCCTCGAGCGCGCGCCCGCGGCCGGCTGGCACCACCGTTACGATGCGAGAAGACCTCGTGGCTGAAAACCAGTTGCGCGACGCCGTCATCGTGGGCGGCGGACACAATGGACTCGTATGTGCGGCCTATCTGGCGGCGGCCGGCCTCAAGGTGACGGTGCTCGAGCGCCGCAAGGTCGTCGGCGGCGCCGCGGTAACGGAGGAATTCCACCCCGGATTCCGCAACTCCGTCGCCTCATACACGGTATCGCTGCTGAATCCCAAGGTGATCCGCGATCTCGACCTGCCGCGGCACGGGCTGCGCGTGGTCGAGCGCAGGCTCTCGAATTTCCTTCCGCTGGAAGACGGCCGTTATCTCAAGGTGGGCGGCGGCAAGACCGCCGCCGAAGTGGCGAAGTTCTCCGCGCGTGACGCAGGGAAGCTCGACGCTTACGCCGCGCGCCTGGACATCATCGCCGACGTGCTGCGGGATCTCGTGCTGGAGACTCCGCCCAACGTCACCGCCGGCAGCTGGCTCACGGCACTGCCCGACCTCCTGCGCAGCGCCAAGCTCGGCAATCGTCTGGCCAAATTGGACATGGCCATGCGCCGCGAGCTCCTCGACCTGTTCGTGGACTCGGCGGGCGACTACTTGAACCGCTGGTTCGAGAGCGATCCGATCAAGGCGGCGTATGGCTTCGACGGCATCGTCGGCAACTATGCGAGCCCCTACGCAGCCGGGTCCGCGTACGTCCTGCTCCACCACGTGTTTGGCGAGGTCAACGGCAAGAAGGGCGCGTGGGGACACGCCATCGGCGGCATGGGCGCCATCACCCAAGCCATGGCGAAAGCGGCCGCCGAGCGCGGCGTCGACATCCGGCTCGCAAGCCCGGTGCGCGAGGTGCTGGTCGAGCAGGGGCGTGCGGTGGGCGTCGTGACCGAATCGGGCGAGGCCATCCGTGCGCGGAGCGTGATCTCGAACCTGAACCCGAAGCTGCTCTACGAATCGTTGATCGATCCCGCGGCGCTGCCCCAGGACTTCCGCGAGCGCATCAGTCACTGGCGCTGCGGCTCGGGCACGTTCCGCATGAACGTCGCCTTGTCCGAGCTGCCCGACTTCACCGTCCTGCCCGGACGCACCGTCGCCGAGCACCACACCTCCGGCATCATCATGGCGCCGAGCCTCGCCTACATGGACCAGGCGTACCTCGACGCCAAGAGCGGCGGGTGGTCCAAGCGCCCGATCGTTGAAATCCTCATTCCCTCGACCGTGGACGACAGCCTCGCTCCGCCGGGGCAGCACGTGGCGAGCCTGTTCTGCCAGCACGTGGCGCCGGTACTTCCGAACGGCGCGTCCTGGGACGATCATCGCGAGGAAGTTGCCGACGTGATGATCGATCTCGTCAACAGCCATGCCCCGAACTTCAAGGCAGCGGTGCTCGGCCGGCAAATCAACTCTCCGCTCGACCTCGAACGGACGTTCGGGCTCATCGGCGGCGACATATTCCACGGTGCCCTCACCCTGAATCAGCTGTTCTCCTCGCGGCCGATGCTCGGCCACGGCGACTACCGCGGGCCGCTCAAGGGACTGTACATGTGCGGCTCCGGCACGCATCCGGGCGGCGGCGTGACCGGCGCCCCCGGCCACAATGCCGCGCGCGAGATCATCGCCGACTTCAAGCGCGGTCGCCTCAAGCAAGTTTGAGCCCGCACCGCCGGGGATTTCTGCTGGTGACGGCCTCCGCGGTGGCGTGGAGCACGGCGGGCCTGTTCACGCGCCTCACGGCCGTCGACGCATGGACCATGACGGCTTGGCGCGGGATTCTCGGCGCGTTCGCCCTCGCGGTGGTGATGCCGTTGCTGCCGCGCCGGGAATCTTGGCGCTCGCTGCGCGGGCTCGGCTGGCTCGGCTGGTTCTTCGTGGTGCAATCCTCGGCGGGCATGATTTTTTTCGTCACCGCGCTCCGGCACACCACGGTCGCGCACGTCGCGGTGATCTATGCCACCGTTCCATTCTTTGCCGCAGCGCTCGGCTGGCTGGTGATGCGCGAGCGCCCGCGGGCCGGTGCCGTGATCGCGAGCCTGGTCGCGCTCGGCGGCGTGGCCGTCATGGTCGGCCTCGGCCGCGACGGAGGACTCACGGGCGATCTGCTCGCGTTCGGCATGACCCTGACCATGGCGGTCGCCATGGTCATCGCGCGGCATTTCCCGCAGATGCCCTTCCTGCCGGCTTCGTGCATGTCGGCGCTGATCTCGGGGCTCGTCGCGTGGCCGTTCGGCGCCCCATTCGCAGTCTCTGCGTACGACTTGGGTATGCTCGCCCTTTTCGGCATCATGACCTTTGCCGTGGGCCTGCCGCTCTTCACGGTGGGCGCGCGGCATCTTCCCGCCATCGAGACCGCGCTCATCGGCTCGCTCGACGCCCCGCTTGCGCCCTTGTGGGTGTGGTGGGCACTCGGCGAGACGCCGAGCGCGGCCACGCTCATCGGCGCCTCCATCGTGTTCGCCGCAGTGGGGCTGCACCTGGTGGTGGACGCGGCCTCCTATGAGGGCGGGCGCCAGCAATGAGGCCCCGGTGCCCTTCGACCGCCGCTCGGGCGTGCCGCCCCGTCTGGGTCAGAGCTATGCGGGCACTGCTACCCGTTATAGGGTCCGACGTCCACCTGGGGGCCGCCTGATGAGCACCGGTCTAGCCGCGGCCTCGAGACCCAACTACGGGTAGCAGTGCCCGCGTAGCTCTGACCCAGACGGGGCGGTACGCCCGAGCGGCGGTCGAAGGGAGCGGGGGCCTCATTCCTGGCGCCCACACTCCTAGGGTCGATTCTTCCTGACCGCGAGATCACCTCTTCGACGGGTCCGGGTAGTGGAACGGGTCCGAGACGTCCGGTTGCGTCGGCACGGCCTTGCGCGGCAGCAGCTTGTCGCTGTTTGCCGCCTCCAGTAAGACCGTGGCGAGCACGACCGAGGCCTGGCGCATGTCCTCCGCGCGCACGTGGTCCAAGGTGTCGATGTTGGTGTGGTGCACGCGCGTCTCGTAGTCCAGCGGATCCTGAACGAACTGGAACGCCGGCAGGCCGACGTGGCTCAGGAACACATGGTCGGTCGAGTCGGTCGGCTGCGCGACCACCGAGGTCGCGCCCATGCTGAGGAACGGCGACAGCCATTCGCGGAAGATCGGCACGACGGCGAGGTTGCCCTCGGCGTAAATACCGCGGATCTTGCCCGAGCCGTTGTCGATGTTGAAATAGGCCAGCATGTCGGCGTAGCCCGGCAGCGGCTGGATCGGGTACGTGTCCCGGGAGTAGAACGGGGGCAGGCCCGCGGTCGCTGGGTCGACGGAGCGGTGCGCGAGGTATTTCTCGACGTAGGCCGCGGAGCCGATGAGCCCTTGCTCCTCGCCCGACCAAAGGACGAAGCGGATGGTCCGCTTGGGGCGCGCGCCGATGCTCTCGAGGATGCGCGCCGCCTCCATCACGATGGCCACGCCCGCGCCGTTGTCGGCGGCGCCGTCCGCCGCGACCCAGCTGTCCAGGTGCGCCCCGCCCATCACATAGGCCGTCTTGCTCTCGCTGCCCGGAATGTCGGCGATGATGTTGTAGGCGTTGTGGTCGGCGTCCTCATAGTGAACCTTCGAGTCGATCTCGAGCTTCACCTCGCCCACCTTCGCGAGGCGGGCCAGCCGCCGATAGTCCTCCGCGCCGAGCTCGATTCCGGGCAACTTGGGCGACTTGCCCGCCTCATGCGCATACCCCTCGCCGTGCACCAGATCGCCGTCGGTGCGCGACATCTGCGCCCAGGCGACCGCGTGCTCCTCGGCGAGGAAGTCGTCGAGCTTGAACCGGAAACGGTAGCGCTCGATGCGCTTCTCCTTGGCCTCGGGATCGAAGGTCGGCTCCTGATAGCGGTCGAGCTTGGCGATGTCGGTCTCGCTCAGGCGCTGAAACGGCGGATCCAGGTCGTCCCTGCCGGGCGCCGGCCAGGTCACGAGCACGATCTTGCCCGCGAGCTTGCCCTTCCATTCCGCGAAATCCTTCTCGCTCACCATGGGCGCGACGATGATGGGCGCGCTGATCGCACCGCTGGTGGCGGGAGTCCAGGCGATGGGGATCGCGTGCAACGGCAGCGGTCGGGGCGCGATCATGCGCACGCTCGAGGATTCGATCCACCAGCCCCGGCCGAAGTCGAACGCATCGGCGCGCACATCCTTGAGACCCCAGGCTCGAAAGCGGTCCTGGGTCCACTGCTCCGCCTTGCGCATCGCCGGAGAGTTGGTCATGCGCCCGCCGATCTGATCGGCGAGGTGCGACGCGATCTCCAGGACGTGCGAATGATTGAATCCCACATCCGTGATGCGATTGATCGCGCCCACTTCGGGAGATGGATTGGCCGCAATCGCGGATGAAAAAGCCACCAAGGCGCAGCTCGCGCCGACCCAATGTCGCACCGCCAACCCCCCGAATCCCGTCATGTCACGATGTAAACGCATCGTAACAATTTGCTTGGATCGCGACCATGGCCGCGCGCGGCGACCGGCAGGCGGCGGCCGCCGCCGTTCGGCCGGCCGGCCGGCCGGCCGGCCGGCCGTGCCTAGGCAGGGCTTGCGTCGGCGTCAGCTCGGCGCCACAAAGACCTCGAGATGAAAGCGCCTGCCGGACGACAACCCGAGCGTGCGCGAATCCCGGCGGAGAAACCCCGCCTCCGCAGCCGCCTCGCGCAGCGCGGCGGGGGCAATCAGATGCATGGCGTGCTTGAGCTTGCGCAAGGATTCGTACGGCGACGGCGAGACTGCCTCCTGTCCCGCCGCGGGTAGCTGAATGAGTGCGGCGAGCGTCGCGCCGGGGTTGGCGTTGCGCCGGAAGGTCGCGAGCGCGGCGCCGAGATCGACGTACTCGAGAATCAAGCCCGCGTAGATCAGATCCACGGGCGCGAACTTGGTCTCCGGGGACTCGATGTCGGCGCAATGCACCTCCAGGCCACGCAGGCGCGGTCCATGGCGCACCCGGAGGGCGTCGAGGTAGGCGGGGTTGATGTCGACGGCGGCCACGCGCTCGACCGGCGGCCCGAGGACCTCGAAACCGTTGCCGCCCGCGCACCCCGCCACCGCGACGCTCCTCGGCGCCGAGCGCACGATCAGGAGCGCGAGCTGCTCGGCGAGCATCGCCGCCTGCCCGATCGAGGGGAGGGCCATGTGGCCTTCGTAGTCATCGAGCGGGATGTCGAGCCACGCGCTGGCCGAGGTCAAGGTGCCAGATCGGGCCCGTACCACTCGATGACCTCCAAAAAGTCGGCGACCTCCGCCATGTCGCGGCCAGTGAAGCGGATGCTATGCGAGTCGGTTCGCTCGACCGAGCGCAGATAACTCAGAATCTCCGCCGGCAGATAACTCTTGAAAGTCAGGTCCAGCGTGACAGGATGCGAAACACGGAACGGGCGGCGGGGCGTGGAACGTGTCAGTGCCGCCAAAGCTCCTTGGTAGATTTGGTCGCACGCTGCAGCCGGAGTGAGGGTCTCGGCGGAATGAAATCCCAGAGCCCGTTTCGTCGTCACGGTGTCGAGGTTTCCGAGACGGGACCTTAGCTCCGCAAGCGCGGCGTCGTCGCCCGAGGCGAAGACCACCGGCACGCCGAGGTCGCCGGCATACGCGGCATTGAATTCCCCCTCCGTCACGGCCACGCCATTCAATGCCACGCGAGTGTAGTGCGCGCTGGAGAAGGTGTGCGCGCGAACGCCCTTTGGATTCGTCGTGGAGGCGTGGTAGCCCACGAACAATGCGGCCGCGAAACTCCCATCCAGGCCGGCCATCATCC
>DATAYZ010000048.1:0-8538 GCA_036272295.1 Steroidobacteraceae bacterium
CCGCCTGGCTCTTACCCGGACGGGACGGTACGCCCGAGCGGAGGTCGAAGTTCGTACCCCTACATTACTAGCGGCCGGTCCAGTGCGGCTTGCGCTTCTCGCTGAAGGCGCGCGCGCCTTCCAGCAGGTCGTCGGAGCGGACCACGCGCTGGACTGCATCGAGCGAGTCGTGCAGCTCGAACGCCTCGTGCTCCGGGACCATCTCGGTGTGCCGGAGGAGTTGTTTGATCGCGGGAAAGAGCAGGGGCGGCCCCTCGAGGAGCTGCCGGGCGATCTCGCGCGCCTTGGTCAGCGCCTGGCCCTTCGGCACCACGTGGTTCGCGAGCCCCCAGTGCTTGGCCTCCTGCGCGTCCATCCATCGGCCGGTCAGCAGGAATTCCACGGCGACGTGGTACGGAATCCGCCGGCGCAGCTTGACCGTGCCGGCATCGGCGAGCACGCCCACGTTGATCTCGGGCAGCGCGAATTTCGCGTGCTCCTCCATCACGATGATGTCGGTGCCGAGAACCAGCTCGAAGCCGCCGCCGCAGGCGATCCCGTTGACCGCGGCGATGATGGGCTTGTTGAGGTTGCGGGGGTAGTTGAGGCCCCCGAAGCCGCCGACGCCCCAGTCGGAATCGGATACCTCGCCGCCCGCCGCGGCCTTGAGATCCCATCCCGGGGAGAAGAACCGCTCGCCCGCGCCGGTGATGATGGCGATGCGCACCTCGGGATCGTCCCGAAAGGAGGTGACCACCTGGTTGAGGCGCCGGCTGGCCTTGAGATCGATTGCATTCGCTTTCGGCCGGTCGAGGGTGATCTCGAGCACGCCGTCTTTCTTTACCGTGAAGACTCCGTCAGACATGGTCACTCCTTCTCGAGACGCTTCAATCGAATCAGGGTATCGACTGCGACCGCGCCCTTGGGGCGCACGATCACCGGGTTCACGTCGATCTCGGAAACCCGCAGGGAATTTTGGCTCGCATACTCCGCGATGCCGAGGATCGCCTCGATCAGCGCGGGCACGTCGGCGGCCGGCTTGCCGCGGTACCCGTCGAGCAGCTTCGCCACGCGCAGGCTCCGAAGGCCGCGCTCCACCGATTCGGCCGTCCACGGCGGCAACAACGATACGCTGTCGGCGAGCACCTCGGTGAGCACGCCTCCGGCGCCGATGACCAGCACTTGACCGAATTGCGGATCGACGATCACGCCGATGAGGATCTCGACGACGCCGTCGCCGAGCATCTGCTCGACGAGCAGCGTGTCGGAGAGCGTGGCCAGTTTGCGCACGGCGCGCTCGGCGTCGGCGGCCGACTTGACGTTGAGCACGACGCCGCCCACCTCGGTCTTGTGCTCGAGGTGGCTGCCGGACGCCTTGATGACCACCGGGAAGCCGAGCGCCGCGGCGGCCGCCACGGCTTCGCCCGCCGGGACCAGCCGCCCTTGCGGTACGGATACGCGGTGCGCGGCGAGCGCCGCCTTGCCCTCGTGCTCGGTGAGCGCATAGGTCTCGGCCGCGCCGGCCGCGGGGAAGCGCAGCCCGATTTCGGCGCCGCGAGCCCAGGCCTTTCCGACTCCGCCCGCCAGGGACAGGGCTTCGAGCGCTTCGCGCTGCCCCTGCAGCGGCACGACGCCGCCGGCAAGACAGCGCTCGCGAATTCTCGCGTTGATCGTTTCCGGCAGCGAGGAGATGAGCGCGGCGCGGGTCGGAGCGTGCGCCGAAGCTTCGATGAACACGTCGATGACGGCCTCGTAGGCGGAGGCGTCCGCCTTGCCTTCGGGAGGGTCGTCCAGCATGAAGCCCGCCGCATCGTAGCCTGCGTGGAACGCCTCGCTGAACACGCGCTTGAGCGCCGGCGGGTCGAACCATAGGTAGGTGTGGATATCGAAGGGGTTCGCGATGGTGACGCGATCGGTGAGCACCTTCCGCAGCGCCGCCGTGCTCCGGTCGGGCAGCGGGGTGAACTCGAGCTCGAGGTTCCGCGCGACGTCGGCGGTCATCGCCATGTCGCCGCCCGAAGCGCCCATCACTAGGATCTTGCGGCCGGGCAGGGCGCCCCCGGTGTGGAACACCTTGAGCGTCTCGCAGAGCGTGCTCAACGTGTCGCAGCGGGCGATGCCGGCTTGCCGGCAGAAGGCCTCGAAGACCTCGTCCGCCCCGGCCAGGGCCCCCGTATGGCTGTGGGCCGTACGCGCAGCCGCCGCGGTGCGCCCGGACTTGATCACCGCGATGGGCTTGCCGGCCCGGCGCGCGAGCTCGGCAGCCCGGGCGAACCGCTCGGGGCTCTTGAGCCCCTCGAGGTAGAGCCCAAATGCCGTCACGCGCTCATCGCCCGACAAAAGCTCGATGAGATCCTCCACCGCTAGCCGCGACTGATTGCCCACCGTGATGAGGCAACCGATCGGCAGGGAGCGTTGGTTGAACATCAGCGTGAGCGCGATCGTGCCGCTCTGGCAGATCAGCGCGACCCCGCGCTCCACCCGCGAGCCGACGATCTGGTCCGGCATCATCGCGACCTGATCGAAGAAATTGACGAAGCCGTAGCAGTTGGGCCCGAAGAAAGGCAGGTTGCCGGCGTTGCTCAGGAGCTGGCCGGTGAGGGCATGGCCGGCCTCCGTGCCGGTCTCGGAGAAACCCGCGGTGAAGCACACGAAGCCGCCAGCACCGCGCGCGGCGAGGGCTCCCGCGACGCCCGGCGCCTCGTGATTCGGCACGGCGAGGAATGCAGCGTCGGGCGTGCCCGGAAGCTCGGCCACGGAACGGTAGTACGTGCTCGACGCCGTCGAGGGCCGTGTCGGGTGCACGCGCCAAAGCTCGCCCGAGTAGCCGATGGCCGAGTTGCCCGCAACGACCGCGTCGGTCCATGCGCTCGCCCCGATGAGCGCGATGCTGCGCGGCGCGAGGAGCCGCCGGATGTCCAATGGAGCTTCGGGTTGCCGTTGCGTCATGGGAGAGGAGCTGCTGGCGTCATGGCTGTCGCGGCGACCTTCGCATCGCTTCAGCGGCGTTTGAGCTCGATCCTGCGGGACAGCGGCCCGAAGGCGTCGATGTCGGCCGCGGCCGGCCGGTACGACTCGAGCTTTGCGGTCGTGGTCTGCGGAAACGGCGCGCTGGCGGGCGTCGCCCCTTGGACGACGTGCAGCAGCATCATGTCGCACACGGCGGCGGGCTCGGACAGGCGCGCGCAATGGAACCGGCACCCAAGGTGGATGCGCTTGCGATCGAAGTCGAGGATCGTGGAGCGCACGGTGACGTCATCCGAAAGCTTGATCTCGCGCAGGTAATGAATGTGCAGCTCGACGGTGTAGAGCGTGCCGTGCGCGCGTGCGCGGTACTCGGCGTCGAGGCCGATTCGATCCATCACGTCATCGACGGCCAGGCTCGCCATCAGCACGTAGAACGCATCGCGCACGTGGCCGTTGAAGTCGATCCAGCCCGGATCGATCGTCGCGCGGTATGGCGGTAGCTCGGCCACGCTAATTGAGCTTGAGCTTCTCGCGTGCCTGGGCCGGGGTCAGGATGCGCGCCCCCATCGCTTCGATGATCGTGCGCGCCTTCTCGACGAGCTGTGCGTTGCTGGCGTACACACCCTTGCTGAGATAGAGGTTGTCCTCGAGGCCCACGCGCACGTTGCCGCCGAGCAGGATGGTCTGCGCGACCCAGGGCATCTGCATGCGGCTGATGGCGAACGAGCCCCAGTTGCAGTCGGCGGGCAGCGAGTTGACCATGGCCAGCAGGTGAGCGGTGTCCGCCGGGACGCCGTACGGGATGCCCATGCAGAGCTGGATCAGCGAGGGCGCGTTGAGCAGTCCTTCCTTCACCATCTGCTTGACGAACCAGAGATTGCCCGTGTCGAACACCTCGAGCTCGGGCTTGACCTTGAGGTCCTTGCAGATCGCCGCTCCCTGACGCAGGTAGTTGGGTGTCGAGACGTAGGCGCGGTTGCCGTCGCCGAAATTCAAGCTGCCGCAGTCGAGCGTGCAGATGTCCGGCCGGTACAGTCCTTCGGCGCACAGGTCGATCACGTGACGCATGCGCGCCTCCTGGCTCACGAAATCGCTGCCCGGACCGGGCGTATCCTCGAGGCCCCGGTCGCCCACCACGATGTAGCCGCCCATGCCGCAGGTCAGGTTGACGATGACGTCGACCTTGCTCTCGCGAATGCGCTTGACCACTTCGCGATAGTGGCGCGTCTCCATGCTGAAGGCGCCGGTGTCGGGGTCGCGCACGTGGATGTGCACGATGGCCGCGCCCGCCCTTGCGGCCTCGATGCAGGTGTTGGCGATCTGTTCCGGGGTCACCGCGCAATGCGGGCTCTTGGTGACCTTGGTGTCATCGCCGGTGACGGCGCAGGAAATGATGACGTCGTGATTCATGAGGGGCTCCCGGACTCCGAACGCGGCGGTCTATTTTATTATCGTCATTATAATATCTTGAGGCGCGCCGAGGCAACTGGCACGACCGAAGGGCGGGTCCGGGGGGGCGGCCGGCGGGGAGACCGGGCGGTTGGCAGGAAGCCAATGGTGCGCCGGCACTCCCTCAGTGGAGCCAGCGCTCGAGCAGGAACAGGCCGGCGCGCAGCAGCCCGACCAGCACGCCCCAGACGATCACCAGGGCGAGGCCCGATGCCGCCATCCCGATGAGGACCCAGGCCCCGTCGCGCTCCATGATCGCAAGGGCGAACACGCAGATGGCGATGGCCGGCGGAATGTTGCCCATCGGGATGGGCAGGAACAGGATCACCGACAGCACCAGGCACACCAGGCCGATGAGGTACTCGAACGGCGGGCTGGCAAGGGCGGTCAGGCGGGGCCTGAGCGCGCGCTCGGCGCGCGCGATCCAGGGCGCAATGCGGGCGACGACCGTTGCGAAGTGCGCCCGCTCCATGCGGCGGCCGGCGATGAACCGCGGCAGCCAGGGCTTTCGCCCGAGTGCGAGCTGCGCGGTCAGGAATACGAGCGGCGCGCCGAGAACCGCCGAGGTGCCGGGCGGCATGGGCAGCACGTTCGGCATCGCAAAGACGAGGAGCAGCGCACCGGTGGCGCGGTCGCGCAATGCCTCCGTCACGTCGCCGACCGAGACGGTGGAACGGGACTCGTCGGCGGCGATGCGGCCGAGGACTTCGGACAGGGAAGGACCGGCCGAATGCGCCAAGGGCTAGGAGCCTGTCCGGGTAATGATGCGCCTGCTCTCCTAAGGGGCGCTCGATCTGGCCCGATGAGCGCCGGCGAGGGCGCCGATGATCTCGGACTCGCCGCACACGCCCACGATTCTGCCGCCGTCGGCCAGCAACACCGGGTGTCCGGTGGCCTGGCGCAGCGCGATGATCGAGCGCAGGGAAAGCGACGCCGGCGCCACGGCGAGGCCAGGCTCGAGCCCGGAGTAATCCTCGTTGTCCTGCACGAAGCGAAAGGCGTGCGCGACTCCGTCGAGCCGGAGCTCGCGGGCTTCATCGCCGGCCGTGAGCGACAACCGGTAGCGGCGCGCGGCATCGAGCCACAGGTCGCCGCCGTCGGCGGGCAGGGCCGCGCGGCGGCGCATGATCATGCCCGCCGTGAGCACGGTCAGCGGATTCATGTGGCGCACGAATTCGGCGACGTAGTCGTCCGCCGGCGCGAGCACGATGTCCTCCGCGGTGCCCGTCTGGATGATCCGCCCGTTCTGCAGGATGGAGATGCGGTCGCCGAGGCGCAGAGCCTCGTCCATGTCGTGGCTCACGAACAGGATGGTCTTCCTGACGCGCTCCTGGAGGGCAAGCAGCTCGTCCTGAAGCTTGCCGCGGATCAACGGGTCGAGCGCCGAGAACGGCTCGTCCATGAGCAGGATGCCCGCATCGGTGGCGAAGGCCCGTGCCAGCCCCACGCGCTGCTGCATGCCCCCCGACAGCTCGCGCACGAAGCGCTCGCCCCATTGCAGCAGTCCGACCAGCTCGAGCTTCTCATCGACGATGGCCTTGCGGCGCGCCGGTTCCTCGCCCCGCAGCTCGAGGCCGAACCCGACGTTCTCGCGCACCGTGCGCCAGGGCAGCAGTCCGAACTGCTGAAAGACCATCGCGACGCGCTCGCGACGGACGCGCCTGAGCTTGGGCGTGTCGCAGGTGGCGACGTCGGTGGTCGATTCTCCGTCGCGCACCAGCACGTGCCCGCGCGTGACGCGATTCAGGCCGTTGGCCGCGCGCAGCAACGTCGACTTTCCGGAGCCGGACAGCCCCATGAGCACGGAGATCTCGCCCTCGGCCACCGAGAGGTTCGCGCCGGCGACGCCGACGATGACGCCGTGGCGGGACTGGATGTCGGTTCGTGAGCCGCCGGCATCGAGCGCGGCCAGCGCTTCCTTGATCGAGCGGCGCCCGTCGCGGCCGTCCTTGCCGAACAGGATATCGACGTCCTTGAACTCGATTGCCGTGCTCATGGCGGCGCTCCCCGCTCGCGCGGCTTGGCAATGCGGTCGAGGATGATGGCGAGCAGCACGATGGTGAAGCCGGCCTCGAAGCCCATGCCGACCTGGACCGAATTCAGCGCACGGACCACGGGAACGCCGAGGCCGCCTGCGCCGACCAGGGCCGCGATCACCACCATCGACAGGCTCAGCATGATGCACTGGGTGATCCCGGCGATGATGGTGGGCGCGGCGCTCGGCAACTCGACCTTCCAGAGGAGCTGCATCGGGGTCGCGCCGAACGCCTCACCGGCCTCGATCAAGGGCTTCGGCACCGAGGAGATGCCGAGATGCGTCAGGCGAATGGGCGCGGGCAGGGCGAAGATCACGGTGGAGATGAGGCCCGGCACCACGCCGAGGCCGAACAGGACCAGCGTCGGAATCAGGTACACGAAGGTCGGGAGCGTCTGCATCAGATCGAGCACGGGCCGCAGGGCCGCGAACAGGCGCGGGCGGTGGGCCGCCGCGATCCCGAGCGGCACTCCGATCGCCGCCGAGACGAGGGTTGCGACGATCACGAGCGACAGCGTCTCGAGCGTCGCCATCCAGTAGCCCTGGTTGAGAATGAACAGCAGCGCGAGGACGACGAACGCGGCCAGGGCGAGCGAGCGTTGCAAGCCCCAGGCGAGCAGTCCGGTGGCGATGATCAGGAGCCACGAGGGCAGCGCGTGCAACAGCGTGGTCACACCGTTCACCGTGCCGGAGATCGCCACCGACACGGCGTCGAACACGACCGTGCCGTGGGCTTTGATGACGTCGATCGCCACCGCCATGGCATCGCCCACGGGAATCTTGTGGCTCACGATCCATTGCTCGAAGCCGCCGGGGCGGGGCGGCGGCACGGAGCGAGCGAGGACTCCCGCGGCGGGGCGGCCGTCGAAGGTGAGCACGCCCGCGAGCCAGGTCTTGGTCACGGTGGGATTGGCCTTGAGCCACTCGACCGCCGCGACGTCGGGAGCCTCGTGCCGGTCGAGGATCGCGGCCATCATCTCGCTCTCGCCCCGCAGGGAGAATTTCAGGTTCGACAGCAGGCGTCCCATGTTGGGACATTCGGCGGTGTAGCCGCGCCGGGTGACGGTGTAGATGGTCGCCCCGCCGTAGTTCGGTCCGAACACCTCATCGCCGCCCGTGAGGTACTTGATCGAGAAGCGCATGTTCATCGGGTGGGGCTCCCACGCGAGGAACACTATGGGCTTCTTGTCCCGCACCGCCCGCTCCACCTGCGCAAGCATCCCTTGCTCGCTCGACTCGACCAGCTTGAAGCCTACGAGGCCGAACTGATTGGCCTTGATCATCTCGAGCACGTGCCGGTTGCCGTCATTGCCCGGCTCGATGCCGTAGATCGAGTCGTTCAACTGCGGTCCGAAGCGCTCGATGTCCTTGAAGTCATGGAGGCCGGCGCCGTAGGTATAGTCGGGAACCGCGAGCGTGTACTTCGCGCCGGTCAGGTTCGCGCCGAGGACGACCACGGATCCGTCCTCGACGTACCGCGCACGGTCCGCGAGCTGCGCCGGCATCCAGTTGCCCAGGAACACATCGATGTCGTTGTGCGCGACGGAGGCGAAGGTCACCGGCACCGACAAGACCGTGATGGTGGGGTTGTATCCGATCGACCGGAGCAGCTGGGCGAAGAGAGCCGTGGTTGCCGTGACGTCGGTCCATCCGACATCCGAGAGACGCACCGTCTGGCACGACGCCGGGTCGCGTGGCGTCGCCGCCGAAGTGGCCGAAGTGGCCGAAGTTGCCGAAGTGGCCGGAGTCGCCGGAGTGGCGGGATCGGCCATTGCGCCCGAGGCCATTGCGCCCGACGCGACGACGCAGGCGATGGCCCATGACGCTCCCAGAAATACGCTCAGCCGGGGCCGCGGCCGACGCCGTGCGAGTGCCCACCGCTCGGGTCGCCGACGCGCGTCTCCGAGCTGCGTGACCGCGCCGGGCTCGATTCTGGACGCAACGTTTGAATGGGTGTTTAATGTCGTCCGACCAGCGCGCACCATGCTTTCCTAATGATTTGAAAACACAGATTAAATCTCCCCGTCACATATTAGTCACATCTGCGTACGGGCGTCCACATACGTCGCTTGCGAGTCGATTGGAGTCGCGTCGTTGAATACCCAATC
>DATAYZ010000049.1:0-8774 GCA_036272295.1 Steroidobacteraceae bacterium
CGCGGTCGGCAGCACCACGGCCACGGTCCCCGCTGCCGCGAGCGCGCGAGCGCCCGCCGCGCTCACGTATTCCAGGTGGTCCGCTGACAGCGCGTGCCACCTGCCCGCGAGCTCGGCGCCGCCCATGTCGGTGAGCTGCCCCACGTGCAGATGCGCCGGGAGGCCGAGCTTGCGGGCCGCCGCGAGCAGCCGCTCGGTCTCGGCCGCGGTGAACGCGATGTTCTCGCAAAACGCATCGACCGCATCGACGAGTCCGGCGGCGGCGAGCGACTCGAGCCAGGGCCCCGTGACGTCATCGACGAAGCGTGCACGGTCCTGCGCGCGCTCCTTGGGCAGCGCATGCAGGCCGAGAAAGGTGGTCTTGACGGTGACCGGCAAGCGGGTGCCGAGCTCGCGGGCGACCTCGAGCTGCCGCCGCTCGGCATCGAGATCGAGGCCATATCCCGACTTGATCTCGAGCGTGGTCACGCCCTCGGACAGCAGGCGTGCGGCGCGGCGCGCCGCCGCGGCATAGAGGGTCTCGCGAGATGCGTGCCGCGTGGCGTCGACGGTCGACCGAATCCCCCCGCCCGCCCGCGCGATCTCCTCGTAGGAGACGCCGCAGAGCCGCTTCTCGAACTCCTCCACGCGGTTGCCGCCGTAGACGAGATGGGTGTGGCAGTCGACGAGGCCGGGCGTAAGCCAGAGACCGGTCGCATCGTGCACCGACGCACCGTTCGAAGCGGCGCGGCTGCGTGCCTCCGCCGCGGAGCCGATCCAGGCGATGCGGTCGCCCAGCGTCGCGATCGCGGCATCGTCCCGCCGGCCATAGCGCTCGCCCGCCATGGTGGCGAGACTGCACCCTACCCAGACCTGGTCCCAGGGTTCGTGCGAAGCCCGCCGCATCATGCTCGCTGAGATGTGGTCATTCGACGTATGATACGAGAAAGCGAGTTGCCTATACAGGTATAGTCAAGTGCATCGATTTCAGCTGGAATCCGCTCATACCCCGGCTGGCTGGGTGCGCAACGTCGTGGCCACGGTCTCCGAGCAGGGCATCATCACCGCTCTCGCCCCTGCGGCCGACCGGGCGGGCGCGGACCTCGGGGCCGGGCCGGCGCCGCCGCCGATCGAGCAGGTCCGCGGCGTCGTGGTTTCCGGCATGGCCAACGCGCACAGCCACGCGTTCCAGCGCGCCATGGCCGGCAACACCGAATATCGCCTGTCGGCGCGCGACAGCTTCTGGACCTGGCGCAATGCCATGTACGCACTCGCGAACCGCGTCGAGCCCCACGAGCTCCAGACGATTGCGACACAGCTGTTCGTCGAGATGCTGAAGAGCGGCTATACCACCGTGGCGGAATTCCACTATTTGCATCGACGCCGCGACGGGACCCCTTACGCGGGCGCCAATGCGTTGTGGGATGCGGTCAGCCGCGCCGCGGCCGACGCCGGCATCGGCCTCACCTTCCTGCCGACGCTGTATCAGGCGAGCGATTTCGGCGGCAGGCCGCTGCGCGCCGACCAGGCGCGCTTCGAGTCCGAGACCGAGGCTTTCATCGAGGCCGTCGCGAGGCGGATCGAGGCGCAGCGCCGCGGCGAGCCCGCGCTGCGCACGCACCGGACCGGGATCGCGTTCCACAGCCTGCGCGCGGTGCCCCTCGCGAATCTGCACGAAGTCACGCGCAGGCTGCGCGAGATCGATGCCGACCTCCCGATCCACATCCATGTCGCCGAGCAGATCCTCGAGGTAAAGGCCTGCCAGCGCGAGACCGGCAAACGGCCCATCGAGCTGCTGCTCGACACGGGCCTCGTCGATCGGCATTGGTGCCTCGTGCACGCCACGCACTCGGCGCCTGCCGAGCTCGAGCGCCTCGCCGCCGCCGGCGCCGCGGTCTGCGTCTCCATCAGCACCGAGGCCAATCTCGGCGACGGGTTCTTCGAGACGGCGCGCTGGCTCGAAGCCGGCGGACGTCTGTGCGTCGGCTCCGACAGTCAATCGACCGTGAGCCCCGCCGAGGAGTTGCGCTGGCTGGAGTACCAGCAGCGGCTGCGCAAGAAGCGCCGCGCCGTGCTGAGCACGCGCGGCGACCCTCACGTGGGCACGCGTCTCTGGGCCGGCGCCGCGCGCGCGGGAGCCGTCGCGCTCGGCCAGCCTGCGGGGGCCATCGAGGTCGGCAAGCGCGCGGACTTCCTCGTGCTCGACCGCGAGCATCCGGCCATGGCGGGCGGCGCCGATGAGACCGCGCTCGACCGATTGGTATTTGCCGGCGGCGATGCGGCGATCCGGGATGTGATGGTCGCCGGACAATGGGTGATCCGGGAGCGCCGGCATGCTCGCGAAGCGGAGATCCGGGCGGCGTTCGGTCAGGTCATGCGGGATTCGGTCAGTTGACTGTACCTGTCTATACAGGTTAGCCTGGTGGCAACATGGCCAAGTCCGCCGCCGTTTCCGTGCAGCCCCTCTACCTCCAGGTGAAGCGCCACATCCTGGACAACATCGGCTCGGGCAAATGGGGCACCTCCTCGCGAGTGCCGTCCGAGAACGACATCGTCAAATCCTTCGGCGTGTCGCGCATGACGGCAAACCGGGCGCTGCGCGAGTTGCGCGACGAGGGCGTGCTGGTGCGGGTCGCGGGCGTCGGCAGCTTCGTCGCCGATCAGCATGCGCACGCTCATCCACTCGAGATCCGAGGCATCGCGGATGAGATCCGCCGCCGCGGGCACGCGCACCGAGCCGAGGTCGTGCGTCTCGAGCGTCTTCGCGCCGCGGGCGAGCTGGCCGCGGATTTTGGGGTGGCGCCGCGCAGCGAGCTCTACTACTCGGTAATCGTGCACTACGAGAACGACCAGCCCATCCAGCTCGAGGATCGCTACGTGCGCCCGGCGCTCGCGCCCGATTACCTCAACGTGGATTTTACGCAGACGACGCCCTACGACTATCTCATCGAGGCCGCTCCGCTGCAGGAGGCGGAGCACGTGCTGCGCGCGGTCATGCCCGATGAGCGCACCCGCAGCCTCCTCGCGATGACGCGCGACGAGCCGTGCCTCCTGATCATTCGACGCACCTGGACCGCGGGCCAGACCGCTTCCGTGGCCCGCCTCTACTATCCCGGCTCCCGCTACGAACTGTCGGGGCGATTTCGCCCCTGAGGATGCAACCATGCTCGCACCCGTGAAGAATCGCGTCATCCGCGCGCCCCGCGGCAAGACCTTGAGCGCCCGCACCTGGATGACGGAAGCGCCGCTGCGCATGCTCATGAACAACCTCGACCCGGACGTGGCCGAGAATCCCGGCGACCTCGTCGTGTATGGCGGCATCGGCCGCGCCGCGCGCGATTGGTCTTGCTACGACAAGATCGTCGAGACCTTGAAGTCCCTGACCGAGGAAGAGACTCTGCTGGTTCAATCGGGCAAGCCCGTCGGCGTGTTTCCGACGCACCCGGACGCGCCGCGCGTGCTGATCGCGAACTCCAACCTGGTGCCGCACTGGGCGACGTGGGAGCACTTCCACGAGCTCGACAAGAAGGGCCTGGCGATGTTCGGGCAGATGACCGCGGGCTCCTGGATCTACATCGGCAGCCAAGGCATCGTGCAGGGCACCTACGAGACCTTCGCGGAGATGGCCAGGCGCGACTTCGGCGGCAACGTCAAGGGCAAGTGGATCTTCACCGCCGGCCTCGGCGGCATGGGCGGGGCGCAGCCGCTCGCGGCAACCATGGCGGGCGCCAGCATGCTCGCGGTCGAGTGCCGCGCGAGCCGCATCGCGATGCGCCTGAAGACGGGCTACGTCGATGCCGAGGCGCGCACCCTGGACGAGGCGCTCGCCAAGATCGACGCCGCCCACAAGAGCGGCAAGGCGATCTCGGTCGCGCTGCTCGGCAACGTCGTCGACGTGCTCGAGACGATGCACGCGCGCGGCATCAAGCCGGATGCGCTCACCGATCAAACCTCGGCGCACGACCCCGTCAACGGCTATCTGCCGCAAGGGTGGACGGTCGAGGAGTGGGACGAGCGCCGCGTGAGCGACCCCAAGGGCACCACCGAGGCCGCGAGCCGCTCGATGGCAAGGCACGTGGAGTACCTGCTGCGCTACAAGCACATGGGCCTGCCGGTCTTCGACTACGGCAACAACATCCGGCAGGTCGCCCTCGACACCGGCGTGAAGCAGGCCTTCGACATCCCGGGCTTCGTGCCCGAGTACATCCGCCCGCTCTTCTGCCGCGGCGTCGGGCCGTTCCGCTGGGCCGCGCTCTCCGGCGACCCGGAGGACATCCACAAGACCGATGCCAAGGTGAAGGAGCTCATTCCCGACGATGCGCACCTGCACAACTGGCTCGACATGGCGCGGTCGCGCATCCATTTTCAGGGCCTTCCCGCGCGCATCTGCTGGGTCGGCCTCGGACAGCGTCACCGCCTGGGTCTCGCGTTCAACGAGATGGTCAAGAGCGGCGAGCTGTCGGCGCCGATCGTGATAGGCCGGGATCACCTGGACTCGGGCTCGGTGGCGAGCCCGAACCGGGAGACCGAGAGCATGCGCGACGGGTCGGACGCGGTCTCCGACTGGCCCCTCCTGAACGCGCTCCTCAACACCGCGAGCGGGGCGACCTGGGTGTCGATCCATCACGGCGGCGGGGTCGGCATGGGTTTTTCCCAGCATGCCGGCGTCGTCATCGTGTGCGACGGCAGCGACGCCGCCTCCAAGCGCATTCGCCGGGTGCTCTGGAACGATCCGGGCACCGGCGTCATGCGTCATGCGGACGCGGGCTACGACATCGCCATCCGTTGCGCTCGAGAGCAGGGCTTGAACCTGCCGATGATCGAGCGGCCTTGAGCGGGAACGGCCGCGCCGTGAAAGAGGCCGCCTAAGTGGCGACAGCCATGCAGATTCGTGCCGGCGGGCTGACGCTCGGCATGTTGCGCAGCATCTACGAGCAGCCCACCGCGATCACGCTCGCGGCGACGGATCGCGCCCGCATCTCGGCTTCCGCCTCGCTCGTGGACACGATCATCGCGGCGGGCGATGCCGCCTACGGCATCAATACGGGCTTCGGGCTCCTGGCGCAGACCCGCATTCCCGACGATCAGCTCGATCTCCTGCAGCGCAATCTCCTCCTGTCGCACGCCGCCGGCGTGGGCGAGCCGCTACCCGACGCCGTGGTACGGCTGATTCTCGCACTCAAGGTCAACGCCCTGGCGCGAGGCTGTTCGGGCATCACCCCGGGCGTGGTGGACGCGTTGCTCGCGCTCCTCGAGCACGAGGTCTACCCTGTGATCCCCGCCCAGGGGTCGGTGGGCGCGTCGGGCGATCTGGCGCCGCTCGCGCATCTGTCCACCGTGCTGCTCGGAATCGGCGAGGTGCGAGTGCGCGGACAGGTGCTCCCCGCCGCCGCCGGTTTGCGTGCGGCCGGACTCGAGCCGCTCAAGCTGCGTGCCAAGGAAGGGCTCGCGCTGATCAACGGAACGCAGGTCTCGACCGCGCTCGCGCTCGCGGGGCTGTTCGGCGCCGAGGACGTGTTTGCCGCCGCCATCGTCGCCGGCGCCATGTCGGTCGACGCATTGAAGGGCAGCGATGCGCCGTTCGACGCCCGCATTCACGAGGTGCGCGGCCAGCCGGGCCAGATCCTCGCGGCGCGCGAGTACCGCGATCTCATCGCCGGCAGCGCGATCCGTGCCTCGCACCTCGAGTGCAGCCGGGTACAGGACCCGTATTCCTTCCGCTGCCAGCCCCAGGTCATGGGCGCGTGCCTGGATCTCATCCAGCGCTGCAGCTCGACGTTGTCCATCGAGGCGAACGCCGTAACCGACAACCCGCTGCTGTTCGTCGACGGCGGCGATGTCATCTCCGGCGGCAACTTTCACGCCGAGCCCGTCGCCTTCGCGGCCGACACGCTCGCGCTCGCGCTCGCGGAGATCGGCAGTCTCGCCGAGCGGCGTATCGCCGTGCTGGTCGATCCGAAGATGAGCGGCCTGCCGGCGTTCCTGGTCGAGCACAGCGGCGTGAACTCCGGCTTCATGATCGCTCAGGTGACCGCCGCGGCATTGGTCTCCGAGAACAAGGCCATCGCCACGCCCTGCAGTGTCGACTCGATCCCGACCTCGGCGAATCAGGAGGACCACGTGAGCATGGCGACCCACGCCGCGCGGCGTCTCGGGAGCATGGTCGACAACGCGGCCGCGGTGGCCGGCATCGAGCTCCTGGCCGCTTGCCAGGGCATCGACTTTCACCGGCCGGCGCGCTCGTCCGAGAGCCTCGAGCGGGTGCACGCCGCGGTCCGCGGCGAGGTGCCGTTCTACGCGGCCGACCGCTACTTCGCGCCCGACATCAAGGCGGCCCAGGGCTGGGTGCGATCGGGAAGGTTCTCCGGGCTGGTGAGCCGCATCCTGCCGTCGAGGAAGCAGGCCTGATGGCGGAGTCCGCGCGCGTACCGATCTTCGGGTGCGAGGCGGGCGCGAGTCCGCTCCTGATCAGCTTCCCCCATTCCGGGACCTACATTCCTCACGACATCGCCGCACGGCTCGAACCCGCTGCGCTCGACCTGCCCGACACGGATTGGTTCGTCCCGGAGCTCTATCACTTTGCCCGCGAAGCAGGCGCTTCCGTCATTCGCGCCACGCATACCCGCTACGTCGTGGACCTGAACCGTCCGCCCGACGGGAAACCGCTCTACCCGGGCCAGCGCGAGACCACCGTGTGTCCCGTCGAGACCTTCGACGGAGAGGCGCTCTACAAACCCGGCGAGGTTCCCGGGGCTGCCGAGATCGCGGCGAGACTCGGTATGTATTGGCGGCCCTATCACGACCAGCTCGCGGCACTCACCCGTGAGATCGCGGCGCGCCACGGGCACTGCATCCTCTACGACGCCCATTCCATACGTTCCGAGATTCCGGGACTGTTCGAGGGCCGCCTGCCGGACCTCAACGTCGGGACCTCGAGCGGCAAGAGCTGCTCGCCCGCCATTCTCGAGCGCGTGGTCGCGCCCCTGAAGGCCCAGTCGCGCTTCAGCGTCGTGGTCGACGGGCGGTTCAAGGGCGGCTACATCACCCGCCACTACGGCAATCCTGCCGCACGCATCGAGGCGGTGCAGATGGAGATCGCCCAGTGCGCCTACATCGATGAGCAGCGGGTGCCGGCGTACGACCGCGAGCGGGCGCGGCCGCTCAGCATGCTGCTGCAAGAGATCATCGCGAGCCTGGCGCGCGGGTGCTGACGAGGGCGACGACGGGCGGCCGACCTTTCCCGTCGCGTCCTGCGCCCGCGGGGTATCGAGCCGGCACCGAACTTGCGCTCTGATTCGGTGTCTTTGCGACGTCGCAGCCTAGATTGGCCGACAATGGCAGCATTGCAGCGTCGCCCACCATGAGAACATCCGCCCCCCGCCCACCATGAGAACGTCCACCGCCGTTACGACCCCGCGCACGACGCGCAGCGCCCTCGCCGCCCTGGCGGCCCTCGCGACCGTCGGCGCGCTCCTTGCCGCGCCGCCGGCCCGCGCCGCCGAGGTCAATCTCGCCACCCTCACCTGCGGCAAGTACGAGAACGAGCTCCTGCCGGCGTCCGTCAACAATCCCGACGCGGACTCCCTGGACATCGTGATGTGGCTGTTCGGCTACGCGGTCGCGAAGTCCGGCAAGCACGTGCTCTACACCGATGCACTGCCGCCGTTCGGATTCGCGCTGGACGATGAGTGCAAGAGCAACCCCGCGGAGAGCATGCTCGATGCCCTCGCGATCGTGAAGCCGGAGTCGAAGAACGCGATGGACCTCGCCAACGTCGAGTGCGGACCCTTCGCGACCCGCCACACGCAATTCGCGGTCTCGGATCCGGAGAGCGCGAAGTCCATCATGATGTGGCTGTTCGGCTTCACCGAGGCAACGTCCGGCGGCCGCATCTTCGACGCTTCCGCGCGGCCGACCTTCGAGACTGCGTTGCTGGCCGAATGCGGCAAGCGCCCGAACGATACGCTGCTCGATGTGCTCAAGAAGCTGAAGTGGTCCAAATAGGACGTGCACCCGGATCGATTCGCGTAAGGGAGCCCGACCGCCGGACAGATCGTGCCCGTCTTGGCCGGCGATCACGTGCACCGGCGCTTCTGCAGTGGCAGCCCTGATGCTCCGAGCCTTCAGTGGCCGTAGGCATAGGCTCCGGATCTCGGTAGTGCCGCCAGCGTCTTGCCGCAGGCTCGAGCGATTTCCCGAAACTCTGCGCTGATACGACCGTCATCTGAGAGGCGCCTCCAGTATTTCTCCGCAAGCTCTCGGGCGCTGCGATAGGCGGTCATGGTTTCCGCCGTCGGGTCGCGCGGATCGAACACGCGGACCAGGATCTGATCATTTTGCGGGGCGAACAGCATCGGCAGCATGTCGTACACCGGGGCCAGGCTGAGCTGACCATCGTACCGGTCGAACATCGCCAGGTTTCCGAAATGGCGATCCGTGTTGGCGATCAGTCCGCCGAAAGTGTAGACGAAGCGTATCTTCTCCAACGTATCGACATCGATGCGCCGATCCCGATGGAGCCGCATTGCAGATGCGACCCACGTATCGAGCTTTCCGTACTGGGTGGTATCAATCGACAGCAGCGACGTGACGCCTATGCGTCCACTCGAGCCGATTCTGTCGAATCGATCGACCTGGAGGAACGTCACCCCTTCGAATTCGTGGAGCTCGGAATGCGCGGCTGGAATCCGGCTGCCGCTCAATACCTCGTGGGCCAGATGCTCTGCCACGAGCAGATCCGACCAACGCCGGCCCACTGCGGTGTTCACGGGGGGCGAGAACTTCACCAAGACCTG
>DATAYZ010000050.1:0-44688 GCA_036272295.1 Steroidobacteraceae bacterium
CACCGGCCACATGAGATCGACCCAGCGACACACCGCGGCATACAGGCGATCGGGATTCATGTGCCGGGTGAACGGACGGACCCAGTATTTGGTCTGCAGCAAGGTGCGCCAGAACGAGATCTTGTAGATGTCGGCGCACAGGGCGCCGCCGGGCTTGAGCATCGGCGGAAGCGCCGCGAAGGCACGCTCGGGACTCGGCGTGTGCTGCAGCATCCCGAAGCAGAACAGACGGTCGAACGTTGCGGGCCGAAACGGCAGCGCGAAGACGTCCGCCTGGACGATCAGCACGTTGGGGCGAGAGCCGTTCGATGCGTAATTGGCATCGACCGCGTAGCTGTAGTCCAGGGAGACCACCGTCGCCCCGGTGCGCGCGGCCTGCTCGGTGAAGCGACCCGAGCCGCTGCCCACCTCCAGGACGAGAGCTCCGGAAAGGTCCCTGGGCCATCCGGTCTGCTCGAAGAAGCGCCGCTCCGACGCCGGGATGCCCGAATAGCTGTCATATTGAGTACGCGCGTGCTTGGTCCATTCCAGGCCGAATCCGGACGCGTAATTCTCGCGCGGCACGAAGCGCGGAATTCCTCCGATGATCGGGTACTGCCGGCTGCACGAGGTGCACGCCAGGGCGCCCTCGATGACGGCGCCGTCCGCACGGGTATCGGCAGGCGCCAAAGCCAGATCCGCCCGGCAAGCCGGGCAAGCGAGGATGCTCAGATGCGCCAGGTGCACGCCATCTATCCTAATGCCCGCGCACGGCCGGCCCGGCGGCCTCGCCTCCGGCAATCGAAGCGTCGATCAGGGCCACCAGCCGATCGACGGCTGCCTCGGGGGAGAACTCTCTCTTGGCCACCTCGAATGCCTCGTCCGCCAGCCGCGCACGCAATGCGCCGTCGTCGATCAGTTCTCCCAGCGCACGCGCCAAGGCGGCGGCGTCACGCGGCGGCACGAGCAGTCCGTTCTCCCGGTCCACGATGACCTCCGGAATCGCTCCCACCGCGGTTACCAGCACGGCGACTCGCGCCGCCATCGCCTCGACCATTGCGTTCGGCAAGCCCTCCGCCCAGGAAGGTAGCACGAATACGTCGGCATCACGCAGCGCCGCCCGCAACTCCTCGGTTTGCAGCCACCCGCGGAATTCGACGCTGGCGGCGAGCCCCAGCTGCGCGGCCAGCTCGCGCGCTTCGTGGGCGGCACCGCCGTCGCCGACGATCACCAACCTGAACACGCGGCACGGTCCCTGCGCGGCGCAGGCCCGGATCAGGTCGAGAATGCCCTTGTCGCGCTCCAGCCAGCCGACGAACAGGAGCTCGACGCGCGATCCGGCGCGGCGCCGGCGCCGCTCTCCGACCGCGAGAAGCTCCGGGCTCGCGGTCCAGTTGCGCACCACCGACACGTGCTCGGGCGCGAACCCCAGCGTCTCGGTCGCAAAGCGGCTCCAGCTCACGCTCTGACAGACCAGCTTGCTCGCGCCGCGGAACGACAGGCGCGCCCACGCGCGCGTCAGCGGCGAATCGCGGCAGGCATCCACGATATGGCCGGCTCGCGGGAATATCAGCGACGGCACACCGCGCCACCGGGCATATCGAGCCATGACGCCCTTCTCGACGATGCTCGCCCCGAGCGCGGCGAATAGAATCACGGCCTGCGGCCTGCACTTCTCGAACTTGACCAGGAAGCGCGCGAATCGCACCAAGGCCAGACCGAAGCGCGTGGGCAGCGCCGGCGGCGGATTGCTGATCTGAGTGCTGTCGAGCAGGTCGAGGTGCAGCCGGCCGGGCAGGCTCGAGGCCAGCAACGCCTGGCACGAGGTGACCATGCCGCCATACACCTTGAGACCGGGGCGCGGAAAGGCGCCGACGAACAGAACGCTGGGCTTCGACATATCTAGGACAGGTATCGCCGGGACCAGATCGACAATTGCAGCAACTTCCATAGCAAGAAGCCGCGCTCGCGCTTGCGGCTACGGTGCTGGCCGAGGGCCTGTTCGATACGCGAGCGATCGAAGCCGAATCGCTCGATGAATTGCGGTTCCAGGAGCATGGATCGCGCGAATGAATGAAGCGACCCACGCAGCCAGTTTTCGTAAGGTACGCCAAATCCGACCTTCGGTCCATCGAGCGAGCCGGCAGGCAGCCTCGCACGCATGGCATCGCGCAGCACGATCTTTTTTTGCCGCCCGCTGACCTTGAGATGGGTGGGCAGCGCCGTCGCGAGCGATCCGACCTGCTCGTCCAGCAAGGGAACGCGCGCCTCGATGCCGTGAGCCATCATCGCGCGATCGACCTTCGGCAAGAATTGCGACGGCAATTGCAGGCAGGCGTCCGTCAGCAGCATCTGCCGGACCGGATCAAGGCCGCGGAAGCGCTCCGCACAGCGCCCGAAGGCCGCAAAGGGATCGGACTCGGCCGCGAGGTTCGCCTGGACCTCCGGCCTCAGCATCGCGGTCGGCGGATCGCGCAAGGTCTCCAGCGTCAGCAGCAGCGCCATGCGCATGGCGGGGTGCGTTTGTCCCGCGGCCGCGGCGACGCGGGCGACCCGCTCGAACGTGCTGCACGGCATCGTGCGTGCCAAGGCGTCGATCCACCATGAAGCGGCCCTCCACCAGCGCAGGCCGCTCAAGATCGAATAGCGCCTGTATCCGGCGAACATCTCGTCACCCCCGTCGCCCTGCAGAAGGACCTTCACGGCCCCGTGCAGCTCCCGGCCCAGAAGGTAGAGAGGTATGTTGGCGGCGTCCGCGAACGGTTCGTCATGCGCGTCCACCAGCCGCTCCAGCACCTCCTCGAGACCCTCGCCGCGAACGTGCAGCTCGTGATGGTCGAGCCCCAGGTGCCGCGCAATGGCCCTGGCCTTCGGCAACTCGCCCCCTCCCTTTTCGTAGTCGAAGCCGATGGTGAAGGTCAAGAGACTGCGGACCCCTCCGGCGGCGGCCGACGCGGCGATGCTCGAGGAATCCACGCCGCCGCTCAAGAGGAGCGCGACGGGAACGTCGCTGACCAGCTGCCGGGTAACCGCGCGGTCGACCGCCGCGCGCACGGCGCAGGCCGCCTCCGCCGCGTGACGGGGTGCCTCGCACGCCACCCATCGTTCGATGCGCCACCATGGCTCGATTCGGGCGCCACCCGGCTCCACCACCATCCGATGCCCGGGCTGGAGCGCGCGCACGGAGCGGAACAGGGTCCGATCCTCGAATGCATTGCCGTACCAGAGGTATTCCGCGAGCGCTTGCGAATCGACGGCACGCTCGATGGGTGCCGCGGCGAGCACGGCCTTGATCTCGGACCCGAACGCAAGCATGCCACCGTGCCACGCGAAGAACAGCGGCTTGATGCCGAGCCGGTCCCTCATCAGAACGAGCCTGCGGCGCTCCCCGTCCCAAAGGGCGAACGCAAACAATCCTTCGAGCCGCTCGAGCCCCTGCAGGCCCCAATGCCGGTAGGCGTGCAGCAGCACTTCCGTATCCGAATGGCCGCGAAATCGGCAACCGGCCCGCTCCAGCTCGTCGCGCAGCTCCCGGAAATTGTAAGACTCGCCGTTGTAGACCACGGTCGTCGAGCCGAGCGACATGGGTTGGTCGCCCGCCGGAGACAAGTCGAGGATGCTCAAGCGCCGGTGGCCGAGTGCGATGCCTTCGTCCTCGAAGACTCCTTCGGCATCAGGACCTCGATGGGCAATCGTCCGCAGCATCCGCCGCACCCGGTCGACGGGCGGCTCGTGCGCCGGCGGTCCGTACAGGCCGCAAAAGCCGCACATCAGATCCGACCCGCCGATTTTTCCGACGCCGGCGCGCGATGCATCAAGGCAAGAACGATTCCACGGTCACCTCCAGATGCGAATTCTACACGACGACGCCCGGACGATTTCACGCCCGGGTGTACAATCGGCGGGAAATCCTGACCGGGAGGCCGCCGATGAGCACACGACGAACGTTGCTGACGGGCGCGCTTGCGCTCGCGGGAGGCGGCGCCGCAGCCGTGGGCGCGGAAGCACCCCCGGCCGCCGGAGCCCCCGGTCGCTCGAGCCCGGCGCTCGCGCCCGCCGACGTGCGGCATTACGGGCTGGTGCCCAACAAACCCGAAGCCGCGGCCGAGAACACCCGCGCTCTCAAGACGCTCGTGGCTCCGGGAGGAGGCTTTCGCGGGACTCTTGCCTTCGGCAATACCACCGGCAGCGACGTCTACCATCTCAACGACATCATCCCGTTCGCCGACGGCATCGACATCGACCTGCAGGGCAGCACGCTGCGTTTCACCAAGCAAGGCACGAAGAGCGATACCAACGCAGGCTTCATTTTCGCGGTGCGCGACTTCACCATCCAAAACGGCAGCATCGTCATCGACTACCAGATGGGAGGCGGCGGAACCAACGCCGGCAACGCCCTGACGTTCGGAAACCGGGGCACCGACAGCCAGTACTTCAGCCCGATCTACGACAGCCTGCTGCCGGTTCCGATGGGCAACATCGCCGTGCGCAATCTGCGCATCTCCTCCAATACGGCGGGCGGAAACGGCATCCTCATGATCGGCGGCTTGAGCGGGGTCGTCATGGAGAACGTCTGGATCGACGGCTCCGGAGTATTGAGCACGGGCATTTACTATGAATTCGGATGGGCCACGAACGAGCCGGATCGGACCGCGCGTCAGACCTCGCACGCCCACAACCTGCGCTTCGTCAACATCTCGATAGTGAACATGGATACCAAGAGCGGTCAGGCGTTCGGGCTGACGGGCGCATACAACTGCTCGATCGACGGCCTCTATGTCAGGTCGTCCAAGATTCTGTTCCAGTGCTCCCCGGGCGAAGCCACCTTCTTCCGTCCATGGAAGGGCGTCGATCAGATCGGAGCGAAGCGCAACGTCGCCCTGCGCAACGTGGTCGGCGTGCACATCACGGGGACGGCCATCAGCGTCACCGGCGCTTCGGCGACCTCCGGCGGATACCTGGCGCGCGCGCAGGTGCCTTTGCAGGCGCAGGTCGACCTGCTCGACTTCTTCATGGAGAGTTTTGCCATCGACGGAGGCGATCTCGACGGCGGCTACGGAATCCAGTCGTCGGCGGAAAAGATGGACCTGCGGGACGGACGAATCACGCGCTTCTCGCGCGGCATCGCCGTCACCGACGAGTGCACCCGCATGAACATCGAAGGGATCGACATCCTCGACTGCCGGCAGTGGGGGATCCTGCTGGGCGGATTTGCGCTCTTCAAGCCGCCCCGGCAAAAGATGGGCTTCATTCGCGGCTGCTTCATCGCCGGCAACGGTGCCGCGACGCCGGGGAATTTCGCGGCGATCCAGCTCGATCAGTCCGCGGGCTTCATCATCGAGGGTAATCGGCTGGGCTACGAGCCGGCGCATGACGGCCTCGCCGAGACGACGCAAGGATTCGGCATCCGGCTCGACGCCAATGCGCGCGGCGTCGTATGTCGGTGCAACTACGTCGGCGGCGTGCGTCAGGGCGGCGTCGCCTACTACAATTTCGCGACGACGGATGCCCAGGGAAACACCCTCCAAAACGCCGTGGGCGTGACCAGCTCGAGGGGGGCCTGGCTGCGCGGATGACCGTCAGGGCAACGCTTCGTGCAACACCGTCCAGCCGCTCGGCGGCGAGGGCGGCGGCAACATGCGGCGCGAGCCCGGATACGACCGGTAGCTGTCGAGCCCGTAATCGTCCGACAGACAGCCGGCGGAATCCGCGATCACGCCGATCCAGGGACGCTCGGATACCGCCGGGAAAACGAAAGGGCGCGCCAGGCACAGCGAGAACGGGTTGGCTTTCAGCATGGAGCGATCGGCCTCCAATATGACCTTGCGCGGAAGGGACCGGCGGACATCCAGCAAGCGCGTGATGAGGGCGCTGCGCCCGCCCTGTGCCCTGTCGCCATTGAGAGCGCTGGCGTTCCAGTACGCGCGCGCGCTGGCGAGCGCGACCAGGACCGCCGCGGCGGACAGTATCTGCCAGTTCGCGATCCGCTGGCGTCTCGGTAGTTCCGCCAACAGCCCCGCAGCCGCCGGCAGGGATACGAAGAACGCGACGTTGGTGAAGTAATACGCGGAGCCTCCGTAGATGCGGAAGAGCGCCACGATGACCATCCCGGCCGCGGTGGCGCAGAGCGCGAGCACCACGATCGGCGACCTGAGGGCGGACCGCACGCCGAGGCGCGCGACGGCCGTGATCACGAGCAGCCAGGTGAGCGCGAAATGCAGGACGACGAAGCTGCCCAGCGACGCGGCGGCCAGCACCCACGCGCGCGCGCCGGCCGTGCCCACCCCCAGTACCGCCTGATGGGCCGCGGACAAATATCGGCCCAGGGCGGAATACTGCTCGATGAACTCCCCCGGCCCGATCGACACGCTGGCCCGGTTGGCCACCGCGGATCGCACCACCACCGCGACTCCGACCGCGATCATCGCCACCCACGCCGCCGTCTCGGCGAGCTTGAAGCGCCCGTTCAGCAGCACCAGCCGCGCCCCGAACAGGCCGATGAACACGACGCCCACCGGGGCCTTTGCCCCACAAAGCAAGGCGGTGAGCGCAACGATCAGTGCCACGCCGGCGGGGCGGAGCTGCGCTGCGAGCAGGAGCGGAAGGCCAAGCAACAGCAACGACAACGCAACGAGGTAGGATTCGGACACGAAGAACGAGTCCCACAGCGCCCACCGTTCGAGCGTCAGGGGCGCAAACACGAGTATCAAGCACACGCAGGTCCAGATGCGCGCCGCATCCGGGCGGGCGCCCTCCCGCAGCATCACGCAGCTCGCGCTCGCCGCGTACAGCAGCAGTGGGGCGAACAGCATCCAGGTGGCGATGCCATAGACCTCGACCACGGGGGCCCGCGACACCAGGCTGATCACCGCGAACAAAGCGTGTGACAGCGCATGATACGGCGTCTCCACCAGCCCGTTGAGACCGGTGGAAGTGACGCCGTAATTCTTGATCATGGCGGCCATGCTGGCGTGATAGAGAGTGTCGAGCGACACGTTCCCCGCATGCAGGCGCTCTATCATGTCGAACGAAGTATAGGCGTGGCGCGTTCCGAGGATGGTCAGCGTGCCGACGAGCGACATCCCGAGGGCGATGGGAATCTCGCGCAGCGGCCGGCACAGATTCCACAGCGTATGCACCGAGGCCAGCACCAGCAGCGCCGTCAGCAACGGGACGGTCCACGCCTGGGGTCCGTACACGGTCGCGAGCAAGAGCCCGAAACAGGCGACGAGCGCATACGCCGGGCTGCGCAAGACCCTCAGCAGCACGCAGAACAGCGCCAGGATTCCGAAGCAGGCCGCGGCCACGGGCAGCGAACGAAGGAGCACCGCGGGTCTCGCGAGCAGAGCATTCGCTCCCAGGAACACCCCGACGCACGAGAACAGCAGGGCCGCCGGAAGGACGCCAAGCACGTCGGCAGGCGCGTCGCGGTCGACCGACAGGCGTTCGGGAATGGACGCGCTCCGGTCGCGTTGCGCGCTATCTGGTGATTCCATCTGCTCGGCCGGCCCCACGCAACGTCGGGCGGTCCGTCGGCCGGCCTGCACGCGGTTGCACTACCCTTCCAACTGACTGAACGTTATGCTCTCACATTCATGCGCACACGAACAATGCAAGGCGGCTGCACGGCCGCACGACCCGAACGATGGGCCGATTGAAGCGCTTCGCGAAGCGCTGCCTCGCCCGACTCGGGTACCAGGTCGTTCCGCTGCCGAATTGGAAAGTCACGCGCGCTCTCGTCGAGCAGCGCGGATACCGCCTGGCGAGCTGGGCCGGCGCGGACGGACGAGTCGACGTTGCGGCATACACCCGGGAGCAGGAGCGCGGCAATCGCGCCAAGATCTCCCAGGTATGGACCAACGAGGCGAATCTTCGCTCACTGGCCCGCTGGCTCAAGGAACGGGGCATCGGCCCAAAATTCGTGCTGTGTCATGGCACACGCAACGGATTCGAGCAGCGCATCTTCAATGAAGAGTTCGGCTGCGAGATCATCGGCACCGAGATCTCGTCGACCGCCGCGCAGTTCCCCATGACCGTGCAGGCGGATTTCCACGAGCGGCGTGCCGAATGGGCCGGCCGGGCCGATGTCGTCTACAGCAACTCGCTCGACCATGCTTACGATCCGTCGAAGGCGCTCAACGCATGGGCCGACTGCGTGCGCGACGGCGGCGTGATCGTTCTGGAGAAGGCTTCCGATTCCGATCCGCGCGGCGTCTCGGATCTCGACCCCTTCGGCATCGCGCTGCCCAACCTGTTGTTGTTCATCATGGACTCCCTGGGCGAATCTGCGTCGCTGCGCGCGCTGCTCGAGGTGCCGGCCCCCAAGTCCGGCGCGTCCTATCACAAGATGATCGTGATCCAAATCGACCGGCGCCGGACCTTGGCGATGTGAGCCGCGGCGCCGGACCCGGCGCCGAGCGTGGCCTCACGCCCGCCGAGCGGCGATCATGCGCTCGAACAGCGCCTCGTAAGCGGCCACCATTTTCTCGACTCCCAGGTGGGATGACGCGTAGTCGCGTGCATTGCGGCCGAAGGCGCTCCATCCCGCCGCATCCAACCCCGCCAGTCTCTCGATCGCGCGGCGAATCTCGGCGGGATTGCTCGGATCGAACAGGAAACCGCGCCTGCCGTCCTCCACGAGAAACGGATGATCGCAGACGTCCGAGGCGAGAACCGGCATGCCCGAGGCCAACGCTTCGCAGACTGCGTTGGGCAGCCCTTCGTAGAGCGACGGATGGATCAGGGCGTGATATCCGCGCAGCAGGCTCGGCATGTCGGACTGCAATCCGAGCCAGGTCCAGCCGCGCTTCACCTCGGGGTGCGCCTCGAGGAGCGCATCGACGCGGGCGCAGTAGCGCCGGCCCGCACGGCTGTCGTCGCGGCTCCCCGCCCAGTCGATCCTGGGGACCCAGCAGTGCCTCGCCGAAAAGTCCGCGAGCGCCGCCACCACGTTGAGCAGATTCTTCTCGGGCCCGATGCGTCCCACCCCGAGAAGCCGCAGGTCGCCTGCGCGGGCAGGCACCGCGGCCGGCGGCTGGAATGCGTCGAGGTCGACTCCGTTGTAGATGCAGGTCACCTTGTTTCGCAGCCACGGCCTTTGCCTCAGCCATGCCGCCTGAGTCTCGCTGTTGGCCACGACCTGGTCCGCAAGGTGATGCAGCAAGCGGCGCCCCAACGCGGCCGGGCCGGACCGATCATCGTGAAAACTGGTGCGCTCGGAGACCACCAGCCGTGTGTTGCGCGCGGCGAGGCGCGCAATCTCCGCGTAGATGTTGGCGGTGCCCAGATAGGAGGTCGCGACGTCGAAGGCGCCCGTGCGCAGCAGCGATGCCAGGCTGCGCACGACACCGAGCGGCCGGCCGCGCCGGGCGGCGTGAGCGTGGACCACGATCTGATGCCGATCGAGCCGGGGCCGGAAGAAATCGTATTGAGGAAAGTAAACGAACATCTCGACGCGGTGGCCGCGCCGCTCGAGTCCGCAGGCGAGCTCCACCATCTGGCGCTGCGCGCCGCCGGAACCGAAGTGATCGATGATCAGCAAGACCTTCATTGGCGACGCCGGGCGGCCCTGCGCCACCGGCGCCAGAAATAAATCTCGAACAGACGATCGCGGACGGATCGACGCCGAGCGCGCATAGGCAGGTCGGCGACGCCGACCACCCGGCCGCGGTAGCGGCCTCCGAGCGACCGGTCGAGAGCGTCGATGTCCGCGGCGCGCATGGTATTGGGGTGAAGGCAGACCGTCCACAGCCCGAAGGGACGCTCGGCGAAGCTCCAAAGCTGCTGCGGAATCCAGTCGAAGCCGTGCGCACGGAACGTGTCGCAGGCGATCCCGTCGCTGATCAGGCGGATCGGGGTTTCGAGATGCACGGCGCGCAGCGTGTCGAGGTCGAAGCTGTGGGCCGGCGCCACCCAGATCCGCGGGTCGACGCCGTGCGCGCCGAAAATGCTCCAGGCCGCCCGGATTTTCTCGCACTGCAGGCTCAGAGGCAGGCCGCCGAACTCGCTGCGCGAATAGAACGGCAATACCAGGCGCGCGTCGGTGGGCCGCATCAAATGGGTATGCCCGTGCAGCGCCACCGACCAGCCCTTGCGCACCCAGCCGGCCACTTTGTCCCAGAAGCCCGGGTCGGGCGGCTCGAGCTGGAGCGACGGATCGCGGTTGTCGGGAATCACCGCCGCGATCGGCTGGACCCCGTGCGCCTGCAGCACCTCCTCGACGCGGCTCCAGTTGTCCCGGCGCATCGTGTCGCACGCGTCGTCGAGGCGAATCAGATAACGCGCGCTCATCCGCCGGGCACCTCGAAGACGATCAAGCTGCGCGGCTCCTCGCGAAGGTGGAGCACGCCCCGCCTGCGCGCGGCGCGCGCCAGAAATTCGAAGTCATGCTTGTATCGGTACGACACCGGTCCTGCGCCGTCGATCGCGTCCACGATCAGGTAGCGGGTCCTGCCCAGCACCGGCAGGATGATGCCGGCCAGCTGGTCCGGGCTGAGATTGTGAATCCAGTTGACCATGATCAGGCAATCGATGGTGCGGCCGCCCGGCACCAGCCGGTCCAGATCGGCCGCATCTCCGTGGAGCCATGTGCCTCGGCCGCGGCGCAGGAAGCGCGCCGCGCGGATGACCCGCGCATCGGCGTCTATCCCGATGCGCTCGTTCGCTTCGACCCGGCCGAGGATTTCTCCGAGTCCGCAGCCGATTTCGACGGCCAGGGACGGGTTCAGTCCGTTGACGAGGTCGACCACCAGGCGTTTGTACCCTCTGCACGAGAAGGGCGCCTGGGAGTGCCAGCGATCGAACCCGAACCAGAGCTGCAGGACGCCGAGGCCGAGCCGTTCGATGCGACAACGCAACGATGCACGGATGCCGTTGCGGCGCGCGCGACCGATCCTGTCGAGCAGTGTGCGCATCATGCCGGGCCGGCGCGCCGGCTGCGCGGTGCCGCTTCGGCCTCGCCCAGCAAGCACCCCTCCCATCGACGCATGATGCGCTCACGGCCGTAGGTCCCGCGGACCGACGTGGCGGCCAACCCGAGCTGCTCGCGCAGCTCCGGATGCTCCATCAGCTCGCGCATCGCGCGGGTCAGGGCATCGAGATCGTCGACAGGCACGAGCCTGCCGTTGATGCCGTCCTGGATCAGGTCGGACGGACCGGCGCGGCAGTTCGTACATAGCACCGGCAGCCCCATTCCCATGGCCTCGAGCACGACATTCGGAAACCCTTCCCGGCGGGATGGATGCACGAGCAGAGACGCGCGCGCCATCCAATTCTCGGTGCCCCGCACCTCCCCGGTGAATTCGACCCGCTCCTCGATGCCGAGGGCGCGGGCGAGGCGGTGGAGCGCGCCTCGCTCGACCCCCTCCCCGATGATGCATACGCGCCAGCCGGGAAAGCGCGCGGCCAATGCAGCGAAGCCCTTCAGCAGCAGGTCGAAGCCCTTCTCCGCAGACAGCCGGCCGACCGCAAGTATCAGCGGCTCGCGCGGGCCTTGGGCCGGCGGCAGGTCGCGCAGGAAATTGGGAATGACCTGCACGGGCGTGCCGCAGGCCCTCTCGAGCCACTCTGCCGCATCGCGCGTCTGCGCCACCACGACATTCGCGCGCCGATACAGGATGCGTCTCAAGGCTCGCCACGGACGGCTCACGGTGCGATTGACGGCTGGATGCGTGCGTTCCGCAATGACGACCCGCACCGCCAGGCCGCGCGCCGCGAGCACCGTGTGGATGTTCGAGACGTCGATGAAACTGAGCACCGCGTCCGGCGCCGATTCCTCGAGGAGCGAGCGCAATCTCCGGATCCGGCGCCGACTCGCGGCGAGTGCGGCCAGCGGGCCGCGGCGCGCAGCGGAGACATCCAGCCAGCGCCGCTCGATGCGCGCATCGAGCGGATAGAAGTCCCCGGTTGCGGGTCCGCTCCAGGTCGCCAGCGTCACCAGCGCACCCTGCTCGCTCCAGTGGTTTGCCATTTCCGACAGCTGACGCTCCGCGCCGCCGCCAAGGAGGCTGCCGGTCACGAGCACCAGACGCGGACTCCCACCGCCGTGCCGGGAGGGGAAGCCTGGCACGGTCGCCGTCGAGGACGACCCCGCGGCCGGTCCCCTCAAGACGCCTGCGCTCCGGCAGCTCGCGCGAGGCCGCGATCCGCGGGCGGCGTGACCGCTTCCGGCATCCGCTGCGCACCGAGCTCGCCGCGCATCAGCAATCCCGAGGTCAGCCCGACGAACACGTAGAGGAACTGATCGTAGTAGACGATGCCGGAGGCCGAGATGAACGAATAGGCGATCAGGAAGATCGTGATGCGCGCCCGCAGCGGCCTCAGCGTACGCTCGCTCGCCCGCAGCAAGCGCCACGCGAGCGAGCCGAGGATGGAGTAGAACAGCGAGAACCCGATCAGGCCCGAGTTGTACAGGAGATCGATGGGCGTCGAGTGCGAGGTGATGCCGAACTCCGCGCGAAAGCTCTCCACGCCGTTCCCGAACACGGGGTTGGCCGCCCAACCCTTGAGTCCCTCCCGTTTCCATCCCTGACGCGTCTCGAGCCCGATGCTGCCGGTATCACTTTCCCTGCTGGTCAAGACCCCGACACCCGTCGATACCCGGGCGAAGCCGTTCTCCATGCGCTCGGTCAGGTCGGGATTGGAGATGATCGCGTAAGCCAGGGCCCCACCGATGACCCCGAGGATCAGCAAGCTCTTGACGACCTCCCGGATCGACAGCCGGAAGTAGAGCACGCCCGCTCCGCAGACGCCGATGGCGATGCCGAGATTGGTCTTGATCGACGTCGTCGCCGCGATCAATGCCATGAGCACCACGCTCATTCCCAGTGGAAGGATCGAACGGGCGGTGTACGCGCCCCATATCAGGGTGAGGAACAACCCCGAGAGATACATGCTGGCGACCGTGTTGTAGGAGAAGCCGTCCGGATAGGTGAGCGGATATCCCGAGGTGAGCGTGTAGAGCGCGGCGGCCGCCATGAAGCCGGCGAGCAAGCCGGCGAGCAGGGCGCGCAGGTTGTGGAAAGCCCCGAGGCCGCTGAACAAGATCAGCACCAGGGTGGAGTTCAGAATTGCCGGCAACGTGGTCGTGGCGGTCTTGAGATAATCGGTCCACGCGAGCGACAGCAGCTCGTACCCCACGAATGCGAGGTTCAGCTTGAGCTCCCGGCTCAGCCATAGCCTGCGGAACACCGCCGCCTGAACGAACAGCAGCGCGAACAGCGCTTGCGTGACGCGGGTGGGATGGCTGGCATCGCCGTAGGCACTCGTGGTGATCGCGAACATCGCTGTCGCGGCGAACACGAACGAGCTTGCCAGGCTGAGCGTTCGATTTACGCGCACGCCCGCCTGCCGCCGGAAATGTACCGCTCCATCGCCCGAAACAGGCGCACGTAATTCTCGATCTCCGCGTCGCCCGGCACCTCGTTCCAGTCGTTGTGGGAGGCAGGATGGAACGGCGCCAGGTAGGCGGCGAATCCGTCCACGATCCGCTCGCGCTCCGGCCTTCTTTCCGCCAGCTTCGCGCGCACGAGGGCGGGCAATGCGGTGGTGTTGCCGAGCTGCGAGACGCTCGGGAAGGCGAGCGTCGGTGAGTCTCCGAACATGATCACCGGGCGCCCGAGCAACGCCGCCTCGAGCCCGATCGTGCCCTGGATGGCGAACACCAGATCGGCGTTCCTGATGAGCTCATGCGTGTCCGCGTACGGCGAGATCAGACGGACTCCCGGAAAGCGCGCCAACCGCGCGAGGTACTCGTTCGAGTAGTTCGGCACGTCGCTCTTGTGCAGCTTGACGAGCAGCGCGTGCGTCGGCGGCAGGGAACGCGACATCAGCTCGACGACGCGCAGCTGATTGCTGAAGAAATACGCGAACACGTCGATCGATGCTTCCGGTTGCATGTGCAGCCCGAAGAAGGCGTAACGCTGCCCGGGCGGCGCGCGCTCCATGAGGCGGCGGCCGCGCAGGAAAAGAAGGTTCTTGCGCAGCCGCGCCGCCTCCTTGAGCATCCCCGTCAGCGAATAGGACTTGGGGTAGTCCGAATACTTGCGATAGGCCTTGAGCCGCCGGCGCTCCAGCACGCGGAACAGCGATTGGAGCTGTGCGGGAACCTGATCGACCATGACGCCCGGCGAGAGCAGGTGCGGCGGCAGATAGGCGGGCGCCCGGGTGGTCCTCGATTCGAACGCCTGCAGGGTCTGCTCGGCGAGCGTGTGCACCTCGATTTTCCTGCCCGGCTCGAGCATGACCGCCGTCGCCGGGGTGAGTCCGCTGCAAAAGGCCGCGTAGCCGCGCGGGATCACGCTGAAATTGAGCGCAAACCAAGGAAGGCCCTGCTGGCGTGCAACGGCCAGCCCCAGCGCGCTGTGCAAGGCGTCGAAGTCGCCGATCACGACCGCCGGCGAAAGCTCGCGATAGAGCGTTTCGAGCCGGCGGACGAGAAAAGTTGCATACCGAAGCGCCTCATCGTAGGGCAGCCGGCACACCACGCGATCACCAAGGATCATGTTGTGGATCGTCGGGACCTCCTCCCCCCCCTCCAAGGAGGCCAGCAGGTCGGGATCCGCCTCCGGCATCGCCAGGCGCAGGTCCTCCCGAAAGAAGTGGCAATCCGCGGGACCTCCAAGGCGCGCCCACTCGTTCCGATCGTACGTCGGGTGAACGATGTGCGAGGCGCGGAAATTGCCCGCCGCCGCGATCCGCCCCCAGAGGTTGCGCACCAGCCGCAGAGAGGCCCCGACCGTCGTGAAGCGCAGCGCGCCCGGGTCAGCCATGATGCCGCAAGATCGCGCCCGCGCGGTCGAGCCTCATAGTTCGATGTCCTCCCAGGTGAGCGGCTCCCCGCGCGCAAGGCTTCGCCGGGTGCGTGCGCCGAGGACCTTGGACAGGTTGCGCGGCGGCAGGCCGAGGCCTGGCCGGATCGCGCGCAAATCCTCGGCGACGATGGCTGCGCCGGCGGGGATGTCCCTGATCACGAACAAGGAACGTGCATGCTCGGCGCCGGGCCGGCGCTTCTGATCGAGCACCCGGTCGCTGCCGAGCGCCTCCCATGCCTCGCGAACGGCACGGACCAGTGCAACGAGCTCGTCCGGCTCCAGAGAGAACGAGGCGTCGGGGCCGCCATCCGCGCGCGAGATCGTGAAGTGTTTCTCGATCAGCGCCGCTCCGCGCGCCACCGCCAGAGTGGCCGCCAGGGGGCCGAGGCTATGATCGGAAAGGCCGATCAGACAGCCGAATCGCGCGAGACGATCCAGCGCCCGGATGTTCATGTCCGCAGCGGCCGCCGGATAGCTCGACACGCAATGCAACAGCGCCACGTCGGACGCGCCGACGGAATGCAGCAGCCGCAGCGTCTCTTCGATGTCCAGCAGGTTGGCGACGCCCGTCGAGACGATGATCGGCTTGCCGGTCGCTCCCGCCGCGCGCAGCAGCGGATCGTCGCAGGCTTCGAAGGAAGCGATCTTGTACGCGGGACAATCCAGGGTCTGGAGCAGCGCGACCGCGCTCTCGTCGAAGGGCGAGCTGAACAATGTGATCCCGCAGTCGCGCGCGACGCGAAATAACCGCTCGGTGAAGGCGCGTGGCAGCGCGATGCGCTTGTAGAGCTGGTAATAATTGAGCCCCTCCCAGGGAGGCACGCGAATGAGGAACTCCGGACGGTCGCTGTCGATCGTCAACGAGTCGGCGTCGAAGGTCTGGATCTTGACCGCGTCGGCTCCGGAGCGGGCGGCGATGTCGATCAGGCGGCACGCGCGTTCGACGTCGGCGAGGTGATTGTTGGAGATCTCCGCGATGACATACGGAGGTTGATCCGATCCGAGAGCTCGACCATCAATCTGCATGCATACCTCGCCTCACGCGCATGTCGCCAAGGTGTCGACGGCCGGATCGAATCGGTAGACCGCGAGATCGGGGCCGCCCTCCGCGGGAGCTTCCCGAAATCCGAGCCGCGCGAACACCGAGGCGGACGCCGGATTGGATCGCTTCACCTCGGCACGAAAGACGACGCCCGCCGCTTCCGCCATCTGCTTGACCCCCAGCGTCACGAGACGCCTGCCCCATCCTCGGCCCCGAAAATCCGCATCCAGGGAAAAGCCGATTCGTGCTTCGCCGTCGCACAGATCGAAGCGTATCTGCCCGACCGGAAGCGACCCCGCCTGCATGACGAACAGACGGTTGAGCCGGCTGCCGATTTTCGAACGGAACCACTGCTGGTGGCCGGTCCAGTCGATCGCGGCACTGCGCAACGACTGGCGGCGCACCTCAGGATCATTCGCCCAGTTGAAGTACAGCGCCGCGTCCGAAAGCGTCGCTTCGCGAAGCAGCAGCCCGTCCGCGCCGGTCGGATACATCCATTCTGCGACACGCCATGCGCCGAGTCCATCCACCTCCAGCTCGCAGCGCAGGGACTGCGCCTCCAGGGCCGCCGGGTCCGAGATCGCGGCCTCGATGGCTGCGGCGAGCTGCTCGACGCCCGCCTCGACGGGGGTTCCGAGATACCGGATCAGTCCCGCCGCGGCCAGAGCCTCGGCGCCGGGCCGCTGATTCTCCGCGGCACTGACGACGAGCGATGGAACTCCGAGACACATGCGTTCCCACGTCGTGGTTCCCCCCGCACCGATCGCCAGGTCGGCGGCCGCCAGCAAATCGGCGAGGTGCGGCAGGTCGGAGTACAGCGTCGTTCCCGGGCGCGCGGCGGCCTGCGCTTCGAGCTGCGGGCGATGGGTGTTGTTCGCGCCGACGACCAGGTCCACCTGTAAATCGGCGAGCGCCGGTCGCGACAGCGCCGCGAGCGCCCTTGCGGTCATGCCGGCGGTATCGGAGCCGCCGAAGGACACCAACACCCGCCTGACGGCACCCTGCCGCCGCCCGCATTGGTGATGCCCGGGTTCCTGGCGATGGCGCGCGTACTCCGGCGCAAGCAGCGCGTAGCGCGGTCCGAGCAGGCGCGTGCAGCCGGCGGGAGCCCGCTCGCGGGCCGCGGCAGCCCCGCCGCGGCGGAAGTTCTGGTCGAGCAGGACGTCGCATTCGTGGTCTCTGTCCGGGAGATCATCGATGGCCATCAGCTGCCGGGCGCAGGGGCGCAGGCTGCGCTCCCAGACCGCATCCAATGCGTAGTGATCGCACACGACCCAGTCGACGGCGCGCCCGCGCAGAGCCGCGACCGTCTGCGCGGCATCCTCCGCCTGGCTGACGCCGAGCCACCGCGAGTAATCCTCGGGCCCGCGCTCCGGGTCGTCGCGGCCGGACGCCGGCAACAGCTCGGCCCGCATCCCGGCGCGATCGATCTGCTCCGCCAGATGCCCTGAATGCCGGCGGCAGACGAACGTCGAGCGGATGCCGCGCTCAACCAGGGTCCGGGCCAGGGTAAGACAGCGACTCACGTGACCGACGCCGATCGCGTTGGATGCATCCGCCCGGAACACGACGTCCAATGCGGCGCTCAATTCAGCCGCTTGAAGCCCGCATGACAAACGGGCCCCTCGAGCAGCTCGGCCACGTCGCGCCGGCCCTGCTCGCATTCCGCGATCAGCGCGAACACCGGCTCCAGCGCGGCAAAGTAGGCGTCGACGATCTGCGGGGTGTGCTCGGTGCAGACATATACGCTGTTGCCGGCCAGATAGCCTTTGCGCAGCATCTCCTGCGTGATCAGCGTCTTGTAGGCGAGCGCACGCGCTCCCTTGAATGAGAAGCTGGTGAGCGCCGGCAGTCCGGCGGTCTCCAGCTCCAGACCATGGCGGCGGGCCAGCGCCTGCCAGCGGCCGGTGATCGCGCGTCCGGTCTCGGTGATCGTCTGCCACGACTGCAGGCGCCGCATCACCTCGAGGGTCTTGAGCGCGGCGGCCGGGCCGATGCGCTCGGTCCAGAACGTGCTGCTGATGAAGGTGGTTTGCGCCGCCTCCATCACCCCGCGGCGTCCGATGACCGCGGTGATCGCGTAGCCGTTGCCGAGCGCCTTGCCGAGCAAGGCCATGTCCGGCTCCACGCCGTAGAGCTTGTGCAGACCGCCTTCGGTCTGACGGAAACCCGACGTACACTCGTCGAAGATCAACACGATGCCGCGGTCGCTCGCGAGCCGGCGCACCGCCTCGAGATAGCCCGGCGCGGGCCCCTGATTGCGCATGACCTCCATCTTGATGACGCCGATGTCATGGGTCGCCAGCAGAGTCTCGAGCTCGTCGAGCCGGTTGTAGTTGAACGGCAGGACGCTGCCGCGCAGCTCGCGCGGGACCCCGTTGGGCTCGAGACCGGGAAGCAGATGGCCGGCGAGATTCCTGTCGTCTCCCAGGTTGGCGGCGAGATACCAGTCGTGCCAGCCGTGATAGCCGCATATGGCGACCTTGTCCTTGCCGGCAGCCGCTCTCGCGATGCGGATGGCGATCGCGTTCGCCTCGCCGCCGGTGCGGGCGAAGCGGACCATCTCCGCCCAGGGGTGCAGCTCGATGAGCTTTTCGGCGAGATGGACCTCTTCCGGACAATTGAGCGTCGACATGTTGCCGGCATCGATCACGGCTCGGACCGCGTCATCGACCGCGGCATGGCCGTAGCCCAGGGTGTTCGTGCCGATGCCCATGATGGACATGTCGGTGTACTCAATTCCATCCAGATCCCAGACCTTGCATCCCTTGGCGCGGCTGAAATAGGCCGGCCAGTGCTCCGGCAGGAACATCTCGGAGCGCTTGGACAACAGCATGTTCCCGCCCGGTATCACGCGCTTCGCGCGTCTCCAGAGCTTCTGCCCCGTACCCATGTCGATACCCTCGTTGCGAATGAGATGACGATTGTCCCTGAACAGCTCGGGTTGCGATCGCGACAGCTCGATGACCTCGCGCCAGCCGAAGCTCGTGCGCGGCGCGAAATGCCCGAATACTCGCCGCACGACCTCGAGGTCAGCCGGCTCGTCCACGGTCCAGCGCTCGGCCGAGTAGTCGGCTGGACTCTCGACGTTGACGGTCCGGAACCGCCCCGACTCGCGCAAGTACGGCGTTACGTGCTCGCGCTCGCGGGGTTGATTCGCCTCGCGCCAGGCCGAGCACAAGGCCGAATACGAGAAGACCTCAACGTCCAAGCCGTCCGGATACGTGGCGGGACTGGTGTTCGATACATAGTCCGCCCCGCATTGCTTGAATTCACCGACGACCCGGTCGACGAGCTCCGCGTCGATGAGCGGACAATCCCCGGTGATGCGCACCACCGCGTCGCATTCCGCTTCCTGCGCCGCCCGATAGTAGCGGTCGAGCACGTCGTTCTCGCTGCCCGCATACACCCGATAACCGAGCGCCGCGAGGTGCGCGATCATGGGCTGGTTGCGCGGGTCGGTCGACGTGGCGACCCTGATCTCGTCGAGCTGCTGCGCGGCGGCCAGCCGGCGCAGCAGCACCTCGATCATCGGCACGTGGGCGATGAGCTGCATGACCTTGTTCGGCAGGCGGGTGGAGCCGACGCGCGCCTGGACGATGGCGACGGTCTTCATGCGGCCGGCCAGCGTGATGGGTCGATGAGGCCGCGGTCTTCGGTCGACAGGTCCTCGGGCGGCGACGGCGCGGGGCGCGCGGCGAGCGCGAGCACCTCTTCGAGATGCGCGGCCGAATCGACGCCGATGACCACGCGCTCGACGGCGGGCAGCTGCAGCGCGTACGCCAACGCGCCCTGGAGCGGCGAAATCGCGCGCTCTCCGCACCACCGGCTCCAGCGATCGAGCAACGCCGCCCACGGGTCGAAGCGTGCCGGACGCCGATCCGCGAGCAGCAGCAGCCCCTGCAGGAACACCGAACGCACGTGCACCCGAATCCCCTCCGCGCCGAGCCGATCCAGCCACCCCGAACGGACCAGCCGCCTGTCGAGAACGTTGCAGGGCGCCTGCACGATCTCGGGCCGGCGGGTCCGCCACAACGCGTCCAATTCGGCCGGATCGTAGATCGAAACGCCCACCCTGCGGGTCAAGCCCCGGTGCTTCACCTCCCCCAACGCTTGCCAGTACTCCTCGGCATGGGGACCGAGCAAGTCCGCCGGCCTGTGCAGCAGCACGGCCTCGAGCTGCTCGGTGCGCAGCCGGCGCAACGAGCCCGCGAGCTGGTCGCGGACCCAGGCGGACAGGCTCCCGGTCCCGATTCCGGCCGGGAGCGGCGGCAGCTTGGTGATCACGCGCCAGCCGCGGACGCCGGCGGAACCGAGGCTGGACTCGCTCTGGCCGTAGGCAATCGCCGTGTCCACGGTGTCCAAGCCGTGTGCGGCCGCGCGCTCGAGGATATCGCGCACCTCCGCGGCCGGCACCCGGCCGGAGGCGTTGGCGATTCCATAATCGAGGCCGAACTGAGCGGTGCCGACGGCCACGCGAGATGCCTCGCTCATCGCAGCGTGCGGCAGCCGCCCCGGTGCGTGCCCGGCGGCGCGGCGCAGATCATGCCAACGCCTCCGCCAGTGCCCGCACCACCTCGTCCTGCTGGTCGTCGGTCAGGGCCGGAAACAGCGGGATGCTGATGGCGCGCCGGTAGTAGCGCTCGCTCGCGGGAAAATCGCCGGGCTTGAAGCCGAGACGCGAATAAAAAGGCTGGGTATGGATCGGGATATAGTGGACGTTCGCGCCGATTCCCTGCGCGCGCAGCCGCTCGAAGACCTGCGCGCGCGATCGCGGCGTTCGCGTCTCGTCGATCTCGACGACGTAGAGGTGCCAGGCCGAACGCCGGTCCTCGAGACGCGCGGGCAAGAGCAGCGGCATACCCGCCAGCAGGCGGTCGTAACGCGCCGCGAGCCGTTCACGGCGCTCGTGCATCCGATCGAGCCGCGCCAGTTGGGAGAGGCCGAGCGCCGCATGCAGCTCGGTCATCCGGTAATTGAACCCCAGGATCTGCTGCTCGTAGTACCAGGCACCCTCGGGGGCGCGCTCCATCATGCGCGAATCGCGCGTCATGCCGTGTGATCGCAGCTTGAGGAAGCGCTCCGCGAGCTGCCCGTCCTGCGTGGTGACCATCCCGCCTTCGGCGGTGGTCACGATCTTGACGGCATGGAAGCTGAACACGGTGGCATCGGCGAATCGGCTGCCCGTCGGCCGGCCGTGATACGAGGCGCCCGTCGCGTGTGAAGCGTCCTCGACGATCTTGAAGCCGAAACGGTCCGCGAGCTCGCGCATCTCGCGCAAGTCGCACGGTAATCCGGCGAAATCCACCGGAATGACCACCTGCGGCAACGCGCTCTCGGCGCGCGCACGCACCAGCTTCTTCTCGAGCGCCGTCAGGGACATGTTGCGCGTGCGCGGATCGATGTCGACGAAATCGATGCAGGCGCCGCAGTAGAGCGCGCAATTCGCGGATGCAATGAAGCTGTTGGGACTGGTCCACACACGCGAGCCCGGTTCCACGCCGAGGGCGGCGCAGGCGATCTGCAACCCACCGGTCGCGTTGCTGACCGCGACCGCGTGCGCCACCTCGTGACGGAGGGCGAATGCACGCTCGAAGTCTCCGATAACCGGGCCCTGCGTGAGGAAGTCGGAGCGCAGCACGCGGCAGACCGCCTGGATGTCCTCCTCGCTCACGTCCTGGCGGCTGTAGGGGATCATTCCAGCTCCACGACCCGATTCAAGGCGATGATCTCCTCGATCGCCAGGAAATGCGCATTCTTGCCCGAATGATATTCGAAGCCGGGCTCGACGGGCCTGCCCTTCTCGGCCAATCGATTGGTGGTGAAGTCGACGATTCCCGAGAACTGGATCGCCGGCTTGATGACGTAATGGTCGGCGAACTCGAGCGTCAGGTGCGAATCGTCGGCCGGACACATGATCTCGTGCAGCTTCTCACCGGGGCGGATGCCGATGATCCGCTGCGGCAGTCCGGGCGCCATGGCGCGGGCCAGATCGACGACACGGACCGAAGGAATCTTGGGCACGAAGATCTCGCCTCCGTGCATGCGCGCGAAATTCTCGAGCACGAAGTCCACACCCTGCTGGACGGTGATCCAGAACCGGGTCATCGCGGCATCGGTGATCGGCAGATGGTCGCAGCCGGCCGCGATCTGCTTGCGGAAGAACGGCACGACCGAGCCGCGCGAGCCGACGACGTTGCCATAGCGAACCACGGCGAAGCGGGTGTCGTGTCCGCCGGCGACGTTGTTGGCGGCGACGAACAGCTTGTCGGAGACCAGCTTGGTCGCGCCGTAGAGGTTGATTGGATTGGCCGCCTTGTCCGTGGAAAGGGCGATGACCCGGTGCACGTCGTTGGCGAGCGCGGCCTGGATGACGTTCTGGGCTCCGTGAATATTGGTCTTTATGCATTCCATCGGGTTGTATTCGGCCGCGGGAACCTGCTTGAGCGCGGCCGCGTGAATGACGTAATCCACGCCGTTCATGGCCTGAACGAGCCGCTCGCCGTCGCGCACGTCGCCCAGGAAGAAGCGCATGCAGCTCTGCGGAAATTCCTGCTGCATCTCGAACTGCTTGAGCTCGTCGCGTGAATAAATGATCAGCTTGCGCGGCCGGAAGCGCTCCAGGATGGTGCGCACGTAACGCTTGCCGAACGAGCCGGTGCCGCCCGTTATCAGAATTACCTTGTCGTCGAACATGTCCAGGTGCGTCTCACGAGTCGAAGTTTCCCGCCGCGGCCATCCTCCGGAAGCTCTCGCTGATCGCCAACAGCTCCTGGAATGGAGCCTGGGCGACGAGGCGCCCCTGCTCCAGCTCCGCGATTGTGTCACAACGCAACACCGTGCTCACGCGGTGCGCGATCATGATGATGGTGAGGTCCTCGGACAGGCCCTCGATCGCATCCATCACGGAGCGCTCGGTGTTGTTGTCGAGCGCGCTGGTCGCCTCGTCGAGCACCAGTATGCTGGCCTGCTTGTACAGCGCGCGCGCGATGCCGATGCGCTGCCGCTGGCCGCCGGAGAGGCGCACGCCGCGCTCGCCCACCACCGAATCGAAGCCGTCCGGCATCGAGTCGATGAAGTCGGCGATGCGGGCCAGCTCCGCCGCGCGGCGCACGCGCCCGAAATCCACCTGGTCGGACGGCAGGCCGAACGCGATGTTCGTGGTGAACGTCGTGTCCGCCAGAAAGATCGACTGCGGCACGTGCGCGATGGCGGCCTGCCAGGCGCGGACCAGGCCGCCGTCCAGGCTCCGTCCGTCGATCGAGATGCGCCCGGAGCTCGGCTGCAGGAGACCCATGAGCAGATCGAGCGTGGTGCTCTTGCCGCTGCCCGTGGTGCCGACCAGGCCGACGCGCGCACCCCTCGGAATGACCAGGCTGAGATCATGAATGACCCAGGGATCGTGCGCCGTGTAGCGAAAATTGACCTGCTCCATGCGGATCTCCCGCTCGAACCGCAGCGGGCTCGGCGCAGGCGCCGAGGCTTCGGGCGGCAACGGCTGATCCAGGAGCGAGAGGGTGTCCTGCAACAAGGCGTGGCTGCCTGCGATCGATGCCCAGGCCGCGTAGACCTGCTGCAAGGCGGGCAACAGCCGCTGCGCGCCCACGGCAAGCGCGCCGAGCACCGGCAAGGCGGCCGCGACGCCTGCTGAATGCCGGCTGATTCCAAACGCGAGCATGGCGATCAGGACCATGCCGATCGCCTCCATCGAGAAGCGGGGACTTTGCGCCATGAAGACATTGCCGCCTTGCGCGCGGCGCAGAGCGCGCTCGGCGCGGCGGTAGACTTCGTAGTAGAGCGGCTGGCTGCCGTCGAGCAGCACGTCGCGAATGCCGCCGAGCCCCTCCTGCAGCGTCTTGACCACGAGCGTATGCTCCGTGGCGATGCGCCGTCCGTTGATCCGCAGCCGATTGCGGGAAAATCCGGTGATCACTCCGTAGCAGAGTCCGAATCCGGCTCCCGCGGCGAGCGCGAGCGCGGGATCGATGACCAGCAGCGTGGCCAGGGTTGCAAGCAACGAGACCATGGCGCTGATCAGCGTCATCAGGGGGAACATGACGCCGAGCACGGTTCCGCCGACCTTGTTGGTGATGCCGCTGATGATCTCGCTGCTGTTGCGCTCGACATGCACGCTGTAGGGCTGATAGAGCGTGCGGCGATAGACCTCGCTGCTGAGGTCCGCTCCCGCGGCGAACGTGACGCGCGCGCTCACCCACAGGAGTGTCAGGCGTATCGCACCGGAGGCGATCGCGGCCACCACGAAAGCAGCCGTCAAAGGCAGCACGAGACGCTGCGGATCGTGGATGCCCGCGGCGCTCGCAATCGGCCCCACGATCGGCCAATCGAGGATCCGATCAGGCTGAGTCAGGACGGCGATGAACGGGATCACCGCCCCGAGGCTCAGGATTTCGGCGAATGCGCTGACCGCGGTGAGCCCCATCACCGCCATGAACTGGCGGCGCCGGCGCCGGCTGAGATGCCGCCAAAGGCGATCCAGGAGCACACGGCGGTCGGCGGACGGCGAGGCCTCCGTGCTCACGAGTCAGTTCGTCGGGGCAAGGGCCCGACGACGGCGCGCACTCTGACGTATCCACGCAGCAATCGCTCCGAGCAGGCCGCCGATGAACAGTCCCGAGATGACCATCAAGGTACGGCGCGGACTGACCCGGACTTCGGGCACGACCGCGGGATCGACGATGGTGAACGCGTATTCCAGGCGGCCGTGCGCGAGCATGAGCTGCTTGGTCTCGCCCTCGATCAGGCGGTAGATGGCCTGCTGTATCTCGACCTGGTTGGTCTTGGTGAGCTGCTGGTTCAGGAATTCGATGTTGCGCGTGGACTCGGCGATCGCACGGGCGCGCAGCAGCTCGTTGGCGAGCGCCACGAAGTCGTTGGCCCAGCGCGCCGCCACCACCGGGTCTTTCCAGTCGAAGGTGACCGTGGTCGTACCCTTGATCTTGTCCTCGTGCAGGTCGAGCACGTTCTTGCGGAAGCGCTCCACCGCGAGCCATCGCGAATTCTTGCCCTTGGCATCCCCGTTGATGAGAGGGGTGAGGTCATAGCGGGCGACGAACGCATCGACCAGGCCGCGGGACTCGAGGACCGCGGCGCGCTCCGCCCCCGGACCATTCATGTCGAGGTTCAAGCCCGCGATGCTGGCGAGGCCGCCGAGCTCCCCCATGAGCCCCCCGCCGGCGCCCAAACCGGTATCGTGCACCTCCGTCACCACGACCTGGGCTCTGAACAGCGGCGTCGCGGTGAGAGCGATGGCCGCGGCCAGCAAGCCGCACAGCAGGGAGACCGACAGGACCAGGTATTTCTGATCCCACGCCGTCCAGAACAGCGCAACGAAGTCTATGTCAGTCTCTTTTGCCATGCCGCTCGCTTCTCTTCTGGCGCGTCACAATCGGCCGTCGGTGTGATCGGAGGGAAACAGGTACTTCACGTCGTAGAGCACGTGGGTCTTCTTGGCCCAACGGCGTATCTCGCGCACCCCCATGCTCTTGAAGCGATCGTGCCCCACCGCCAGCACGATCGCATCATAGGCGCCGGCCTTCGGCCTGGCGACCGGCCGCAGGCCATATTCGCGCAGCGCATCATCGGGATCGACCCAAGGATCGTGTACGTCGACCTTGGCATCATAGCGGCGCAGCTCCTGCACGATATCCATGACCTTGCTGTTGCGCAGATCCGGACAATTCTCCTTGAACGCGAGCCCCAGGATCAGGATTTTCGCTTCACCCACGAGTATGCGGCGCTCCGACATCAGCATGACCAGGTCCTGGGCGACGTAGGCTCCCATGGAGTCGTTGATGCGGCGGCCGGCGAGGATCATCTCGGGGTGGTAGCCGATCTCCGTCGCCTTGTGGGTCAGGTAGTACGGATCGACCCCGATGCAGTGGCCGCCGACCAGTCCGGGACGAAAAGGCAGGAAGTTCCACTTCGTCCCGGCCGCGCGAAGCACCTCCTCCGTCTCGATCCCCATGCGCTTGAAGATCAAGGCCAGCTCGTTGATGAGCGCGATATTGACGTCCCGCTGCGTGTTCTCGATGACCTTTGCCGCCTCCGCGACCTTGATGCTCGGCGCCTGGTGCGTCCCGGCGGAAACGATGGACGCGTACAGCTCATTCACCAGATCGGCGATATGCGGCACCGAGCCGGAGGTCACTTTCTTGATGTTGGTCAGACGGTGGTGCTTGTCCCCCGGATTGATCCGCTCCGGGCTGTAGCCGCAATAGAAGTCCCTGTTGAACCGCAGGCCCGAGGCCTTCTCCAGCACCGGCACGCAGATCTCTTCGGTGCAGCCGGGATAGACGGTTGACTCGTAGATGACCACGTCGCCCTTTTTCAGGGCGCGTCCCACCGTGGCGCTGGCCTCCACCAATGGGCGCAGATCCGGACGCTTGTAGCGGTCGATCGGTGTAGGCACGGTCACGATGAAGACGTCGCAGGCTGCGAGGTCGCCGGTCCGAGCCGAAAAACGCAGCTTTACGGCCGACTCGAGCTCCTCCCGCGTGGCCTCCAGGGTCTTGTCCCGGCCGGCGGCCAGCTCCTTGATGCGCGCGGCATCGATATCGAAGCCCAGCGTGCGGTATCTCTTGCCGAATTCGACCGCCAGAGGCAATCCGACATAGCCGAGCCCGATGACGGCGATCCTGCGCCTGCTCAGCCCCCGCATGAAGACTCTCCGGGCCGGCTCATCGTGTGTTCGATTACCTTGACCGCGGTCCCTCACGTCTTCATACGCTGTGAACCGCGAGCAGCGCCACTGCCAGGTTGTAGATGATGGTGGTGACGGCCTGCCACACGGGCAGAGACCTGACGCGCTCGGTATCGAGCGGCACGACGATCGTATCGCCCGGGTGGATCTCTGCCGACTGCGAGCGCCTGAACCAGCCGTGGCGCCCGCCCGAGACCACATCGCCGTTCGCACGCACGACGTAGATACGCTTGCGGTCCGCCTTCTGAGTCGTACCGCCGCTGCGCTCGATGTAGTCCCCGGTGGTGAGGCCGGCCTGATAGACGTGCGAGGTTGGGCTCTGCACTTCGCCCAGGATGGTGACTTCCTGGGTCTTCTTCGGGATCAGCAGCTTGTCGCCGTTGCGCACGATGACATCGTCGGGCGACCCGGGACCCGCCTTGAGCACGCGGTTCACGTCGATCACCAGCCGTCCCACGGGCTTCGTATCGCGCAGCTGGGACATCAATTGCTGGCCGACCGCCAGGCTCTGCGCGGCGGCGCCCGCGCCGGACGCATTGTTGGTGGCGCCGCTGCTGATGACCGCCTCGAGGGACAGCGCGGCAAGGTCGCTCTGAAGGCGATTGGCGAGCAGCTCGATCTGATCCTTCTCGCGCTTCTTGAGCTCCTCCCGGATGAACACGGCGCCCTCGGCGAACGCCAGATCCGTGAGGCCGCCCGCCCGCTGCAGGACGGACGACAGCGTCTCACCCTGGTGAATCGGATACCGGCCGGGAAAGCGGAACTCGCCTGCAAGCTCGATGGTCCCCGGCTCCATCCATTTCGGTATGGGCTTGATCACCAGTATGTCGTACGGCTGCAGCAGAACGTCCGCGCCGGGCTTGCCGCTGCGAATCGTGGCCAGATCCACGGATATCAGCTCCGTCTTGCGCCCTTCTCCGTCGACGACATCGTAGCGCGTGATCTCGGCATCGCCTCGATAGGCGGCATCCTCGAGACTGCCGCCGGCGCGGATCAGATCGCTGACGTGCATGCCGGGTTCGAGCGGATAGCGTCCCGGGGCCTTCACCCGGCCGTCGACGCTCACCACCTGCTCCGGCCGATCGGGGGTCGCCTGGAGCTCCAGCTCGTGAATCACGGGAGCGATGATCCGCTCGCGGTCGGCCGAGAGGTCGAAGACGTAGATCCTGTCGCGCGGCCTCAGCTCGAGATCGGCCGCGCTTCCGCGCGCCGCCAGCGCACGGGCCAGGTCGACCGAGACCACCTCGACCCTGAGGTCGGGAGGGACCTCGCGCCGGACCATGATGTAGTGCTGATCCGCGTTGGGCCGCAGCTCATCGAAGCTTCCCAGGACATCGGTGAGACGGAGCCCCTTGTGATATTGGTACTGACCGGGACGGAAGACGTGTCCCGTCAGCACCACCGAATTCTCGAGCGTCGGCCGCATTTCCGGAATTCGCAGCTTGTCGCCGTCCGCCAGCTCGGTCGCGCGGCCGCCCGCCGAGGTCAGGTCGACATCGTGCATCTCGCGCAGCCGCGAGGGCAGTATCCTTTCGATCTGGCCGATGGTGCTGTCCGCGTCCGGCTTCAAGCCGCCTGCAAGCTCGATCGCCTGCGCGACGGTGGTTTCCGTCTTGAGCTCGTAGACCGCCGGACGCTTGACGGCACCGTAGACGGCGACGGTCCTGCCGACGGGCGGAATGAAGATGACATCGCCCGGCAGAAGCTGTCGATCGTTGCTGGTGTCGCCGTGCAACAGGAGATCGTAGACGTCCAAGGTCGTGACCACGCGGCCATTGCGCTTCAACTGGACGTTGCGCAGCGAGCCGATCTTCTTGATCCCCCCGCTCACGAACAACGCGTTGGTCATGGTCGAGAGGCCTCCGACCGCGTAGCTTCCCGGCTTCTCCGCCTCGCCCATCACGAAGACGCGAATCGAGCGCAGGTCCCCCATGGAGATGCTGACCTTCGACCCGATGAGCTGCTGCGAGACGCGACGCTCGATCGCTGCCCGCGCCTGCTCGAATGTCATGTTGCTGACCATGATGGGGCCGAGCTTGGGGAAGTTCACCCTGCCGTCCCGCTGCACCGTCAGCTCGTAGAGCGCCGGCTCGTTGCCGTAGAGTTGAACCTCCAGCGTGTCGCCCGGCCCGACCATGTAATCCACGGGGACCTGGATGTCCGACACGGGCGCGAACGTGCTCTGGGAGTCCTTGAACAGGTCGTACCCGAATGCCTTGAGGGCCTGCTCGCCCTGCGGCAGGAGGCGCAGCAGGGTCACCTTCACCGTATAGTCGGAGAGGCCGGGATCGGCGCTCAGCCGCTTCGCCGCTTCGAATGCCGTGAGGCCCGCCAAGGGTATCCCCGGCAATCCGGGCAGCTCCAGGACGCCGGAATGGGTGAGCTGATAGGGATTGTTGCCGACGACGCGCGTGCGAAAAGCCTCGGCCTTCGCCTTTTCCTCGTCGGTCTTCGGCTTCTGGTCGAGGAAGCTTTGGTTGCTGCTGGTTGCCCCGACCGCGCCATTGATGCCGTTGGCATTGTTGTTGGCCCCCCCGCCGCCGCCGGTTCCGTTGCCGGCGCCTCCGGCCAGCGCACCGGCGATGCTGTTCAGATTGGTGCCGCCGGGGATCGTCTGCGCGCCCAAGCCCTGCGCCCCGTTGAGCCCGGCCGCCGCGGCCTGTGCGTTGCTGGCATTGGTGTTGGCGGTCTGCTGGGCCGTCGGCGCGGTGCCGAGCAGCGCGGCGTCCGTCGGGGTCAACTCCACGATGATCGTGTCGTCAGGCCGCAATTCCGGATCTTCGTCCATCTGACGAAGCACCCGGCCGTCGTAGGTCTCCTCCTTCTTGAGGCGATGCACGGGATTGTTGAGCTCGTCGGCCTTCTGCTGCATCGTCGTCGTATCGGGCGTCTCGAGCTTCTTGTCGGTCTTCTTGCCCGAATTGTCGATCTTGCCCAACACGTTCTGCAGGAGCGAACCGCCCTGGTCGGAAGACGACAAGGTGTCCTTGATGGTCTGCAAAGGATCGGAATTCTGCGGGCGAGCGGACGATGAGAGACCGATCGCGACGACCAGCGCTACGCCCAGCAGCAGCCTACTTCGCATGGCACGAATTCAGGAAAGCAATGACTCTCATCAACCGGGTGTTCATCAACCGAGTATTCTCACGTTCGGCCGTCGACTGGTTGGCCAAAACCGGCACATGATAGCGTGAACTTCGGCTCCGGCAACCCCAACCGGAAAATTCGACGTGCGACGCCCGCCCAGCGGCGAATTCGTCAGCTCTGATAGTTCCTGCGCAGCCACTCCGCGTAGTCGCGGCCGAGCAGCGCTCGCCACCAGGACACGTGGCCGAGATACCAATCGAGCGTCGCTTCCAGTCCCGTCACCAGGTCGCGGCCGGGCCGATAGCCCAGGTCGTCCCGGGCTTTCGAGTAGTTGATCGCATAGCGGCGGTCATGGCCCGGCCGGTCGCGCACGTGCGTGATCAGGTCGAGCGAGCAACCGCCCCGTGCCGCGGGCGAGTCCTCGAAGTCCCGGGCCAGCTCCACGCGCCGCGCGAACGCACGGTCCACCAAGCCGCACAACGTACGCACCAGCTCGATGTTCCGGGTCTCGCCGTCACCGCCGACGTTGTACACCTCGCCGCTCCTGCCCCGGGTGAGGGCAAGGGAGATCGCCGCGCAGTGATCCTCGACGTGCAGCCAATCGCGAACCTGGAGCCCGTCGCCGTAGATCGGCAGCGGCTTGCCGAGCAGGATGTTGATGATGGTGAGCGGAATCAGCTTCTCGGGAAATTGGTAGGGCCCATAGTTGTTGGAGCAATTCGTGACGCTGGTATCGAGCCCGAACGTCTCGTGATAGGCGCGCACCAGGTGATCTGAGCCCGCTTTGCTGGCCGAATAGGGGGAGTTGGGCGCGTACGGGGTGGCTTCGTGGAAGGCGGGGTCGGACGGGCCCAGCGATCCGTAGACCTCGTCGGTGGAGACGTGATGAAAGCGATGCGCAGGCACCAGCCTGCGCTCCAGCCAGCAGGTCTTGGCGGCCTTGAGCAACGCGTGCGTGCCGACGACGTTGGTGCGGATGAAGTCGTCGGGACCGAGGATCGAGCGGTCCACGTGCGACTCGGCGGCAAAGTGGACGATGGTGTCGATGCGTTGCTCCTCGAGCAGCGCTTTGACTCCGTCCTCGTCGCAGATGTCGCCCTTGACGAACCGGTAACGGGCGTCGCGCTCGAGCCCCGCGAGGTTCTCGAGGTTGCCGGCATAGGTCAGCGCATCCAGCACCACCACGCGCCCCTGGCCCGGCCGAGCCAGCCAGTGATGCACGAAGTTGGCGCCGATGAAGCCGGCGCCGCCGGTGACGAGGAGGTTATTGGGCTCGAAGCTCATCCAGCATCATCCTCAAGTTTTGGCGCCAGTGCCGCGCGGGCGCCGGCACCATGGCGCGGGTGGCGGCCGTGTCGAGCACGCTGAACCCGGGACGCCGCGCGCGTGTCGGATAGTCCGCGGTCGCGATCGGGGCGATCGGCACGGCGCGTTCGAGCAACCCCCGCGTCAGGGCCTCTTCCTGGATGGCCACGGCAAAATCATACCAACTCGCGACCCCGAGATCCGTCCAATGATGGATGCCGCCCCGCACATCGGCGTCGATCATCCCCCAGATCGCGGCCGCGATCCCGCCCGCCCAGGTCGGCGCGCCGATCTGATCGCATACGACCCCGAGCCGGTCCTTCTCGCGCATCAGCCTGAGCATGGTGAGCACGAAGTTGCGTCCACGCGACGCATATACCCAAGCCGTGCGCAGCACGATGCCGGAGCCGCCGGACTCGAGCACACGGCGCTCGCCGGCGAGCTTGCTCGCCCCATAGACGCCGAGCGGTCGCGGTGCATCGTCCGGCAGGTAGGCCCGCGAGCTCGCGCCGTCGAACACGAAATCCGTCGACAGGTGCAGCAGCCGCGCCCCGGAGCGGCCTGCGGCCGCCGCGAGCACGCCCACCGCGATGTCGTTGATGGCGGCCGCCTTCGCGGGCTCGTCCTCGGCCAGGTCCACCGCGGTATAGGCCGCGCCGTTGACGATCCAGGCCGCCTGCGATTCGCGGACGGCCCGCTCGACCGCGGCCGGATCGCCGATGTCGACCTCGTCGCGCGACCGCAGCACCACTTCGTGCCGCTTGGGTGCGGTCGCCGCGACCGCGCCCGCGATCTGGCCGCGGCCGCCCAGCACCAGCACCCTCACGGGAATTTCTCGATCGTCTCCAAGCTCGCGCCGACCGCGTCCTTGGCCGAAAGCTTGGGTGCGACCCCCGCGGGCAGCGGCCAGGGAACGGCGATGGCGGGGTCGTCCCAGGCCAGGGTGCGCTCGTGTTCCGGGGCGTAGAAGTCGGTGCACTTGTAGAGGAAGTCCGCGTACTCGGAGGTCACCAGCATGCCGTGAGCCAGGCCCGGGGGCACCCACAGCAGGCGGTGGTTGTCGGCGGACAGCTCCACGCTCCACATGCGGCCGAAGGTCGGGCTGGAGCGCCGCAGGTCGACCACCGCGTCGAACACGGCGCCCGACGTCACCCGCACCAGCTTGCCCTGAGTCTGCCGCACCTGCAGGTGCAGGCCCCGCAGCGTCCAGCGGCTCGAGCGGCTGTGATTGTCCTGTACGAAAGTCGCGTCGATGCCGGCGGCGGCAAACTTCCGCTGCTGCCACGTCTCGATGAAAAAGCCGCGTGCGTCGCCGAACACCTGCGGCTCGATCACGACCACTCCTGCAATCGGGGTATCTACGAACTTCACGCGGCGCTCCGTTCGCGGAGGGAGCGGGACCGCCAGCCTGCGGGGCCGGTACCCTTTCCGCGGTGACTGCTACTGGCGAGGGGGCCGGTCACCGTTTTTCGTCCAAAGTCCGATTGCAGGCCTGCGTCCGTTCGCCGGCCTTATCGCGGGTAGCAGTCACCGCGGAAAGGGTACCGGCCCCGCAGGCTGGCGGTCCCGCTCTCTCCGCGCGTGGGGTGGCGTCAGGAAGGTTCATGGATGATGCGCAGGAGGTATTCGCCGTAGCCGCTTTTGGCCAATGGCTGCGCGAGGCGGATGAGCTGCTCGGTGGAGATGAAGCCCGAGCGCCAGGCGATCTCCTCCACGCACGCGACCTTGAGTCCCTGGCGCTCCTCGATGATGCGCACGAAGACGCCGGCATCGAGGAGCGAGTTGTGGGTGCCCGTATCGAGCCATGCGGTGCCGCGGCCGAGCTTCTCGACGTGCAGGTCGCCAACCTTGAGATAGGCGCGATTCAGATCGGTGATCTCGAGCTCGCCGCGAGGCGAGGGAGCGAGCGCCTTTGCGAAAGCCGGCGCGCGCCCGTCGTAGAAATAGATGCCCGTGACGGCATAGTTGGAGGGCGGCGACTGCGGCTTCTCGAGGAGATCCGTGACGCGGCCCTGCGCGTCGAATTGGACCACGCCGTAGCGCTCGGGATCTTGCACGGTGTAGCCGAATACGGTCGCGCCCGTCTCGCGCCGCGACGCCGACTGCAGCAGCGCGGTGAGATTGGCGCCGTAGAAGATGTTGTCGCCGAGGATCAATGCGGACGGTGCTCCCGCCAGGAAATCCTCGGCCAGGATGAGTGCCTGGGCGATGCCGTTCGGCGCGGCTTGAACCACGTATTCGAACTGGAGGCCCCACTGCTCGCCGGTGCCGAGCAGATCGCGGAACGCCGCGCGGTCGCGGGGCGTCGTGATGATCAGGAACTCGCGGATGCCCGCGGACATCAGCACCGCGAGCGGATAGTAGATCATCGGCTTGTCGTACACCGGCAGAAGCTGTTTGCTCAGCGACGTCGTGATCGGATGCAGCCGCGTGCCCGCGCCGCCCGCAAGAATGATGCCCTTCCGTGCCTGTGCCACTAAGCCATCCCGGTCGAGTAGAAACGGCTAGTCTAGCGTACCCATCCGGCCGCAACAGGACGCGGGCGCCTTCGCGTACCGCGGGTGTGACGGAATTCTCATCGGTGTCCGGCCACGTATCCGATGAGCGCCGCGAGGCCCGCGGCACCCTGGCCGCTCGGAGGCTTCGCGCCCGAGAGGTCGATGCCGGTGGCGAGCTTCTTGCCGAGCTCGACGCCGAATTGATCGAAGGAGTTGACGCCCCAAACGCTCCCCTGCACGAACACGCTGTGCTCGTAGAGCGCGAGCAGCGCGCCCAGCGTGCGCGGCCCGGTGCGCGGATACATGAGCAGCGAGCTCGGGCGGTTGCCGTCGTACACGCGATGCGGACCGATGCGCGCGATGTCCGCCGCGGAGGCGCCCGCCTTGCGCATCTCGGCCTCGACCTCCTCGCGCGTGTGACCGAACGCGAAGGCCTGCGACTGGGCGAAGCAATTCTGCAATGCGAGGTCCTGGCCTTCGGTGCCGCCCCACGAGCCCTTGAGCGGCGCGATGAAGTCGAGCGCCTGGGTGAGGGTGCCCTGATGCAGCATCTGGAAGAACGAATGCTGCGCATTCGATCCCGGCTCTCCCCACACGATGGGCGCGGTGGCGAAGTCGACCCGCTCGCCGCCAAGGGCGACCGTCTTGCCGTTGCTCTCCATCTCGAGTTGCTGAAGATAGGCCGGCAGACGCGCGAGGCGCTCGTCATAGGGCAGCACGGCGAGCGTCGGCAGATTCAGGAAGGTGCGATTCCACACGCCGAGCAATCCCATGATCACCGGCAGGTTCCGCTCGAGCGGCGCGTCGAGGAAGTGCCGGTCGATCTCACTTGCGCCGGCGAGGAATTCCCTGAACTTCTCGCTGCCGACGGTGAGCTCGGCGATCAGCCCGATCGCGGACCACACCGAATAACGGCCGCCGACCCAGTCCCACATGGTGAAGCGGTGCTCGGGGGCGATGCCGAACGCATCCATCGCCGGCGCATTGGTGGAGACCGCGACGAAATGCCGCGCCGGGGACTGCTCGCCGAGCGCGCCGACGATCCAGCGCCGCGCGGCATTGGCATTGGCCTGGGTCTCGAGGGTCGTGAAGGTCTTGGAGCACACGATGACGAGGGTCTCCGCGGGATCGATCCCGCGGATCAGGTCCTCGAGCTGGGTGCGGTCCACGTTAGACACGAAGTGCGGCGTGATGCCGTCGCTCCACTCCGCCTTGAGCGCATCGCACACCAGCAGCGGCCCCAGATCCGAGCCGCCGATGCCGATGTTCACCACGTGCCGAAAGCGCTTGCCGGTCGCGCCGAGCTTCTCGCCGGAGCGCACGGCCGCGGCGAACCGCTCGAGGCTCTTGCGTGATTCGCGCACCTCCGCCTGGACCTCGGGAGGTCCCGCGAAGGTCGAGCGCAGGGCCGTGTGCAGCACGGCGCGCTGCTCGGTGGTGTTGATGGCATCGCCGCGGAACATGGCCGCCCGCCGCTCCGGCAGCTTCACCTCCCGTGCGAGCCCGATGAGCAGCGGCAGCGTGCGGGAATCGATGCGCTGGCGCGAGATGTCGAGCAGCCAGTGGTCATGCTCGATGTGACAGTGACCCCATCGGTCGGTGTCCCCCGCGGTGAGCTCGCGCAGGTGCATGCCCGCGAGCTGCTCGGCATGCGCGGCGACGGCGCGCCAGGCGGGCAAGGATGAATTGAGCTGTGTCATATGTGTTCGTCCCGATGCGATTGGAAGTTCACACTCTTAGCATATGAGGACGGGGTCGCTTCGACCCCGTCGACAGTCGGCGCGCAGCGCCTAACCATGGCACCGGCGCCACACCGTCGCGCCCTGGGAGGCCTTGTCGAGCAGCAACAGCACGTGCTCGTGCGCGGCGAGCTCGTCCGCATCGGCGACGATCACCGGAATACGCCGCGCACCCGCCGCGCGGCGTGCGCTGCGGGCGCGGGCGTTCGCGCCGTCGGATTCCGCGCTCAGCACCAGGGTCGCCTGGCCTCCGGTCATCGCGAGATAGACTTCCGCGAGGATGCGCGCGTCGAGCAGCGCACCGTGGAAATCGCGGTGCGAGTTGTCGATCGAGTAGCGCTTGCAGAGCGCGTCCAGGTTGTTGCGCTGGCCCGGATGCATCTGGCGCGCGAGCGCCAGGGTGTCGAGCACGCGGCAGAGGTCGGTGATGCGATCCGTGCGCTCGAGGCGCGAAAGCTCGAGGTTCAAGAATGCGACATCGAACGGCGCGTTGTGGATGATGAGCTCCGCATCGCGGATGAACTCGAGGAAGTCCGCATGCACCTGCCCAAAGGTCGGCTCTTTCGACAGCCGCTCGCGCGTCAGGCCGTGCACGGCCTCGGCCCCCTGCTCGATGTCGCGCTCCGGGTTCAGATACTGATGGTAGGTGCGGCCGGTCACCCGCCGATTGAATATCTCGACGCACCCGATCTCGATGATCCGGTGCTGCCGCTCCACCTCGAGGCCGGTGGTCTCGGTATCCAGGACGATCTGCCGCACGGGTCAGGAACCGTCTGCGGGGCAGGTCATGGCTCAGGACCCTTGGACGCCGCGAAGCTCACGGCCGGCGCCGCCGATCATGCGGTCGATCGCCTGGTTCGCAAGCCGGTCCACGTATTCGTTGCCCTCGTGTCCCGAGTGTCCCTTGACCCAGTGCCATTCGATGTCCTGGCGCACGATCTCAGCCTCGAGGCGCTCCCAGAGGTCCTGATTCTTGACCGGCTCGCGCGAGGCCGTGCGCCAACCCCGCGCCTTCCACCCGGCGAGCCACTCGGTCGCGCCGAGCAGCACGTATTTCGAGTCCGTATACAGCTTGACGGCGCAGCGCCGCTTGAGCGCGCCAAGACCGCCGATGACGGCCATGAGCTCCATGCGATTGTTGGTGGTTGCAGCCTCCGCACCGGACAGCTCCCGGCGCTCCGCACCCGCGACCAGCAAGGCGCCCCAGCCCCCGGGGCCCGGATTGCCCCGGCAGGCGCCGTCCGTGTAGAGCTCGACGGGCGTCATGGGCCGACCTTGGAGGTGGGCTCCGCGGCTCCGACCCTCACGCGTTGGCGCGCCCGGCGGCGCGGGCGCACCAAGGTCATGGTCTTCACCCGCTTGCGGGCCTTCAGCAGGTAAGCGCCGCCCAGCCAGGCGGCGCGCAGGCTCGACGCGCGGTGGGGAGTGCCCTTGGTGGGCACCAGGCCGAGATATCCGTACACGCTGTCCACATCGAAGCCAAGGACCGCCACCCAGTCGCGCAAGCGGCGCTCGGACAAGAGCCGCCGGGTGCCGGGCGGAAACGCGGGACGCCTGAAGTGCCGCGCGAACGCATGGCGGGCGCCCCAACCGCTCCACGGATTGAACCCGCAGATCATGAGGCAGCCTTCCGCGCACAGCACCCGCTCGGCCTCGCGCAGGACCGCGTAGGGATCCTCGACCAGCTCGAGCGCATGGGGCAGGAAGATCGCATCGATGGAGTCGGAGCGCAGCGGCAGCGAATCGAGCGGCGCGCACAAGGTGACCCCCGGACCCATCTCGGGAGAGACGAAGGTCGTGTGCTGCGTGCGGGCGCCGTCGAGCAGATGCCGGGCCGGCCCCCACGCTCCGACCTGAAGGAGCTCGAATCCGAACACATCGTCGAGCACCAGGGGCGCCAGCGCCCGCTCCTCGCGGAGCACTCGCGCTCCCAGAGGTCCCTCGAACCAGCTCGTTGCCGGAGCGTCGCGCTTGGGTTGCAACCAGGGCTCCTTCATGAAAACAGTAGCGAAGTTCGGATGTTACAGGTTAAATTCATCGCAAAATGTCAATTTCAACTTCCCTCCGCGTGCGTCCGGTACGAGCCTTCTCGGACAACTACATCTGGATCATCGACTCGCTCGCGGCTCCCGGGCGGGTGGCGGTGGTCGATCCCGGCGACGCGGATCCCGTGATCGCGCAGCTCGATCGCAGCGGCGCAAGCTTAGCCGCCATTTTACTGACTCACCATCATCCCGATCATATCGGCGGGGTTGCGCAACTTTTGCGCGGCGCCGCGGTCCCGGTGTATGGCCCGAAGGACCCTCGGATCGGCGTCTCACTGCACCCGCTCGGGGACGGCGATCGGTGCGATCTCGCGGACCTGGGACTTTCATTCGAGATTTTGCACGTACCCGGGCATACGGTAAGTCACATCGCTTTTTGGGGTCATGGCGCGTTGTTCTGCGGCGATACGTTGTTCAGCGCCGGCTGCGGCCGAATGTTCGAGGGTACGCCTCTGCAGATGAGCGCTTCGTTGAGCCGACTCCGCGCTTTGCCGGGGGACACGCGGGTCTATTGCGGTCACGAGTACACCGCCGCCAACCTGAGGTTTGCGCTGGCGGTCGACCCGGACAACGGCGCCGCCGCCGGCTACGCGGGCGAGGTCGAGCGCGTGCGCGCTCGCGACGAGCCCAGCCTTCCCTCGACCATCGCCCTCGAGAATCGGGTGAACCCCTTCCTGCGCTGCGACGATCCCGTGGTCGCGGCGGCCGCCGCGAGCCACGCGGGCCGGCCGCTCTCCGGGCGAGCCGACGTGTTCGGCGAGCTGCGCGCCTGGAAAGATCGGTTCCGGTAAGGCCCGTGCGGGGACTCAAGAACACATTCTCGTCGGCCGTCCTCGCGCTGCTGCTCGCGGCCTGTGCCCATGAGGCGCAAAAGCCGGTCGAGCGGATCGTCGCGCCGCCTCCTCCGAGCACGAACATATCGGTCACGCCGCCCGACGAAGCCGAGAATGCCGCCGGGGCGACGCCCTCGCTCACCATGCCGAGCGAATGGCAGCATCACAACGGCGAGGACTACGACGATCTCTTCGACCGCATGCGCGCCGGATTCGCGCTCAACGAGGTGCAGGAGCCCGCCATCGATCAGCAGCTGGCGTGGTTCCAGCACAATCCGGACTACCTCGAGCGCACGTTCCAGCGCGCGCAGCGCTACATGTATCACGTGGTGACCGAGGTCGAGGCGCGCGGCATGCCGATGGAGTTCGCGCTCCTGCCGGTGGTGGAGAGCGCCTACGAGCCGTTCGCCTACTCCGTGAGCCGCGCATCGGGCCTGTGGCAGTTCATTCCAGACACCGGGCAACGCTACGGGCTCAGGCAGAATTGGTGGTACGACGGCCGCCGGGACGTGATCGAGTCGACGCGCGCCGCGCTCGACTACCTGCAGGCGCTGCACGATCAGTTCGATGGCGATTGGCTGCTGGCGATCGCCGCATACAACGTCGGCGAGCTGCGCGTGCAGCGCGAGCTCGATTACAACCGCGCACACGGCAAGCCCGCCGATTTCTGGCATCTGAAGCTGCCGCCGGAAACCCGCGCGTACGTGCCCAAGCTGCTCGCCATGAAGCGCCTGATGGCCGAGCCCGAGCGCTACGGGCTGGAGTTCGCCTCGATCCCGAACGAGCCCTACTTCGCGGTGATCGACACGGGCTCGCAGATCGACCTCAAGATCGCCGCGCAGCTCGCGGGCACGAGCTACGATGAGCTGGTGGCGCTCAATCCCGGCTACAACCGCTGGGCGACCGACCCTGACGGCCCGCACCGCATGCTGGTGCCGATCGACAATGCCGACGGCTTCGAGGCGGCGCTCAAGACCGTCGGCCCCGACGACCGCGTACGCTACGTGGCGCACGAGGTGGAGCGCCGCGAGTCGCTGGCCACCATCGCGCGGCAATACGGCACCTCGGCGACGGTGATCGCCAAGATCAACGATCTCAAGGGCGGCAAGGTGGCGGTGGGCGAGACCTTGCGGATCCCGGAGCAGGGCGGCGAGCTGCCGGACAAGGTGGTATTGGCCGCCGCGCGCGTGGACCGGCCCGAGCCGGCGGGCGGCGGGCGGCGGGAGCGCCAGATCGTGTATCGGGTGCGTGCCGGCGAGACGCTCTCCAGCATCGCGCGCAACCACGGCGTCGCGGTCTCGACGCTCGCGCGGCTCAACAATCTCGGCGCCTCGGACGCACTCGTCAAGGGACAGAGATTGGTCATCAAGGCGAGCTCGCGCCGCTTCCGGGAGGAAGGCGGAGCGAGCGGACGGCGCGTGCTTTACACGGTGCGCCGGGGCGATACCGTGTACAGCATCTCGCACCAGTTCCAGGTCTCGGTCTCGCAGCTGAAGAGCTGGAACGGAATCAATCAACACCATCAGATCAGGGCCGGACAGCGCATCGTCATGTACGTGGATGCCAAGGGCCAACAGGGGTAAGCATGGGATTCTTGAGTGGAAAGCGCGCGCTCATCGTCGGACTCGCCACCGACCGCTCGATCGCCTGGGGCATCGCGCAAGCCATGCGCCGCGAGGGCGCCGAGCTCGCCTTCTCGCACATCGATCGCATGACCGACCGCGTGGTGCCTCTCGCCAAGGATCTCGGCTCGGACATCACCTTCGTCATGGACGTGGCCTCGGACGAGCAGATCGCAGGTGGCTTCGCGCACCTGAAGACCCGCTGGGATGCTTTCGACATCCTCGTCCACGCGGTGGCCTTCGCCCCGCGCGAGGCGCTCACCGGCACGTTCACGGAAGCGACGACCCGGGAGGGATTTCGGACGGCGCACGACGTCTCGAGCTACAGCCTCACCGCCCTCGCGCGCGAGTCGGTCCCGTTCATGCAAGGCCGGGGGGGGTCGATACTCACCCTGACGTATCTCGGCGCCGTACGCTCCATTCCCGGCTATAACGTCATGGGGCTCGCGAAGGCCAGTCTGGAGGCGAACGTGCGCTTCCTGGCCGCGGATCTCGGCCCGGGCGGCATCCGGGTCAATGCCATCTCGGCCGGCCCGATCAAGACGCTGGCGGCCGCCGGAATTCCCGGATTCCGCAAAATGCTGGCCCATGTCGCAGCGACCGCCCCCATCGGCCGCAACGTGACCTTGGACGATGTGGGCAACGCCGCTGCCTTTCTTTGCTCGGACCTCGCCGCCGGCATCAGCGGAGAGGTCCTCTACGTGGATGGGGGATACCACACCGTGGGCATGAGCTTCCCTTCCGACGGAGATAGCGGCTGATCGGCGTGGTATGTCAACCGAATCAACGCAGTCACGTTGGCCTCCTTAGGTAAACCGGCCTTTGGCCGACAGCGCTCGGCAAGGGTTGGGAGGAGAATGGGTCTCGGGCGATTTTTCGCTCTCGGTCGGTAAGGATGGGTAACGTTATGTCAAATCGCCAGCTGTTGAGCCTTGCGGTCGCCGGCGCCCTCGCGGTCGGTGTCTGCGCCTGTACCACGATTCCCGTGAGAACCGACGCCAACCCCAACTTGTCGGTGGCGATGTGTCACACGTATGCGTTCGCGCCGGAGCACGTGGCCAACGCCGACCAGCCGGCCGCCTATGGCAACCCGCTGAACGCGGAGCGCCTCCGGACGGCGATCGAGTCCAATCTCTCTGCCAAGGGTCTGCAGCGCGTCGAGCGGGCCAATGCCGACTGCGTCGTCGGCTACGCCATGGGCTCGCGTCAGGTGTTCAATGATTACTACGCGGGCTTTGGGCCCGGGTGGGGCGGGGGCTGGGGCCGCCACGGCGGCTTCTACGGCGCCTGGGGCTGGGACTACCCCTACGTGAGCGATGAGACCCGCATCGCGGTGGACATTTTCGACGCGAAGTCGCGTACGCCGATCTGGCACGCGGCGGCCAGCCAGAACGTCTCCGATCTGACCGGACCGCAGGCCGAGGCCAAGATCAGCGCGGGCACGGCGGCCATCTTTGCCAAGTATCCGTTGGCCGTGCCGCTGCCGGCGGGGTCGGGCCGCGCCACCTGAGTTGACCGTGTCCCGGCGACACGCCGGGACGCGGCGACCTCTGACGCCTCAGACACCGAAGAAGAGAAAATCGACGGCGGCGAGCAGCGCATCGCGCGCGCCTGCCAACGATCCGGTGAACTTTCCGAGGTCAGGCCCGCGTACGCCCGCGAGTGACGGCACCAACACCACCCATTTTTGCCCGTCGATCGACACGATCGGGGTCAGCCTACCCGCCACCTTGGCCAGGGCGGTGGACGGCACCAGCGGCGCGACGATCACGTTGCGCCGGCTCGAGGTGGCGTCGGACTGCAGCACGACGACCAGCGGATAGGCGGTCCGCGCACGCGTTATCGGATTCTGGAAAACATCAAACTGAATCATCATCGTGCTCGTAGTGGGCGCGCGCGAGCTCCGCGAAATCTCCGTGACGATCCGCGTAAGTCTCCAGGGCAGCGAGGTCCTGGGCGAGCTCTGCGCGATGCAGCTCGCTCAACCGGTCGCAGTACGCGCGCTCCACGGCGCGCTCTGCCACCTGCGAGACGTTGATGCCCAGATCCTTTGCGTGCGCATAGAGCTCGGAATTCAGCGTGACGCTGACGGTCCGCTTGGGGGCATCACGGTCGAATGGTGGAGCGCGCATGTAGGGAGGGACGACCCGTGTTGATTACCCGTGTAGTCTACACGGGTGGCCATTCGAGCGCCATGCCGCCGCCATCCTGCGCCGTCATCCCCTCGCAACGCGCCGCACGAACGCGTAGTAGAGCGCCGCCAGCACCGCCGCCACCGCCAATACGAGCAGAAAGAACCGGTGCAGCGAGCCCGCGATGAGCTCCGGATGCTCGCCCACCGTCCGACCCAGCCAGGCGAGGACCGTGCACCAGAGGAGCGACCCGAGCAAGGTCGAGAGCGCGTAGTGCCGGAAGTCGAGGCGCAGGAGCCCCGTTGGAATGCCGATGAGATGCCGGATCACCGGCAGCAGCCGGGACAGGAACACCCCTGCGACGCCGTAGCGTGCGCACCAGCGCTCCGCGAGCGCGAGCTTCGCGGGGGTGATCGCGACGTACCGCCCGAAGCGCACGATCACGGGATAGCCGAGCAGACGTGCCGCCCAGTACATGAGCGCCGCTCCGGCCCACGACCCGATCGTGCCGGCGATCACGACGCCCGTGAACGAGAGCTGCCCCTGGGTGTGCGCGAGATAAGCCGCGGGCGGAATGATGACCTCGCTCGGAATCGGCACGAAGGTGCTCTCGAGGGCCATCAATCCGGCGATCAGCCAGTAGCCTCCCGCGGCGAGGGTGGCGAGGTACCAATCCGAAAAATGGTGCAGCAGCTCGGCCATCACCCGCCCATGCTCATTCGCGGCCCGTCACCGTGGCTCACGCTTCTTCCGGAGCCCGGGGACCTGGCGGCGCTCTATTCGAGCGCCTGGGGATTGAGGATGACCTTGGAGTCGGCACGCGCCCCGACCGCGTAGCTCTCGGCCTCGGTGGATGCGAGCTGAGCGGCGAGCTGCAAGCGCATGTCGGTGAGCTCCTGCTTGGAGTCCCCGGATTGCTCCCGCACGGCGCTCAAGGCGATCACCGCCTCATCCCCGTTGTCGAGCGGGGCGGAGTAATACGCGGTCTTGCCCTCGAGCTTGGGCGCACCGAACGCGGTGGTACGGACGTGCAACGGGACGTCCTGATCGCCCCGCGAGACGAATTTCGGCGCTTGAGTCGTCACTCCCAGGCCCTTGGCCACGGCGTCCCACGAATCCCCCGCCTCGAGCCGCTTGATGGCTCCCTGGGCCGCCTCCGTCGCGAGCTCCGCGCCCTGCTGCTTCTTCAAGGCCGCGACGACCTGGGCGCGCACCTCGGCGAGCGGCTTTTGCTGCGGCAGCTTGTGGTTGGTCGCGCGCAGCACGACGCCCCGTCCCTTGTCGATCTCGACGATCGAGCTCAGATGCCCATCGAGCACGTCGGAGCTGAACGCGGCCTCGATGACCGCGGGCGCCTTGCCGAGCGCGCCCCCGCCGTCGGTGCGGCTGAAGCCGGGAACGTCGACGGCCGTGAGCCCGGCCTTGCGGGCGACCACGTCGATGTCGCCGGTGTTTTGCAACGCGGCGTCGGCGAGCTGCTCCTGCGCGTCGTTGAACATGCGCTCGGCGGCATCCTTGCGATACTCGTCCTCGAGCTCCGCCCTCGCCTCCTCGAAGCTCTTCACGGCGGTCGGCTTGATGTCGTCGAGCTTCGCGATGTGATAGCCGAACTTGGTCTTGATGGGCCCGCGAATCTCGCCGGGCTTCATGGCGTACGCGGCGTCGCCCAGTGCGGGAATCATGGATTTGCGCTCCTGCCAGCCGAGATCACCACCCTGCTTCGCCGACGCTTCGTCCTGCGACAGATCCTTGGCGAGCTTGGCGAAGTCCTCGCCGCCTTGAGCGCGCTTCAGGGCGGCATCCGCCTTGGCCTTGGCGGCGGCGTCGTCCTTGGGGTCGTCGACGATGAACAGGATGTGGCTGATGCGGCGCTGCTCGGGCTGCACGAAGCGCTCCGGCGTCTTCGTCTTCTGCTCTTCGTAATACGTCTTGAGCTGCTCGTCGTTGACCACGACCTTCGAGCTCAACTGCGCAAGGCTCAGCTCGACGTAGCGCAGGTCCACCGTCTCCGGCGTCATGTAGGCGCCCTTGTGCGCATCGTAGTAGGCCTTGATGGCCGCCTCGTCCGGATCGGCTCCGGCCGCGTACTTGTCCGCCGACACGGTCATCCAGGCCACTTCGCGCTGCTGCAGGGTGAGCGCGAGGATCTGCTTGACCTCGCTCGGTGTCGCGAAGCTGGTCGAGTTGAGCGCCCGATCGAGCTGCTCGCGCTTCACGTCGCTTGCGAACATCGCCTGGATCTCCTCGGGGGAGCGGCCCTGCGCGCGAATCAACGCCACCGCGTGCGCGTAGTCGCACTTGCCGTCCACCTGGAACGCCGGCACGCGGCATTCGGCCTTGAGGATCTCCTCGTCGCTCACGCGGTAGCCGAGCGAGTCCGCGCGGGTCACCAGCGCCTCACCGTCGACGAATTGATCCAGCACGCGGCTCTTGATCAGCGCGCGCTCGCCGTCGCTGAGATTGCCGTTCGTCTGGCGCTCGACCTGCGCGAGCTCCCGCTGGTACGCCTCGCGCACCTGGTTCGCGGAGATCTCGACGCCGTTGACCTTGGCCGCATAGGTCGGTGCGGACAGCGTCCAGTTGATGCCCCAAAAGACGAACACCAGGCCGATGGCGCCCAGCACCACACCCGCCAACCAACCCTTCAACTTATCGTGTATCGATTGCAGCATGACCCACCTATCCGGCCCCGAAGGCGCGTCCGCGGCGATGCGTCGCGTCGAGCCCCCGGGGGAAAATGGCGGAGTGGACGGGACTCGAACCCGCGACCCCCGGCGTGACAGGCCGGTATTCTAACCAGCTGAACTACCACTCCGCTGGTGGTGGGTGCTGAGGGGATCGAACCCCCGACCCTCGCCGTGTAAAGGCGATGCTCT